>DATKMW010000045.1:0-132016 GCA_035541675.1 Anaeromyxobacter sp. | reverse complement strand
CCTCATCACCTCCAACCGCCCCGTCGAGGACTGGGGAAAGCTCCTCGGCGACGTCGCCGCCGTCTCCGCCATGCTCGACCGGCTCCTCCACCACGCCCACGTCCTCAAGTGCGGACCCCGCAGCTGGCGCACCCGTCAGACCTTGCAAAAGGAGGAGGCCGCAGGGTAGAAGCGAACCGGTCTCGGGCCCCGGCCGCTGGCCGGTTTTGACCCGTCCGCACCTGGCCGGTTTTCACCTGTCCGCCGAGGTTCATGCCGGGTTTCGGGTCCCCTGGCACTCAAGGACTTCTTCTTCGTCCCTGCTGTGCGACTTCTTCCTGAGCTTTGCGGATTTCCTCGGCATCGCCCAGGTAGCAGTGCTTGAGGGGCTTGAGATCCGCATCCAGCTCGTAGACCAGCGGCACACCGGTCGGAATGTTCAACTCCACGATATCATCGTCGGAGACGTTGTCGAGGTACTTGACCAGCGCCCGCAGGCTGTTGCCGTGGGCCGCAATGATCACTCGCAACCCTGACTTGATTGCCGGAGCGATGGCCTCGTGCCAATAGGGCAGAAAGCGGGCCACCGTATCCTTCAGGCACTCGGTCAACGGGGTGTCTCGAGGTGCGAGGTCCTGGTAGCGCGGGTCGCGACCAGGCCAACGCGGGTCTTCCCGGGTCAGTGCCGGAGGCTGGATGTCGTAGCTGCGGCGCCAGAGCTTGACCTGAGCATCGCCGTACTTTCCTGCCGTCTCGGCCTTGTTGAGGCCTTGTAACGCACCGTAATGGCGTTCGTTCAGCCGCCACGAATGGTGGACCGGGATCCACATGAGGTCCATTTCGTCGAGTGCAATCCACAACGTGCGGATAGCCCGCTTGAGCACTGATGTGAAGGCCACGTCGAAGACGTAGCCATCCTTCTTGAGGAGAAGCCCGGCACGGCGAGCCTCGGCGATGCCGCGCTCTGACAGGTCTACATCCGTCCACCCGGTGAATCGGTTCTCCAGGTTCCAACTGCTCTCGCCGTGGCGGAGCAGGACGACATTGGGCATTTGCTACTCCTCGGTTCTCGTCGTTGGTACCGCCACCCCTGCCAATACCCGGCCCTTCAGGAATTCCAGCAAGTCCCCGCCGACGGGCGAGGCATGGTCATCCGGTTGGCGAGTTCAGCCTTCATTACCGCACCGCGCTGGCGGTGTCGCCCCCCCTTGATCCGCCCGAAGGCATGGGCCACGCCCCTGCGGTGTGTCTGACCGCGCGGCGCGACGGGATCCAGGCCCCGGACGGTGCCGATCGAGGCAGCCCATCGCGGTCCTTAGAGGATGAGGGGCTGGTTGGCCACACGACCCTCGCTGCTACGACGCGCTACACGAACGGCGGTGACGTTCCACCCTGCCCGTCGCGACATCAGCGCGCCGTTCTGCCGGCAGGCCGGTCGTGGGCGAGGTCTCGGTCGGCTACGTACTCGCCCGCTGGGGCGACGGCAACAAGCCGCACGGATGGCGGCGGCGCTGGCGCCGTCGGTGGCGCTGGCGTTGCTCGGCATCGTCTCGACAAGCTTCCCGCAGGTGCTGGGCAACGGCAAGGACGTCTCTCAGCCGGCCTTCGTGGGCCAGGTGGCGCCCGCCCTCCTGCTGGCGCTGTCGTGCTGAAGTCCGCGGCGATCCTGCTGTGCACGCGCAGCGGGCGCCCGGCGGCCTGTTCACGCCATCCTCGACGGTGGGAGCAATGCTCGGTGGCGTCCTGGGCTACGCCTGGTCCTCGGCCTGGCCCGGCGTGACGCCCGGGCCGCTGGCCCTGCTGGGGGCCGGGGCGGTTCGGGCGGCGACCACGCAGGGCCCGAACCACCGTGGTCCAGTCATGGAGCTGACCGGCCGCGACCGGGCGTGCATCTTGCCCTCCTGGTGGCGGTGGGCACGGCCGCGCTCGTGGCGCGGACGATGGTGCCTCGCTCGATCTACGACGCCCGCCTCTCGGACGAGGTGGTCGAGGCGCGACGGACGCTGCGCGACCAGCCCCCGCGGTAGCTCCCGGTCACCGCTGTTGCATGTCGGTGAGCGCGTGGCCAGCGCGGAATAGGCCGAAGCGATCGTGCTCGAAATGAAAGACCTTGGCCACGCGGACCTCGAGCGAACGAGCCCAGGGAGCATGCATGGTCGCGACCCCCAGGAAGGTGCCGAGGAGCGGCCCCAGCCAGTAGATCCACCATCCCTTCATCGTACAGGTGACCAGTCCGGGCCCGAGGCTCCGGGCCGGGTTGGTGCTGGTTCCGGAGAGCGGTGCCTCGACCCAGACCAGCACCGCGTAGAGGAAAGGAAAGAGCGCGGGTGTGAACGCGCGCAGGCGGGGATGACCGAGGAAGTGAAGCAACCCAGCGATGAGACAGAACGTTGCCCCCACCTCGCCAAGCACGGCGAACCAGGCGCCGGCAGGTCCTGGGCCCGTGGTCGCGTAGCCGGCGCTCGCGCCCAAGGTGCCAAATACCAGCAGGGCGGCCGCTCCCAGGATGCCTCCCGCGACCTGAGCGATGACGTAGCCCACCGCCACCCGCGTCTTCATGCGACGCAGGAGCCAGAACGCGAGCGTGACCACCGGGTTGATGTGCGCGCCGCTAACTTTGCCCACCGGTGAAATGGCGATGAGCGCTCCCACGCTGCCGAAGAGGAACCCGGTGAGCGCGCGCCGAGGGCCGGCGCCGGGCAGCAGGGCGACCACCGGGCTCCCCGCGCCGAAGTCCAGGATGACGAACGAACAGCCGACCAGGACGAGCAGCGCGGTCCCGACCAGCTCGGAGCACCAGAGTGGCCACTCCTCGGGAAGGGAGCGTGCCGCTTGCCTCGAGGCCCCGGCGGAGCTCACGGAGCGGGCCGCCCCCGCGCAGCGCGTGCCGCGGCCACCCGCTCGAGGACGTTGGCCACCAGCGCCGTCCAGCCGGTCTGGTGGCTCGCACCCAGCCCCCTCCCGTCGTCACCGTCGAAGTACTCGTGGAAGAGCAACAGGTCCCGGAAGTGCGGGTCGCCGGCGTATCGGGCGCGGTCACCGTGGATCGGCCGCCGTCCGCGGGCGTCCGGCAAAAAGAGCCGAGCTAGCCGTCCCTCGAGTTCCTCCGCCACCTCGAGCAGCGTCACCGTTCGTCCCGATCCGGTTGGGCACTCCACCTCCAGCGAGTCGCCGTAGAAACGGTGGAAGCGTTTGAGCGCCTCGATGAGCAGGTAGTTCAGCGGGAACCAGACCGGCCCCCGCCAGTTCGAGTTCCCGCCGAAGAGGCCCGAGTCGGAATCGCCGGCGACGTAGCGGACCAGCAGCTCCTCGCTCCCCAGGCGCAGGCTCGCGGGGTGGTCGCGGTGGAACCTCGACAGGGAGCGCACGCCGTAGGGTGACAGGAACTCTCGCTCGTCGAGGAGGTATCGAAGGACCCGCTCCAGGCGCTCCCGCGAAGGGACGGCGAGCAACCGGTGCTCGTCGCCCTCGTCCGGGCGCATGAGGGCGATGTTCCTCGCGAGCTCGGGCTTGTTGTCGAGGACCCAGCGCAGCCGCGCCTGGAACAGAGGCAGGGAGGAAAGCTGCTTCGCGTCCAGCGTCTCAACCGCGAAGAGGGGGATGAGCCCCACCATGGAACGGACGCGCAGCGGGATGGCATGCCCGTCCACGAGCACCTGATCGTAGTAGAAGCCGTCCTGTTCGTCCCAGAGGCCGGTACCTCCGAGCTCGTTCATGGCGCGGACGATGCCCATGAAGTGCTCGAAGAACTTCGAGGCGATGTCGGCGTACGCCGGATCTTCGCGGGCGAGCTCGAGCGCGATGGCCAGCATGGTGGAGCAGTAGAACGCCATCCAGGCGGTGCCATCCGCTTGCTGCAGGCGCCCTCCGCCGGGCAGGGGCCTCGATCGGTCGAAGAAGCCGATGTTGTCGAGGCCGAGGAATCCGCCGGTGAACAGGTCGTTCCCCTCGACGTCCTCGCGGTTCACCCACCAGGTGAAGTTCATCATGCACTTCTGGAAGACGCCTTCCAGGAACAGCCGATCCTGCCCGAAGCCCCGTTGCGCCGCGAGCTGATAGACGCGCCACGCGGCCCAGGCGTGCACCGGCGGATTGACCTCGTCGAAGGCGAACTCGTACGCCGGGAGCTCACCGTTGGCGTGCATGTACCACTCGCGGCAGAGCAGCAGGAGCTGATGCTTCGCGAAGCTCGGGTCGGTGCGTGCCACCGCCACGCACTGGAAGGCGAGATCCCAGGCGGCGAACCACGGGTACTCCCAAGTGTCGGGTACCGAGAGGACGTCGCGCGCATACAGGTGCTCCCAGCCGCGGTTCCGCCCGGCGCGACGGGCCGGGGAGGGCGGCGGCTGCGCCGGATCGCCGTCGAGCCACTGTTCCACTACGTAGCCGTAGAACTGTCTCGACCAGAGGATCCCGGCGTCGGCCTGGCGGACGATCCGGCGCTCCTCGGTGGTGAGGGGGGAATCCCGGTACACGGCGAAGAAGGCATCGGCCTCCTCAGCCCGCCGGCTCATGAGGTCGTCGAACTCCGGATGGAAGACGTCCCGGGAGACGTCCCCGTCCGCCGTGAGGCGGAGGCGCACGGAGGCCTCGGCGCCTGCGGGGATGGCCAGCTGGTACCACGCCGCGCTTTTCGTTCCGGCGCCCTCCGGGTTCACCACGCCCTCCTCACCGTGGACGACCAGCCGGTGGAACGCGTCCTTCACGTACCGACTTGCGTTCCTGGCCGCGAAGAGCCGCTCGGCATTGGTCTCGTTGTCCGTGAAGAGCAGGCGGGGAGAGACGCCCCCCACGGCCTCGCAGGCGAGTCGCAGCCGTCCCAGGGACGGGTGGTCGGCGAGGAGCACGCCGTCGGCGGCGCGGGCGATGCGCCCCTTCGGCCAGTAGCCCTCGCCGGTCCGGCCCCAGGCCCACGTGTTGCGCAGCCACAGGGTGGGGAGCAGGTGAAGCGTCGCCTGCTCGGGGCCCCGGTTCGCGCAGGTCACCCGGATCAGGATGTCGTCGGGGGCGGCCTTCGCGTACTCCACGAGGACATCGAAGTAGCGATCGAGGTCGAAGACGCCGGTGTCCTCGATCTCGAACTCCGGCTGGTCACGGCCCCGCCTCCGGTTTTCCTCCAGCAGCCGCGCGTAGGGGAACTCGCCCTGAGGATACTTATAGAGCGCCTTGAGGTACGAGGAGGTCGGAGTAGCATCCAGGTAGTAGTAGAGTTCCTTCACGTCCTCGCCGTGGTTCCCCTCCGGGCCGGTGAGGCCGAACAGCCGCTCCTTCAGGATGGGATCCCTTCCGTTCCAGAGGGAGAGGGCGAAGCACACGCGACACTCACGATCGGTGATACCGAGCAAGCCGTCCTCTCCCCAGCGGTAGGCGCGGCTGCGCGCTTGGTCGTGGGAAAAGGACGCCCAGCTAGCCCCGTCCGGCGAGTAGTCCTCGCGCACGGTGCCCCACTGCCGCGCCGGCAGGTACGGGCCCCACCGGGTCCAGTTCCGCTCGCGCCTCTCGTCCTCGTCGAGCCGGCGCCGCTCCGCGTCCTTCGGTGGGCCCGTCACCCGGCCTCCGCGAAACTCACCACCGACTTGATCCCCGAGGCGGGGCTCGTCAGCAGCGCCGGGGCCTCCTCCGGTGCGTAGCGGCGGGTGATGAGCTCGCGGAGCTGCTGCGGCCACCGCGCGTGGAACCGGGCGAGGTCGTCGGCCGCCGCCTGGAACGCGTCGGCGCCCGCGTTGACCGTGCCGAATACGAGCTGGTTCTCGAGGACCAGGTTCCGCATCAGTTCGCCGGCGTCCAGCTCGATGGGACCCCTGATCCCGGGCACGCCTGTGAAGACGAACACGCCGTTCACACCCAGCACGGCGAGGGCGTGGAACGCCACACCGGCAACCCCGGTCGCCTCGTAGATCAGGTCGACGTTGCCGATCGCGCGGGCCGCCTCTGCGAGGGTGGTGGTCGCGGCCGAGACGAAGCGCGCCCCGACCGACTCCGCCCAGCGCGCCTTCGGGTCGTCGAGAGGCTCCAGGGAGTAAACCCAGGTCTCGAAGCCGCGGACGAGGAGGGCCAGGGCGCCGAGGAGCCCTACCGGGCCGGCTCCCAGCACCATCGCCTTCTCTCCGTGTCCCGATCCCGCGGGAACCCCCGCCGCGGTCCAGGGGAGGCGTTCCTGAACGTCCCACACCTGGATCAGCGCCTTCTCGGCGATGGTGAGGGGCTCCACGAGTACCCCTACCTCGCGCAAGTGCCCAGGCACGAGGTGCAGGAAACGCTGGTCGTCGACCACGCGCTCCGTCATGAAGCCGTGGCGTCCCTTGATGCCGCGCTCGGTGAAGTCGCCCGTGAAGCAGAAGTCCTGGTGGTCCCTGGAGCAGGCCCTGCACTCCGGGTGACCACAGGGCCGCCGGACCATGGTGACGACGAGATCGCCGGGCCTCATCCGGGTCACGGTCCGCCCCACCTGGAGCACCCTGGCGAGCGACTCGTGTCCGATGACGAGGTAGGGCGACGCCGGCGGCGGGCTCCCGTACTGGAACCGCGCGATCTCGCGGTCGGTGCCGCACACGCCCACGTCCAGCATCTCCAGCAGCACGTCGGTGTCGGCCTCGAGCCGAGGCTCCGGATGGTCGACGATGCGGATGGTCCTGTCGGCAGGGAACACAGCGACGGCGCGCAGGTGACACCTCCCGGCCCGAGAACTCGCGGGCGTTAGGATGGGTTCTTAACAGGCTCCGTCGCCGCTGGGCTCGGCCCTTTGGCACCGTGTCACCGCAAGCGCCGATGCCCGGACGGGTGTGGCTGGTCGATCGCACGGCTCCTCAGAGGCCGCCTGTCCGTCCCGGGAACCCCTTCGCGGCGTCCAGCAGGCCTGGGGACGAGAGCCCGAGGCGAGGTGTGCACCGCAGAAGGAGGTCGACAACCCGGCGCGAAGGCGGTTCCTCTGGGCACGCCTATGGCCCGGCACAGTGACCCCGGACGCGAGGTGGAACTCGGTGCTCTGGCCGCCGCGTCAGGCTGCGCGCCGCACGCGGTGCCCTTTAGAGGCGGCCGCCCTCCGAGACCTCCACGCCGACCCCGCGCTCGGGGCCCTTGCACGGATCGAGGCTCTTCGAAAGCGCGCGGTGGCAATGCGAGCGATGATGGTGCCGAAGTTAGTCGCCGAGGAGCCTGTGCAGGTGCGGTTCGTGGAGGACAAGAAGCTGATCCCAGCACTCTCGGCCAACTCGCCCGATCACGCGCTCGGAAGACGGGTTCTGCCAAGGGGGGAATGCGAGTCGCGGTGGGCGCTTCATCGATGCCCATGGGCTCCAAACGTGTTCGGAGAGGATGGTCCGTACATGCGGTCACGATCCCGGATCAGGCTGCGCGGCGCTGCCCCCCAAAGGAGCGCCTCTGAGATCTGGTGTGCAGCCCAATGGGCGGTGGGGCGCTCGGTTACGTTGAAGTGCACGATCCGGCTCCGGGTGGGAGCGAGGACGATGAAGACGAACAGGACGTGAACGTCACCGTTGGTCCCGAGAGGAAGTCGACGGAAACGAGGTCCTGCACGTGGCTTCAGAGGAAGACAAGCTAGGTCGGCGACGGCGGCTACTAGGGCCGAACCATGTACCTCTCGACCGGAGCCTTAGAGCCGAGCCCGATTGGACTGCTGGTGCTGACGAGGCCGGAGTGGCTCGGCGCTTCGCGAACTGTGGTGGCCGACGGGCTGATGATTGCGCCTCTGCGAGGGCTCGATATCGCCCAAGCTTGAAACGCCAGACAGCCTGGGGAGAGTCAGTGCCATGGGGCTCCTGACCTTCGCGCTCAACGTGACGCTGGACGGGTGTTGCGACCACCGCGAAATGGTCGCCAACGACGAGATGCTCCGCTACTGGACGCGGGTGATGGACGCGGCGGGAGCGATGCTCTTCGGGCGCCGGACCTACGAGCTGATGGAGGACGCCTGGCCCCGGGTGGCGCGAGACCCGAAGGCGACACCGTCGAACCGGAACTGGGCCAAGAAGCTCGAATCCAAGCCCAAGTATGTGGTCTCGAGGACGCGCCGCTACTTCCCGTGGAGCAACTCGCATCACATCGAAGGGGACCTGCCCCGGGCGGTGAAGGCGTTGAAGAAGGCCACTCCGCGCGGACTGCTGGTGGGGAGCCCCGCGCTTTCGGCCGCGCTGCAGCGCCTGGACCTTGTGGACGAATATCGCTTCGTGGTCCACCCAGTGGTGGCCGGGCACGGTCCGTTCCTCTTTTCCGGCCTGCAACCCTCATTGCGCCTGAGGTTCGTGGCCGCGACACGGCTCAAGTCGGGCATCATGGCGCTGCACTATCGCCGGCGCTAGCTAGCGGCCATGAACCGATCCCACGATTGACTGCAGGTGCTGGGGATGATCTCCCGTTGGATCGGAAGCTCAATTCCGGAACACTCCTGAGGGCTCGTGGAAGCAGATCGCCCCGCTCATCGGCTCGCCGCAAGGACATCTTGCGCGGCCGTTCACCGGCTCCGGTCCGAGAGCTGCTCGCCGGGATCGCGCTGGGGCTCCGCGCCGGCTGGCAGTGGAAGGCCTTGCCCAGGGAGTTCGGCTCTGGCTCGACCTGCCACCGAACCTTCCACGAGGGGCGCGCAGCTGGCGTCTTCACCAAGGTCTTCTCTAAGGTCCTCAAGTACCACGAGCGTAGACGCGGCACCCCGTGGAAGTGGGCGTCGCTCGGCGGCGCGATGGTGAAGGCGCCCACCCGACCGAATGCGCGAAGAATGGGCGTCAAACGCAACATTCCGACCGACGGGCAGGCCAATCCGCTGGCCACAGAGACCACCGGTTGCCGCGGGGCGGGCCGAATCGGTCTCGATGCTCCCGCTGCCTCACTCCGGGATGCGGACGCCTAGCCACTGCGCGACGAGGGACCGCGCCAAGTCGGCGTCGCTGGTCCCATATAGGATGGCGCGGCCGTCGTCGAATAGCGTGAGCTCGTGAGGCGGTGCCCGCAGCCTCACGAGGAACTCCGAGAGCCGCACCTCCCCGAACGACCGGAGACGCTCGGCCGTACGCGCCAGGCTGGGCCGGTGATAGGGCATGGCCCAGACCTGCACGGCGTTGCCGCACAGCACCGTCACGACTGTACCGCTCTCGCCGAACACCCGGCGCACGTTCCCGGCGACCGGCCCGGCCTCGGTTTGAAAGGTGTCGAACTCGACCTGCTGGCCATCCCCGAGCTTCTTGTAGCAACCGTCGGCTGCGACCACGCTAAAGTGGCAGAACACGGGATCGCCCCCACCGTCTGGGTCGAGGAAGCCGAACCCTCGTTCGTCGTCCCACCATTTCACGGTGCCGGTCTGCATGGGCCGGTGATCCTCTCGGCTCGGGAGCGTACATGCCTTCGGGCCGGTCGTGGCCCACTCGCGAACGGCAGGCTCCGCAAGCAGCAGTCCGCATCACCCGACCCCCACAGCAGCGAGGGCCGGTTTCGCTCTACCCCGTGATTCTCCTGGCCGAAAGCGCTCCGCGCGAGGGCCTTGCAACCAGCACATCCTGCGCCCGCCCCTGGTCTGCGAGGGATGCGGCACGGGGACGCGGGCCACATTGCCACGGTTTCGGTCCGAGCCGACTGCGTTGGGGTTTCCCCCCCGATCACAGTGTGTTGGCTACCTTCGCGATGCGGCAGAGGGCACTCGGCCCAGCTGCGGGGAGGGATCGGTCCGCCTTGGCCTCGTGGAGCGCGATGTCTTTGCACTGGCGGCCTCGCGCACGCCCTGGGTCACCATGAAGACGGGGCACGAGTCCACCGGCGCGATGGTGAACGGGCCGAGCGGCACCGAGTACATCGAGTTCAGCGGCTGGGAGGTGCTCAAGCTCGCGGGTGGATACGACTTCCGCTTCACCCGCATCTTCGGCATCGGCCTCTTCGGCGGCGTCTCCCTGGCGACCTACGGGAACGTCTCCGTCGCCGGCCCGGAGCACCGGTCCCCACCCAGGCTCGGCGATCAGCGAATACACCCTGGTTCCAGCCAGGTGAGCGTCTGATACCGTTCCCGTAAGGCGCCATCGCGAGCGGCCCAATCGCGTGTTCCCTACCGGGAGCCCGCGACCGAGAACGGGGGCGAAACGGTTGCGTTCGAGGCGGTAAGGCCCATGCGACAGCTCGGAGAATCGCAGGAGCGTCCTGGGATGCGCCTCTGACAGGCCCGGGAACCGCGACTGGCACTCCGCTGGCATCTGCTTCGGATGCTCAACTCCGATCCGATGGATTAGGCCCAGGACCACGTCAATCCGGGCAGAACTCTAACGACTTTCCGAGCCCTCGGCGCGTGATCCCGCCGGGGCGATTCACTCATAGTGATGCTCGTTCGTTCTATCGGGGCAACCCGCCTGCGCTGTCCGGGGTCGCCATGTTCCGCGACCGCATTCGGAGGACGGTGGCACAATGCGCGTGTACGAGTTGTGTGACATCACGATCGGTCAAATGGGGACGCGCTCGAGCTATTCCGCCAAAGGTGCCGCGACGCCTGGAGGAGGGTGGCGGAGGCGCGGGGTGACGTGATTCGCCGAGTAACCGCAAAGAGGGAGGGGAACATGAGAATCGGAATCGTGAAGAGCTTGTCTTTGACGCTCCTCATCGCCGCTGGCTGCGGGGAGGAAGCCGTGCCCTCGCAAAGCGCTAGCACGCCGGAGGCGACGGAAACGGGAGTCTCGGGAGGCGATTATGTGAGCCTCGGCTTGCCCGATCCGTCGCCGACGCCGGGAGCCTCCTTCTGGTACAGCGAGCTCGACGTCACGCCAATGCTAACCGGCAATGACCGGAACGGGGTCCCGGTCCTCACGAGCCTCAGCAACGCGCTCGCGGACGCCGCCTACGTCATGCAGAACAACATCACGGCGGCGCAGGATCACAACGAGAACGGCGACTCGATGGGGCGCCCCGACATCCTGGGAACGACCAACGTGAAGGTCTACGACCCGTCGAAGACCTGGGACGGCTACACGCTCCTCACGTCCCTTGGATACGATTTCAAGCCTTACGCCAGCTGCACGGTCTACGAGGACTTCGCCCTGAACCCCGATTGCACGAACACGCGCTACGGCGCCATCCTGATCGACATGAAGGGCAACGTCGTCAACGAGTGGCCGCTCTCCGGCTTCCCGCATAAGCTCCTGCCCGGCGGTTACGTGGTCGGCGGTAACCTGTCCTCGGCCCTGAGCCCCACCTTCGGCCTCACGATGACGTCGGTCCAAGAGCTCGACTGGTGCGGCAACAAGGTGGCGGAGTGGTTCCCGGCCATCGAATCGGGGTTCACGGATCCGGGCTTTCACCACGACTTCCAGCGCTACGGGAGCCCGGTGGGCTACTACGCGCCCGGCCAGTGCCCTGACCCGAACCCGGCCGACGGGACGACCCTCTTTCTCCAGAATCACGTGACGACCGCGCCCGCATCCTTCTCCGGCGCGTTCGACCTCCTCGACGACGGCTGGTACGAGATGGACGCGAACGGCAACGTGCTCTGGTCCTGGCATGCAATGGACCACTTCGCGTCTTTCGGCTTCGACACGCCCGCTCAGTTTGCCGTCGCGAACACCCGGGTGGGCACGGGCGGCCCTGGGTTCAGCGACTGGACCCATGAGAACCAGTTGGCCCGCCTCGGCCCGAACCGGTGGTACGCGATGGGCGACCTTCGCTTCCACCCCGACAACCTCATCTTCGACTTCCGCTCGAGCAGCCTCCTCGGAATCGTCGCCCGGCACGACCACCCGAAGGGCAAGTGGCACGCGGGCGACGTCGTCTGGCGCGTCGGCCCGAACTTCGGCTACGGGAACCCGGAGTACCAGATCGGCCAGGTCATCGGGCCCCACAACGCCCACATGATCCCGGCCGGGCTCCCCGGGGCCGGGGATATCATCCTCTTCGACAACGGCGGCTTCTCTGGCTTCGGCTCGTCCCTCACTGGGCTCCCCGGGATCTGGCCGAACAAGTTCCGCGATTACTCGCGGGTCGTGGAGTTCAACCCCATCACCCTCGAGGTGGTGTGGGAGTACTCCTTCCCGACGGCGGATCCGACGACGAAGACCCCGAAGTTCTACAGTTCCTTCATCAGCAACATCCAGCGCCTGCCGAACGGGAACACGCTCATCGCTCAAGGCGGCAACGGCCGCGTCTTCGAGGTCACTCCTCGGGGCACTATCGTCTGGGAGTACATCTCTCCGTTTGAGGGCGTCCTACCCTTCATCCCCGGCAACAACGTTCGGCCCAACGCCGTCTACCGCGCCTACCGAATCCCGAAGAGCTGGATCCCGCCCTCGCTGCTGGGCATGAAGGCAGGCGCGGGCTGCACCATGCCGGCTGGGTGGACGTTCCCGACGACCTGCAGGTAATCGCACTCCCCAAGGGCCCCTGGCGCCGGCCGGCCTCGGAAGATCGGCCGGCGCTAGGCTCAATGCCAGTCACCTAGCGCCGGGCCGTTTCCGGGGGTAGTTGCTCATCTTGACCTTGACGACCCTGGGGTAGAGGCGTTCGGTGCGTCTGGGGGGGGAGGACGCAGTTCTCGGCGAGTTCGCGTTGGAGCTTCTCGAGCACCTTCGGCATCTTGCCGGGCTTGATGATCAGGAGGTGAGAGTCCTCCTCCGGGGATGGAGCGAGCTGGCTCGCTTCCGGCGGCGGCGGGGACGACCGACGCCGCTCGCACGAGGGTTGCGGGCGTGGGCGGCAGTGGGCTTCTCGCTCGGCGCTCGACCCGACCGCTAGCTAGCGGCTCCGCTGACCGGCAGCCCCGGGTGTCGGCTTCAGACTCGGACTTTGCGTGGTCTCCACTCATCGCCCGGCCCCTGGCAGTGCTCGACCGGCTCCACGGCGCTGCGCTGGGCCGCGACCCGCCCCGATAGCCTTCGGCTCGGGCCGGGGAGGTGAGTCCAGGCGGCCGTAGCGCTCTCGGTCGCACGCCCCAGACCTGATGTTTGCTGATCCCCCCCGGGGCACTAATCTGCGTCTATGATCTCACTCGCGGCCGCTCTCCTGATCGCCGCCGGACCGGTCCTGCCGGTGCCCCCCCGCTCGGTCGCACTCGTCATCTGCGCGCCGGGATACCCCGGCACGACGGCGGAGGCTCAGCCGAGCGTCGACGCCTTGGTGGCGGCGCTGTCCCACGCCGGTGGATTGCCCGACGGTGCGCTCTCGGCAACTTACCTCAATGCGGAGGAGGAGGGTGTCGCGCAGCTGAAGAGCACGGAAGCCGCCGTGGCCATGGTCCCCGTGCCCTTCTACGTGAAGTACGCGGTCGCCCTGTCGCTCCATGCCCGCCTCGCGGTGGTTCGCCAGGGAGCACAGGGGCCACTCGAGACCTGGGCCCTCGTGGCCGGGCGAGGGCGGATCACTTCGCCGGCGGCGCTGGCGGGGTTCACCGTGGTGTCCATCGCGGGGTACTCGCCGGCGTTCGTGCGCGGTGCGCTGGCGAGCTGGGGCCGGCTTCCGCCCGACGCGCACATCACCTTCTCGAACCAGGTACTCTCCGCTCTGCGCCGGGCAGCCGCGGGAGAGGCGGTGGCCGTGCTGCTCGATGGCGAGCAGACGGCCGCCCTGCCGACACTCCCCTTCGCCGGCCAGTTGGAGGTGGTGGCGCGCTCGGCGCCGCTTCCCGGTGCGTTCGTGGCGACCGTCGGAGATCGCCTGGAGCCGGCCCGCTGGCGCGCTTTGGAGAAGGCGCTCCTCGCACTCCCCTCGACGGCAGAGGGGTCGGCCGCGCTGGAGGGCGTGCGCATGCAGGGCTTCGCTCCCTTGCCGCCAGACGCGCTATCGCTGACGAGACGGATGGGGGCTCCGTGAGGCTCGCCGCCGTCGCGCTCTCCGCCGGCGTCCTGGCTTGCGCTCCGGCGCTACGATCCCGCGCGCCCGGGACGCCGCCTAAGGGTGCCCCGGTCTCTCCGGCCCCCGGAGATCTCGCCGCTCTGCTCGCCGAGGCGCGTGCGCACCTCGAGCGCCGGGCTCAGCCTGGCGAGGCGCGTCAGGCTGAGGACCTCTTCTTGTCCGCGGCAGGGCGGGACCCGCGCGACGTCGAAGGTCTGTACGGGGCCATCCAGGCGCGCATCTGGCGCATCGATCACGAGCCGGGAGTGGATCGCCGGGCGATGTCGGCGTCGGCGGTCGACGCCGGCCAGGCGTGCCTCGATCGCGCGCCGGACAGCGCGCTTTGCCACTATGCCCTGGCGCTGGCGCTCGGAGTGCAAGCGCGCGAGCGACGCGCCACGGCGGTCGACGGGCTCAAAAAGATGGTCGAGCACCTCCGCCGGGCAGCGCAGCAGGACCCACGCCTGGACGAGGGCGGTCCGGATCGGGTGCTGGCGCTGGTCCTGGCGCGCGCTCCCGCCTGGCCCGTGGGTCCGGGCGATGCACAGGGAGCCGTCGAGGCAGCACGCCAGGCCGTTCGCCTGGCGCCGGACTACTCGCCCAACCAGCTGGCCCTGGCCGAGGCCCTGCTCGTGGCCGGCCAGCCCGCCGATGGCAGAAGGGCCGCGGAGCTGGCCGTGCGGCTGGCGCGCGCCAACGCCGGCGATCCCGAGGCCGAGGCCTGGGCAGAAGAGGGCCGAGCCCTCCTCCACCGGGCAGACGCTTCTCCCAACCCTGGGTGAGCGGGCCGGTCAGCAGTGCGGACCGCTCATGTCCGAGCACTGGCCGCCGGCGCCGGCCAGCGCGCACAGCTGATCGCTAGTGATGGACTGCGCGCATACCGTTGCGGTGAAGTCCCCCTTCAGGGTGTCGGTGCCGGGTGTGAACACATCGTGCACCGCGTCGTACTGGCCGAAGGTGAGGTCGACGCTGCCGGTGATGGTGGTCCCGTTCACGGAGTCGACGCGCAGCGTGCCCTTGGCCACCTCTTCCTCGGTCCCGGTCGGGCAATCCGCACCGGTGGTGACCGACATCGCGAATGCGGCCACCAGTGTGCCCGCGAGGGGCCCGCTGGTCTGTATCACGGCGTTGGCCGGGTTCGGGTTCACCGCGAAGGTGCCCGCACCAAGAGTCGGAGCAGAAGTCGCACCAACGTCGGCAAAGACGACGGTGACGGTTCGAGCGCTTGCCTGAAGCTTGCACAACGGGTCGGCGGTGAGGTCGGTGCACACGCCCGTGAAGGACGCCATACGGACAGCGAAGGCCTTGGCCTCGAAGCTGACCGGTTGGGTGCAACTCGCCGGCCCGGCGGTGACGGCGGAGACCTCGGTCGGCGTGAAGGGCTGTCCCGAGATGGTGCCGGAGACGGGCTTGCTCGAGCTGGAGCTCCCGCACCCTGACGCGACGAGCAACGTAGCGATGAAGAGCTTGCGCATAGGTACCTCCCGAGGTGGTCGTCGTTACAGACTAAGGCAGCCGGGACGATCGTTGGTGTCTACTGAAGGGGTAGCCCGAGGCAGGAGGCGACCGTTGGTGAAGGAGCCGCTACCGGGCTTATCTTGGCCGCTCCCCCACCTGTCAGGGTGACGACGTAGTTTCCCCCGGTTGGCGAGCCGCTGGAGATCTGGATGGAATCGCCGCCGCCCCCCCCCGGGCCGTAGCTGATGCTCCCGTCGATCTCCGGGGGGGCTGGGCTAGCCTGCGGCTGGAGCGCGAGGGTGACCGTTCCGGACATGTATCCGTTGCCTCCCGCGTTGACGTGCGTAGTCTGCGTCCCGTCGATCCGGACACCGCCGAAGTCGGCGAAGCTCGAATAGGTGATGTCGGTCGTGACGGAGGGCGAGCCGTGGACGGAGACGCGGACGTCCCCGGTGAGCGTCCCGCGGAACGTGGCGGGCGTCTCGTACTGCGTCATCCCGGCGCTGCCGAAGGCGATGATCCGCACCTGTGAGCTCAGCACGGCCAAGTTGGCCAGGTGAAACGCGCAGGCCGCGTCCGCGGGCGAGGACGTCCCGAGGGTCGCAAGCGCCTCCGGGAGCAGCACGTACGTGCCGGCGATCGACGCGTCGCCAGTGAGGACGAGTTGGCCGCTCCCGCGGGCCTGGCCGAAGGTGAGCGCCCGGTTCACGTCCTGGCGGGTGGCGCCACGGCGGTTGAGAAGCGGGGTCCCGCGCTCGTCGTCCAGCCTGTAGAGGTACCGCTCTCGGAGCGTCATCGTGGGATCGCTCGCGCTGCCTGTCCAGGTCCCCTGGGTCGCCCAGACCGACACACCGGCGGCGATGGGGAGCGAGGAGGCCGTGAAGGCGAAGGCGGAGACCCCGCTCACCGGGTCGGGCTGGCCCAGGACCAGCACCCGGACCTCGGACCCGATCTCGGCGATCCAGGTCTCGCCGCCGACGATGACGAGGCCGACGTCGAGCTTCTGGGCCAGCTCGGCGTAAGGACCGCAGCTGGTGAGCGAGCTGGAGAGGAGCGCCGCCCACAGGCAGCAGGAAGCCCTCACGGCTTGCCCCTTGGGTTCAGACCAAGCTGTGCGCCGGCCTGGAATGTGAAGCCGTGCCGCAGATCGTTGCCATGGATGGGATCGTAGACGTCGAGCGCGGTGCTTCCATAGAGCCCGACGGTCACTGGCCATGTGCCGAGCGATCGTCCGGTGCGCCAACGCAGGGCCATGTCGGTGCCCAGGCCGAGCGGCGACGCCGAGAAGTCGCGGTACCCGGTGATCCCCTTGAGCACGATGAACAGGACGTGGAGGCCGGCGCCGGCCTCTGCCTCGACGGACTCCCAAGCCCGCCACCGCCACTGGTAGCCCGTGAGGACGTCGCCCCCGTAGCGCAGGCGGTAGTACGGGCCGAGCGCATAGACGCGGCCGTCCTCTCGCCCCTGCAACGGGAGCAGCCCGGTGGTGTGGAGGAACGGTCCGTTCCTTCCCCACGAGTTCATGTACCCCAGGCTGAGCGAGTGGAAGGTGTACTGATTCCCGGCGTGACTCCAGAACGTGGTCGAGTGCAGGCCCAGGGCGAGATCCTGGCGCCACCCACCCAGGGGCAAGGGCGCGCTCGTAGGTATCGCTTCGGGCGCCTCGATCGGGGCCTGAGCGGGCTCTCGTTCCGGTTCGCTCGCGGCCCGGGGATCGCCCGCGGCGGAAACCGCGAGCGAGAGGGCCAGCACTAACGGGGGCACCCAGCCACTGTACCCACCCACCGGCACTTGCGCGACCGGTACTTTGCCCACGGTCCGTCTGGAGCGTGTGCTCCCGAGCGGGTTCAGCATATGAAGGCAGCATGCGGCTTGCCATCCCGCTATCGCGGCGACCAATAGACGTGGCGCTGCTCGCGTTCTTCGCGGTGAACCTACTTTTCACAACTTACGTCGTGAGCCTCGAACAGGTCGTTATCGCGAATCCGTTTCATTTCACTCCACCCCCTTGGCCACCGGGTAGGCTCCTGGCCCTAGTACACTGGTGGGAGCGGACCTACGATCCGCTGCTCCTGGCGCGCCCCGCGTGGTATCGAGCGACGATCTGGCTCGACGTACTCGTCTTTGGACCCTTCTACGCTGTGGCGATCTACGCCTTCACCCGCGGACGCGACTGGATCCGCATCCCGGCCGTGATCTGGGCCACCGCGCTCTTCGTCAACGTCTTCATCATCCTCTTCGACGAACTGGCCGGGGTGAACGCCGCGCCACACCCGGCCGTCGTCATAGCAGCGAATGCGTCATGGATGCTCATCCCCGTCCTGGTGGTCTGGCGCCTCGGGTTCCGGGAGCATCCGTTCACGATCGAGGTACCGGAAGTCGAGGCACCGTCCGGGGGACGGGCAGCGTGAGCGCCTTTCGAGAGCGGTATGGCCCGTGGGCGCTCGTCGCAGGGGCGTCCGCAGGGTTGGGCGAGGCGTTCTCGCGCCAACTGGCTGCGCACGGCGTGAACCTGCTCCTCCTGGCGCGCCGGCGCGAGCCGCTGGAGCGGCTCGCGTCGAGCCTGCGCGCCGCCCACGGCATCGAGGCTCGCGTGGCGACCGTGGACCTGGCTCACGGGGATCTACCGGTGGTGGTGGAAGAGTTGGCGGCGGGCCTGGAGGTGGGGCTCCTCGTGTACAACGCTGCGCACTCGGTCATCGGGCCCTTCGTGGACCGCCCGCTGCAGGAACACCTGCGCGTCGTGGAGGTGAACTGCCGCGGTCCGGTGGTCCTCTCGCACCTACTGGGCAGCGCCATGGCCAGGCGCGGGCGCGGCGGCATCGTGCTCATGACCTCGTTGTCTGGCTCGCAGGGCAACCCATGGCTCTCCACCTACGCGGCCTCCAAGGCCTTCAACCTGGTGCTGGGGGAGGGGCTGTGGGCGGAGCTCGGCACGCGAGGCGTGGACGTAGTGGCCTGTCGCGCGGGTGCGACCCGCACCGCGGGGTTCGAGGCGTCCCACCCGAAGCGTGCCGTGCCGCTGCAGGCGGCGGAGGAGGTGGCGGCGCAGGCACTCGCGGCGCTCGGGCACGGGCCGAGCGTGGTCACGGGCGGGCTCAACCGGCTGGCCGCGTTCGCTTTCGGGCGGCTGTTCCCCCGCCGGGCCTCGATCCGGATCATGGAGCGTGCCACGCGGAGGCTCTACGAGTGAGACTGCCTTCGCCCAGCGCCGGGTCGCCCGGCCCGGAGCGGCACCGTAGCCTCCGGGTCCTTGCCGTCGCATACACGGTGGCGCTCGTCGCGGCGTTCGCGACCGGTCACGCTCTCCAGGGGTGGGGCCCTCTCTGGATCACGGCCTGGGCGGACCTCGTCGCCACCTGCGCGGTGTTCGTCTTCAGCGCTGGTCTGGCCAACTCCAGCCTGTACGACCCGTACTGGAGCGTGGCGCCCATCCCCATCGTCTTCTACTGGGCGTCCCTCGGGCCAGGAGGCGCGCGGGTGGATTTGGCTCTCGTCCTGGTGTGCGCCTGGGGCGTGCGGCTCACCGTCAACCAGCTGATCCGATGGCGCGGGCTCTCGCACGAGGACTTCCGCTACGTCGAGATCCGGGTCAGGACCGGCCGCGCCTACTGGCCGGTGAGCTTCCTCACCATCCACCTGCTTCCCACGGCATGGGTGCTGCTTGGCCTGCTCCCCTTGTACCCCGTGCTGGGCCTGCCCTCCCGCCCCCTCGGCGTGCTCGACGTGGCGGCGGTCGTTGTGACCGCCAGTGCCATCGGCCTCGAAGCGGTGGCCGACTCGCAACTCCGGCGCTTCCTGCGAGCGCGCCGTGATCCGGAGGAGGTGTTGGCAAGTGGCGTGTGGGCCTGGAGCCGGCACCCCAACTACCTCGGCGAGATCCTCTTTTGGTGGGGGCTCTTCCTCTTCGGGCTCGCAGCGGCGCCACGGTGGTGGACTGCGGCGGGAGCGATTGCGATCTCCGCGCTCTTCGTCTTCGTGAGCGTGCCGTGGATGGACCGGCACATGCTGGCGCGGCACCCCGCCTTCGGCGGCCGGCTGCACACGACGTCCGCCCTCGTTCCCTGGCCCTCGCGGCGGCACGCATGAGCCTCCGCGTCCAGCGTCTGTTCGGCCGGATCATCGCCCTGCGCGCACCCATTCTGGTCGTCTACGCGCTCGCCGTGCCGGTCGCGGCCTACCTGGCCTCGGCCATCCCCTCGGAGGGAGCGATCGACAGGCTCCTGGTCTCGTCGGACCCGGACTACCTGGCGACCCGGGCCTTCCAGGAGATCTTCCCGGAACACCCGGTGGTGCTGCTCCTCGTGGAGGCCGACGACCCATGGGACCCAGAGGTGCTCGGCCGTACGCAGGCCCTAGAGACCGCGCTGCGCGCCATCCCCGGGGTGGTCCCCTACTCGGCCCTCGACGTCTTCCGGCGAACGCACCCGGCCTTTCGGCCGGACGCAGCGGGCGCCTCCGCCTACCGGGCGTTCGCGACCGGCACGGCCTTCTTCCGCCGCCAGGGGCTGGTCGGCGACCGCTTCGAGGGGCTGGCGGTCTCGCTCGCGGCCCGGAGCGGTCGGGAGCGGGATCGGCTTCTCGCGGAGGTCGACCGCGCCGCCAAGGAGGTGCCGGGCGGCCCGGTGCAGCGCGTCCGCAAGGTAGGTGCGCCGTATCTCGAGTCCTGGATCGAGCACGAGTCGAGCCAGGCCGCGCTCCGCTACTTCCCGCTCTTCGGCCTCTTCGTGGTGGGGATCGCGCTCTACCTGTACCGTTCGGTGCGCTCGCTCCTCGCCATCCTGCTCTCGTTGGGCGCGGCGGTGACGCTGGGCGTCGGCTTGGCGCGACCGCTCGGCTTCTCGTTCTCGGTGGTGGCGGCGCTGGTCCCGCTGACCATCCTGGTGACCTGCCTGGCGTCGCTCGTGTACGTGCATTCGCGCTTCGTCGACCAACCGCAGGGCGTCGACGTGGACGAGCATCAGAGGTTCGCCCTCGCCAACAAGCTGCTGCCGGTTACGGCCTCGACCGCGGCGGCGGTGCTCGGCTTCGGCGCCCTTGCGGTCTCGCCCATCCGCCCCATCCGCGAGATGGGCCTGTGGACGGCGCTGGGACTGGCCCTCTCCTGGCTGGTGGTCTTCACGCTCTTCCCGGCGTTGCAGCGGACGCTCCGGACGCCCACCGCTCTCACCGTAGCCGTCCGCAGCGGTCTGTACGACCGGGTGGCGGCCGCAGTTCCGCGCCTCACCTACCGGCTACGCTGGCCGCTGGTGGTGGGCTCGCTGGTCCTGGCCGCGGCGGGCCTAGGGGCGCTGACCGGGGTCCCGGGCCGGCTCGCGCCCATGAAGGTCGGAGTGGACGCCCTAGATTACGTCGACCCATCACTCGAGATCGCCCAGGACGTGCGCTTCTATCGCCAGCACGTGGGCGGCCTGAACGTGGCCCGGGTGTGGGTGGAGACACCCCCGGGAGCGGTCACGGATCCGCGGGTATTGGCGGCGCTGGATCGATTCACCACCGCGGTCGAGGGGGAGCCCGACGTCACCTCGGTGGTGGGGCCGACCACCTTCCTGCGCATTCGTCGATACCTAGCGGGCCATGGGGACACGCTGCCGGCCGACCCGGAGGCGCTGGCCCAGTCGACCGGCGACCTCGAACAGATCCTCCTCACGGAGCCGGAGCTACGCGCCTTCATCGATGTCGGCTCGCTCGCCAACGCGCAGCTCACGGTGGTCTTCCGGAGCACCGACGCGGCCGGTTACCAGGCGCTGGCGCGAAGCCTGACGGCGGATTGGGCGCGCGCGGTGGCGGGCGACGCGGTGCCCGGCATGCGGATGCGGCTGGTGGGGGAAGGGCTCCTCCAGGCCAAGGTGGGTGCGAGCCTTGTGCCCACCTTGGCGGAGAGCTTCGCCCTCACCGCCGGGCTCATCCTGATCGTCTTCCTCTTCGTGTTCCGAAGCGCCTCGGCCCGACTCATGGCCATGATCCCCTCGGTGTTCGCCATCCTGGTCACCTTCCTGGGAATGCGGCTCCTGGGCATGGAGCTCAACGTTGCTACCATCCTCATCGCCACCACCGTCCTGGGCACCACCGAGAACGATCAGATCCACTTCTTCCACCATCTGGGCGAGGGGGACGGCTCGGAGGGTTTCCCGGGCGCGCTCCGCCACACGCTGCGGGTGGCGGGCCGGGCCATCGCCTTCGCCACGCTGATCAACGCCGCCGGCTTCCTGGCCTTGGCCTTCTCAGGCTTCCCGCCACTCCGGCAGTTCGGCATCGTGACCGCCGCGGCGTTCCTCCTGGCGATGCTGGCCGACTTCACCGCCCTGCCCGCCTCGCTCTGGATCGCGCAGCGCGCTCGCTCGCCCCGACTGGGCCAGGTGGGCTAGCCGGGCGAGGGCGCCCGCGCGCCGGGTGCGGAGCCCGCAGTCGGTCGCCTTCCCCGCTCCGCAACACGCGCAAGCAGCGCCTCGGTCCTGCGAACGGAGTCCTCGAAATCGAATCGCGCCGCCAGGGCACGGGCGTCGACGCGTGCCGCGGCCAGCCGGGTGGGCTCGTCGAGCAGGTGGTCGAGCCGTCGGGCCAGGTCGGCGGGATCGCCGGCGCGGAAGAGGAAGTCAGGGGACAAGGCGAACTGCGGCGTGGCGCTGGCTCGCGCATCGGCGATGAGCGCCGGAGTCCCGCGGCCTGCCGCCTCGAGCACAGCCATACCCTCCAGCTCGACCTCGGAAGCGTGCACCATCAGGTCGGCGGTGGCGAGGAGCCGGCGCAGCTCGGCGTCGCTGACGAAGCCCACCTCTGCGGGGCGGGGCAGGGTCGCCGCCATGCGCCGGACCCGATTTTCCTCCGGTCCGCGCCCGGTGACGACCAGCTGGATCTGGTCGGCGTGGCGGGACCGGCGCACCCCCTCGATGATGACGTCGAGCCGCTTCTCCCGGGCCAGGCGTCCGACGGCGATGACGAGCGGGCGGCCCCTGTGACGCTCCTGGCGCTCCGCCACCGGGAGGCCACTCAGGGTCACGCCGTTCGAGATGACCTCGGCCGGTACCGCCAGGCCTCGCTGGCGCAGCGCGGCCAGCGCGAATGGGCTGGGGCAGATCACCGCGTCGGCGAGGTTGTAGAGGCGCTTCAGGAAGAGACGGTAGGTCCACTCGGCCAGCACGGAGGAGCGGAGACCGACGTTGTAGAACATGTTCTCGGGCTGGACGTGGAAGCCGGCAACCAGGGGCACCCCGAGGTCCCGAGCCAGCGCCGCAGTTCGCATCCCCAGCCAGAACGGGAACTGCACGTGCACCACGTCCACGCGCCGGAGCACTTGCTCCAGGACGCGACGCCGGGGCACGGCGAAGGCAAAGCCCATCTGCCGCATGACCCGCCCGAAGAACGGCGGGTAGAAGCTGGGCAGCGCCACCAGGCCCTCGCCGGGCGGGCCCGCCGCCACGACCGTCACCTCGTGCCGCGCACGCAGCGCCTCCACGAAGCGCTGCGCGGAGAGGACCCCCCCGGTCTTGACCCCGTCGAAGACATCGAGGACGTAGGCGATGCGGAGCCGCAAGGACGCAAGCATGCAACCCCTTCATACCGGACGTGGAGCCATATTGGGCGGGTTTCCCGGAGGTGGGGGCCGTCCGGCGCGAAGAACGTGTGCTGATCGTTGCCGACCGGCGCGAGCGACCTCGATCTGGTCGGTGCGGACCATCGCCCCTTGAGCGCAGCCCTGACCCGGGTTCGAGAGGCACGTGGCGAACCCCCGTCGCAGCGGAGCACATTCCCGAGGGAACCCGAAGTCGCAGTGGGTCCTCGGTCACACGAGCCGGCGGCCGTGGCCTCCTCCTCCGCGACCCCGGGCTCGAACCCCACCGTCGCCGCCCCCGCCCTGCCGGCTTGCTTGCCTCCCGGCCTCTGCCATGCGACGGTCCCGGCGGTGCGGCGAAGGCAGCACGCCGCAAGGGGTCGACGCCATGTCCCTGTACGCGCTGTTTCAGTCGATGGGGCCGAGCGGGTTCGGATACGGCTCCACAGCCGAGGAGGTCACCGCAGGGCTCGACCTGGATGGCAAGACCGTCCTTGTCACCGGTTGTACCTCCGGGTTAGGGCGGGAGGCGCTGCGCGTGCTGGCCCTGCGGGGGGCTCGGGTGCTGGGGGCGGGGCGGACCCTGGAGAAGGCCGCAGCCGCCTGCGCCTCGGTGGCGGGCCAGCTGCTGCCGCTGGCCTGCGAGTTGTCGGACCCCGCCAGCGTGCGCGGCTGCATCGATGCGGTGAGACGGACCGGCCTCGTGCTCGACGCCGTCGTCTGCAACGCGGGGATCATGGCGCTTCCGAAGCTGCAGCAGGCCTATGGGATCGAGCTACAGTTCTTCACCAACCACGTCGGCCACTTCATCCTGGTCACCGGCCTCCTCGATCAGCTCGCCGAGGACGGCCGAGTGGTGATGCTGAGCAGCGCAGCCCATCAGCGGGCGCCCAGGGAAGGGATCCAGCTCGACAACCTCTCCGGCGAGCGGGGTTACCGGCCCTGGGTGGCCTACGGGCAGTCCAAGCTGGCGAACCTGCTGTTCGCCAAGGAGCTGGCGCGGCGTTTCAGGGGTACCCGTCGGACCGCCAACGCCGTGCACCCCGGCGTCATCCGCACGGCCCTGGGCCGGCACATGCCTTCCCTCGGCAACCTCGCCCTCGGCCTGGCCGGGCCGCTTCTGCTGAAGAGCGTGGCGCAGGGCGCGGCCACCGAGGTCTACGTGGCGGTGCACCCCGGCGCGGCGGCGATCTCCGGCAGCTACTTCGCGGACTGCAACGTGGCTGTGCCTCGCAAGGACGCAGACGATCCCGCGCTGGCCGCCCGGCTCTGGGCTGCCTCGGAGGAGATCGTGGCCGGGCTGCCGGCGCGGTGACGGTGGCGGCTGCCCAGCTCGTTCAATGCAGGGAGGGGACTCCCCGGCTGGGCCCCGATCCCGCGCACCGCGTGCGCCATGAGGTCCAGCGCCTGATGGATACGGACGGGTCGTCCTTAGCGCCTCCGCCCGAAGAGGCGAAGCAGGGCGAGGAACAGGTTCACGAAGTCGAGGTAGAGCGAGAGGGCGCCGGCCACGGGCGCGGCTGCCACGGAAGTCCCCCCGGCGCGCGCGAACGCCCGGAGCTTCTGCGTGTCATAGGCGGTCAGCCCTGTGAAGACGACCACCGAGGCGCACGAGATGACGAAGGCCATCGCGTCGCTCCGCAGGAACATGTTCACCAGGCTGGCGATCACTACCCCGATCAGCCCCATGAGGAGGAAGGACGACCAGGACGACAAGTCCCGTCGCGTGACCGTGCCGAAGACGCTCATGGCCCCGAAGGCACCGGCGGCCACCAGCAGTGCGGTGGCGATGGAGGTGTGCGTGTAGACGAGGAAGATCGACGAGAGCGTGACGCCGTTCAGCGCAGAGTAAAGGACGAATAGAGCCCCGGCCGCCGCTGCGGAGAGGCGCCGCACTGCGGCGGAGAGGGCGACCACGAGGCCCACCTCGGCGAGCAGGAGGGCGACGAGCAGGAACCGGGTTCCGAACACCACTTGGAGCGCGGCGTCGGAGCCTGCGACCGCAAAGGCCACCAGGGCGGTGAGGGCGAGGCCGAGGGCCATCCACCGATACACGGCGGCGAGGAACCGTCGCTCCACGTCGGCGGTGGAACGGACCAGGCTGGTGGGCAGGCGGACGTTGGTCGTGTCGAAGGGCATGAGTACAACCTAGCACGGGATCGCGAAGGACGGGCGTGGCCATGGGCATCGGCCTCTGCAGCGGAGCAAGCCCATCTCGGCCTCGCCCGAGGGGGATGAAAGGGAGCGGCACCGGAGGCGCCGCCCCCTTCACCCGGCTACACGGAACGCCGCCTGAACAGCCTCCTGAGAAGCGACAGCTGGGTCCTGGACGCGAAGGGCTCAGCGACGGTCAGCGGGCTGCGAGACGATCGACGGTCTCAAGGACCAGGGACGGTTCCACGGGCTTCTGGAGCGTGAAGACGTCGTGGCCCGCCAGGAATCGCGCGGTGCGGTCGCCGACCACGCCTCCGGTGATGAACGCCCAGCGCTTGGCGACCTCGGGAGCTCGGGCCGAGACCATCTCGTAGAGTGCAATCCCGTCCAGATCGGGCATGGTGAAATCGCAGAGGACAGCGTCCCAGCACTCGCCGCGATCGATGAGGCGCATGGCCTCGTTCCCGGAGGCGAGCACGGTGACGTCGTGCCGTCGCTCCAGGATCCGCTGGAGTGATCGGCCAACCAGCGGCTCGTCATCGATGATGAGGACGCGACCTCGAATCTTCGGGGGGACGGCGATCCCGGAAGTGGCGGCGGACTCCGGTACCACGCTGGGAGCGGATGCCGGCAGGGTCACACGGAAGGTGGAGCCCTGCCCCGTCCCGGCATCGAGCTCGAGGCTTCCCCCCGCCGAGTCGACGATGCTCCGCGCCATGGTCAGGCCAAGTCCGGTCCCCAGCCCTGGCGGCTTGGTGGTGAAGAAGGGCTCGAAGATCCGGTCGCGGATGGAGGGGGCGATGCCGGAGCCAGAGTCGGACACCTCCACCACCACCTTGCGCCCTTCCGTGCGGGCGCGGACGGCGACGAAATTGTGCGCCTCGTCGCCTTCCGGGATGGCCTGGGCGCCGTTGAGGATGAGGTTCAGGAAGACGCGCCCGAGCTCGTTGGACCGGGCGGCGACCTTGGGCAGGTTCGAGGGGACCTCGACCAGCATCCGGGCCCGTTGGAGGACCTGGGTGCGCGTCATCTGGACGGCGCTCAGGACCTCGGCGCACACGTCGACCTCCCCGATCTCGGACGGGTCCGTCGGCCGCCCGAGCGACCGCATCGCCCGCACGATGCTGCCGATGCGGGCGGTGCCCTGCTGAGTCTCCTCGATCACGGTGCGCAGCTCCTGGAGGTCTGGCCTGGGAGCCGGCGCCTCTCGTTGCGCCGCGTCCACCCGTTCGAGGGCGTAGCTGAGGTTGGTCGTGACCCAGGCGAGAGGGTTGTTGATCTCGTGAGCCACTCCGGCGGCGAGGGTGCCCACCGAGGCGAGCCGGGTCGCTGCGACCAGGTTCTCCTGCAGGGAGTGGACCTCGGTGACGTCCATGATCATGCCGGACAGGCGTCGAGGGCTACCATCCTCGGCGCGAACCGTGGCTCGCCCCCGGGAGCGCAGCCATCGCCAGGTGCCGTCGCGACTCCGAACCCGGTACTCGGCCTCGCAGCGATCGCACCCCTCCTCGAAGACCCGGCGCTGGGCCGCGATCACCGGTCCGAGGTCGTCGGGGTGGACGAGCCGCTCCCACTGTGCGAGCGGTACCGGCTGCGGAAGGGCCACCCCGGTGACCTCCTCCCACTGAGGCCCCACGAACACGACGCCCCCCAGGACGTCGTACTCCCACTCCACCATCCTGGCCGAGACGAGCGCGAGCCGGAGCTTTTCCTCGCTGACCCGGTAGCGCGCCTCGCTGTCCCGCAGGGCTCGCTCGGCGGTCTTCCTGTCCGTGACGTCCAGGGCGAACCCGACGTGGCCGAGGAACTCACCCGAGGCGGACGGGCGTCGCCGGGCGTAGGTTGCGACCCATCGCCAGGCGCCGTCCTTGCGCCGGATCCGCACCTCGGCCTCGAAGCTGATCTTGTCGCGCAGGGCCCGCTCGAGGGTGGCGAAGTAGGGTGGAGCGTCATCCGGGTGAACGTACCGGCGCCACTCGTTCCCGGGGAGGCCCTCCTTGCGGACGCCGAGAAACTCCTCGTAGGCGCGGTTGACGAAGATGTTCTCGCCGTCGGCGTTGCTCAGGAAGAGGAGGACGGGGGCTCCGTCGGCCATCGCCTGGAAGCGGGTCTCGCTCTCCTGCAGCGCGTCCTCCGCCTCGCGGCGCGGCGTGACGTCGCGGAGGGTTCCGGTGGTGCCGGTGGCTGAGCCGTCCGCCGCCAGCGTGAGCCGGGCGTGCACCTCGATCCACTTGAAGCCGCCATCCCGCGTGAGGTAGCGGATCTCGTGGAGGCAGTGGTCCTTCTTGCGAAGGATGAGGGGCTGGAACAGCTCGAGGTTGCGTTTCCGGTCGTCGGGGTGGACGTACTTCAGGAAGGATTCCCCGAGGCTCTCCTCCCGGGAGAAGCCCGTGACCTCTGTCCATGCCGCATTCAGGTACTTCCACCGCCCCTCGGCATCCGTGCGGAACACGACGTCTCGGATGTCATCGGGCGAGAACCCGATCTCGTCCGTCGATCTCATGGTCATCTCGCCACCTGAGCTCACGTTCTACCCTTCTCCAGGAGTCGAAGCACGGTGGGCGAGGGTCCCACACGCGCGCTCCTTCGCGTGGGAGGCGCGGCAAGAAGGACGCGGGTGCCGCTGCGTTGCGCACGAGCCGGTGTCCGCTGCCCTGCCTCGGCCCACGGCGAGAATCCACTCGGCTGGCATGCCCGGCGTGCAGTACAAGGGACGAGTCGCCGGGCAGGAGTTCGTTCCCCATCTCGAGGATCGGACGCTGTCGGGTCCAGGGCGTCGATCCGGCGCTGTCTGAGGGGCGGGGGCGAGGAGGAGCCCGCCGAAGGACAGGTCGCATGCGCCCAGGAGGTCCGCTGGATCAACCACGGAAGGCACGTCCTTCGAGGGTGGCGACCTCTCCCGCCTGCTTCCCCACCGACCTGATCCCCAGGAAGCGTGCTAGCCGTGGCCGGTGTGAATGGGGACAGCGCTCAGCAACTCCTCGACGACCTGCTCGGCGAGCTCGTTGTCGAAGGCGAGGCCGACCTGGAAGGGCTCGGCTTGGCTTCCCCACACCACCCGTGCGGTCCCCCGCGGGCGCTGGCTCGGTCGCTGGGAGGAGAGCTGGACCGTGACCACCAGTCCCTCCTCGAAGGGGCGGCCGGTGAAGATGCGGCAACCGCCCGCTCCGAGGTCGACGGTCTCGAAGGCCTCGCGCCCGGTCGCCGTCGACAGCTCCAAGGTCGAGCGCAGGTCGTAACGCAGGTATCGGCGCTTCTCGGGCCGACGCATGCCCGGGAAGCGGATGCGTCGCGCGTGCCATGGCCTCCCGCACAAATCGACAAGGTTCTCGAGATCCAGGCAGGGGGTTCGGGATCACCCGGGTTTCCACTGCCAGGCTCTCCCCGGACCCACCACCTCGGGGCGGAGGCCCACAGCACGCAGGCGGTCGCGTCGTGAGACCGGTCGCCGGGTAGCGGCCGAAGGCCCACCGGGATGGCGCATCGGCTCCGCCCGAGTAGGTTTCGAACCCGAAAACCGAGGCGCCTCGGCGCGGCGGCGCGGTGGACGGCGCGGGCGCCGTCTACATCCTCCCCGGGGTCGGTCGGCGCGGCACCTCACGGACGACGGACGCGAGGCTCCTGTCGTCCCATCCTCCGCCCAGGGCCTTGACCAGCATGACGGTGGTGACCAGGCGCTGTCCGCGGATGATCGCCGCCTGCTGCTCGTTGGCGAGCAAGGTCTGCTGCGCGCTCACCACGTCCAGGTAGCTCGCCAGCCCCCCGACGTAGCGGTCGTTGGCGAGGTCCAGCTGGCGGCGGGAGGAGGCGACCGCGTCGTCCTGCGACCGGCGAGCGACATCGAGCACCTCCAGCCCCGCAAGGTCGTCCTGCACCTCCCGGAAGGCGTTCAGCACGGTGGCGCGGTAGCCGGCCAGGGCCGCCTCGTAGCCGGCCTGCGAGAGCTTGACCTCCGCCTGCCGGGCACCGCCGTCGAAGACGGTCTGCGCGAGGCTGGCGGCGAGGGCCCAGAAGCCGCTGGCCGGGTTCATGAGCAGCGAGATCCCCTGTGCGTTCCACCCGCCCTGTCCGGATAGCTCCAGCGAGGGGTAATAGGCCGCCTGGGCGACGCCGATCTGCGCGTTGGCGGCGGCCATCTGCCGCTCGGCCTCGGCGATGTCCGGGCGCCGCTCCAGCAGGTCGGAGGGGAGGGCCGCGTCGATCCGCGGGGGCTCGGCCTCGATCTCCCGCTGCTCCAGGCGGAACCCCGGGGCCGGGCTCCCGACCAGGAGGGCGATGGCATCCTCGAACTGCCTGCGCTGGATACGGATCAGGGTAGCCTGGGTCCGGGTGGTGTCGAGCAGGGTCGCCCCCTGCGCCACGTCGAGCCCGGAGGCGATCCCGCCGGCGTGGCGTGAGATCTGGAGATCGAGGGCCCGGCGCAGCGACTCGACGGTCCGGTCCAGGATAGCGATCTGCGTGTCGAGCTGGCGCAGCGTGAAGTAGTCCGCCGCCAGCTCCGCGGTCAGCACCAGCCGGACGTTCTCGAGGTCGGCAGCGCTGGCCTGATAGGTCGCCAGGGCCGCCTCGATGGTTCTGCGGCGCCTGCCGAGCAGGTCCACCTCGTAGCTGAGGGTGAAGGGAAGGAGGTAGTTCCCCTGGGTCACCGACGCGGAGACGTGCTGCGGCGTGCCGGTGGGGCGGTTGGCCGAATAGCGCTCCACCCCCACCGAGGGCGCGGCGGCGAGTACAGGGTAGAGGTTGGCGTCCTGCACCGCCGCCGAGGCGCGAGCCTGGTCGAGGTGGGCGAAAGCCGCCTGCAAGGTCGGGTTTGCGCCCAGCAGCTCGCCTTCCAGCAGCTCCAGCTGCTCATCGTGGAAGAGCGTCCACCAGCCGGTCCGAGGGACCGCGTCCCGCGGCTCGGCCTCCCGCCAGGGCGGGATCGCGTCCCAGCTGGCCGGCGCCTGGGCGGCGGGCCGCCGGTAGTCCGGGCCGACGGTGACACAGCCGGGGCCAACTGCGAGGAGCGCCACCCCCAGCAGCGCCGCCGGGCAGGCTCGAGCGTGGACCTGGCCGGACCGCATCAGGGAGAGTTCTCCCGGGGCTCGCCCGCCCTAGCCGACCGCAGGCCGCCCCCATCGCTGGCCGGCGCCAGCGGGTTGGAGACCTCCCGGGTGCGCACCAGCTGTCCGGCCTCCAGGGCGTCCGGGGGATTCAGGACGATCCGGTCGCCGGGCCGGAGCCCGCTCAGGACCTCCAGCGCGGTGCCGTAGTCCCGACCGATGATCACCGGCTGCAGCCGGGCGTGGTCGCCCGCGTCGACGACCACCGCCCGCAGCCCCTCCGAGCGGAACAGCAGGGCGTTGACCGGCACCTGCAGGTGGTCACCCGGCGTGCCCACCCGGAAGTGGACCTGGGCGTAGCCGCCCGGCAAGAGGGTGCCCGCCCCGTTGGGTACGTCGACCTCGGTCAGGAGAGCGCGCGTCGCGGGATCGATGGAGTCGGCGGTACGCACCACCTCGCCCCGGAAGACGTCGGCGGGATAGGCAGACAGGCGGAGGGAGGCGGCCAGGCCGGGGTGAATGGAAGGCGCATAGCTCTCGGGGACATTCACGTACACCCGGAGCGGGTCGGTCTGGGCCACCACGAACAGCAGCTGCGAGGCGCCGCCGTTGCCGGCGTTGACGAGCGTGCCAACGTCCACGTTGCGGCGGGTGACAACCCCGTCGAAGGGGCTGTAGATCCGCTCGAAGGACTTGAGCTGCTCCAACCGGCGCACGTTGGCCCGGGAGGACTGCACGGCGGCGCTCTTGGCCGCGAGATCGCCGCTGGCGTTATCCACCTCCTGCCGGGATACGCTGTCGGTCTTCAGGAGATCCTGGTAGCGGGCGGCGGTGATCTGCGACAGATGCTGGTTGGCCTCGGCCGTGGCCAGGTCGGCCCGGGCGGCGACGAGCTGCTGATCCACCTCCGGCGTGTCGACCTCGGCGAGCGGCTCTCCCTTCCTCACCCGGCTGCCAATGTCGTGGTACCATTTCCTCAGGTACCCGCTGGTTCGCGCGTAGATGGGGGACTCGACGAAGGCCTGCAGGGTGCCGGGGAGGACGAGCTCCTCCGTCTCCGACTCCTGCAGGGGGTGGATGACTGCGACCGTGGGCACAGCCTCGGCCTCGGTATCGGCGGCCAGGGCTTGCAGCTGCGAGCGGCGCTCGACCAGCAGGAGGCTGCCGCTCACCACCAGCAGCGCGGCGACGGCGCCGAAGACGCGGAAGACTTCGCTCCCCCGGGGCCGGTCCTCGCCGGCGGGGTCGTTTCCGTGGGTGAGGTCGTCGCTCATGGCAATGTGCCTCGTGGGGCGTGAACGGGTCACGTGGCGGCGCGCCCGGGGCCACCCCGGTCCCGCCTGCCTTCCAGCCAGCCGTGGATGATGGAGAAGACGCAGGGTACGAAGAACAGCGTGGCCACGGTGGCAAAGAGCAACCCGCCGATGACCGCGCGACCCAGGGGAGCGTTCTGCTCGCCACCCTCGCCCAGGCCGATGGCCATGGGCGCCATCCCGATGATCATGGCCAGTGCGGTCATGAGGACCGGTCGGATGCGGACGAAGCCAGCCTCCAGGGCCGCCTCGAGGGCGCGCTTGCCCTCCCGCAGCTGCTCGCGCGCGAACGAGACCATGAGGATGCTGTTGGCCGTTGCGACCCCCATGCACATGATCGCCCCGGTCAGCGACGGGACGCTGAGGGTGGTGTGGGTGAAGAAGAGCGCCCAGCAGATGCCGGCCAGAGCGCCGGGAAGGGCGCTGATGATGATGAAGGGATCGAGCCAGGACTGGAAATTCACGACGATGAGGAGGTAGGCCAGGGCGATGGCCGCGACCAGGCCCACGCCGAGCCCGAAGAAGGAGGTGGCCATGGTCTGGGCCTGCCCGCGCAGGGCGATGCGGCTCCCTCGGGGAAGCGCCTTCCGGGCGTCGGCCACCAGCCTGGCCACCTGGTCGGAGACGGCCCCCAGGTCGCGGTTCGCCACCGCAGCGTAGACGTCGATCATCGGCTGCACGTTGTAGTGCGAGATGGAGGCTGGACGGGCCACGGTCGACGCGGCCACCAGGTTCCCCAGGATCTGCGGGGCGGCGGTGCCGCCGCTGCCGACCACCGGGGTGTTCTCCAGGGCCTGCAGATCCTGGATGCGGTACTGCGGCGTCTGGACGGCGACGTTGTAGCTGACGCCGTTGGCGGGATCGAGCCAGAAGCTGGGGGTGGTCTGCGAGCTGGAGGAGAGGGAGATGAGCAGGTTCTGGGCGATGTCGCGCGCCTGCACGCCTAGCTCCTGGGCTCGGGTACGTTGCATTTCCAGGTGCACGGTGGGTGCGTCGAAGGCCTGCTGGACATGGACGTCGGTCGCGCCAGGGACATGGCGGAGCGCGCTGGCGAGCCGGAGGCCCGCCCGATAGTCGCCTTCCTGGTCCTGGCCCAGGATCTGGACGTCGATGGGGGACGGCGTGCCGAAGTTCAGGATCTGCGAGACGATGTCCGCCGGCTGGAAGTAGAACTGGACCCCGGGGAACTCGCGCGGCAGACGGTGGCGCAGCGCCGAGACGTAGGTGGGGGTGGGCCTCCCCCGCTCCTGGCGGAGCTGTACCAGGATCTCGGCGTCGGAGGTGCCGATGGTCCCGGAGTTGCTGTAGCTGAGGTTGATGCCGGAGTAGGGCAGGCCGATGTTGTCGATGATGGTGGACAGATCGTCCCGGGGGATGGTGCGGCGGATGGCCTCGTCCACCTGGCCCGCCAGGCGGGCGGTCTCCTCGATGCGCAACCCGGTCCGGGCCCGCAAGTGGAGGCGGATCTGGCCCGCGTCCACGCTGGGGAAGAAGTCCCGGCCCAGGACGAAGACCAGGCCGGTGGAGAGGAGGCAGAAGGCGAGGAAGCACCCGACGAAGGCTCGCGAGCGCTGGAGCACGGCGCGGAGGGCGCCGTGGTACGCCGCCCGGAAGCGCTCGAAACGGCGCTCGAACGCCTGCTGGTAGCGGCGGAAGAAGCTCATGGCCTCGCCGGCGTGGTCGGCGGCGTGGTACTCGTCCTTGGCGCTCAGCAGGTACTTGGCCAGGGTGGGCACGATGGTGCGCGACCACCCGTAAGACGCCAGCATGGCGAAGGTCACCGCCTCGGCCAGGGGCACAAACAGGTACCTGGCCACCCCCGAGAGCAGGAACATGGGGATGAAGACGATGCAGATGCAGAGCGTGGAGACGAGCGCCGGGACCGCGATCTGCTGAGCACCGTCCAGGATGGCCTGCACCGTCTCCTTGCCCATGGCCAGGTTGCGGTTGATGTTCTCTATCTCCACCGTCGCGTCGTCCACCAGGATGCCGACCGCCAGGGCCAGTCCACCCAGCGTCATGATGTTGATGGTCTGCCCCAGCGCGCTCAGGCATAGGATGCTGACTAGGATGGAGAGAGGGATGGAGACGGCGATGATCAGCGTGCTCTTCCAGTTTCCCAGGAAGAGCAGGATCATGGTGCCGGTGAGGCAGGCGGCGATCAGCGCTTCCCGGAGCACGCCCTGGATGGCCGCTCGGACGAAGAGGGACTGGTCGAAGAAGGTGGTGACCCTGAGCCCCTCCGGCAGCGAGGCCTGGTGCTCCTCCAGGGTCTGTCTCACCCGATCGACGATGGAGAGAGTGGAGGCGTTGCCGCTCTTGTAGACGCTCATGAGCACGCCGCGCTGGCCATTGGTCAGCACCACGTTGGTCTGGGGAGCGAACCCGTCTCGCACGTGGGCGACGTCGCGAAGGTAGACCGTGGAGCCGTTGGCGCTCCGGACCGGCAGGTCGTTGAGCTGGGAGATGGTCCGGGGGCTGCCGTTCAGCTCTACATTGAACTCCAGCGAGCCCAGCTTGGCGGTCCCGGAGGGCAGGATCAGGTTCTGGGTGCTCACCGCGTTCACGACGTCGACCGGACCGAGCCCCTGCGCCTGGAGCGCCTTCGGGTCCAGGTCCACCGAGATGAGGCGCTGCTTGCCCCCGTAAGGGAAGGGCATGGAAGCGCCCTGTACCGTGGCCAGCTGGGTGCGGATGAAGTTGTTGCCGTAGTCGAAGAGCTGCTGCTCGCCCAGGTGATCGCTGGTCAACCCGATCTGCAACACCGGTACGGTGGAGGCCGAGAAGATCATCACCAGCGGGGGCGTGGTGCCGGGGGGGAGGCTCCGCAGGAAGGTCTGCGAGATGGCGGTGGTCTGGGCCAGCGCCGTCTGGACGTTGGCGTTCGCCTGGAAGAAGACCTTGATGATGGCGATGCCGTTCAGCGACTGCGACTCGATGTGCTCGACATCGTTCACCAGGGTGGTGATGCCGCGCTCGACGCCGGAGGTGATGCGTCGCTCCATCTCCTGGGGCTGCAGGCCGTTGTAGGACCAGATGAGGGCGATCACCGGGATGTCGATGTTCGGGAAGATGTCCGTGGGCGTCCGGCTGAGGGCGACCGGGGTCACCAGGACGATGGCCAGCGCCAGGACCACGAAGGTGTAGGGCCGGGAGAGCGCGAGACGAACGATCCACATGCGAGGCCAGGGGTTCCTTCACGGAGCGAGCGTGGCGCTCCGTTGTACCGGCGGCCCCCGGGCGCGTCCGCGGCCTGCTGGGGCGCCGACCATCGCTGCGGTGAGGTGTACCAGGGCGGCAAGAAGCCGATTGCTGGGCGCGGGCGCCGGCCCGCCCGGGGCCCGCTCCGGGTTGCGGCGTGCCCGCGGGGGTGCCAAGGGTGCCTCGCGACCTCTCCAGGAGCGCCTCCGTCTCTGCGTGAATGCTCGCTGACCGGGTTCGGGTCTACTTCGAGCACCTCTCCGCCGATTCCCCAGGCTCTCCTCGGCGGACACCGGGCCAGGCGCGGAGGGAAGGAGGTCATCGCCATCGAGCCGGTTCTGGAGGCGATGGACCTCCCGTCGACCTCCTTGGACATGTGGCAAGAGGAGCAGGCTTTCGCGCCGGTGGAGAACACGCCCGGCGACCTGGTTACCGCCGAAGCCCAGCCGGTTCGCGGACTCGCGTCCCCGGGCGTCGCTGCTGCTTCGCGGCGGGTCTCCCGTCGGGTCCACCCCAACTGGACTGACGCTCCCGATGTCTCACGGGTGCTGTTCCACGAGGAGGTGTCCCATGCCGCGTTCGCGGATAACGTATCGTCAGCTTCTCATTGGTGTCCCGTTCTTCTGGGCGATTTCCGGTTGCTCGGGCCCCATGGGCTCCGAGCCCGCGGGCTCCGACCCCACTGGCTCGAACCCCATGCTCGGCACCGCACTGGAGGCCGCCCAGGCCGATGCGCTCCACGAGTCGGGGTCCATGCACCGGTTCAACCGGTCGGGGAACATCCTCATATCCGACCAGTTCAACAACCGGGTCATCGAGATCGACAAGGGCGGCGACATCGTCTGGTCGTTCGGCCTGGGTCCAAACGACGTCTCCGCCGATTCGATCGTCGGCGTGAACGACGCCCAACGCGTGGGCGCGCTCACTCTCATGGCGGGAACTGGCGCGCCCCCCGGGAGCGAGCCCCTGTGCGCCGCGGGGTGCCCGGACAACCGTGTGGCCCTGGTCAGCCCACGCGGCCGCATCGTCTGGCAGTACGGCCAGTTCGGGGTCACCGGCGCGGACGCGGACCAGCTCAGCGCCCCCGTGCAGAGCACCTGGCTGCCGAACTTCCACGTCCTCATCACCGACCAGGGCAACTCCCGGATCATCGAGGTGACGCTCGACAAGGAGATCGTCTGGCAGTACGGCACGACCGGCCTTCCCGGGAACGGTCCGGATCAGCTGGACAACCCGAACAGCGCAGAGCTGCTCGAGAACGGCCACATCCTCATCTCCGACGAGAACAACGACCGGGTCATCGAGGTCAACCGCCACAAGGACATCGTGGCCACGTTCACGGCCGGGGGCACGGTCAGCGGGGTCGCCTTCGCGAGCCGACTCTCCAACGGGAACACGCTCATCACCGACGGGAACAACAGCCGCGCCGTCGAGGTCGACCCAAGCGACAGGGTCGTCTGGCAATACGTCACCAACTCGGACTCCGGGAGCAACCCGAGCCCACTGCCCTCGCGCGCGGTTCGGCTGAAGAACGGCGACACCGTCGTCAGCGACCAGTTCAACCACCGGGTGATCCGGGTCGACCACGCCACGCCCGCCCATGTCGTGGCCAGCTACGGCAACCTCAACCAGCCCGGCTTCGGGACCGAGAACGCTGCCCAAGGCCTGAATGGGCCCTACGATGCCAAGGTGAATGGCGATTTCACCGGCCTCACCCCACCGTTCGGGCACGACTTCGACTGATGGCTTCCCGTTCCACCGGGGGTCGGGCCCGGACCCCGGTGGGAAGGAAGTGAAGTCGTACGCCGGCGAGGTCCGGGAGTGCACGCGGGAGAGTCCCGCAAGGGTTCGACGCCGAGGTGAAGGGGACGCGTGAGGGTTGGGTCGCGCTCATCCACACCGCCTTCTACCCGGGGGTGGCGGTCAGCCGGCGGGCCGCGGTGTGCGGGAGGACGACCTAGGCGAGGTGGCACCGTGTGCCCGGCGCGTCCCTCCCGGCCTAGCCGTTCGCGGGGAGCTCGCTTCGGTACGAGCTCATGTGCGCCCACGCTCTGACGCACGTGGTGAACCCGGTTGCACGCGACCGGATCGGTGGTGCCGTCACCGGGGTGCAGCTCGGGCCGCGCTCGCGGATCGAGCGGGACGGGCTTCGCGCGCGACGGCCTCCCACCACTCGAGGGTCTGGTGAACGAGGTCCTGGCGCGGGGGCCCGCGGTCAGCGCACGCCACATCCTGGAGGAGGAGTACCTGCGACGCCCGGAGCTGGTGCGGGACGCTCGAGGACCGTCCGCCGGTGGTGGGCGGAAGCGTGCAAATCGTGGAGAGCGCCAGGCCCGTGGCGGCACCCACGTTCGCTCCACCGCCGAGGTGGGACGCGCACGCATCGTCAGGTTCGACAACCAGGGGAAGGACAACAAGCGCGTCTCCTGTGGTCTGGGCGGATCGGAGGGGTGACGGGCCAGGGAAGGGAGGAGCGAAGGCGGGATTCGCAGGCTGCCGCCGGGCCTCAGCTCGTCGCCGGGGCACTTCCGAACGCCTGCGCAACATAGCGGCGCAGCGCGGTGGCGAAGTCCGGCTCGAAGCGGTGGCGGTAGACCATCGTCGTGCCAATCTCGGCAGCGAGGATGGCCGATCGATACTTCGGCGGCAGCCTGGCGATGCGCCCTCGGAACTCGCGGGTGTCTCGGATGATGCGCGGCAGGTGGGCGAGCAGCGCAGACCGGTACGGGGGTTCGTCGCAGAGGTGCGGGTTCGCCTCGAAGAACTCGAACAGGCTCGCCTTGTGCGAGTTGATCTCGACGCTGATCGCCTCCGAGATGTCGGTGAAGGTCCGCTTGCCCGACTCCTCCCGGTGGCGCCGGAGGATCAGGTTCGCCTCGTCGGAGGCGCGCCGCTCCAGGATGTCGAGGACATCGCGGACATATTCCTCACGGTTCGAAACGAACTCCTGCTCGTCGAGGAGCAGGTTCCCGATGATCTCGTAGGAGGAGGAGATCACTCCGCACTTGTTCGCCGATGCGTCGCGCAGCACCACCACCCCTGCCTCCTGGAGAAGCTTGCGCGCGGCGGGCGTGAGGAAGGAGTTCGCGCCCTCCACGATCACGCGAGCGCTGGGCTTTCCATCCGGTCCCGAGAACTGGCGCCAGTTACCTTCATCGATGCTCTCGGGCCGACCACCTGCCGGGATGAACAGGTCCGATGGCACGGTGAAGGGGAGCTGGCTGTACTCCCGATGGAACTCGTCCAGCGTGACCCAACTCTCGGCCAGGCCGCCGGAGGTCTGCTCGATCCTCCGATTCAGCTCGCGAAGCCCCTCCCTGCGCTTGGTGTTCCGGAACAGCACGAACCCGCCCGGCGAGAGCCGGCTGGGGTCGAAGGCGCAGGCGTCCTCGCGCAGGACGATGGCACGGAGGGCCTCGTGGTCCAGGCCCCGGGGGTCGAACAGGGCCGCCGTGCCGTCGAGGACCAGCCGGATAGCCATCCGCGGGCAACGCTCGAGCAGGAGGCGCAGGCAGTTGCCGGCCACATCGCCGTTGGGCCCTCCCGTGAACTTCACGCTGAAGGCGTCCTTCCGCATGTCCAGGCCGAGGTCCCGCATGGCGATCTCGGCGAAGGCGACCACGCCGCGAGAGGTCACTCCGTAGCGCTTGTGGTTGATGCCCACCCTCTTGCTGGACATGATGCCGGGCCCCAGGATGTAGCTCCGGCGCACCGACAGGTCTGCGATGGCCTCGATCATCTCGTCGTGCATGTTCTCGTCGGGCCCGAGCTCGATGGGCTCGTCCTCGCGGTAGTAGTCGACCACCCGTGGGTCCCGGGCTTTACCCTGGTTGGTCACGAAGACGTCGAGGAAGGCGTTGGCGAAGTTCCGCTGCAGCTGGTGGAAGCCGCGGTTGACCTGCTGAGCCGTCTCGGCCTCCTGGGCCCAGAGCACGCAGACCATCTTGGAGCCGCCCTCGTAGATGTCCTTGTTCTTCAGGTGCTGGGTGTGGGCCAGCACGTAGGTCTCCCGGAAGAGGGTGTTGGCGACGGTGACGTAGTCGTCCCGGGTCCGCGTGAAGATGGTCCGCCACCCTCCGCGGGCGATGTCGGCGAAGCCGATGTGGTAGCCGAGGCCGCCCCGTCCGAAGAAGAAGGTGACCCGGAACGGGCGCTCCCTGGGCAGGTCGGCGGTGAAGGTGGGTCCCAGGTCCTCGAGGTAGCCGGGATCGAGACGGAAGGCGAGGGCGTGCTTCTCCGGGACGAAGTAGTTGGTCTTCAGCGTCCGCCGGACGAAGGTGAGCGCGACCTGGAACACGGAGCGGCGAAAGTCATCCAGCATCCGGTGTCCGGTGTTGTAGACCGCCAGTTCCTGCTCGAGGAGCGTCCGCTCGGAGCCGAAGCGGGCCTCGCGGTCCGGCAGGCCCGGGTCGAAGCGGGTCTTGAAGAGCCGCACCAAGCGCAGGGCGATTTCCGGGTCGGAGTGGAAGGCGCGTACCACATCCTCGAAGGTGTACCGGTGCGGCTGGTTGTGGGCGCAGCTGGTGTGGCAGAAGCCGATCATGGCGTTGACCAGGGCCGCCTCCTCGCCGGTCATGATCCCGGCGAGCACGAAGTCTCGATAGGCCGGCGACTCCGGAGCCATGATCTGCATGCTGTAGAGTTGGCGGCGGGCTTCCTCGAACAGCTCCGAGCCCCTGTCCAGCGCCAGGCCACGCCGGTGCATCACGTGGAAGGAGCCAAGGAAGAACGGCTGGGTGCCGGTGCCGATGGTCATGGTCAAGGATCGACGGACCCCCAGGTCGAGGCGGTTCAACACCTCGAACACCTGCAGCAGATGCCCGCGCTGGGGACTCTCGACCGCAAAGAGCAGGTTCACCTCACCGGGAACGGTCGGGCCGTCCTCCGGAGCCTCCAGGTCGAGGAAGAACCCTGCGTTGGATTGTCCCTGATGCAGGAGGCGCAGCATTCGTGCCACCTGGCTGGGTGGCGCCAGCCGGCAGTACGAAGGGTCGTTGATCCACAACGTGCGCAGCAGCCTGTCCTGCTCGACCCCGTCGCTGGGCGCGCCCAGCAAGTCCATCGCCTTCCGGACGGGCTCCACGACCTGGAAGGGGATGGCCACGTCGCCGGCCTGGCCTACGAGCTCGTCCGGCTTTCGGTCGAACCGGTAGCGCTGGAGCTCGAGCGCCTGCTCTTCCCCGGGAACGAGCTCCAGCGAATGGGTGATCTCGGCACGAGACACCTCCCGCGCTCCCAGCCGTCGCAGGGTCTCGAAGATCGATCCCGAGACGTCCAGGGTGGCGACGATGAGCTCCTGCTCCCTGTCAGCGAGCACGAGCTGGCGATCGCGCCCCAGCCTGCCCATGCCGAGCGAGAGCGCGGCCAGTACGTCCACATCCTCCCTCAGGGTGCCTGAGAACAGGGCCGGAACACACCGCCGGAGCCAGGTCAGGTTCTGCTCGGACGCCTTCCACAGCTCCTGCATCGGATCGACAGGCACGGGCGCCTCCTCGACGAGTAGGTCGACCGCACTGTGCCTCGGATCGGTGAGCTCCGGCCACTTCGCGAAAGGTCCCGATGGCACGGGACGGTGTGGGTGCCGCCGGCCAGGGCTTCGAGAGGACCCGGTGCGGGGGACGAAGCCGGGCTCTCAGCCGCCCCGCTCTGCGGCGCGGTCGCCGGGCACCGCCGTTCGCGTCTCAGGCTTGCGTCGGGCGCTTGAGCCCATGGGCCAGGTCGGGCGTCACCCCGAGCCCGCTGGCCAACATCGCGGCCGCTACCTCTTCGATGGCGCGTCCGCTCGTCGCCCCCAGGCCCGGAGTCCGCCGCGACCGGAAAAGCGCGACGACGGCGGCGACGATCAGCAGCAGGGCTGTGAACACCACGATGGCGAGCGCAAGCAGGGCCTGTCCATCCTCGACCATGGCCTCATTATGGGCACGACTTGGTTGCTCGCTGTGAATTGCAAGCGACGATCCGGTGACAATCCGTGGTCGTCATCCGGTGGCGAGGGATGCAGGGCACGCGTGAAGCGGGGCCGAAGTCCACGATCGGCCACGGGATGTCGCAGCGGTGGTCCAGCCGGGGTCGCTGTTCACGAAACCGGCACATGCTCGACGACGTGTGTCCGCTACCGTGACGAGGGGAGAAGGACGGCTTCCGTGGCGAGGCCCGGGTGGGGTGGAAGTCCTCACCCGAAGCCCGTTGGCGTCGCCCGCGAAGCGCCGACTGCGTCCCTGACCCCATGGCCCTCGCCCTCATCACCGTCATCGGACTCATCGGCGTCGCGCTGTTCTTCGACTTCATCAACGGCTTCCACGACGCCGCCAACTCCATCGCGACCGTGGTCTCGACGCGGGTGCTGTCGCCGCTCGTGGCGGTCGGTTGGGCGGCCTTCTTCAACTTCATCGCCGCCGCGCCGGTGCTATGGGGATCGGAGCTGAAGGTCGCGGCCACCATGGGCCAGGGGATTGTCGAGTTCTCCGCCCTCCAGGCACGTGGCCCGGCGTTCGTACTCGGCTTCGTCTTCGCGGCGCTGGTGGGGGCGATCCTCTGGAACCTGCTCACCTGGTGGTGGGGGCTCCCCTCGTCGTCCTCGCATGCGCTGGCGGGGGGCATGATCGGCGCCTGCCTGGTGGCAATCGGAGCGGACGGGCTCATCGCCGCGGGCATCTGGAAGGTCGTTCTCTTCATTGCCCTGTCGCCCATCATCGGCATGGTCCTGGGCTCGATGAACATGGTCGTGACCGCGTGGATCGTCCGGAGGAGCACCCCTGCCCGCGTGGATCGCTGGTTCCGTCGGCTGCAGCTCCTCTCGGCCTCGATCTTCAGCTACAGCCACGGCACCAACGATGCGCAGAAGGTCATGGGCATCATCACCGTGATCCTCTACGGCACGGTGTGGGCCGACCGTGCGGGAATCGCCGCCGGCCACTTCCCCGTGCCGTTGTGGGTGGTGCTCGCGTGCCACGCCTCCATCGGGCTGGGTACGCTCTTCGGCGGTTGGCGCATCGTGAAGACGATGGGCCACAGCCTGACCAAGCTCCAGCCCATCGGCGGGTTCTGCGCCGAAACCGGGGGCGGGGTCACCATCCTGGCCTTGGCCCAGGCCGGGATACCGGTCTCCACGACCCACACCATCACCGGAGCCATCGTCGGGGTGGGAGCAACACGCGGCACACGGGCGGTCCGCTGGGGCGTGGCCGGGCGCATCGTCTGGGCCTGGATCTTCACCATTCCGATGTCGGCGTTGTTCGCGGCGATCGCCTACGGACTCGTCCGCCTCGCGCACGGACCGTACTGATCAGCGTACGCCCCGCTCTCGAACCAGCCCGAGCGGCGACGCTGAGCACCTCGAACCTCTCGAGGAAAGCCCTCACCCTTCCGGGGCCTGGGCCCGCCGTGCGCGCGCCCGTCTCGGTGGCGCGGTCGACTCCCGGACGATGATGCCCGGGTGGAGCACCACCCAGCGCTGTCTCACCCGCTCCCCGCGGTGCAAGGCCACCACCCGCTCGGCGGCGCAGCGGCACCTCTCCTCGAACGGCTGAATGACAGTGGCGAGAGGGGGCAACGGTCATCGGGGAGATGACGTTGTTGTCCATGCCCATCACCGAGGCGTCCTGGGGGACCCGGAGCCCCCGGGTGAGGAGCATGCTCCACACGCCCACCACCATGGGGTCGGCCTGGCACCAGACCGCGGTGACCTCCGGCCGTCCGTGGCGCAGAAGAGCCTCTCTGCTGCCGGCCCCGCCAGACTCGAACTCGAGATCGCCCTCCAGCACGTGCTGAGGGGCCAAGGTCAGGTTAGTTGTCGAGCACGACCGTGGGGTCGGTCGATCACCACCACCGGGGCGTTGCGCCGCTCGACGCGGCTCACCACCTGGCTCCGGTCGGAGAACAGGCCAAGTACCTCGACGTCGGCACCATCTACGACGCCCTCGCCCACGGCAAGGAGGCCATCCGGGTGGCGGTCCTGATCCTGTCCGGCAAGCCGGTCGACTGCCCCGACGCAACCTGCCTCGCCAAGGGGCGCGTGACCACCCAGGAGAACATCGCCACGACCGAGAACCTCTGGTCGCGGCAGCAAGCCGCTTTCCAGGCGAGTCCGATGCACCCGCCGCGGCCCGGGCACGAGAGCCGGGTCGCGGCGCCACCCCCTCCTCATCACGAGTTCGCGAGCGCAGCCGCCGCCCAGGCGGAGGCCTGTCACGCCTCCGAGGGCTAGGGCCGCGGTTCCCCTTGGGCGACCCCGGCCGGCAGCCCCGCACCGCTCCGGACGAGGAGGAGCAAGGCCAGCATGCCCGCGGCACCGGCCGCGACGAGCCCCACGCTGGCGAGAGGGCTCACGCGCGTCAGGAGGACTCCCTGGAGCGGAGGGAGGACCATGCCGCCGAGGCTGCTCAGCGACACGACCACGCTCACCGCCCGGCTGGGCGCGAAGGGGAAGAGCTCGGTGGCCATCACCACCGAGGTGGGGAAGATCGGACCGTAGCTCACCCCGATGACCAACGTGCCGATCACGGTGAGCGCGACGCCGCCTCCTCCGAGGAGGAGGGGAACCGCTCCCAGGCAGCAGCCCAGGACGCCGTACAGGAGGAGGGCGCTGGAGCGGATGCGGGTGCCCAGGGCAGCTCCGATCAGCCGCCCGGCCGTCAAGGCCAGCCAGTAAGCCGAGACCGCCAGCGCCGCCCAGCTCGCGGACAGCGTGCTCGTCCGGTCGAGGTAGACGGCTGTCCAGCCGCCCACCCCCATCTCGCCCCCCACGTACAGGAACATCAGGACGGCCAGCAGCCACAGCGAGGGAGCGCGGTAGAGACCGGTCGCGGCCCGGCCGCTTCCGGCCGGCGGAGCGGCGTCGGGGTCGAGGAGCAGCCTGCCGCCGAGGAGCAGGGTACCGAGGCCGATGGCGGCGGCGAGGTACAGGGCCGGCATGGGCGTGTTCCATCGCCTCAGCGCGGCGGAGGCGACGATCGGCGCCAGCACCGCGCCCGCCCCGAACGCGAAGTGGAGCAGGTTCACCGCCGAGACCGCCTTCTCCTTCGAGTGGACGGCGGCGACCAGCACGTTGGTGCTGATGTCCAGTGCGCCTTGCCCCAGGCCTAGCAGGCAGGCGCTGGCGAGCAGCAGCGGCAACGCCGGGCTCACCGTGATGCCGAGGACCCCGAGGGTGAGAAGCGAGGTGCCGACGAGCACCATGTTCCTCAGGCCGAGCCGCTCGTTGAGCCAGCCTCCCACGAACTGGGTGACGAGCGCCCCGACGAAGAGCGCCGAGAACATCGAACCCAGCGCCTCGACCGGGGCAGACAGCCTGACGGCCAGCTGCGGCAGCAACGGCCCCAGCGAGCCGGAGACCATGCCGACGACGAAGGTCACTGCGCAGGAAACGCTCAGCGTCGACCTCGGAGTCCTCATCGCGACCTCTTCTCCTCGCGCCACGCGGGCGGTGGAACGGGTGCCCGGTCCCGGCGATCCTCTGGGCGCTCAGCCGTTCAGGGGCACGCGGAGGATCTCGATGCCGAGCTCCGCGTACCGGTGGGTGCGGGCCTTCGGGATGGTGTCGGCGACGAGGAGCCGCGTGACCTCGGCCGCAGGCGCGACCACGTGAGAAGCCACGGCGTCCAGCTTGTCGGCCGTGGCCAGGGCGACGACCTCGCCGGAGCCCTCGATCATGGCGCGCTTGACGAACGTCTCCTCCCGCTCGGTGCAGGTGATCCCCACCTCCACGTCGATGCTGCAGAGGCCGAGGAAGCACAGATCGGCGCGCACCGCCCGGAGAGCCTGGATGGCCTCCGGGCCTGCCACCGTGCCCGCGCGCGGGAGCAGCCGCCCGCCGGCGAGCACCACCTCGAGGCGGGGGTAAGCCCCCAGCGCCAGGGCGATGGCCGGGCTGGTGGTGATGACCGTCGCTGAAAGCTCAGGGGCGAGCAGCTCGGCCACGAGCAGGTTGGTGCTGCCGCCGTCGAGGACGATCGTCTGTCCCGGGGCGGCGAGCCGGGCCGCGGCGGCCGCCAGGGCACGCTTCTCGGCGGAGGTCTCGCGGGCGCGCTCCGCCACCGGCGCCACCGACGCCCGGGAGAGCGGCAGCGCGCCACCGTGGACTCGCTTCAGCTGGCCCTCGGCGGCGAGCTCCCGGAGATCGCGGCGGACGGTGTCCTCCGACACCCGCAGCTCGCCGGCGAGCGGGGTGGCCAGGACGCGGCCGTCGCGGTGGAGGCGCTCGAGGATCAGGGCCTTTCGCTCCTCGGTGAGCATCGCCCGGATGATAGGTGCACGATCGTGCAATATCAAGCACACGATAATGCACGAATATCCCCTGGGAAGGACGCAAGGGCCTGGGGCCGGCTCCTCCCCTCGGCGCCCGAGGCCCGGTCGACGGGAGAGGGCAGGTGCTCGCCGGGGGTGGGGATGGTGGCCGGGAAGGCGTCGCGCCCGATCCCCGATCCTCTCGCCGCCCTCGGAGATCCGGTTCAGAACCGGAGCCGCTTCGAGAAGAACTCCGCCAGGGCAAAGGCGGCCCCGCCGATCACGCCTCGCTCCTCGCCGAGCCGTGAGTACTCGACCCGAACCCGCTTCTCGACGTCGGGGAGCCCGATGGCCCGGATGCCCTCTCGCAGGCGGCCGAGGAACAGCTCCCCGGTCTTCGCCACCGGCCCCTGGATGACCACCAGCTCGGGGTCGTTGACCATCATGACGTTCCCCAGGCCGACCAGGAACCAGCGGGCCACGTCATCGAGCAGCTCGGTGCAGAGCCGGTCGCCGCGGCTGGCCAGGTCGCAGACGTCCTTGAGGCTGTAGTCATCGTCGGACGCCTGCTCGAACAGGGCCGAGGTCACGCCGCGCTCGCGGGCCCGCCGGGCGAGCTGCCCGATGCGCTTCATCGACACCATGGCCTCGAAACAGCCCCGGCTGCCACAGATGCACGGCGCCCCGTCCACCGGGTTCACGATCATGTGGCCGATCTCGCCGGACAGCGCCTGGGCCCCGCGCATCAACTCCCCGTGGGTCACGATGCCCGCCCCGAGTCCCTCGTCGAGCATGTCGATGATGAGGAAGTTGGTGACCCCGCCGGCCACACCCTTGTCCCGCTCGGCCAGGGCCTGCCAGCGGTTCACGTTGTCCAGGAAGACGGGCACGTCGAGCCCCGGCCCGAGCTGATCGCGCAGGAGCTGGCTGAAGGGCACGTTCCGGCCCCAGCTGGGATAATGGGGCGAGTAGATGGAGATCCCCCGGGCGGAGTCGGCCAGGCCGGGGAGCGCCACGGCGATGGCGATCAACTTCTCGCTGGAGCTCGCCTTGAGGGCGTGGAAGCTCCGGACATCGCCGACGATCCGGCTCAGGATGGCGTCCAGCGCCCGCTCGACGCCGACGGAGGTCTTCCGATAGTAGGTGATGTCGCCGTGTAGATCGGTGGTGACGGCGATGACCGCGTCCGGGGTGACGTGGACGCTGATCACGTATCCGTAGGTCTTGTTGAATCGGTACAGCTCGGGACGCTTGCCCCCCTCCTCGGTGGAGGCGCCCTTGCCGGCGGAGACCACCAGCTTCATGGCCGCGAGGCGGTCGAGCGTCTTCTTGACCGTGGTCTTGCTGAGCCGGGTGGACTGTGCCAGCTCCGCGACGGAGACGGTGTCGCGCTTGCGGGTCAGCGCCAGCACGCTCCGGGCGCTGGCGTGCCGGTACGCCCTCGAGGAGGCCTCCGACTTGCGGAGCTCCGCCCCGGAGCGCTGTCGTTCGCGGAGAGTGGTGCCCGAGGTCGGCATGCTCGCTCGCTCAGGTCCGGCGGAAGCCCAGAGCCCTTCCCCTCGGCACAGGCCGAGGGTGAGCCCGGGTGGGGCACCGTCTCCCCGCGGTCAGAACCGCAGCAGGCACTTGAGCGCCTCCCCGCTGGCCACCGCCTTCAACGCGTCCCCGATGCGCTCCACCGGGAACTCGTGGGTCACGAACGGGCGAGCGGAGAGCCGCCCCTGCCGGATCATGTCACACAGGGGCCCCTGCGCGGCTCGCTCCCGGGCGCGGGTCGGCCACTGGTGCACGAACAGGTTGAAGTTGTACGGGCCTCGCGCCTTCTCCAGGGAGAACGCGGGCTCGGCCAGCACGCCGTAGAGGCAGACCGACCCGCCCATGCGCACCATTCCCAGCGCCCGATTGACGATCCGCGGGTTGCCGACCGCGTCGACGATCGCGTCCAGGGCCCCCCGCTCCCGCGGAAGCGCCTCCAGCCCCGGGTCGTCGGGAGCGTACACGGCGTCCGCCCCCATGGACAGGGCCAGGGCGCGCTTGGTGGGGAGGGGATCCACCGCGCCCACCCAGCCCAGCCCCCAGAGCTTCCCCAGCTTCACGAAGGAGAGACCGACCGGCCCGGCGCCGAACACCAGCACCCGCTGGCCGGGCTGGAGCTGGAAGTCCCCCAGGCCGCCCCACACCTCGCGCCAGGTGCAGAGCAGGACTGCCTCGGCGGGTGGGATGCCCGGGTCGACCCGGCGCTGGATCTCGTAGACCTCGAGCCACCCGTGGGCCGCGTCGGCCACGCCGTCGGCCGCCATGGCGTCGTGGTCGTTGACCAGGGTGTACTCGCAGAACCCGCCCCAGCCGCTCTGGTAGGCGCCGCCGGGGATCTCGAACAGCAGGCCGCCGATGGCCCGGTCGCCTACGGCCAGGTTCCGGACCCGGTCGCCCACCTTGCGGACGATGCCGGTGCCCTCGTGCCCGAGCAGGAGCGGGTACCGCTCCACGCCGGGGAAGTGGCCGGCCACCAGCTTGCCGTCGGTGGCGTTGCAGATCGCGGCGGCGTCGGTTTGGACCAGCGCCTGGTAGGGCCCGGGCTCCGGCGCGGGCAGCTCGACCACCCGCACCTGCCCCGGCTGGGTCACGGCCACGGCGCGCATGGGCTCCTCCCTCCCCTCAGCCGAGCTCGGGCCGGTGCCCGGGCCGCGGCGACTGCATGTAGGAGCGGTACGGTACCGGATCGAGCACGGTGATCCCGGTCCAGGCGGCCAGCTCGTTGAACTCGGCGGTGAGGTCGCCGAAGGCGGTGGGGTAGTGGTGGTTCACCCGCTGGACCACGATGGTATTCATGAGCGTGGGCAGGTCCACCGCCTCCCCGTTGAGCCGGAGCTGGCCCACCCAGCCGCTGCTCCCGGCGAAGCCCCGCTTCTCCAGCACGCTGCCGGTGAGGAGGAAGAGGCGATCGAGCTGGTCGTCGAGCGTGGCCACCGTCACCGCGCCGGGTCGGAAGCCCATGCGGGCCACCACGCCGTCGCCCTGCCAGACCTCGCCCGCCCAGCGTCCGATGTTGAAGTGGTTGTCCCATGTCACGCCGGCGCCGTCGGCCCAGCAAGCCGGGGCCACGCCGCAGTGCCATAGGTTGAGGCTGTGGTCCTCCTCGTCGAAGGCCACCAGGTCGTTGAGGGCGGCCCGCGCGCCGTTCATGGCGTTCATGGCCAGCATCAACACCGCCGAGGTCACGTCGCCCTCGCACGGCGTCACCACCCCCAGCTGGTTGAGGCGGCTCATGGCACCGCACACCGCCACCCCGTACACCTGCTGGAAGCGGCTCCAGCAGGAGAGGGCCAGCGCGTCGTACCCGTGCTCGCGGGCGAAATCGCGCAGCGCCAGGAAGATGCGGCTGGACCGCTCCAGGTGCTCGGCACGGACGCCCCGCCCCACCGCACCCTCGCCCTTCAGGCTCTCCAGGTCGGCCGCCACCTCGCGCTCGGAGTACCGATCGGCGCGGGCCACGATCTCCTCCACCGTGTGGCGAGGCTGGAGGGCGGTCCCGAACCGCGCCTCCAGGAGGCGCTCGTCCAGGTAGAGGTTCTCGAACCCGTCGGCCAGGCCGCCGACCTGGGCCACGCGGGCGCGGGAGAGGCGCTTCAGTGCCTGCAGGGCGCGCAGGGTGACCTTGAGCCGCTCCAGGAAGGCCTCGGAACCGGGCGGACCGTAGAACCACTTGAAGGGGATGTGGTGGTGCCGGAGGTAGTTGCCGACGATCGACCCCAGCATGTTGGTGCCGCAGAAGGAATTCAGGGGGAGGACGCCGTCGCGGGCAGGCTCGGGCACCGACCAGAGGCCCAATCGGCTGCGGACCCGGGCCAGGGGGAGGATGACGCGACCGTAGGGGAGGCTGGCGTTGAAGAGAAGGGTGAAGTCGACCTGCTCCCCGTCCATGAAGTCGCGGGCCCTCCGGCCGTCCTCCTCGGACCGCAGCGGCTCGCGGTAGACGGAGAGGTCGAAGGCCAGCGTCCCGGCCAGCGCCGTCATCTTCTCGACGACCATGCCGTACAGCCCGGAGTCGTCGCCGGGCATATTGGGGTGGACCGCTCCCACCAGGCCGATGCGCACGCGTTCCATGGTCGCCTCCGCTCCGCCTGCGACCGGTGCCCGGAGGCGCGCGCCCTTTGGGGGGAGAGGGCGCGCGCCCCCGGGTCACCGCTGCTGCACCCGTTGCTTCCGCTACCGTCGGTCAGGGCATCGGCCGGACGTAGTTCGCGTAGTAGTCCGTCCAGTCGATCTTGGGCGTGCCGCGGTTCAGGATCTGGTCGACGTTGGCCTGGTCGACCTCGACGGCCTTGGCGAAGTACTGGCGCTTCTCCTTGGGCGTGTTCTTGAGGTCGATCTTGCCGGTCTTGACGGCGTAAGCCAGCGACAGGCCGATCCCGCCCTGCCAGAACGAGTCGTTGAGCACGGTGGCCGCGGCCTCGCCCTTCTTGACGGCCTCGAGCATCTCGGGGATGCCGTCCACGCCGGTGACCATCACCTTGCCGGCCAGGCCGGCGGCGCGCAGCGCTTCCAGGGCGCCCATGGCCATGTTGTCGTTGGCCGCCCAAACGCCGGTGATGTCGGGGTTGGCAACCAGGAAGCTCTTCATCTTGTCGAAGGCCTTGGAGCGATCCCACTCGGCCGTGTCCTGGGCCACCATCTTGACGTCGGGGTACTTGGCCAGGACGTTCTGCAGCCCCTTGAAGCGGTCGATGGCGGTGGTGTTGGCCAGCATGCCCTGGATGGCCACGAACTTGCCCTTGCCGCCCATCTTCTCGAACAGGGCCTTGGCGGTGAACTCGCCGGCGCTGATTCCGTCATAGGCGATGTGGGCCACCCAGTGGGGGTTGTTCCAGACCTTCACGTCGTCGGGCTTGTTCCACCAGGTCACGAAGTAGATCCCCGCTTGGTCGAGCGCCTTGGCGATGGGGACGACGTTGGGGGCCTCGTTGGGATCGATGCAGAACACGGCATCCTTGCCGGCCTTGGCGACCAGGGCCTTGATGTCGTTGAGCTGCTTCTCGCTCGAGCCCTCGCAGGTCTGGACGACGTGCACGCCGCCCAGGGCGTCGGCGGCGGCCTGGCCGCCTCGGGCCCAGGTCCCGTGATACGGGTTCTCCAGGCTCCGGATGGCGGTGCCGAAGAATGTGGTGGACTTCTTGGCCTGCCCGAGGGCCGTCCCCGCTACGAGCACGGCCACCAGGCACACGGCAGAGCGCAGCAACCTCATGTGAACCTCCCTCTCGAGAGACGAAAAGAGCTGCCCTTCCAACCTCATTGCCTGCCTGCTTCCGACGTTCCTCCTCCGCTTCACGTAGTGCACCCGCGGGCGGGCCCGTTACCCCGGGCGGCGCCCGCGGGGCAGTTCACTCCACGGTCTTCAGCCAACCTCCGTCGACGTAGTAGCTCGATCCCACGCAGTAGCTGGCGCGCGGCGAGCACAGGAAGACGAAGAAGTGGGCCAGCTCCTCGGGCGTGGCGAAACGTCCGATGGGAGCGTTGTCCTTGGCGATCTTGTCCAGGTACTGGTCCGGCGTCTGGGCGGTGCCCTGGGTGAGGATGCCGGCGGTCTTCCGCCAGTCGGGGGTGAGCACCAGCCCCGGGTTGACGGTGTTCACCCGGATGTTCAGCGGGATGAGCTCGTTGGCCAGACACTTGGTGAACATCACCAGCGCGGCCTTGGTGGTGTTGTAGATGGGCTCGTAGAAGAGCGGCTGCTTGGCGCAGATCGAGGCGTTGTTCAGGATGACGCCCCCGCCTCGCCGCCGCATGAGCGGCACGCACAGCCGCGCGGTCCGGACCGCGGCCATGACGTGCAGGTCCCAGACCTGGGTCCACTTCTCGTCGGGGGCATCCAGGATGGTCTCCGAGGTGCCGGTCCCGGCGTTGTTGACGAGGATGTCGAGGCTGCCGAAGGACTCGTCGATGCGCTGGACGGCCCGCTCCAGGTCCGAAAGCCGTGAGACATCGGCCCTGAGCCCCAGGGTCTTGACGCCGTACCGGGCGCCGATGTCCCTGGCCACACGCTCCGCCCGCTCGCCGTCGCGGGCACAGAGGGCCACCTCCACGCCCTCGGAGGCGAACGCCTGGGCCACGGCCAGGCCGATCCCCACGCTCCCGCCGGTGACGAAGGCCCGCCTCCCCTTGAGCTCCAGATCCATGTGCGTCTCCTCGCCGGCGCGCTGCGGACGCCTACTTGATGATGGCCACCTTGCTCCGGTCGAAGGTGACGGCCACCGCGATGATCACCAGGATCCCCAGGAACACCTGCTGGCCGTAGACGTCGACCCCGATGACGGTGAGGCCGTTCTGGATCACCCCCATGATCACCGCGCCCACGACCGTGTTGAGCACGCCCCCGGCGCCGCCGGTCATGGCCGTCCCTCCCACCACCACCACCGCGATGGAGTTGAGGACGTAGGGCAGCCCCATGGTCGGGTAGCCGGAGAAGAGTGTGGCGGAGAGCACGATCCCGGCCACCGCCGCCCCGAACCCGGAGAAGGCGAAGGCCAGGATGCGGGCCCGGTCGATGTCCAGGCCGGCCAGCCAGGACATCCGTTCGTTGGCGCCGATGTAGATGATCTGCCGCCCCAGCGGCATGAACCGCTGCATGGCGTAGTAGAGCGCCAGCATGACGGCGGAGATGATCCAGGTCGCCTGGATCGGCCCCAGGTGGCCGTTGACGAAGTCGAGCACGCCGTAGGCGTCCTCCGCCGCGGTGAGGGGCCCGGCGGAGAGCAGGTAGGCGATGCTCACCAGCACCCCCTGGGTCCCCAGGGTGGCGATGAAGGAGGGGATCTTCAGCTTGGAGACGATCAGCCCGTTCAGCAGCCCGGAGAACAGGCCGATGAGGGCCACCAGGGGGTAGGCGCCGTATCCCAGCCGCCCCACGGTCATCATCAGCACCACCGAGACCAGCGACATGATGCTGCCCACCGAGAGGTCAATGCCCCCGGTGAGGATGACGCACACCTGGCCCAGGCCGACCGCCAGCAGGATGGCCACGGCGTTGAGGATGGTGCTGACGTTGTAGGCGGAGAGGAAGCTGGGGTTGCCCAGGGTGAAGACCCCCACCAGCCCGACCAGGAGGGCCAGGGAGATGGTGAGGGGCTGCACCAGGCGGGATCGCTTCACGGTGACCTCCGCTACACCACGTAGCTCACGACTTCGACCGGGGGGGGCTTCCGCCGCGGGGCGCAGGCGATCTCCCGGACGATGGCGCCGTCCTTCATCACCACCAGCCGGTTGGAGAGGCCGATGTCCTCCTCCAGGGTGTCGCACATGATGAGCAGGCTCATTCCCGAGGCTGCCAGCGTCCGGATGCGGGCGTAGATCTCGTCCTTGGCGCCGACGTCGATGCCACGGGTGGGGTGGTCGAGGATGAGCACCTGCACCTGGGCCGCCAGCCACTTGGCGATGACCAGCTTCTGCTGGTTCCCGCCGGAGAGGTTCCCGCAGGGAGTGCGGAGGGAAGGAGCCTTGATCAGGCACTCCCGGACCCAGTGCTCGGCGCTCTCCCGCTCGCGGCGCGGGCTCAGGAAAGGGCCGGCCAGGAGGCGCCGCAGCACCAGTAGGTTGACGTTGTCGGCCACGTCGAGGGTGGTGGCCAGCCCATCGCTGCGCCGATCGATGGGGACGCACCCCACCCCCACGGCGATGGCGTCCTTGGGGGAGGCGAAGCGGACCCGCTGGCCGCGGACCTCGATCGAGCCGCCGTCCGGTCGCTCCGCGCCCGTCAGGCAACGGCACACCTCCTCCTTCCCTGAGCCGAGCAGCCCCACCAGCCCGACGATCTCGCCGGCGTGGAGGTCGAGCGAGAAGTCGCGGAAGGCCCCGGTCTTGCGGAGGCCCCGCGCCCGCAGCACCACCTCCTGGCCCGGCTCGGTCTGCATCGACTCCCGGTAGTGCTCGGCAGAGAGCTCGTGCCCGACCATGAGCCGGACCACTCCCGGCACCTCCGGAGCCGGCGCGTCCGGCGCGGGTCGTTCCAGCGTGCCGACGTGCTCGCCGTCCTTGAGCACGTACACGCGGTCTGTGTGCTGCACCACCTCCTCCAGCCGGTGGCTGATGAAGACGATCGAGGCTCGCTCCCGCAGCTTGGCCAGCAGCGAAAAGAGGATGCGGACCTCGCCCTCCTGGAGCACGGTGGTGGGCTCGTCCAGGATCAGGGTGGGGTTCTGGGCCTGGTAGAGCTCGGAGAGCCAGAGCAGGCGCGCCACCTCCACCATCTGCTTTCGCGCCGGCGAGAGCTCGCTCATCTGCTGGCGCGGGTCTAGGTCGGTCAGGCCCACCACCGCCAGCTGCTCCCGGGCTCGCTCGGCCATGGCCCGGGGCGAGAGCAGGCCGAAGCGGGTGAAGCCGTCCTCGTGGCAGAGGAACAGGTTGTCCAGCACCGAGAGGTTGGGGATCATGCACCCTTCCTGGAACACCATCCCGATCCCGTGTCGGATGGCGGTCTCCGGGCCGTCGAGCACCACCGGCCGGCCGCGAAGCACGATCTCCCCCTCGTCGGGCCGCTCCAGGCCCACCAGGATCTTCATCAGGGTGGACTTGCCAGCCCCGTTCTCCCCCACCAGCCCGAGGATCTCATGCGGGCGCACCTCGAAGTCGATCCCCCGGAGCGCCACCACGCCCGGGAAGCGCTTCACGATCCCTCGCAGACGCAGCACCGGCTCGCCCATCTCCTCGCTCCCTACTTGATGATCCCGATCTTGCGGCGGTCGATGGTCAGGGCGACCGCCAGGATGAGCACGATCCCGTTCACCGCGTTCTGCACGTATGGGCTGATCTTCATGAGCACCATGCCGTCGTTGAGGGCGACGACGATGAGGGCCCCGAAGACCGCGTTCAGCGCCCCGCCCACGCCGCCCGAGAGCGAGATCCCTCCCACCGCCACCGCGGTCATGGACGGGAAGAGCTGCCCGTTGCCGATGCGGGGGTTGGTGGCGGCCAGGCGGGCCGAGAGCAGGAGCGCGGCGAACCCGTAGATGGCCCCGGTCAACGTGAACACCAGCACCTTGACCCGCGCCACCTTGATCCCCGCTTGCCGGGCCAGCGCCTCGTCGCCGCCCATGGCGTACATGTACCGGCCGAAGCGGGTACGCCGCTGCATCACCCACAGGCCGGCGAAGAACACCAGGGCGATGAGGATGGTGTTGGGCAGGCCGAGCGTGTCGCCGTTGGTGATGGTCTGGAAGCGAGGATCGAGCATCTTGACCGAGTTGCCGCGCCCCACCACCACCGACAGGCCCTGGGCCACCCACCAGATGCCCAGGGTGGCAATGAAGGACGGCATGCGGGCGGCGGTGGACAGCACCCCGCTCACCAGCCCGGCCAGGGCCCCGATGGCCACGCTCACCGGCAGGACCCAGAACCCGATGTCGTAGTGGGTGAAGGAGTTCTTGATGAGGAAGCCGCAGATCACGGCGCACAGCGAGATGACCCCCTCGGTGGAGAGGTCCATGGCGCCGATGATGATCACCAGGTGGATCCCCAGGCAGACGATCATGGGGATCCCCGCCAGGCTCAGGATGGTGAGGACGTTGCGCAGGGACAGGTAGCCGCCACCGGTGCCCACGGCGAAGATGGCGAACACCAGCGCCAGCGCCACTATCTGGCCATAGATGCCGCGGGAGACGAACTGCAGGGCGGGGCGCAGCGCGGCCCGGAGGGCGGAGGGGCGCCCTTCCCGGGCGTCGGCCGCGCTCGAGTCGCCCCCCTTCTCGGAGGGATGGCGGGCCGGCGGCGCGCCGGGAGCCGTCGAGGGGAAGGGGCTCATGCGAGCAATCCGTCCAGGTCGTCGTAGAAGGCCTGGCTATGGCGGTAGAGGCGGTCGAAGACAGGGGCCATCCGGTCGTAGCGCTCCTGCCAGGCGGGCACGGGGGCGATCTCCTCCTCCAGGCGCACCAGGGCGTCGGCGGCCGAGGCCGGATCCGGGTAGTCGCCCATCGCCGTCCGGGCCAGGGCCGCGCAGCCGATGACCCCGCACTCCGGCTCCGCGGGCACCACCACCGGCGTGCCCAGCATGCTGGCCTTGATCTGCAGCCAGAGGTGGGTCCGGGCGCCGCCTCCCGAGGCGATGAGCTGCTCGAGGCGGGCGCCGCCGCCGCGCATGGTGGCCACCACCCGGCGCAGCGCGAAGGCCACGCCCTCGAGCACCGCCCGGTGCAGGTGGGCCACGCCGTGGCTGGCGGTGAGCCCGAAGAACTGGGCCCGGGAGTTGGGCTTGTCTCCCAGCCGCTCGCCCGAGAGGTAGGGAAGGAAGAACAGTCCGTCGGCGCCGGCGGGCGCCTGCGCCGCCCTGGACACGATGGCGTCGAAGTCGATCGCGTTCTCGTGGAGGGCCCGTCGCGCCCAGCGCATGGCGTCCCCTCCGGCGTCGACGATCACGAACGCCCCCCACAGGCCGTTGGGGGTGGCGGTGTTCATGATCTCCAGGTGGGCGATGGGTCGCTCGCCGATCAGGGTGACGAGCGACGAGGTGCCGGTCACGTCGGAACCGCGTCCGGGGCGGCAGGCGGCCGATCCGAGCAGCGCCATGGGGAAGTCCGACCCCGAGACGACCACCGGCGTCCCGGAGAGGAGCGTGGTCTCCCGCGCGGCCTCCGCCGTCACCACGCCGAGCAGGTCGGTGGGCCGGTGCAGCGGCGGCAGCTTCCGGCCGTCGAGGCCGAGCAGATCGAGAAGGGCCTGCGACCAGGTGAAGTCGCGCGCGTCCATGAGGAAAGAGAGCGAGGCCTCGGTGGCGTCCATCGCCCGTACACCGGTGAGCCGGAAGTTGATCCAGTCCTTGGGCATGAGGACGGTGGCGGTCCGGCGGTACACGTCCTCCTCGTGCCGCTGGAACCACTGCAGCTTGAAGCCGGGCCAGGCGGGGGCGGGCGGGTTGGCGGTGAGCGGCAGGTACGAGTCTGCCGGGTGCCGGTCGCGGAAGGCGGCGACCAGATCCTGGGTGCGCTTGTCGTTCCAGAGGGGGACGGTCTCGCGGACCAGCTGCCCGTCCTCGTCGAGCAGCACCGTCCCGTGCATCTGGCCACAGACGGCGACGGCGGCCACGCGCGAGGGTGCGCCCGGGACCTTCCCGAGCACGCCCCGGATGCTCGCCTTGGCGCCGCTCCACCACTCCGCCGGCCGCTGCTCGGACCAGCCGTACCGGGGGACGATCTGTTCGTGCTCTCGGTTATCAAACGCAGCGATAAATCCGTTGGCATCGACCAGCGCCGCGCGGACGCTGCCCGTGCCGACATCGATCGCCAGGGTGAGGTCCCTCTGCGACATCTCCCAAGTCCTCGCCGAGTACGGGCGAATCCTCAACATTTCCGGGCATGGGTGTCAACGGAAATCCATGGGCCTGCGGAGGAAGCGAGGGCGCTCTTGGCGGAACGCAGGCGGGGGATGCGAAAGCCAGTAATCGTGGACCATGGCATAACTCGCCAGTCGAGCCATCCGGTACCGGGGAGGAACGCTCGTAATGCCGCGGTCTCCCGCGGCCCGGAGTCGGCGGGGTGGCGGCCGCCTCGATGCCCGAGGGGCCTCGCGGCGATGCCACTATGGCGCGGCGATCGTGATCGGTGGAGGAAGGACCAGAAGGGTCGTCGCCCGGTCGCCCCTCGGTCAGCCGCGCAGCGAGGCGACGAGCCGAACGGCCTCGGCGCACAGGGTCGCCACCTCGGCGTGCCTGCCGGACGCGAGCAGGTCCTCCTTCACCATCCAGCTCCCGCCCACCGCCGCGACGTAGGGGAGGGCGAGGTAGGAGGCGAGGTTGGCGGGCTCGACCCCGCCGGTGGGCAGGAACGAGACCTCGGCGTAGGGGCCGTGCAGGGCCTTCAGCATCTTCACGCCCCCCGAGGCCTCGGCCGGGAAGAACTTGAGCAGCGACAGGCCGCGCTCCAGGCCCTGCTCCACCTGGCTGGGCGAGTTCACGCCGGGCACGACGGGGAGGTTCTTGGCCAGGCAGTGGTCCACCACCCGAGGGTTGAATCCGGGTGTCACCGCGAAGGCCGCGCCGGCCGCGATGGCCGCGTCGGCCTGGGCGGGCGTGAGGACGGTCCCGGCGCCTACCAGCAGGGCAGGGTACTCCTCGCGCAGCAGGCGGATCGCGCCCGCCGCCGCGGCGGTGCGGAAGGTCACCTCCGCCACCGGGAGCCCGCCCTCGAGGAGCGCCTTCCCCAGCGGGCGGGCGTCCTCGGCGTGCTCCAGCTTGATGACCGGGACGATGCCTGCCGCCCGGATGCGTCTGACCACGTCGCTCATGAGCTCGACCCTCCGTGTGTGTCGGCTTCCGGCGGTGCCAAGAGCACCTCCACCCCTCGCTCCTCCAACGCGCGCGCCTCGGACGGGTCGAGGGAATCGACCACCAGGCAGTCGATGGCGTCCGCGGGGGCGAACTGGGCGAACGAGCTCCTGCCCAGCTTGGAGGAGTCCACCAGCAGGAAGACCTTGGTGGCGATGGCCATCATCAGCCGCTTGATCTCGGCGTGCTGCAGGTCGGGGGTCGTGGCGCCGGACTCGGCCGAGAAGCTGTTGGCGGCCATGAAGGCCTTGTCCACCTTGAGGCCGACCAGGAACTGCTCGGCCCGCGTCCCGACGGTGCAGTGGAAGCGCCGGCGCACCATCCCGCCCACCAGGTGGATGGTGGCCGAGGGGTGGTCCTCCAGTCGCTGGGCGATGGTCAGGTCGTTGGTGACCACGGTGATGTCGCGGCGGGCCTCGAGGAGCGCCGAGAGCTCCTGGATGGTCGAGCCGCTGTCGAGGAGGATGGCGTCCCCATCCTCGATCTGCTCCAGCGCCCGGCGCGCCAGGGCGCGCTTCTCCGCGGCGTGGCGCACGAGGGTCTCGCGCGTCTCCAGCTCGAACCGGGCCTTGTCCTTGACGGTGGCGCCGCCGTGGGTGCGCAAGAGCAGCCCTTCGCGCTCCAGGTCGCGCAGGTCGCTGCGCATGGTGGCGGGCGACACCTGGAAGCGCGAGCAGAGCTCGGTGACGGTCGCCCGCCGACGCTCCTCGACGAAGGCGAGCACCGCCCGCTTGCGCTCCTCGACGAAGGCCTGCTCCCGCTTCATGGCCCGGGGGCACCTCCTCGGCCGGCGGACCCGACGGACCGCGGCCAGAGATCGTAGCGGACCCCCGCCTCCGCGAGGAGGAATGGGGGCAGGCTCTCCCGCGCCGCGACGGCCGCGCGGGCGGCCCGGGGATCGATGGTGTTGAAGTCGAACATGCCGAAGTGGTGGCCGATGACCGCCCCAGGCCGCACCGTCTCGCTGAGGTCCATCGCCTCGGCCAGGGTGAAGTTGCCGGGCACGCCGCCGGCCGCCCGCCGCGCGTCGCGACCATTCACCGGCAGGAGCAGGAGGTCCAGCGGCCGGGCGGCGAGGTGGCGGGCCAGGTCCGGGTAGGGGACGCAGTCGCCCGAGTGGTAGACGCGCACGCCGCCCAGGCCCACCACGTACCCCAGGAAGAGGTGGTCGCCCGCCGCGTCGACGGCCAGCTCCTCGTGGGCGGAGGGGAGGGCGAGGACCCGGGCGCCCGAGACCTCCAGCTCCACCAGGGCGTGGGCGGGGACCAGCCGATCGGGCGGCACGCCGCGGGAGACGGCCAGGTTTGCGTGGGCGGCGGGCACCACGAACCGGCAGGCGGGGTTGGCCGCGGCCAGCGGCCCGATCGTGCCCGGGTCGAGGTGGTCGGTGTGCCCGTGGGTGGAGAGCACCAGATCCAGGTCGCGGAGGTCGCCGGGCTCGACCGGGGGCGGCATCATCCGGACGTGCGGATAGGGGGTGCCGCGGTACTTCACCGCCAGGGTGTCGGAGAGGTAGGCGTCGACGACCAGGCGGACGCCGCCCCCCTCGATGAGGAACCCTGCCTGTCCCAGCCACCAGGCGGAGAGCGTCGCCCCCGCGGCCGCGCCGGCCCGCCGCCGGGGGAGCGGCGCCGCCGCGGTGGTGAGGCGCGGCCCGCTCACGCACCGGCTCCTCGCAGAGAGTCGAGCAGGTTCTCGACCGCGACGGCGGTGGCCCGGTCGACGCTCTCGTCGGTGAACCCGCCCACGTGGGGAGTGGCCAGGACCCCTCGGGTGCGGACGAACCCGAGGTCGGCGGGCGGCTCCTCATCGAAGGCGTCCATGGTGTAGGCGGCCACCCGTCCCTCGGCCAGGGCCGCGGCCATTGCCGCCTCGTCGACCAGCGCCTGGCGCGCGGTGTTCACCACCACAGCGCCCTTGCGCAGCCCGGCGATGGCCGTGGCGTCGAGCAGCGGCTTCCCGCCCGGAGAGGGCGGGCAGTGCAGCGAGAGGACCTGCGCCTCGCGCAGCACCTGGTCCAGCGAGGCCCAGGCGAAGGTCGGGGCGGGGGCGAAGGATCGGTCGGGGAACGGATCGTGGGCCAAGACCCGCATGTCGAAGGCCAGGGCGAACCGGGCCACCAGCTTGCCGATTCGGCCGCAGCCCACCAGCCCCAGGGTCCGGCCCTCCAGCTCGAAGCCCTTGGCACGCGTCCAGCGACCGGCCTTGAGCTCGGCATCGGCGGCGGCGATCCCGCGCGCCGCGCAGAGCACGTGGCCGAAGGCTAGCTCGGCCACGCCGCGGGCGTTGGCTCCCTCGGCCCGCCGGATGACGATCCCGCGCGCCGCGGCGGCCTCCAGGTCGATGTTGTCCACCCCGGTTCCGTTCCGGCTGATCACCCGGAGGCGGGCCGCCCGGTGGAGCACGGCCGCGCTCACCCGCTCCACGCCGGCCAGGTATCCTACCGCCTCCCCGACGGTCGCCAGGAGCAACGCCTCGGTGGGCTGGGCGCCGGGGCTGGGAAAGACCAGCTCGTACCCCGCCGCAGCCAGCCGCTCCAGGAGCGGGTGCCCGCCCCGGGAGAGCGAGCGGGGGGTGACGATCACCTTCTCCACGCGCCCCCCCTCCTACCTGATCACCGGCTTGCCGCCCTCGCGCAGCACGCGCTTGACGAAGCCCTCGGTCTCGATGTCGCCGTAGTTGTGTCCGGCCTCGGCGTTGTAGACGCAGAAGGAGACCAGAGGCTCGCTGCCGGTGTTCACCGACCGGTGTGCCCAGAAGGGCGGCACGTAGACCATCCGGCCGCGCTCCATCCGCTCGGCGGCGAAGCGGCCGTCCTTGGTCTTCATCACCATGTAGCCCTGCCCGCGGAGGCACAGGTAGATCTCCGCGGTCTGGATGACCGAGTGGTAGTGGCCCTTGGTCATGAAGTACTCGTCCCCGACCAGCCCCGGCTCGAGCCGGGAGATGCAGTACATGTTGTGGCCGTAGGCCTCGGGGACCGGCTTCTCGAACACCTCGTAGTGGAGCGGGTCGCCCTGGGCGACGAGCCGCTCCAGCGCCGCGCCGTCCTGGTAGTGCCCGCGCATGGAGGAGGCACGGCGCTCGGTGCGCCGGGTGAAGTCGGTCATGGCCCCCTCGGCCAGGTCGATGAGCGCGGAGAAAGGCTGCATCAGATCCTGGGGCGTGGGGAGGGGGGCGGGGACGGCCTGGCTGGACGTGGACATAGAGGATCCTCGGGTGGGTCAGCGAACGGCTGCGGCGATGCGGCACAGCTCGTCGAACACCGGGCCGCTGGTGGGGATGTCGCGGTGGAACACCTCGGCCATGACGCGGGTCCAGCCATGGATGAAGTAGACCCAGCCGTCCTCGATGGTCAGGTGGCGCGAGCGCTCCTGGGCTCGCGCCTGATCGAGGAAGACCAGCTCACCCCGGTAGTTGTACTCCCAGACCAGGCCGTCCTGCGGGAAGCGGACCGCGTCGGTGAGCGGAGACCCGGGGGCGTCCTTCCCCAGCCCGGTCGCGTTCACCACCAGAGAGCCCGGCTTGAGCGCGTTCACCACCTGGTCGTTCTTCGAGGCGGTCTCGGCCAGGACGTAGTCCAACCGGATGCCGGGGTTGATGCCCTTGTGCACCTCGCGCATGTGCGCGAGCCGCTTGGGGCTGCGGTTGGTGACGACGATGCGGTTGGGCCACTCGCTGCGCGGCTTCTGGCGCATCAGATAGCAGGTGAGGGCCAGCGACGACCCTCCGGCGCCGAGCAGGCACATCTCCGCCCCGGTGCGCTGCCAGTGGCCCGCCGGGAGGAACGCCTCCAGGGAAAGCCCGCTGGTGATGGGGTCCTTGGCGTGCCCGCACAGCCTCCCGTCCTGCTTGGAGATGGAGGAGATCTCGGCCAGGAGCTCGGCGTAGGGGTCGAGGTACTCGAACTGGCCGCGCGCCGCCTCGAGCAGGTCCATCTTGTGGGTCGTCACCAGGCCGCCCAGAGAGAGCGGGTCACCCTTCAGGAAGGCGACCACCTTGCGGTAGACCTCCGGGTCGTCGTGCCACTTGCAGTCGATTCCGCGGATCTCGACGTCGCCGAGCCCGAGGTACTCGGCCCAGCGCGGGAAGACGCGCATGATCGAGGACTTCCCGGTGGTGACGCCGACGAAGTAGAAGCTGGGCTTGTGGGCGGGGGTGAGCTCTTGGACGTTCACGGCGCGTTCTCCTCGGCTCCCGGGATCGGCTGGCGCGACAGGTCGTCCAGCGCGCCGAGCAGGGAGGCGTAGCGGGCGATGCGGGCCCGGTGGACGGTGCGGTGCCGGCCGGTCGGCCGCACCGCCGGGCCGAGCTTGACCCAGCTCCGCGCCGTGGCCGCCAGGTCGGAGACGGCCCCCACCGCGGCGGCGGCGACGAGCGCCGCTCCCATGGGTGCCCCGCCGCCGCGCTGCACCGCCAGGAGGGGCATGTCCAGCAGATCGGCCTTGAGGGCGTTCCAGGCGGCGTCGCGGGCCCCCCCGCCGGTGGCGCGGAGCTCGGTGAGCCGCAGGCCGGGCTGCGAGGCCAGGACGGCGTCCCGGTAGAGCGCGTACTCCAGCGCCACGCCCTCGAGGAGGCTGCGGTACAGCCGGGCCCGGCCGTGGGCGCGGGTGATCCCGAACCAGGCGCCGCGCATGTGGGGGGCGCTGGGCATGACCCGTCCCTCCATGTGCGGGATGAAGTACGGGTCGTCGAGGCGCGGCTCCAGGCCGGCGATCTCGGCGTCGAGCCGGGTCACGGCCTCCGCCAGCGAGCCGACCCCCGGGGAGGCGAGCTGGTCGACGAACCAGTTCAGGTTGAGCCCGCCGCCGTTGATGTAGGCATAGGGGTGCCAGAGCCCGGGCACGGCCGACCGGCCGCAGCCCATGATCCCCGCCGAGAGGTCGGGAGCGAAGGCGGGGGTGGTGGCGGCGAACACCGAGGCGGTTCCGGCCACGTCCACGCAGATCCCGGGCTCCACCGCGCCGCAGGAGAGGAAGGAGGCCGCGGTGTCGCCCAGGCCCGCCGCCACCGGCGTGCCCGGCAAGAGCCCCGAGGCGCGCCCGGTCTCCTCGGTCAGGGCGCCCACCACCTCGAGCGGGCTGGCGATCCGGGGGAGCTTGCCGGGATCGACCTCGAACTCGGCGCACAGCTCCCGATCCCAGCGGCGCTCGGCGTTGCGGGCGAAGCCCGAGAAGTGGAGGTAGGTATCGTCGACGAAGGCCTGCCCGCCGGCCAGGCCGCACAGCCGCATGGCGGCGTAGCCGCCGGGCTGGACGAAGGCAGCCACTCGCGCGTACACCTCGGGGCGCTCGCGCTGCCACCAGAGGATCTTGGGGCCGTGGTTGATGCTGGGGACGTTGCCGGTGCGCTCCAGGATGGCGCGGCCGGCGCGCCCCTGCATGACCTCGATGTGGGGGGCGCAGCGGGTGTCCAGCCAGGAGTCGTAGGGGGTGACCGCGCGGCCGTCAGCCCCGACGCCGAGGATCCCGGCCATCTGGCCGTCGATGGCCACTGCCGCCACCCGGGCCGGGGACACCGAGGCCCGCTCCAGGCAGGTCCGGATGGTGCGGCAGGCGGAGCCGACCTGGCGCTCCGGGTCCTCCTCCACCGTCCCCGGCTTGGGACGGACGAGGTTCGACGCCTCGTCGGCCTCGGCCAGGAGCGCCCCGTCGAGCGCGTGGAGCGCTGCCCGGGTACCCTGCGTGCCGATGTCGACCCCGATGACGACGTCGCGGCCCATGGCTCACCTCACGCCAGCTCGAACCCGGACTTGAGACCTTCTCCGCGGGCTGCGGTGGCGAAGGCCTCGGCGGCCCGCTCGAGGGGGAAGGCCGCGGTGACCACGCCGCGCAGCGAGAGGCGGTGGCTCCCCAGCATGCGCAGGCACTGCCGGTAATGGGCCAGGCTCTGGCGGGTGGTGCCGGTCACCGTAATCTGCTTGTAGTGGATGACGTTGGTGTCGAGGGGGACGACCTCCTTGCCGGCGGGGAGGCCACCGAAGAAGATCACCCGCGCGTCGAGGGCCGGGAGGGCGAAGGCCAGCTGCTGGGTGGCGGCGCTGGAGGCGGCGGTGACGATCACGTCCGCCCCGCGACCGCGGGTGAGTTCCTGCACCCGCTCCTTCACCCGGTCCGGGCCCAGGGTCACGAAGGTGGGATCCTCCCGGGCGCACACCGCCAGCCGCTGCTCGTTCAGGTCGTGGATCATCACCATGCCCGCGCCGGCCATGGCGTAGAGCTTGGCGTGCATGAGGCCGATGGGCCCGGCGCCGATGACGAGCACCGCGTCGCCCGGGACCAGGTGAGCCCGCTCGAAGGAGGAGTAGACGCAGGAGAACGGCTCGGCCAGGGCCGCCTCGGCGAAGGACAGCCCGTCGGGGACGGGGCAGACGTTGCCCTGGGCCACCGCCGCGGCTGGCACCCGGACGTACTCGGCGAAGCCGCCGTCCAGGTGGATGCCGATGGCCTGGAGGGAGGCGCAGTGGTGCGTCCGCCCGGCCACGCACTGGTCGCACACCCCGCAGCCGTAGTTGGGGGCGACCGCCACCGCCTGGCCGCGCGCGTAGCCTCGCACGCCCGGGCCGACCTCCTCGATCACCCCGGCCAGCTCGTGGCCCAGCGTGACCGGCAGGACCTTGGACCCGTTGGCCAGCATGCGGAGGTCGGTCCCGCAGATCATCGCCGCCCGGACCCGGACCAGGACCTCGCCCGCGCCCGCGGCGGGATCGGGGACCGCCTCGACCCGCAAGTCGTCCTTCGCGTACAGCCTGGCCGCCTTCATTTCGCGCTCCTACAGCTTGACCGGCTGCCCGGTCGCGATGGAACGATTGCCCGCATTGACCGCCCGGACCGCCTCGAGGCCGTCGCGGCCCGAGGGGGTGGGCGGGCGGTCCTCCAGGACGCACCGGACGAAGGCCCGGTCCTCCTCGCGGTAGGCGTCGGCGAAGAGGTCGCGCCAGCTCCGCACCGCCGGCGACACCAGCCGGGAGTCGCTACCGCAGATCACCACGCTCGACGCCTGGAGGGCGCCCACCAGGAGGACGCCCCGGGTACCCACCACCTCCAGGCGGGCGTCGTAGGCGTAGCCCACCCCCTGGGCGCCGTCGATCATCCCCTGCGCCCCACGGCGGAAGCGGATGGTCATGGCCACGTTGTCGTAGAAGTCCGGATGCTCCTTCCGGGCCTCGGGGCAGCGGTAGTTGCCCCCGATGGCGTACACCTCGGCGAAGTCGTCGCCCGCGAACCAGCGGAGGGCGTCGATGTCGTGGCTGTTCACCTCCGCCAGCGGGCCGTTGCTCTTGGCGATGTCGTACATCCAGGGCTGGGGCACGCTCGGCCCGCGGGTGTGCGACTTCACCAGCACCACCTCGCCGACGGCGCCGGCGTCGATGGCAGCCTTGGCCTCGACGAAGTCGCGGGCATAGCGGCGCATGAACCCCAGCTGCAGCCTCACCCGGCCGCGGTCGCAGGCGGCGATCATGGCCGTGCACTCCTCGGCCGTCATCGCCATGGGCTTCTCGCAGAGGACGTGCTTCCCTGCCTCGGCGGCCGCGACCACGATCTCGCGGTGGGTGGCGGTCGGGGTCACCACCACCACCGCGCCAACCGCCGGGTCGGCGAGCGCCTCCCGGTAGTCCCCGTAGCCGCGGTCGAGGCCCAGCTCCCGCAGCGCCGCGGCGCGCGCCTCGGCCACGGGATCCACCATGGCGACGAGCCGGGCGCCGTCGATGCCGGAGGCGAAGTTCCGGGCGTGGATCATGCCAGCGCGTCCGGATCCGACGACCGCTATACCTAGGTTTCCGAGCATCATCGCGTCCGATGCTATCGCGTTACTGTCGTTTGTAAAGGCAAGACTATCATTTGGTGTTGATTTATCGTCGCACCGAAACCCGGACGAGCCTTTCAAGGGGGCCCCGCCTCGCACTGGACGAAGGGAGCGGGCCCTCTCGGAGGCGCGGCCGGGCCGAGCCGGGTCAGTGCTTCTGCAGGAGGCTCTTGTACTCCTTGTCGTAGAGCGTGCAGCCCACCCGCTGGTTCGCTCCGAGCAGCATGGTGCACTCCTGGCAGGTGGTGCACCAGTTCACGTCGCCCAGGCGGCCCTCCACCACCTTGCGCGCGAAGTCCGGGTCGGCGATCGACTGTCGACCGACCCCGACGAGATCGGTGTGCCCGTCACGCAGGTTGCGCTCGGCCCAGTGGGCGAAGCTGGCCTGCTCGCGGTTGGCGACGTGGAGCGACTCGTCGCCGTTCTTCAGGCGGCTGTAGCCCGAGCCGATGACCGGGATGCCGACCGCGGCCTTGATGACCCGCGTCCAGCCGAAATGGCGGTACACGCCCTCCGGATAGGCCACGGTGGGCATGAGCAACTCGAGGTTCCCGGCGGCCGAGCCGGCCGAGACGTTGATGAAGTTGATTCCCGAGCGCTCCATCAGCTTGGCGAAGGCGATGGGCTCGGAGAGATCCTCGACCACGTCCTGAGGGCCGGCGGTGCCGAAGGCCCCCGGGAGCCCCTCGTACGGCGTGATGCGCGAGCCGATGAGGAAGTCGGGATCGGGGACCTCCTGGCGCATGCGTGCCAGCGTCTCGCGGAAGAAGCGGGTGCGGTTCTCCCAGCTGCCGCCGTACTGGTCGGGACGGGTGTTGGCCGGGTGGAGGAAGTCGTCGCCGATGAAGCTGTGGGCCTGCTTGAAGTCGATCCCGTCCGCTCCCACCTTCCAGGCGCGCTTGGTCGCGGCCACGAACTCCTCGCGGGTGGCCTCGATGTCGGCGAGGGTCATGATGGGGACGTCGGTTCCCGCCGGCCGGTAGACGTACATGGGCGGCTTGAAGGTCGGGTCGCTCAGCCGGCCGGCATGGCTGAGCTGGAAGACGATGGGGACCTCCGGGTTGATGCGGCGGATCTCCGCCACCAGCTTCTCCAGCCCGGGCATGTTGTGCTCGAGGATGGACATCCGGTTCGACCGCGCCTGGGTCCGGTGGGTGACGTCGATCGACTCGATGTGGAGGATGCCGGGCCGCCCCCGTGCCAGCGCCTGGTACTTGCGCAGGGTATAGGCGGTCGGGCTCCCCTCGGCGTCGCAGTTGTTGCTCTCGGTGGGCTGGTAGACGATGCGGTTCGGCGCGGTCTTGCGCCCGATGCGGATCGGCTTCGCGAGCCATTCAACGGCCATCTCACACTCTCCTTTTCGCGTAGAAGGACACGGCCAGCACCAGGACCAGCCCCTTGAGGACGATCTGCAGGTAGGCGTTCACGCTCAGCAGGTTCATGAGGTTGTAGAAGACCCCGATGATCAGCACCCCGGCGTAGGTGCCCAGGAGGCTCCCGGCCCCGCCCGCCAGGCTCACCCCGCCGATCACCACGGCGGTGATCGAGTCCAGCTCGTACCCCACCCCGACCTTGGGCCCTCCCCCGCCCATGCGGGCGGTCATGAAGGAGGCGGCGATCCCCACCAGCACGCCGGCGATGAGGTAGGCGAGGAACCGGGTGCGCCGGACCGAGATCCCCGAGAGGCCGGCCACGTAGGGATCGGCCCCCACCGCGTAGATGTGGCGCCCCAGCCGGTTCTCGCGGAGCAGGGTGTAGCAGGCGGCCAGCACCACCGCGAAGAGGAGGATGCTGAAGGGCACGCCCGCGACGGTGCCGTCGGAGATGAACCGGTAGGAGCGCGGGATGCCACCGATGGTGCGCGGCGCGTAGAACAGCACCGCTCCCTGGAAGAGGGACATGGTGGCGAGCGTGGCCATGAAGGGCGTCACCCTCATGCGCACCACCACGAAGCCATTCACCGCCCCGGTGGCGGCGCCGAGGGCCACCAGGTAGACGACCACGCCCAGCGGGTGCAGGCCGGGGTGGGAGCGGTAGAGCCCTGCGGCCAGCGAGGTGAGCAGCGACAGGACCGCGCCCACCGAGAGGTCGATGCCCCCGGAGAGGACCACGATGGCCTGGGCCAGGGTGGCGAGCCCCAGGCCGGTGGACTGCACCAGGAAGACGTTCTTCAGGTTCTCCGGCTCGAGGAACAGCGGCGAGGCGACGGCACAGCAGCCGACGAGGATTGCCAGGATGACCCACACCAGCACCGCCGGGTCGGCCAGGACGTGCAGGAAGATCCGGCGCCTGGCCGGGATGGCCGACTCAGCCTGCATGCGGAGCCCCTCCGGCGCGGATCGAGTAGACGTGCCCCACCGCCAGCGACAGGATCTCCTCCTCGGTGGCCCGGCGCTCGCGCTGGTCGAGCGTCCCCTGGATGCGCCCCGCGTGCATGACCAGGATCCGGTCGGACATCCCGATGACCTCGGTCAGCTCCGAGGAGATCATGAGGATGGCCTTCCCCGCCCTGGTCGCCTCCCGCATGATCCGGTAGATCTCGGCCTTGGCGCCGACGTCGATGCCGCGGGTGGGCTCGGAGATCACGAACACCTCGGGCTCACGCAGGAGCCAGCGAGCCAAGAGCACCTTCTGCTGGTTCCCGCCGCTGAGGGTCTCCACCGTCTGGCCGATGCCGGCGGCGCGGATGGCCAGGCGCTCGACCTGGCTCCGGGTGTCGCTGGCCTCCCGGGCGTGCCGCAAGAAGCCGAGGGAGAGGTAGGAGGGGAGGCTGGCGACGGTGGCGTTCTCCTTCACCGTCATGGGGCCCAGGATGCCCAGGGCCTTGCGATCATCGGCGATGAAGCCGAGCCCGGCTGCCATCGCCTCCCCGAATCCGCTGGGCGCGAAGGGCTGGCCGCGCACCCGGATCTGTCCGCGATCGGGGCGCTCCAGGCCGAGCAGGCAGCGGGCCAGGAGGTTCCGGCCGGCGCCGACCATCCCGGCCACTCCGAGGATCTCGCCCCTGTGCAGCTGGAAGTCCACATCCGAAAGCTGGTCGCGCTTCCCCAGGCCTCGCACCTCGAGGAGCGGCTCCCCGCGGTCGCCGGCCAGCGCCGGGTAGTAGTCCTCGATGGAGCGGCCCACCATCATCCGGACCAGCCGGTCCTTGTCGAGCTCGGCGGCGGGCTTGGTGCCCACCACCCTTCCGTCCTTGAGCACCGTGACGCGGTCGGCGATCTGGAAGATCTCGTCCAGCATGTGCGAGATGTAGATGACCGTCACCCCGCGAGCCTTGAGCGCGCGGATGATCTCGAACAGCTTCTTGAGCTCCTTGTCGGTGAGGGCCGCCGAGGGCTCGTCCATGATCAGGACCGAGGCGGTGACCGAGAGCGCCTTGACGATCTCCACCACCTGCTGCTGGACCACCGAGAGCTCGCCGACCTTGCGATCGACGTCGAGCTCGATGCCGATCTCCTCCAGCAGCGCGCGTGTCCGCTCGCGGGCCGTTCGCCGGTCGAGGTGGCCGAGCCAGCGGGTGGGCTCGCGGTTCAGGAACACGTTCTCGGTCACGTCGAAGCCGCGGATGAGGCTGAACTCCTGGTAGATGATGGAGATCCCGGCCAGCTGGGCCTGGTGCGGGCTGTGGAAGGCGACCGGGGCGCCGTTCAGGAGGATGCGCCCCTCGTCGGCCTGGTACACGCCCGAGAGGATCTTCATCAGGGTGGACTTGCCGGCGCCGTTCTCGCCGACGAGCGCGTGGACCTCGCCGCGGTGGAGCTCGAGGCTGACGCCGTCGAGCGCCTTCACTCCCGGGAACCCTTTCCGGATCCCCTCCAGACGCAGCACCGGGGCCGGGTCCATGTGTTCCTCCGCTTGGGCGCCCGGCGGCGGGGGCCGCCGGGCGCCGCAGGCCTACAGCTTGGGCAGGAACTGGGCCGGCATCTGGTCGTCGCCGATCCACCACCAGTCCGACAGGTCGGGCTTGGTGAGCTGCTGGATCTTGTCCGGGCCGTAGCCGTCGATCTTGATGGTGACCTTCTTCTCGACCTTCTCGCCCTTGGCGGCCTTGAGCGCCTGCCGGACCGCCTCCCCGGAGAGCTGGGTGGTCATGGGATAGGCGTAGCCCCGCACCTTGTTGGCCACCAGGAACTTGGTGTAGCCGTTCAGCTGATCCCCCGTGGACGGCACCAGCGGACGCTTGGCCTCATCGAGCGCCTGCAGCGCCGGCCAGGACATGAGGCCGGAGTCGGCCCAGATCCCGTCGATCTGGGGGAAGGCCTGGATCATCGCCTCCATGATCCCCTTGGACTTGGGGGGGGACCAATCGCAGTACTGGTGGTCGAGGATCTTGATGCCCGGGTACTGCTTGAACACCTCGCGGGCGCCCGCCAGGCGGTCCTCCGCGGTGGTGTTGCCGGCGATGCCGGAGAGCATGACGATGTTGCCCTTGCCCTTCAGCTCCTCGGCCAGCCACTTGGCCTGGGCGCGGCCGAACTGGACCAGGTCCTGGGTCACCAGCGAGGTGAGCTTGTCGGTGGCGATGTTCCCGCCGAAGACGATGACCGGGATGCCGCGGTCATAGACCTTCTCGATGGCAGGGATGATGGCGTCGGCCACCGTCGGGTAGACGATGAGGACGTCGATCTTCTTCACCAGCAGGTCGTCGATGTCGGCCAGCTGCTTCTCCGGCTTCTCGTCGGCCTGGGTGATGAAGGCCTGCTTGATCTCCGGGTGCTTCGCCACCTCGGCGTTGAAGTTCGCGACCAGGAACTGGCGCCACGAGTCGCCCATGCCGGCGTTGCTGAAGCCGATGACGATGCCGCTCTTCTTGGGCGCCGCGAGCGCGCTCGGGCCGTAGCCGACCGCGAGGACCACCAGGATCGCTGCCAGGGACCACCGAACCAGTCGTGCCATCTTGTCCTCCTCCTACGAGAAATCGCCGCAGCCCTCGGGCGACGGCGGCCTGCCCGCCTTCACCTTCCGCGGTGCGCGTTGATCCACAGCGCCAGCACGATCACCGCGCCCTTGATCACCATCTGGCTCTGGATGGGGAACCCCATGAGCAGGGACAGGTTGGTCAGGACGACGATGATGATCGCCCCCAGGACCGTCCCCCCCACCCCCCCACTCCCGCCGCCGATGGCGGCGCCGCCCAGCACCGAGACGGCGATCGAGTCCAGCTCGTAGCCCTCGCCGATCTTCTGGTCGGACATGCCGGTGTAGCCGCCCAGCAGCACCCCCACCAGCGCGGCGCAGGCGGCGCAGACCACGTAGCTGCCCACCACCACGCGGTCGGCCCGGATCCCGCTCAGGATGGCCACCGCCCGGTTGGTGCCCACGACGTACAGGCGTCGCCCGTAGCCGGTGTGGCCGAGCACCACCACCATGGCGATGGCGAAGAAGAGGAACACGAAGAAGAGGTTGGGCACGCCCAGGGTGCTGCCGGTCCCCAGGGCCTTGAGGCTGGCCGGGATGCGCCCCTGCGGCAGGCCCTTGGTCCACATGAGCCGCGCCCCGCGGAGCACGATGGAGGTGCCGAGGGTGGCGACGAAGGGCGGGACGTTCCGCTGGGTGACGAGCAGGCCGTTCACCACCCCCATGGCCGCCCCGAAGGCCAGCGTCAGGAGCGTGACCGGCAAGAGCATCCCGTCGTGCCCGGCCATGAAGGTGGCGGCGATGACGTTGGAGGTCGACACCACCTCGGCGACCGAGAGATCGAGGCCACCGCCCACGATCACCACCGTCTGCCCGATGGCCGCCACGCCCAGCATGGAGAAGCTGCGGGCGATGTTGAGGAGGTTGGTGGCCTTGAAGAAGTTGATGCCGGTGGCGAGGTGGATGGCCAGCGCGGCCACCACCAGGGCGGCCACGGCGGCGAGCAGGCCTCGGTGTCGGCGGAGCGCCTGGCCGACGAGCGAGCCGAGGGGGCTCGCCCCGCCCTGCGCGCCCCCGAGGAACGAGACTATCTGCATGCCCGCCTCCCGCGCGCTGCACGCCGCGGCTGCCCCGGAACTCTCCCCGGCCCTGCCTGCGCCCTGCACCCGAGGAGTACCGGATGCCGCGCAGCATGCTAGGGGACCCACCCGCCCTCGTCAAGCGTTTTGATAAGCGAGTTCTGTCGCTATACGCGCAAAACCTGCCGGAATGGTGCGCTGGGACACGAAATAGGCCCGAATGGGTCCTGAAACGACAACGCTTCGACAAGCGGCAGAAAAGGGAAGGGCGGGACGGCAGCGCCGCCCCGCCCGACCTGCCTCTTCTTGCGGCCCTAGCCGATGCCGACCCGCGCGCCGGTGGCGGCGGAGCGGATCCCCGCGTCCAGGACCTCGGCGCACCGCATGCCGTCGTAGAGGTTGGGGTCGATCTTCTTGTCGTTCACGATGGCGTCGAGGAAGTCGACCACCCCGTGGACGAACTCGTGCTCGTACCCGATGGTGTGGCCCGGGGGCCACCAGTGGGCGATGTAGTCGTGGCAGCCCTCGGTGGCCAGGATGGTGCGGAACCCCTGCGCGTACTCGGGATCGGCCGCGGAGAAGAACTGCAGCTCGTTCATCCGCTCGAAGTCGAACTGGATGCTGCCCTTCTCGCCGTAGATCTCGAACACGTTGTAGTTCTTCCTGCCGGGCGCGAAGCGGGTGACCTCGAAGGATCCCAGGGCGCCGTTGGCGAACTCGGCGACCATGAAGGAGGCGTCCTCGACCGTCACCTTGCCCTTGCCGGCCGCCTCCCCGGCCTTGGCGGTGAAGGTCCCTGCCGCCGCGCCAGGGAGCGGCCGCTCGGCGATGAAGTGGCTGGTCATCCCGGTCACGGAGCGGATCTCGCCCACCAGGTAGCGGGCCAGGTCGACGCTGTGCGAGCCGAGGTCGGCGTGCGGCCCGTACCCGGCCGTCTCCTTCTGCAGGTGCCAGGTGAGGGGGAAGCTGGGGTCCACGATCCACGACTGGAGGTAGGTCCCCCGCCAGTGGAAGATCCGCCCCACCTTGCCCTCGTCGATGAGCCGCTTGGCCAGGCGAACCGCCGGCACCCGCCGGTAGTTGTGGTTGAGGAAGTGCTTCACCTTGGCCTTCTCCGCGGCCTCGTACATCTCCTTGGCCTGCGGGAAGGTGAGCGCCACCGGCTTCTCGCAGAAGATGTGCTTCCCGGCCTTGGCCGCCTCGAGGACGATGGGGTGGTGCAGGTAGGTGGGGGTGGAGACGTCGACGATGTCGACGTCGTCGGATCGGACCGCCTTCTTCCAGTCGGTCTCGGTCCGCTCCCAGCCCCAGCGCGCGGCGAACTCCTTGAGCGAGGCCTCGTTCCGCCCGCAGGCCACCTTGAGGACCGGCTCGGCCGCCACGTCGAAGAAGTACTTGGCCTGGCGCCAGGCGTTGCTGTGCGCCTTGCCCATGAAGTTGTGGCCGATGAGGGCGACGTTGAGCTTCTTCATGGCGCGCTCCCTAGCCCACCGCCGCCGCGATGCGCTTCAGCTCCTTGACGCTCTTGGCCACCGCGGCGTCCTCATCCTCGTTGTAGTCCGGGTGGAGGAAGTCGATCTCCATGGCCAGGAAGCCCTTGTAGCCGGCGTCCTTGAGGAGCTTGGCCAGCGCCAGGTTGTCGACGTAGCCGTCGCCGGTGGGCGTCGAGGCGAAGAAGTGCCAGCTCTTCACCGACACGCCCTTCATCGGCTTCAGGTCCTTCACGTGGGTGGCGAAGGTGTACTTGGCCAGCTTCCTCATCCCCTCCACCGGATCGTCCTGCACCCGCATGAAGTTGCCGGTGTCGAAGTTGATCCCGAAGTTCGGCGAGCCCACGTCCTGGATGAGCTGCACCATCTCGTCGGAGTCGAAGTCGATGTGATTCTCGTCGGCGATCTTGATGCCCATCTTCTCGGCCTGCTTGGCGGCCGTCTGGAACATCCGGGTCAGCTTCTCCAGCATGGGCTTGTGCGGCTGGTTGCGGAACATGAGGCTGGCGCCGCACACCCGCATGACGTCGGCGCCGATGGCCTTGGCGTACTCCAACGACCTCAACATGTCGTCGAAGGCCTTCTCGTTGCGCCCGCCCTCCAGGCCGTCGGGGTGGCCCCAGGCGAACACGCGGTCGAACTTGGCCGCGTCCAGCCTGCCCTTGATCTCGGAGAGGTACCCGGCATCGAAGCGGGGGATGAAGCACGACTCGAGCGAGACCCCGTCCACGCCCAGCTCCTTGGCGCGGTCGATGAACTGCTCCAGCGTCAGCTTGCGCGGCGGCGGTTTCTGGTCGTCGTACACCTCCCCGAACATCCGGTGGTAGCAGTAGCTGTCGATCCCGACCTTCATGTGGTGCCTCCTCTCACGAACCTTTCGCCCGCCGGGGCCCTTTGGGCCGTCGCGGGCGGCTCACGCTACGGGATACCGTGCCGTGGCGCACCGTACGCGGAAAACGGCAGTAAAGCAACATGACACGATTGTATAATGCTGCCGATTCGTGGCAGAGTACAGGCGATACGGAACTTTCGTCTCCTTGGAGGCACCAATGAGGGCCCGGCTCGTACCCGTCTTCTTCAAGTCCGGCATGGACGCCGACTACGGCGCCCAGCTCGCCAACCTCGCCAAGCTCCTGGCCGACGACGCCGAGATCCTGCCCCCGGTCGCCACGGGGGCGCCGCTGCCGGAGGCGGACGCGGTGCTCTTCCCGCAGCTCGTCGGCGACGCCTTCAAGCAGAAGGCCCAGCTGCTGGCCATCGACCGTCCCTTCCTGGTGATGACCTCGGAGTTCGGGACGGTGGCCATGTGGGACTGGGAGATCGTCAGCCTCCTCAAGGCGGAGGGCGCCCAGGTCTTCACCCCCTACACCCCGGAGCAGGCCAAGGTGGCCTGCCGGGCGCTGGCCGCCCGGCGTGCGCTGCGCGGCGCCACCTTCCTCGTCTTCCAGGACGACCCGGGCGAGGGGATGCAGGCGTCGATCTTCAAGCGGTTCTACTGGTGGGAGCAGGAGTGCACCGACCGCATGCGCGAGCGGTTCGGGCTGCGCGTCGAGAAGCGCAGCTTCAAGGCGCTGGGCGCCCGGGCCAAGGCCCTCCCCGACCGGGCCGCGGAGGAGGTGCTGCGCGCCCGCCCGTTCCCCACCGACGCCTCGTCCCCGGCCCTCAAGGCCGCAGCCAAGTTCTACCTGGCCATTCGCGACGAGATCGCCGGCGACAAGAACGTCCGCGGTGCCGGGATCAACTGCCTCAACGAGTCGTTCCACTCGAACAGCACTCCCTGCCTGGCGTGGAACTGGCTGTTCGAGGACACCGGGCTCCTTTGGGCCTGCGAGGCGGACACGATGTCCCTCCTCACCGAGTACATCGTGCGGGAGTCGCTTCAGGGCGACGTGATGATGAGCAACGTCTACCCGTTCCTCATGGGCATGGCGGCGCTGAAGCACGAGAAGATCGCCTCCTTCCCCGAGATCGCCGAGCCGGAGCACCACGCACTGGTGGCGCACTGCGGCTACTTCGGGCTGCTCCCGCAGCGGATGTCGAGCGAGTGGAAGCTCCGCCCCAAGGTGCTGGCCATCGTCGACGACGACGCCACCGCCATCGACGCCCGCCTGCCGGTGGGGCCGGTGACCATGGCCAAGCTCGATCCGAAGCTCGAGACCCTCCAGGTCATCCCGGCGGTCCTGGAGGGCTATGCCAACTACCCCGGGTCGGACTGCCGGAACGGCGGGATCGTCAAGGTGCGCGACGGCCGGGCGCTCATGGACCGTCTCTACTCGCACCACCAGATCTTCACCACTGGGGACCGGCGGGTGGAGCTGGGCCTGGCCGCCCGCGCCTTCGGCCTGAGCGTGGACCTGGTGTAGCGGCCGGCGCGGATCGCTTCCCTAGCGGAGGGGCACATGAGTGCGGAGATGGCGCTGAAGGAGCTCGGCACCAGCGGGTTGAGGGCCTCGGTGGTCGGGCTCGGGACCTTCGCCATGGGTGGCTGGTTCTGGGGCGGGACGGACGAGCGCAAGGCCGTCGAGGCCATCCAGGCGAGCATCGACCTGGGGGTGAACCTGATCGACACCGCCCCCATCTACGGATTCGGACTGGCCGAGACCATCGTGGGCAAGGCCCTGCGGGGGAGGCGGGACCGGGTCCTCATCGCCACCAAGGTCGGGCTGCGGTGGAACACCGACCGGGGTGAGTTCTTCACCCACGCCGACGACCGGAGCCCGCGGGACCAGGCCTCCAAGTACCGGGTGCACAAGTACCTCGGTCCGGACGGGATCACCTACGAGGTGGAGGAGAGCCTCCGCCGCCTGGGCACCGACGTGATCGACCTCTACCAGACGCACTGGCAGGAGGCGACCACGCCCATCGAGAGCACCATGGAGGCCCTCCTCCGGCTCAAGCAGCAGGGGAAGATCCGGGCCATCGGCGTCTCCAACGTCACCGTGGAGCAGCTCAAGCGCTACGGCCCGATCGCCTCGGCCCAGGAGAAGTTCAACCTGCTCGATCGCGGGATCGAGCAGCGCGGGCTGGTCGACCACTGCGTCGCCAACCGGATCGCCATCCTCAGCTACTTCACCCTGGAGCAGGGGCTCCTCACCGGCGCCATCTCCCCGGACCGGCGCTTCCCGGAGGGGGACACCCGCCGGGACAACCCGCTCTTCAAGGGCGAAGTCATCGCCCGGATCAACCAGACCGTGGCCCAGCTGCGGCCCTTCGCCGAGAAGTACCGGGCCACCGTCCCCCAGGTGGTGATCGCGCTCACCGCCGCGCAGCGCGGGATCACCCACGTGCTGGTGGGGGCCCGCGACCGGGCCCAGGCGGAGGAGAACGCCCGGGCCGGCCGCCTCGCCTTCTCCGAGGAGGATCTGCGGGCGATGGGGCCAATCGTGGCGCAGCTCGCCGACGTGGCCCGGCGCCCCGGCGGCTGACCCGGGTGGCGGTGGGGGCTCCCCCCGCGGGCAACGCCAGCCCCTCCGCTCAGCGCGAGAAGCTGGAGTCGAAGGCGAAGCCGGAGGGCGCGAAGTCCACCCGGCGAACGAAGGCCAGCGCCTCCTGGGCCCCGGGCTCCCTCTCCATCCCCGAGTCCTCCCACTCCACCGAGAGGGGGCCGCGGTAGCCGGCGTCGTTCAGCTCGCGGATGATGCTGTCGAAGTCCACGTCGCCGTGTCCCAGCGAGCGGAAGTTCCAGCCGCGCCGGTTGTCGCCCCAGGGCAGGTGGGAGCCGAAGATGCCGGAGCGCCCGTCCAGCGTCACGGCGCAGTCCTTCATGTGCACGTGGTAGATGCGATCGGCGAAGTCGCGGATGAAGAGGTGCGGCTTCATCCCCTGCCAGTGGAGGTGGCTGGGGTCGAAGTTGAACCCCAGGGTCGGCCTGCCCTTGAACTCCGCCAGGAGCCGCCGGGTGGTGTAGTGGTCGTAGGCGATCTCGGTGGGGTGGACCTCCAGCGCGAACCGGACCCCACAGCGGTCGAACTCGTCGAGGATGGGGGTCCACAGGTCGACCACCAGCTTGAAGGCGTCGTCGATCATCTTCTCGGTGGTGGGCGGGAACGAGTACCAGGCGTGCCAGATGGGCGACCCCATGAAGCCGGTCACCACCTTGCAGCCCATGTTCCGGGCCGCCTGGGCGGTGTACTTCATCTCCTCGATCCCCCAGGCCCGGATCCGCTCCGGGCTCCCCCGGCACTCCGGCGGGACGAAGGCGTCGAGGCGCCGGTCGGGCGGGTCGCCGACGCACTGCCCGGCCAGGTGCGCACCGAGGGCGAAGCTCTGGAGCCGGTTGGCCCGCAGGGCCGACTGCAGCCCCTCGACGTAGCGCGGCTCGTTGGCCCCGCGCCGGGGGTCCATGTGCTCGCCCCAGCAGGCGATCTCGGCGCCGTCGTATCCCCAGGCGCCGAGCTTCTGGCACATGGTCTCGAAGGGCAGGTCGGCCCACTGCGCGGTGAACAGGGTCACGGGACGTGCCATGGCTCCTCTCCTCTCCAGGGTGCCGGAGCGCCCGGGCGTCCGGCGGGCAAGGACGGGGATCGTCGGCGATCCGCGCGTTGGTTTACAGTCACAGCATATTCGGGGCGAAGTCAACGGCCGGGTCCCTTGCCGGCAGGAGCAGCCAGGGCCGCGGCCGGACCCAACCGCCCGCCTGGCCAGCCGTTTTTCGACCCCGGCGGCGGGGTGGTTGGCCCCGCTGACTTGACCCGGCGCGTCGGCAGCGGCTATCTCGAAGGCGAGGGCGGCGGGCGAGCGGGCGGGGCAGCCTCGAGGGACGGGCGCATGGAACAGCGAGTCCTGGGCAGGCAGGGGTTGGCCGTCTCGGCGGTGGGGCTCGGCTGCATGTCCATGAGCGAGTTCTACGGGGCGGCAGACGAGGAGGAGTCCATCGCCACCATCCAGTGCGCGCTGGAACTGGGGGTCACTCTCCTCGACACCGCCGACATGTACGGTCCGTTCACCAACGAGGAGCTGGTCGGCCGGGCCGTGCGCGGCCGGCGCGGGGGCGCGGTCCTGGCCACCAAGTTCGGCCAGATCCGCGGTCGGGATGGGCAGCGGGGAGTGTGCGGCAGGCCGGAGTATGTCCGCAGCGCCTGCGAGGGCTCCCTGCGCCGCCTGGGCGTGGAATGCCTCGACCTCTACACCCTACACCGGGTCGACCGGTCGGTGCCCATCGAGGAGACGGTTGGTGCCATGGCGGACCTGGTTCGCGCCGGGAAGGTGCGCTTCCTCGGGCTCTCCGAGGCGGCCCCGGCCACCGTCCGCCGCGCGCACGCGGTCCACCCCATCTCCGCGCTGCAGACCGAGTACTCTCTGTGGAGCCGCGAGCCGGAGGAGGAACTCCTGCCTCTGGTCCGCGCCTTGGGCATCGGCTTCGTGGCCTACGCCCCGCTGGGCCGCGGGTTCTTGACGGGCCGGTTCCGCCGGCCCGAGGACCTGCCGCCAGGAGACTACCGACGCACCTCGCCCCGCTTCCAGGGGGACAACTTCTTCCGCAACTTGGCGCTGGTCGATGGCCTCCGCGATCTCGCCGCCGCCCGCGGGGTGGGCGCCGCACAGCTGGCCCTGGCCTGGGTCCTGGCGCGGGGGGCCGACGTGGTCCCCATCCCCGGTACCACGACCCGGGCCCACCTCCGGGCCAACCTGGCCGCGGCCGCCCTGCCGCTTTCGCCGGGCGAGCTGGAGCGGCTCGAGGCGATTGCGCCGCGCGGCATCGCGGCAGGTGAGCGGTACCCGGACCGGAGCATGGCCCTCATCGACGGCTGAACGGGGCGGGGGCGCGAGGGCCGGCCGGCCGCGGCCGGGCCCGGGGCGGCGTGATCCCGGGATCTTCCCACCCGGCCGGCGCGCGACGGGGCGAGGGGTTGACCGGCGTGGCGGGGCGGCGCTAGAGTTCGCGATGTCCAGACATCATGACGTCATCATCACAGACCGCCGTGCGGCGTCCCGTCGCCACCCACCCCGGGGTGGCCAAGCGCCTTCCTCACTACCTGCGGGTCTACGACGTCCTGCGGCGCCGCATCGAGGATCACGAGTACTCGGTGGGCGCCTTCCTGCCGCCCGAGCCGGAGCTGGGGCGGCTGTTGGCGGTGAGCCGGACCACGGTTCGCAAGGCCGTGGAGATGCTGATCGACGAGGGCTTCCTGGTGGTCCGCCGTGGGCGCGGCACGGAGATCCTCGACTTCCGGGCCATCCAGAAGCTGCACTTCGTCACCTCGTTCTCCGAGACCCTGCGCGAGCAAGGATTCGAAGTCACCTATCGCGACGTCAAGGTGGCCGCCGCCGCCGCCACCGCCTCGCTGGCCAAGGAGCTGGGCGTGGAGGAGGGCGGCCGGCTCTTCCACGTGCACCGCCGCTGCCTGGCCAACGGCAAGCCCATCGCCCTGATGGACAACTTCCTGGTGCCCGAGCTGGCGCCGGGGATCGAGGAGAAGGCCTCACGGATCCAGTCGCTCTACGCCTTCCTGGAAGCGGAGTACGGCCTGGCCATCGAGGCGGCCACCGACTTCATCTCGGCCCGGGCTGCCGGCCGGGAGGAGGGGCGCGCGCTGGGCATCCCGGCCGGTGCCCCGCTGCTCACCGTCCGCCGCATCACCCACGCCCGCGGCCGCCCGGTGGAGCGCGCCGAGCTGCGGATCGTGGCCTCCCGCTACGAATACAGCGTGCACACCGTCCAGCGCCCCGTCCGCGCAGGTTGATCGCGAGGCAACCATGTTGCTCACGCCGCAGAAGCTGGCCCGAATGATCGACATCAGCGCGGTCCGCGCACAGCACGGCGAGCGCGAGATCCTGGAGATGGTCCACCGCGCCAAGGAGCACCGCTTCATCGCCGTCCACGTCCTCCCGTCCTGGGTCCGCTTCCTCAGGGAGCAGCTCCAGGGCGACAGGGACATCCTGGTGGGCGCGCCGGTCGGCTTCCCCTCCGGGGGCCACACCACCGCCATCAAGGTGGCCGAGGCCCGGCAGCTGATCGCCGACGGGGTTCAGGAGCTGGACATGGTGATCAACATCGGAAAGCTCCGCTCCGGCCGCATCGACGAGGTGCGGGAGGACATCCGCGCGGTGGTCGAGGCGGCCGACCCGCTCCCGGTGAAGACCATCCTCGAGGTGCACCACCTCTCGCCCGACGAGATCCGGCGCGCCTGCGATCAGGCCATCGCCGCCGGCGCGGCCTTCATCAAGACCTCCACCGGCTGGGCCCCCAGCGGCGCCACCCTGGAGTCGGTCCGCCTCATCACCGCCCACGTCGGCTCGGCTATCGAGGTGAAGGCCGCCGGCAGCATTCGCAACCTGGACACGGTGGTGGCCATGCTGCGGATGGGCGTGAGCCGGTTCGGCGTGAACCTCGACTCCTCGGTGGAGATCCTGCGCGAGTGCGGGGCCCACGTCGGGGGCGGGGTGGAGGTGGAGCCGCGTTCGGTCGCGCGAGCTGCGGTGCACGGCGTCGCCTAGTGGAGCGGAGCCATGGCTCGCCGCATCGTGGCATATGACCTGGGTACGGGGGGGGCCAAGGCCTCCCTCTACGCAGAGGACGGTGCCTGCCAGCGCAGCATCTTCATCCCCTACGACACCCACTACCCGGCGGGCGGCTGGCACGAGCAGCGGCCCGAGGACTGGTGGCGGTCCATCGTCCAGGCCACTCGCCAGCTCCTGGCCGACGGCGATCCGGGCGCGGTCGAGGGGCTGGCCATCTCCGGGCAGAGCCTGGGGGTCGTGCCGGTGGACGGGTCCGGGACGCTCCTGCGCGAGCATACCCCCATCTGGTCGGACACCCGCGCCACCGCGCAGACCCGGGAGTTCTTCTCCCGTGTCGACCCCCAGCGCTGGTACATGACCACCGGCAACGGGTTCCCGGCCGAGTGCTACGCGGTCTTCAAGGCCATGTGGTACCGGGAGCACGAGCCGGAGATGTTCCGGCGGGTCCGCTGGCTGCTGGGCTCCAAGGACTACGTCAACCTGCGGCTCACCGGGCGAGCCGCCACCGACTTCTCCTACGCCTCGGGGTCGGGCGTCTACGACCTGAAGCGCTGGGGTTACTGCGAGGAGTTCGTCGCCGCCAGCGGGCTGCCGCGCCAGATCTTCCCGGAGATCCTGGCCTCCACCGCCGTCCTGGGCGGGCTGACCGCGGAGGCGGCCCAGGGGCTCGGGCTGCGGCAAGGGCTCCCGGTCACCTGCGGCGGTGTGGACAACTCCTGCATGGCGCTGGGGGCGAAGAACACCGCCGACGGCCGGGTCTACACCTCCCTGGGCTCCTCCTCCTGGATCGCGGTCAGCTCCCGGGAGCCGGTGCTCGATCCGGCCCGCAAGCCCTACGTGTTCACCCACGTGGTCCCCGGGCTGTTCACCTCGGCGGTCAGCATCTTCGCCGGCGGCAGCTCCTTCCGCTGGGCCCGGGACGTGCTCTTGGGCCTCGGGGCGGGGGCGCAGGCGGGGCGCGATCCCTACGAGATCATGAACGAGATGGCGGCCCGGTCGCCGCTGGGCGCCAACCGGCTGCTCTTCAACCCCAGCCTGGCGGGCGGCAGCTCGCAGGAGCCCAGCCCCCTCGTCCGCGGCGGCTTCTTCGGGATCGACCTGCGCCACACCCGCGACGACCTGGTCCGGGCGGTGATGGAGGGCGTGGCCCTGAACCTGGGCGCGGTGCTGGCCATCCTCCGGGGCTACGTGCGGCTCGACGAGGAGATGCTCTTGGTGGGCGGCGGCTCGCGCAGCGCCCTGTGGCGGCAGATCTTCGCCGACGTCTTCGGCATGCGGGTGGTGAAGACCAACGTGGATCAGGACGCCGGCTCGCTGGGCGCGGCGGCGGTGGCCGCGGTGGGCGTGGGGCTGTGGAAGGACTTCTCCCGCGTCGACGCCGTCCACCGGAGCGAGGCGGTGCACGAACCGCGGCCGGAGGCCGTCCATGCCTACGCCCGCCTGATGAAGGCCTTCGAGCGGACCCGCACCGCCGAGGCCGAGATCTGCCAGCTGCTGATCGATTCCGGGGTGTAGCCACATCGGTTCCCGTGGAGAAGGAGAGAAAGGTCATGAAGATCGGACTGTTCGCGGCGACGTACCTCGATAAGCCCCTCGAGGAGGTCTGCAAGATGGCGGCGTCCTACGGGTACGAAGCGGTGGAGCTACCCGCCTTCTCCGAGAACCCGCACCTGGACATCGCGGAGATCGTCAAGGGCGGGAACGCCGCCAAGCTGCTGAAGATGATCAAGGACAACGGGTTGATGATCTCGGCGCTCTCCAACCATACCGAGAGCCAGCTGGTCCTGGGCCCCTACGGCAAGGACACCGACGCCTTCTGCAAGGGGACCAAGGAGGAGAAGATCCGCTTCGGCTCGGAGCGGATGATCCAGACCGCCCGGGCGGCCAACGCCCTGGGCGTCCCGGTGGTGTGCGGGTTCGTGGGCTGCGAGAACTTCGGCCGCTTCTTCCCCTTTCCTTACTCCAAGGGCTGGGCGGACATGGAGCAGGAGTTCGTCGAGCGCTGGGGCCGGATCCTCGACAAGTTCGGCGAGTACGGCGTCAAGTTCGCCCACGAGCCGCACCCCAACCAGCTCATCTACGACATCGGGACCGCGGTGCGCGCGGTGGAGCTGATGGGCAACCGCAAGGAGTTCGGATTCAACTTCGACCCGGCCAACCTGATCTACCTGGGCATCGACGTCGAGAACTTCATCGACACGCTGCGGGGGAAGATCTTCCACGTGCACGCCAAGGACGGCGAGTTGGTCAGCCACAACCTGAAGCGCTCGGGGATGATCCCCCAGGGCGACTGGCAGCGGCTGGACCGGGGCTTCCGCTTCCGGATCCCGGGCTGGGGGACGGTGCCGTGGAAGAAGGTCATCACCGAGCTGGCCATGATCGGCTACGACTACGTCATGAGCTACGAGCACGAGGACGTCACCATGAGTCGACAGGACGGCATCACCAAGACCATCAAGTTCCTCAAGCCGCTCATGATCGAGAAGCCCTACGAGGGCCGGAACGACGTCCTCTTCAACTGAGCTGGTGCGGAAAGGAACCAGGCCATGGCCAGGACGATGAAGGCAGCAGTCTTCGAGAAGCCCGGGGTCATCACCGTGAAGCAGGTCCCCGTCCCGGAGATCGGCGACGACGAGGTGCTCATCCGCGTCAAGCTCACCGGCATCTGCGGGACCGACTGGTCCATCTACACCGGCAAGTACTCGGCCGACCGGCTCCCCATGATCGCCGGCCACGAGTTCTGCGGCGAGGTCGAGCAGGTGGGGCGCAACGCCCGGGGGCTCAAGGCGGGCGACAGGGTCACCGCCGACATCAACATGAGCTGCGGCCACTGCTTCTACTGCAAGCAGGGGCAGAAGCTCCTCTGCCCGGAGTTCCTCCAGCTCGGCATCCACATCGACGGCACCTACGCCGAGTTGGTCAAGGCGCCCTGGTCCCAGGTCCACAAGATCCCGGCCAAGCTCAGCTTCACCGAGGCGGCCTTCATCGAGCCGGTCTCCTGCTGCGTCCACTCGGCCAAGGCCATGAACGCCGCCCTGGGCAGCTCGGTGGCCATCATCGGCTGCGGACTGGGGATCCTCCACGGCGCCCTGGCTCGGCTGCGGGGCTGCGCCCCGGTGATCGTCACCGGAACCAACAAGCGGCGGCTGGAGGTGGCCCGGAGGATGGGGGCCGACCACGCCATCTACACCGGCGACGGCACCGACCCGGTGGCCGAGGTGCGGAGGCTCACCGGCGGGCGCGGCGCCGACTACGTGGTGGAGTCGGTGGGCACGGTGAAGACCTACGAGCAGGCGTTCCAGATGGTCCGCCCCGGCGGCCAGGTCTCGGCCTTCGGGATCACCGGGGACCAGGAGACGGTGGCGGTGTCCCCCTTCGACCTGGTGCTGCGGGAGAAGAAGGTCACCTCCTCCTGCGCCGGTGTGGGCAACGACTGGACCGACGCCATCACCCTGATCGAGCACGGGCGGATCGACCCCAAGCCCATGTTCTCGATGATCGTCCCCCTGGGCGATCTGGAGTGGGCGATCAAGGAGCTGCGCAGCAACAAGGAGCTCATCAAGGTGTTCGTCAGCCCCGAGTCCAGCAAGCGCGAGCTGCTGTAGCGAACGATGCGGGGAGCGGTCCGGCCGGGCCGCGCCGCTCCCCCCGGCGCAGGGGACAGGAGTCTCGAACCGGCGCGGCTCCACCGCGCCCGACACGTGCAGTCAAGGAGCCAGCATGGCAACGGATCCCATTCTCTTCACCCCCCTTCCCCTGGGCGGAAAGACCGCCCAGAACCGCCTGGTCATCAACGCCATGGAGGGTTGCGACGCGGACACCGCCGGGAACCCCACCCCCACCACCTACCGACGGTACGAGCGGCTGGCCCGGGGGAACGCCGGGGTCATCGTGGTCGAGGCGCTCTCCGTCGTCGACGAGAACCGCGGGCGGCTGCACCAGCTCACGGCGCTCCCGCAGAATGCCAAAGGGCTGGGCGACCTGGTGAAGGAGGTGCGGCGGATCAACCCCAAGCCGCTGCTGCTCTGGCAGCTGACGCACTCGGGCGAGCTGTCCAACCCGGAGTTCTCCGAGCGAGTGTGCGTGAAGCCCTTCCCCGGGTACGAGGGGCGGCTCCTGACCGACGAGGAGGTCGACGAGATCCTCGACCAGTTCGTCCTGGCCACCAAGATGGCCCATGACTGCGGGGCCGACGGGGTGGACTTCAAGCTCTGCCACGGCTACTTCGGCTCGCAGCTCTTGCGCCCCTACAACGACCGCAAGTGGAAGTACGGCGGCTCGTGGGGCAACCGCACCCGGTTCGCCTACGAGTACTACGAGCGGGTGGCCAAGGAGATCAACGACCCCGGCTTCATCGTCGGGTCCAAGATCTCGGTCTGGGAAGGGTTGCCCGGCGGCATGGGCACCATGGAGCCCGACTCACCCATCATCGATCTCACCGAGATCTGCGACCTGGTCCGGGGCCTGGAAGCGCGAGGCGCCAAGTACATCATCGAGTCGGCGGGCAACCCCTCGCTGACCTTGGCCCTCACCCAGCCGGACAAGCGGATTCCCGACTACGCCTACCTGCACTTCTGGTTCCAGAAGGAGCTGCGCAAGGTGTTGAAGAAGGAGACGGTGCTCATCGGCTCCGCCTACTCGCTCTTCCGGGACGGGAAGAACCCCTTCCGCGGCGTGAGGCGAGAGGAGGCTTCTCTCACCTACTGGGCGGCGAAGAACATCAAGTCGGGTGTGTGCGACATGGTGGCGATCGGCAGGCAGTCGCTGGCCGATCCGCTCCTCCCCGCCAAGCTCGAGGAGGGCAAGGAGGGCGAGATCGACTGGTGCACCTGCTGCGACAACTGCATCGAGTTCCTCATCCGGCAGATCCCGGTGGGGTGCGCCACGCACGAGAAGGAGTACACCTTGGAGCTGAAGCAGATCCGGCTCAAGAAGGGGAAGCTGGCGGAGGCCGAGAAGCACACCTAGCCCGGCCCGCGCTCCCCGGCGAGGGGCCGGGGAGCGGCCGTGGCGCGAGGTTCGGCAACGGGAGAGCATGCGATCGCTCACGGTCGTCAACCTGGCGGAAGCACATGTACCGCGAACGCGGTACGGAGGGCGTCGTTCGACGATAAAGCAATAGAGAACACGCGTATACCGAAGGTTTGTCTGGCGTAGCGCTAAAGCGTGCGGCTAGAATCGCCGCCGCCTCCCGGGACCGGGCACCGCGATGACCACGCTTCGCATGCAGGGCATCTGCAAGAGCTTCTACGGGGTCGAGGTGTTGCACGGCGTCGACTTCGCCCTCGAGCGCGGCGAGGTCATGGGGCTCTGCGGCGAGAACGGCGCGGGCAAGTCCACCCTGATGAAGATCCTGGCCGGCATCCACGCGCCGGACGCGGGGGAGATCGTGCTCAAGGGGCAGGTGGTCCCCCGTGGCGCGAGTCCCATGAGCATGCAGCAGCTGGGCGTCTCCATGATCCACCAGGAGCTGAACCTGCTGGACGAGCTCACGGTGGCCCAGAACATCTTCTTGGCGCGCGAGCCGCGCGGCCCCAGCGGGTTCCTCGACTTCGATCGCATGAACGAGGACGCCGGCAAGCTACTCGAGAGGCTGGGGGAGAAGATCAACCCGCGCCGACGGGTGCGCGAGCTCAAGATCGCCCAGAAGCAGATGGTGGAGATCGCCAAGGCCATCTCCTTCAACGTCGATCTGCTGATCATGGACGAGCCGACCGCAGTCCTCACCGGCAAGGAGACGCGCATCCTCTTCGACCTCATCGCCCACCTGAGCGCCCAGGGGCTGGCCATCGTCTACATCTCCCATCGCCTCAAGGAGATCGGAGAGGTCTGCCACCGGGTGACGGTACTGCGCGATGGGCGGCGGGTGGCGACCCGCGACGTCAAGGAGGTGACCCCGCACGACCTGGCGACGCTCATGGTGGGGCGCGAGGTCAAGGACACGCGTGCCAACGACTTCGCCGGGGACCCGGGCGACGTCGTGCTGGAGGCCCGAGGCATCACCGACTCCCTCCTCAAGGACGTGAGCTTCCAGGTGCACAAGGGGGAGATCCTGGGGTTCGCCGGGCTGGTGGGCGCCGGGCGCACCGAGCTGATGGAGGTGCTGTTCGGGATCCGCCGGCCGCAGGCGGGCAGCGTGCTCATCGAGGGGAAGCCGGTCACCATCCGGAACGCGATGGACGCCATCCGCAGCGACCTGGGATTCGTGACCGAGGACCGGAAGGACACCGGCCTGGTCCTGTGCCGCGACATCGCCGAGAACGCCAACTACGTGACCTGGCAGAAGACCCCGGGGTTCTTCAAGGGCCGGCGGCGAACCGCGGACAACACGCTCCGGGTGATCCAGCAGCTGGGGATCCGCTGCAGCGGCCCGGACCAGGTCGTCGCCAACCTCTCCGGCGGGAACCAGCAGAAGGTGGCGCTGGCCAAGTGGCTCCTCTCCGGCGCCGAGGTGCTGCTCCTCGACGAGCCCACCCGCGGGGTGGACGTGGGAGCGCGGCAGGAGATCTACCGCATCATCCGCGAGCAGGCGGCGAGCGGCGTGGCCATCGTCGTGGTCTCCTCCGACCTACCCGAGGTCCTCTCCGTCTGCCAGCGGGTGCTGGTCATGCACGAGGGTAGGGTGACGGGCGAGCTCCGGGCCTCCGAGATGACCGAGGCCAAGATCATGTACTGCGCCACGGACGTACGTGCGGGAGGTGAGCATGGAGGCCCTTGAGGTCACCTCGGAGAACCGCACGCTCGAGCGGCTGAAGAACGTGTGGCACAGCTACAGCATCCTGGTCGTCTTCGGGGTGATCATCGCCATCTGCGGGCTGGCGGCGCCGCGGTTCCTCAACCCCGACAACCTGCTGCAGATCCTGCGCAACACCTCGATCGTCGGGGCCATCGCCCTGGGAATGACCTTCGTGATCATCGCCGGGGGGATCGACCTCTCCTCGGGGCCGGTGCTGGCCACCTCGGGCGCAGCGCTGATCCTGCTGCAGCGCATGGTCCGGCCCGACGGCAGCTCGGTGCTCCCCCTCCCGCTGGCCATCCTCGCCTGCCTGGCCGTGGGGGTGGCATTCGGCTTCCTCAACGGGATCGTCATCACCAAGGCCCGGCTCCCCCCCTTCATCGTCACCTTGGCGGTGGGGATCGTGGCCCGCTCGCTGGTCATGTACTTCTGCCGCGGCGCGACCATCATGGGGAACCCCATCCCCGAGTTCACCAGCATCGGGAACGGATCCCTGCTCGAGGTCCCCATCCCCTTCATAATCGTGCTGATCCTGGCCATCGGGTTCCACGTGCTTCTGACCCGGACCAAGTTCGGGACCTACGTCTTCGCGGTGGGCGGAAACGAGAACGCGGCTCGCTACTCGGGCATCAAGGTCGATCGGATCCGCATCCTCACCTACATGCTGGTGGGCGTCTGCACCGCCGTGGCCGCCACCATGGAGATGTCGCGCATGGCGGCCGTGGCCGCGGCCAGCTCCGGCGCGCAGTACGAGTTCGAGGCCATCACCGCGGTGATCGTCGGCGGCACCTCCCTGAACGGCGGGAAGGGGCGGATCGTCGGCACGGTGGTGGGGTTCATCATCCTGGGGATCGTCAACAACATGATGATCATGCTCAACATCTCGCCCTACCTCTCGGGCGCGGTGAAGGGTGCGGTCATCCTCTTCGCCGTGCTCCTGCAGAGCCGGGGCCGGTGATGGGAGGTGTGGGCCGACGGCGAGGCGCCGGGGCCCGAATTGAGGAGGCGAGGGAGCCGGGACTCGCCGGCCCCGGTTGGCGCCGAGGTGAATTCCGGGATGCTCGGCGCCGTCCCACGGTCGGGTTCCAACCGCGGGCGGTCCCTCGTACGTCGGAGGCCCGGTGGGCAGTGGCCGTGAATGATGACGCAGCGATGAGACATACCTTCTCGAGGAGGAGACTCGGATGAAGAAGATCCTGTTTGCCATGATCGCAGCCCTTGTGCTGGTGCCGCAGGCCCAGGCAGCCGGCAAGAAGTTCCGGATCGCGGTGTCGCTGCCTCCGGCGAACAACGCCTGGCAGGCGAAGATGCTCGACTCGATCAACGATGAGGTCGCGAAGGACACGACCAACTTCGAGATCACCGTCAAGAACGCCGTCGACGACGCCGATCAGCTGAACCAGCTGCAGACGTTCAAGGCCGGTGGCTACGACATGGTCGCCGTCCTGCCCGGCAACGGCACGCTGATGACCCCCATCGTCAACGAGATTTTCAAGTCCGGGACCAAGGTGATGGTCATCGATCGGCCCATCGAGAACGACAACTTCACCGTCTTCTACGGCGGTGACAACGCCCAGTGTGGCCGGAACGCGGCCAAGTACATCGGGGATCGGCTGAAGGGGAAGGGCCAGATCGCCATCCTCCGCAGCTACGTGGGCATCCCCATCGACCTGGCGCGCTACAACGGCTTCATGGAGGTCCTGAAGAAGGACTACCCGGGCATCAAGGTGCTGGTCGAGGGCGACGGCGAGTTCAACCAGCAGGCGGGCCTGAAGGCCATGTCCAACATCCTCCCCGCCTACCCGCACATCGACGCCGTCTTCTCACAGGACGACGAGTCCGCGGTCGGCGCGCTCACCGCCATCAAGAACTCCAACCGCAAGGACATCCAGTTCGTCACCGGCATGGGCGGGTCCAACTCGGCTTTCGCCCGCATGGCCGCCAAGGACCCGCTCTACGGCGCCTCCATGTCCTACCTGCCGACCATGGGCGGCCGCGCGGTGGCGATGGCCAAGAAGATCCTCCAGGGCGCGAAGTTCGAGAAGATGAACATCGAGCCGACCATCGTGATCACCGCGGCCAACGTCTCGAAGTACATGGCCGACGGGTACTAGCCGCTCGTTCCCCGAACGTGGATCGGAAGGGGGCCGAGAGGCCCCCTTCCTCTTTTCTGGAGGCGCCTTGTGCCGACGGGGGCTCGAGCTACCCGGCGCGTTCGACCCAGGGTCGGCCCGGAGCCCTGCGGACCCGCCAGGGGCTCGGGAAGGCCTCCGCTTCTCCGGGCTCGCCCCGGTACGGGCGATGCAAACGCCCGGGGGGGCTGTCGAAACCCACCAGATCGGTCGCCCGGCAGCGAGGCGGGCAGCGGGGGCCACGATGTTTCGGAAGCTGAGGGTCGGCGCGCGCATCCTGATCGCGCTCTTCCTGGCGCTCTCGCTGATGCTGGTCATCGGCGGCGTCGGCTTCGTCACCGGGCGCGACCTCACCGCGCACCTCGCCGAGGTGAGCGACGTGCGGCTGCCCAGCGTCAACGCGCTGTGGGCCGTCGACCAGGCGGTCACCGGTGCCGCCAGCCACCTCAACGCGCTGCTGCTGCCCGGCGCCGACGAGGCCGTGCGCAAGCGGGCCACGTCCGGCTTCCGCGATGCGCAGCAACGGATCGACGACGGCTCCTATGCCTTCGCCGCGGTCCCGCACTCGGCCGCGACCCAGAAGCAGTGGCAGGAGGCGACCGACAAGCTGGAGGCCTGGCGGGCGCTGGCCCGGAAGGTGAGCACCATCGCCCGCAACGACGGCGGAGCGGGATTCGCCGAGGCGGGCTCGAAGAAGGCGGAGCTCCTGGAGCAGACCCGCACCGCGGAGGTGGAGGTGGACACGGCGCTGGCCACGCTCATCGCCGCCGCCGGGGAAGAGGCCAGCGCCGGCACCCGGGCCGGGCACGCCGCGGCCCGGCGCGGGGCGGTGGCGGTGATCGCGGCCATCGCGGTGGGTGCGGTGCTGATGACCTTCTTCGGGCTGGGGCTGGCCCGGGCCATCCAGCGCACGGTGGCCGCCCTGGTCACGGAGACGACCAAGCTTCGCGACGCGGTGCTGGCGGGCCAGCTGCAGGTTCGCGGTGAGCTGGCCGACCTGGATGGCGAGTTCCGCCCCATCGTCGCGGGCATGAACGAGACCATGGACGCCTTCGCCGCGCCCATCCGGATGACGGTGGAGACGGTACGGCGCATCGGCCGCGGGGACGTCCCCGCCCGGATCGGCGAGGTGTACCGGGGCGACTTCGAGGTGATCAAGGCCAGCCTCAACGACTGCATCGACGCGATCAACGCCCTCCTCTCCGACGTGGGCATGCTGGCCGCCGCCGGGGTGGAGGGCCGCCTCTCCACACGGGTGGATGCCACCCGGCACCAGGGAGACTTCCGCCGGATCGTCCAGGGCGTGAACGACACCCTGGACGCGGTGGTGGGGCCGCTCAGCGTGGCCGCCAGCGCGGTGGACCGCATTTCCCGGGGCGACATCCCGGAGGAGATCTCGGCCGACTACCAGGGGGACTTCGAGCTGCTCAAGCGGAGCCTCAACACCTGCATCCGGGCCATCCGGTCGCTGGTCGAAGACGCCAGAGAGCTGGCCGAGGGGGCCGTGGCGGGGAAGCTGAGCGTCCGGGCCGATGCCGGGCGGCACCAGGGCGAGTTCCGGGCCATCGTCCAGGGCGTCAACGAGGCCCTCGAGGCGGTGGTCGGACCGCTGCGGGTGATGGCGGAGTACATGGAGCGCATCTCCCACGGGGAGATCCCGCCCCGCCGCAAAGGCGAGGTGCGGGGCGATATCGTGGCCATGCAGGCCAGCGTCAACCGCTGCCTGGACTCGCTCGCCGCCCTGGTGGCCGACGCCGAGCGGCTGGCGGAGGCGGCCGTCAAGGGCCAGCTCTCCTCCCGCGCCGACCTCTCCCGGCACGAGGGGGCCTTCCGGGGCGCACTCGACGGAGTCAACCGCACCCTGGACGCCGTGGTGGCGCCGGTCGTCGACGCGGCGGGCGTGCTGAAGCGGCTGGCCGAGCGCGACCTCGGCGCCAGGGTGGTGACCCACTATCACGGCGACCATGGCCGGATCGCCGCATCGGTGAACAGCGCCGCCCAGGCGCTCCACGACGCGCTGAGACAGGTGGCCCAGGCCGTCGAGCAGGTCTCCTCGGCCGCAACCCAGATCGCCGCCTCCTCGCAGTCCGTGGCCGCGGGTGCCTCGGAGCAGGCGGCCTCGCTCGACACCACCGGCTCGGCCCTGGCCTCGGTGGCCGGGGGCACCCGGCAGACCGCCGAGGGGGCGCAGCAGGCGGACCGGCTGGCGCAGGGGGCGCGGAGCACGGCGGCCGAGGGTGCCTCGGCGGTCGAGCACCTCCAGAGCGCGATGGTCCGGATCAAGGCCAGCGCCGAAGGGACGGCGCAGATCATCCGTGACATCAATGACATCGCCTTCCAGACCAACCTGCTCGCCCTGAACGCGGCCGTGGAGGCGGCGCGCGCCGGCGACGCCGGGCGCGGCTTCGCCGTGGTGGCCGAGGAGGTGCGCTCGCTGGCCCTTCGGTCCAAGAAGGCCGCCACCAAGACCGAGGAGCGCATCCGCCAGTCCGTCCAGGAGGCCAGCCAGGGTGAGGCAGCCGCCCAGCGGGTCGCCGCCAAGCTCGGTGAGATCGCCGGCAGCGTGGGCCAGGTGACCGACCTGGTCGCGCGGATCGCCGCCGCGGCCAGCGAGCAGTCGCTGGGGATCGAGAAGGTCACCCAGGCCGTGCGCGAGATGGATCGGGTCACCCAGCAGAACGCCGCCAGCGCCGAGGAGTCCTCGTCGACGGCCTGCGAGCTCTCCGGGCAGGCAGAGGAGTTGGCCGCCATGGTCGCGTCCTTCCGGCTGGAGGAGGCCCGCCCCGGAGACGCCCTCGCCGGACGGCGCGCGGAACAGACGATGGGGAGGGCCAGCCCTCAGCCGGCGTGAGGGATCGCCTCGAACACCAGCTCGCTGGTGCGGCGCCAGGCCGGGCGCGCGGCCAGGCGGTCGAGCCAGGCGTGGACCCGCGGGTAGGGGGCGAAGTCGAATCCCCCCTCGGCCACGAAGGCGAGGTGGGGCAGGTAGGCGATGTCGGCGATGGTGAAGTCGGACTCGAGCCAGTCGCGCCCGTCGAGCGCCGCCTCGAGGACGGGGAGGTAGCGGTCGAGCTCGCGGCGGCCCGCCTCGGCCGCGGCCGGGTCGGGCCGGGTACCCCAGTACGCCCGCACCCGTGCGTTGGTGGTGCGGTAGACCTGCATGCAGGCGGGCGTGACGTGGGCGGCCTGGAAGAAGAGCCAGCGCTGCACCGAGGCCCGGCCCTGCGGGGAGGAGGGGACGAGCCGCGACTCCGGGTGCTTCTCGGCCACGTACCAGTTGATGGCGTTCGACTCCCACAGGCGGAAGGAACCGTCGACCAAGGCCGGGATCTTCCCCATGGGGTTGATGGCCAGGTAGTCGGGCGACCGGTTCTCCAGGGCCTTGGGGTCGACCCGGCGAGGTGTCCAGGCCGCTGCTGCCTCGAAGAGACCGAACATCGCGCGCGCGGAGTTGCCCGAGTTGCGGCCGTAGTAGAGGTCCATGGCTCAGTGTATCCCTCGAAGGCTCGGGCTGAGGGCAGCTCGAGCGCTGCGCCCAGAGGGGGGTGGCCCGGCTCTCGACTGCACCCGGAGCGAGGGCCAGGCTCCGTCCCCGGGGCAGCTACATCCGCTCCACGGTGAGCCCACCATCCACCAGCAGCACCTGGCCGGTGGAGTAGGGGAGGTCGCCGCGCGCCAGCATGGCCACGGCGCGTCCCACGTCCTCGGGCGTGCCCCAGCGACGCTGGAGGGTGAGCCCGTCCGCGATGCGCCGGTCGTACTTCGCGGCCACGCCGGCGGTCATGTCCGTTCGGATGACGCCCGGCCGCACCTCGTAGACGGAGATGCCCTCCTCCGCAAGGCGGGTGGCCCAGAGCTTGCTGGCCATGCTCAGCCCTGCCTTGGAGATGCAGTACTCGCCGCGGTCGGTCGAGGCCACCGTGGCCGACATCGAGGTGATGAAGACGATGGCCCGCGGCAGGCCGGCCGGCGGGCGATCGGTGAGCATGGCGCGGGCCACGGCCTGGGTGAGGAAGTACGGTCCGCGCAGGTTGGTGCGCAGCACGCGGTCGAAGCTCTCCGGCACGGCCTCCAGGATGTCCTTCCGCTCCGCCGGGGCCACCCCGGCGTTGTTCACCAGGAGGTCGATCCGGCCGAACCGCGAGAGCACCGCCTCGACCAGCCGCTGCGGAGCCCCCTCCTCTCCCACGTCGACCTGCAGGTAGAGGGCCTCGCCACCGTGAGAGCGCAAGGCCTCCAGGCTCGCTGCCACCTGGCCCGGAGCGCGCACCCCGCAGAGCGCCAGGTCCCAGCCCTCCCGGGCCAGCGCCTGGGCGCAGCCCAGGCCGATGCCCCGGGTACCACCAGTGACCAGCGCCGCACGCCGCTCCACTAGCCCTCCAGGGGTGGCACCTCGACCCAGCGGCGCCGCCGCGAAGATTCCAGCCCCAGCTCCGCCAGCTGTACCCCCTTGGCCCCCTCGAGGAGCGTCCAGCGGAAGGGCTCGTCCCGTGCCACGTGGCGCAGGAACAGCTCCCACTGGGCGCGGAAGGCGTTCTCGTACTGGCGCTGCTCCGGCACCTTCTGCCAGGAGGCGAAGAAGTCGATGGGCTGGGGGACGTCCGGGTTCCAGACCGGACGCGGGGTGGCGCCGTAGGGCTGGATCCAGCAGTCGCGCAGGCCGGCCACAGCCGAGCCCAGGGTCCCGTCCACCTGCAGGGTGAGCAGGTCGTCGCGGCGCACGCGCACGCCCCAGGAGGAGTTGAAGTGGGCCACCACCCCCCCCTCCAGCTCGAAGGTGGCGTAGGCGGCGTCGTCGGCGGTGCAGGCGTAAGGGCGGCCGCGCTCGTCCCAGCGCTCCGGGATGTGGGTGGTCGCCAGGCAGGAGACGGCCCTGACCGGGCCGAAGAGGTTGTCGAGCACGTACCGCCAGTGGCAGAGCATGTCCAGGGCGATGCCGCCGCCCTCCTCCCGGCGGTAGTTCCAGGACGGCCGCTGGGCGGGGACGAGATCGCCCTCGAACACCCAGTAGCCGAACTCCCCGCGCACGGAGAGGATCCGCCCGAAGTATCCGCGGGCCCGCAGGTCGGCGAGCTTCATGAGCCCGGGCAGCCAGAGCTTGTCCTGCACCACCCCCTGCTTCACCCCGCGCGAGCGGGCCAGGCGATACAGGTCCAGCGCGGTCGCGCTGTCCGCGGCCGTCGGCTTCTCGCAGTACACGTGCTTCCCGGCGGCGATGGCCCGCCTCAGGCCGGCGGCGCGCTCCAGGGTCGCCTGGGCGTCGAAATAGACCTCCATGTCCGGGTCGGAGAGGGCCGCATCCAGGTCGGTGCTGAAGCGCGACAGGCCCGCCGCCCGGGCCAGCTCCCTGAGCTTGGGCTCGCTGCGCCCGACCAGCAGGGGCTCGGGAAGGATTGCGTCGTCGCCGGCCCGCAAGCCTCCCTGGCGGATGATGGGAACGATGGAGCGGAGCAGGTGCTGGTTGGAACCCATCCGGCCGGTCACGCCGTTCAGGATGAGGCCCACGGTCCGGGTGCTCATCTCGGCCATCCCTTACCGGTTCTCTGGGGCTTTGCTCCCGGCGGCAGCGGAGGGGCCTGCTGGCCCGCGCGGGGCAAGGTGCCGTCCAGCTCCTGGCGCCAGTGCGCCACCTCCCCGGCCGGTGCGTAGGTGTAGAGCATCACCATGGGCTCGTCGCCGAGGTTCGTGAGCTGATGGAAGGTGCGCGGCGGGACGTAGAGCGCCTGGCCGGTGGTGACCGTCTGGCGCTCCTCGCCCACGCAGGCCTCGGCGGTGCCCCGGACGATGAAGTAGACCTCCTCCTGGTCGTGATCGTGCCAGGGCACCTGCCCGCCACCCGCCTCCAGGGTCACGTACCCCATGCAGAACCCGCTCGCCTGGATGGGCGATGCGCCGCCCACCAGGTTCTGCGTGCGCCTCCCCGCCGGGTACTCGCGCCCGGCGATGCGGCCGAGGTCGGCGACGATCATCGCGCCTCCTTTCCCGTCCAGAAGCGGAGCGGCACTCCGCCGCTCAGCATGCGCTGCGCGAGGAGTGCCGCCTCCCGGAGGTGGTAGTCGCCCCACATGCTGGCCTCGCCGCAGGGGACAGCCTGCCCGGGAGGGATGTGATCCCAGCCGTTGGGCCGGTGGTAGACCGAGTGCAGGAGCAGCCCCTGGTGGCGCTCGGACGCGCTGAGGTACGGCTCCTCGAGCAGCCGAAAGAGCACCGCCAGCCCGGCGTCGACGTACCGCTCGCCGCCGGGATCGCCGGCCACGCGCAGCCAGGTTCCGTATCGCAGGAGGCCCTGGCAGGCGATGGCCGCCGCCGAGCTGTCGACCGGCTCGAAGGCATTGAACGGTTCGGCCGGCCGCTCGCGCCAGGCGCCCAACGCGGCGAGCCCGGGCGCGCCGGTGTCCCAGTACGGGACCCCGTCGGAGCCGGTGTTGGCCAGGTAGTAGTCGGCGGTCACCTGGAGAGCACGCCGGAGGACGGCCAGGATCGCCCCCTTGCCACCGACCGGCCCGAGGTCCGAGGCGGGCAGGTTCGCCAGGAACTCCAGCTCCTCGGCGAAGCCGAGGATGGCCCAGGCCAGGCCCCGGGTCCAGGTGGTGAAGGGCGAGAACCCCTGCTGCGTCGACGGGCACCGGTAGCAGCCGTCGTTCACGTTGAAGATGGACTCGTGGGCGACCCGGCCCGGGACGTCGTACGCGTCCCGGCCCTCGCCGTAGTAGACGGCGTAGCGCGCCGTGGCCAGGGCGTGTTGCACCAAGCGCTCCAGCAGGGACACCGGTCGATTGCTCTCCTCCAGGAGCACGTGGCCAAGGGAGTGGGAGAGGGCCAGAGCGCGCAGGGATCGGAGGGTGTCCACGAAGAGCGAGTGCGGCCCGTTGAAGGAGTAGATGAAGCCGCCTCCATCGGAGGTCCGGGTCCAGCGGCGGGCCTGCACGGCTCCGCTGACCCGGAGCGCCAGCGCACACACCTCGCGCTCGCCGCGGTCCTCGGGGATGCGCCCCTCATTCATCAGGCGGAGGAGGGCCCCGTAGGTGCTGACGTTGTTGAACCCGTGGTCGTGCACCCCCATATGCGTGAGGTGCAGGGCCATCCGCTCCAGGGTCTTGCGCCGCCCCCCGGCCAGGAACGCCTCCTCGCCGGTGGCGTCGAAGTGGAGCAGGGCGGAGCCGTACAGGAAGCCGCGGGTCCACTCGGTCCAGCCCCGCGAGGTCCAGGTCCCCTCCACGGTGTAGACCGGGGATCCGCGAGCCTCGTCGTAGGCGGCCTCGGTTGCCCGGAGCTTGCGGCCGGAGAGGTCCCACATCCGCCCGATGCGCGCGAGCAGGGCGGCAGGCGCCGGGGCGGCTGGCGGTGGCATCCTGTCGAGTGTATCCGGTCGACCCGGGAGTTCAACACGCCGTAGTATCGTTTCCAGCCATGCCCACCCACGAAGAGCTCGTCACCCGGAAGGCCGCGCGCATCCAAGAGGTGCACCGCATGGATCCGCGGCGGACCGCGCTCCTGGTCATCGACTTCCAGCGCAGCTTCATGGATCCGAAGTCATCGCTGTACGTGCCCACCGCCTGGGACATCCTCCCGCCGGTCCGCGGGCTCGTGGACTACTGCCGGCGAGCGCACCTGCCGGTGATCTTCACCGAGTTCACCTCGGACCCGACCATCTCCACCCTGCGCAAGGACCCGTTCGGCCCCGAGCACCTCCAGCCCGCGCCGGGCCAGCCCACCGGGTGGGGGCTGCCCTCGGGCAACTCTCTGGCCGGGACGGCGGGCCCCGAGTCGCCCGACACCATCGACGAGCTCCGACCGCTGCCCGGCGAGGTGGTGATCCGCGCCTACGGCCTGGACAAGTTCTACGGCACCCCTCTCGATCTGATCCTGCGGTCGCTCGACGTCCGCTACCTGATGGTGACCGGCATGCTGGCCGACCTGTGCGTGGCCGCCACCGTCTACGCCGCCACGACCAGGGAGTACCGCGTCACCGCCATCACCGACGGCATCACCACCATCTGGCCGGAGATCCAGAGGGCGGTGCTGGACATCTTCGGGCGCAAGCTGGCTCGCCTGCTGACCGCGGCCCAGGCCCAGCAGGAGCTGACCCAGGCGAGGGGCTGAGGGGGTCGCTGCCCGCGTGATCCGCCGCCATCCGGGCGTCCGCCCCCGAGGGTCAGCGGTGCCCCGCGCCGGCGCGCGACGGCGGCGAGCCCTCGCCGGGCTCGGCCGACGGTGCCAGGAGCACCTCCACCCCCAGCTCCTCCAGCGCTCGCGCCTCGGCCGGGTCGATGGAGTCGACCACCAGGCAGTCGATGGCGTCGGCCGGGGCGAACTGGGCGAAGGAGCTCTTGCCCAGCTTGGAGGAGTCCACCAGGAGGAAGATCTTGGTGGCGATGGTCATCATCCGGCGCTTGATCTCGGCGTGCCCCAGGTCGGGGGTGGTGGCCCCCGAGGCCACCGAGAAGCTGTTGGCGGCCATGAAGGCCTTGTCCACCCGGAGCCCGGCCAGGAACTGCTCGGCGCGCGTGCCCACGGTGCAGTGGAAGCGCTTTCGCACCACGCCGCCGACGAGGTGGATGGTGGCGCGGGGGTGGTCCTCGAGGAGCTGGGCGATGGCCAGGTCGTTGGTGACCACGGTCACGTCCCGGCGGGCCTGCAGGAGCGCCGCCAGCTCCAGGGTGGTCGATCCGGTGTCGACCAGGATGGCGTCCCCGTCCTCGATGCACTCCAGCGCCCGACGCGCCACCGCGCGCTTCTCGGCGGCGTGCTGGACCTCCTTGGCGCGGGCGTCGAGCTCGAACCGGGCCTTGTCCTTGACGGTGGCGCCGCCATGGGTGCGGACCAGGAGCCCCCCCTGCTCCAGGTCGCGCAGGTCGCTGCGCATGGTGGCGGGCGAGACGCCGAACCGGGCGCACAGCTCCGCCACGGTGGCGCGCTTGCGCTCGTTCACGAAGTCGAGCACCGCCCGCTTCCGTTCCTCGACGAAGATCTGCTCTCGCTTCATGGGATGCCAATCGTGTCACGAGGCGCCGGGCAGGGCCAGCAACGGGAGCGGAGAGGCGGCGGGCGCTGCGGGGCGCCGCCCAGCCCGGGCAGGGACCGTCGCCGGAGGCGAGGGGAGGACCCTCAGGCCAGCGGGCGCTTCATCATCGCTGCCACCGTGGCGGGCCCGATGTCGCCCTCCATGGGGCCGAAGGCAGCGGTGTTCAGGGCCGCCGCGGCCGAGGCCAGCCGCGCGCACTCCTCCAGCGACCTCCCCTCCAGCAGCCCACAGAGGATCCCGGCGTCGAAGGCGTCGCCGGCGCCGGTGGGATCCACCGGCTCGATGGCGTAGACGCCCAGGTCAAAGCTGCGCTGGCGGGTGAAGATGGTGCAGCCCTGGGCGCCCCGCTTCAGGGCGATCACCTCGAGCCGGGGGTTCGAGAAGAGGCGTCGGACCGCGGCCTCCACGGTGGCCTCGCCGGCCAGGAGCTTCAGCTCGTCCACGCCGGGCTGCAGCACGGCGCAGCGGTCGAGCACTGGCTTCACCACCTCCTCGAGGCCGCGCGGCCCAAGCAGCTCGACCCGCAGGTTCGGATCGAAGGAGACCTTGGCGCCGCGCTCGGAGAAGGTGGCCACCGCCCTGAGGATCTCCGCCCGGAAGGCCTCTCCCGCGAGCAGGGAGCAGCCCATGACGTGAAAGTACCGGGCTGGTGCAACGCCGGAGGCGTCCGGGGCCTGGGCCGCGCCGGCGGCGGCGTTGCCGATGTGGTAGATGAACTGGCGCGACCCGTCCGAGCGGTAGGTGACGAAGGCCACCCCGGTGGCCACGCCCTCGGCCACCGACACGAACTGGCAGTCCACGCCGTCCTTGCGCAGGCGGTCGAGCAGGCAGCGGCCGAAGTCGTCGTTCCCCACCGCCCCGATCATCCCGGCCCCGTGCCCGAGCCGGGCCACCGTGTCGATGAAGATGGCCGGCGCGCCGCTGGGGTAGGGCCCCAGGAACTCGCCGGCAACGCGCAGGGACATGTCGGGGCGGGGCCGCATGATCTCCACCAGCAGCTCCCCCATGGTCCAGATCTCTGACATGGCTCACCTCCCGTTGCGTCCGAGGCGGCGGTGCGAGGCCGGGCCACACCGGGCCGGCTGCGCCATCGCCGACGTCGCCACCGCGGCCCGAACGGTCGCTCAGGGCTCGACGGTGATCATCACCTTCATGGCCTTCTCTCGGTTGGCCTCGATGTAGTGGTAGGCGTCGAGGTAGCGATCGAAGGGATAGCGATCGGTGACCAGCGGCTCGAGGTTCACCTTCTTGGCGTCCACCAAGGCGATGGCCTGCTTCCAGTCCGGTTCCTGGTACATGAGCGTCCCGATGAGACGGAGCTCGCGGTCCTGCACCAGGCCCATGTCCACCACCGGCTTGTCGCCGTAGACCCCCACCACCACGATGTCGGTGCCCTTGCGCGCCACGGCCACCGCCGACTCGATGGTCTTCTGCGCGCCCACGCACTCGAGGATGAGGTCCGCCTTGCTCTCCCCGAAGCGCCGCCGAATCTCCTGGCCCAGGTCCACCTGGGCGGGGTTCGCGCCCCGGGGGAGCCCGCAGCGCGCCGCCAGCTCCAGGCGGTAGTCGCTGACGTCGGAGAGGAGCACGTCGGAGGCCCCGGTCCCCTTGGCCGCCTGGGCCACCAGGTTGCCGATGGGGCCCGCGCCGAGCACCACCACCTTCTTGCCGGCCGCTCCGCCGCCGCGGGCCAAGGCGTGCACCGCCACCGCCAGCGGCTCCATCATGGCACCGTGCTCCAGGCTCATCCCCCGGGGCAGGTGCAGCACCTTGGCCGCGTCCACCGCGAAGAGCTCCTGGGCGGCCCCGTCGGTCTGGAAGCCCATCACCTTGAGCGAGTCGCAGATGTGGTACTGGCCGTGCTGGCAGGGGTAGCACTTGCCGCAGGTCACCTGGGGCTGGAAGGTGACCGGCTCTCCTGGCGTGAAATCCTTCACTCCTGGTCCGAGTCGTTCTACCAGGCCCGAGACCTCGTGTCCCTGGACGACCGGGTAGGAGGTGTAGGGGTGCTTGCCGTGGTAGACGTGGATGTCCGAGCCGCAGACCCCGATCCGCTTCATCCGGACCAGCACCTGGCCCGCGGCAGGGGCCGGGGGCGGAACGTCGCGGAACTCGATCTTGCCGGGCGCCGTCATCACCGCCTGCTTCATGTCGTGCCTCCGTTCCTCTACCTACCGGTTGCCGGCGGGTCTCCTCAGGCGAGCATCCTGCGGACGAACTCCTGTGCGCGCCGGCCGCGGACGTCGAGCTGCTCGTCGGTGGCGCCGTCGGACAGGTCGCGCCACACGGCCACGTCGCGGCTGACCGATCCGCCGGGACGCATGAAGGGCTCCATGACGATGGTGCCCTGGTACTTCAACTCCTTCAGCGCCCCGAAGATCTCCCCCCAGGGGAGGCGGCCCTCGCCGGGCGGCAACCGGTTGGCCTCGCCCAGGTGGAAGTGACCGATCTTCCCGCGGCAGGCGAGGATGGCATCGCGGAAGGAGCTCTCCTCGATGTTCATGTGGAAGGTGTCGAGCTGGATCTGGCACCAGGGGTTGTCGACCGCGGCGCAGAAGGCCAGTGCCTCGCGGTGGTCGTTGACCAGGAACTGCTCGAAGCGGTTGACCACCTCCAGGGCGTAGATGACCCCGTACCCTTCGGCGACCTTGATGACCCGCCGGACGCTGTCGACGGCGCGCTCCACGAACGGCCGCTTGTCCTTCATCCCCGGCGGGGGCGAGGCGGGCCAGGCGCAGAAGGTCAGGCCGGAGAAGACGGGCGCCTTCAGCATGTGGCAGTCGTCGAGCAGGGCCTTCACGTACTCCACGCCCCGATCGCGAACGCTCTGCTCGGGCGAGGCGAAGTCCTGGTCGGGCCTGAGGCCGATGCAGCAACTGATGGTCAAGCCGATGTCGTCGGCCACCGTCTTGAGCTCACGCTTCTTGGCCGGGGGCAGCTCGTGGAACTGCGAAAGGGAGATCTCCATGAGATCGAAGCCCAGCCCCTTGATGCGGCGGGCCACGGCGGGGAAGTCGACCAGCCACTCCGTCGACCAGTACGTGAAGAACATGCCGACCTTGTTCATCGCTCCGTTCCTTTCCGGCTTGCCAACTCCCCGTGGTGACAGGCCCCGGGGAGGCCTCCGCTGCACCGCGCCCGGCTCGTGCTCCGCCAGCGGTCGAACGCCCTGCCGCCAGGGCGTGCAACTCCCCGGCGGGCCCGATTCCCTTCAATTTGTTTAGACTGTCTGCTTTCAAAATCCGAGTCAAGCGGATCCCCGGCCAGCAGGATCCCCGCGGCGCTGGCTTCGTGGACGACCGCGGGCTAGGCTCGATCGGCAAGGAAGGGGAGCTGGCGGTGGGCCTCTCCCTGGCGGCGATGAACGACGAAGCGCGCGGCCCTGCGGCCGACCGCCCCCGCGGCGGTTCCCGCCCCTCGTCGATCAGAAGGGACAGCGACAGTCCGTGGCCACGCCCCGTTCCATCCGCTACCTGAACGAGGTGCGGGCGCTCAACGCGCTGTTCCGCAGGGGCGGCATGAGCCGGGCGGACCTGGCCCGAAGGCTGAACCTGAACCGCGCCAGCGTCGGCTACATCATCCGAGATCTGCTGGCGGCGGGCCTGGTGCGCGAGCGCTCCGGGGGGGCGGGGCGCGCCGCCCGGGCGCGGGCGGGGCGGCCCGGCATCGTGGTGGAGCTCGATTCGGGGAGCGCCACCTTCCTGGGGGTCGAGATCGGCGTCGACCACATCGCCGTGGTGGCCATCGACCTGGGCGGGAAGGCGTTCCTGCGCCGCTCCGTGGAGTACCGGACCAGCGCTCGGTCGCCGGCGTTCACCGCCCGGCGGGTGGCCGAGCTGGTCGGCGCCGTGGCCAGGTCGCTGGAGGGTGGGCGGGGGCGGATCCAGGGCGTGTGCGTTGCCATCCCGGCCCTGGTCCGGGACGGCACCGTGGTGAACGGGTTGATGCTGGGCTGGAGGGACGTGCCGCTCGGGGACCTCCTCCGGGAGGCCCTGGGCCGGCGGCTGCCGGTGCTGGTGGAGAACGACGCCAACGCCCTGGCCATCGGCGAGACCTACGGCATGGCGTCGAACCCCACCGAGACGGTGGTGTGCCTGGACATCGAGAACGGCGCCGGCGGCGGGATCGTGATCGGGGGCGAGCTGTTCCGCGGTGCCACCGGCTTCTCGGGCGAGCTCGGGCAGCTCCCTCTGGGCGGAGCGGGTTTCACCGCCGGGCGGCCCCGGTCGGGGCACCTCGAGTCCTACATCGGCAAGGACGCGATCCTGGCCCGGTACCGGGCCAACGGAGGCCCGGCCACGGCCGACCTTCCACAGCTGCTGGCGGCGCTGGAGGCGCGGGACCGGGTCGCCCGGCGCACCGCCGCCGAGTGGGGTCAGCGGCTGGCGCACGGGCTCACGCTGGTCGTCCACGTCATCAACCCCGGGCGCATCGTCCTCGGCGGATCGGTGGCGGCGATCTACCCGCACGTGGCCGAACGGGTGCGAGAGGACATGCGCAAGGAGTTCCTGGAAGGATTCCCGCTCCCCGCCATTGAGGTCTCCCGGCTGGGCGCGGCGGGGACGGCCTTCGGGGCCGCCTGCCTGTTGCATCAGCAGATGTTCTCGGTCGACGAGCGGCTGGTCCACGCGCAGGGGGAGCTGGAGGGGCGCCGGCGCCTGATCACCGGCCGGAGGGGCCACGGTCGAGCGGGGGGGAGGGGAGGCGAAGGGGCGGGGCGCCGGGGGCGCGAGAAGGTGCACGCCGCCTGATCAGGACCAGCCTCGGAGGCCTCGAGATGGGCTAGGCTCCTCGCGGCATGCACGGCCGGCCCTGCATCCTCGTGGAGATCGCGGTCCTGGCACTGGGCTGCCACCCCTCGGTGGCGGGGCGCTCCACGGTCATCCCCTTCCACCCCACCGGCGCCATCGCCTCCGAGGGTCTGGAGGCCGTGTTCGATGCCGAGCACGTCGTGGGTTCCAGGGTGGAGATGTCCCTCGACAGCGGCGGGAGCTGGTCGGGCACCCTCCTCGGTCGTCCCGCGGGGATCGAGGTCGGGCCCGACCGGATCGACGGGACCGGGTGCCACCTGGAGGTTCGCCACCGGGGCGATCTCCTCCGCCTCGACGGCGTGGTCGCAGGGCGCAACGTGCACGTGACCGTGTCGAGGTCCGGACTCTATGGCTACAGCGACGGTGGCGCGTGCGCCTTCGACTACATGCCCCTCGGCGGCGGCACCTACCGAGGAGTCTACGCATGCCCGCCGAGCGGGATGCAGCTCTCCTCCCTCAGGGGGGAGGTGCGTATGAGCGGCGCCGCGGCTGCGCAGGACCCGCCGATCCCGCAGTTCGCGCTCGCGCTGGTGTCGGTCCTTCCGCCCTACTGACTCGACGCGGACCAGGGCCCGGCACACCGGGGTTCACCCGGCGAGCGGAAGGGAACCCTCACCCCCGTCGCGGGGAGGGCGCGGAGGTGACTCGCCAACCTTCCGGGAGGACGCGGCGTGCGCGCGCCGCGGCCAGGCTCACCTCACCTCGGCCAGAGCCCACCGAAGACGGCGGCCGTGACCAGCCCGAGGAGGAGAGCGTCGACGAGGTCGGCGAGATACGCCCGCCAGGGCCGGTGGTACCAGATGGAGTTGAAGATCGTCCCCACCCCGTAGCTCATGATTCCCACGGCACCGACGATCCGGAAGACTGCCCGGAATCGCGGGGCGGCGGGCAGGGAGTGGGCGGCCACGTAGGCGACCAGGAACCCCACCACCAGGTACACGAGGAAGGAGAGCGCCAAGTTCCGACCCATGCGTACCGGACCCGGAGGCGCCAGGGTGAGCCAGCCCGAGGGTCCCTTCGCCCAGCGCTCCATCCACTCCTTCGACATCTGCTGCTTGGGGTCGGAGGGGGCCGGGAAGGCGTACATGCCCGGCCCGAGATCGCGGAGCGCCGCCTGCAGGGCGCCGAACTCGCTGATGCGTCCCCACTCGTTCCGGCGCCAGGGCAGCACCATGTGGCTGGCCGCCGAGAGGGCGAAGACCAGGACTGCGGAGAGGAGGATGGCCGGCCACAGGTGGGCGACGATGGACATGTCGAGCTCCCGGGGAGTTGCGCCGTCGTTCCGGGCAGCTTACTCCCGCCTGGCTCCGGTCCGGATCGCCGGTCCCCACTCGGGAGGGCCGGCCCGTCCGCCTCCTCGTGCGCTCGCCTTGCCCACGGCGACCTCGGGACTTGAACAACGCGCCTGAGGCGACACAGATAGGGCATGCGGCTCTTCGTGGAGGAAGGGGTCCGGGCGCTGGGGATCGACGCGGTGGCCGCGGTGTTCGAGGGCCTGCGGGTGTCGAACCGGAGCAACCCGCTCGAGAAGCGCAAGAAGGAGGCGCTCGGGGCCATCCGCGCCATCGAGGTCGCCTCGGACCCGGTTCTGGCAGGATACCGGGCCCTCCACGCTCGGCTCGGCGCCGCCGGGGTCGTTCCGCCCGCGCAGCGCCTGGTCGAGCTGGTCCGGTCCACGGGGCGGCTTCCCAACATCAACACCGCGGTGGACGCCTACAACCTGGTCTCGGCGGTGACCCGGCTGTCCTTGGGCGCACACGATCTGGCCCACGTCAGGGGCGATCTCCGGATCGGTACGACGCGGGGCGGGGAGCGCTACACACCGCTCGGCGAGATCGCTCCCGTCCCGGTGGCGAAGGGCGAGTACGCCGCCATGGACGACGAGAAGATCCTCTGCCGGCTCGACGTTCGCCAGTGCGCCGAGACCCGGATCACCAAGGAGACGGTCCGCATGGTCGTGTACGCGCAGGGAAGCGCGGCGGTCCCGTACCCGGCGTTGGAGGCCGGGATCCGGTGGATCGCCGATCTGGTGGTCGAGATCTGCGGAGGGAGCTGCGAGGTGATCGCGCCGGTGCCATGAGGCCCCGGGCGATCGAGGGACGCTCCACCGGCGAGGACCTCGGGCCGGTGGTCGGCTACGGCGCGGTGCAGTCGGCGGGCGAGGGGACGACGACCGCTCGCCGGATCTTGACCCGGAGCTTCCGGGCCACGGCGGCGATGTCCTCCAGCGCGGTGGCCAGGGCGATCTCGCCCTTCCACAGGGTGCGGCCCCCTCGGTCCCGGTAGCCACGGGCCAGCATCTCGGCGCGAACCTCCCGCTTCCTCCCGGACACGTCGTAGGTCAGGATGGTGGTCATCCGATCCCCCAGCGGCGGCGCTCCGTCGGCGCCCTCTCGGGTCACGAGGTCATTCACCAGAGGTGACTAGTAGGCCCGGCCTCCCAGCCCGCGCTCCAGCTCGCGCCTCGCCCACTCCGCGCGCGAGCACCCGTGGCGATCGTAGAAGGCCACCTCCTCGAGCGCGCGCAGGCTGGTGGGCACGCCCGCCACGCAGGCGCACGGCGTGCACCGGCAGCGCAGATCCTGACACCTTTCGCACAACCTGTGATCTCCGCATCGGCATTGGGACATGGTGGGAATCTTCCTACCGCTCCAGAGGCGCGCCATTCCCACGGTTCCGTGGCGCCGGCGAATGGTACGGGAGCCCCCGGCGCCATCGCCCGGCCGGGGCTCGTGTGCCGAGGGGACAGGGGAATCCCCACCAGGCGAGGTCGCCAAGGCAGGTGCAGGGCCGGCCCCGCGGAATACTCCCGCGGCGGAGAGCTCAGGGCCCGGTGGGGGCGGGGCGGGTCTTCACGAAGGTGCCCTGGCGCAGGTCCCACAGTGCCTGCCGGATCTCGTCCTCGGTGTTCATCACGAACGGGCCGTAGCGGACCGCCGGCTCCTCCAGCGGCTGCGCGGAGAGCACCAGGAAGCGGGCGTCGCCGGCCGGGGCGCGCGCCCGGGCGAGGTCGCCATCGGAGAGGATGGCCAACCGGGGCGAGGGGACCGCCTTGCCGGACACCTCGACCTGGCCGGCGTAGACGTAGAGGAGCGCGGTGTGCCCGCGGGGGATCGGCTGCTCGAAGGTGGCGCCGGCGGGAAGCGCCACGTCGAGGTAGGACGGGCCCGCGAAGATCTCGCGCACCGCGCCCTCGATCCCGTCGACGTTCCCGGCGACCACCCGCACCCGGGCGCCGCTCCGGGAGACGACCTCGGGAATCTGCGCGGACAGGACGTCCTGGTAACGCGGGGTCGTCATCTTGAGCTTGCGGGGAAGGTTCACCCAGATCTGGAAGCCGTCGAGGCGACGCGGCCCGGGGTGCGGCATCTCCTCATGCAGGATGCCGCTGCCGGCGGTCATCCACTGAACGTCGCCGGTGTGGATCGTCCCCTCGTTCCCGAGGCTGTCACGGTGGGTCACGCTGCCGTCGAGCATGTAGGTGACGGTCTCGATGCCGCGGTGGGGGTGCATGGGGAACCCGGCGAGATACTCGTCGGGGTTCTCCGAGCCGAACTGATCGAAGAGAAAGAACGGGTCCAGGTGATCGAGCTGGGGCGTGGCGATGCTGCGCCGGAGGCGCACCCCAGCGCCATCGCTGGCGATCGTCGGCACGATCACGTCCTTCACCGCTCGTTCCGTGGTCATTCCTCGCCTCCCGGCCCCGGTGGGCCCGTCCGCCGCAGGCGACCTCGCCCTCCGGGGCCCTCCGGCACCGACCACATAGGGGCGGGAGCCCAAGGAAGCAACCTGGGCGTCTCGCCCCGCTGCGAGCAGGGCCGCCGTCGCGGGCGCCTGCGCCGTCGGGACGAGGATGGGGCCGACGGATGCGCCCCTGTCATCCCATCCTCACCGCGCGCATCGAGAGCGAGCCCCAGTCGAACCCCTCCACCGGGAAGGTGACGGCGTCTTCCGGGGTGCTCGCGCCGACGACGTAGAGCAAGGGCAGGTAGTGGTCCGGGGTGGGGTGGGACAGCCGGCCGGCGTCGCTGTCGAGGGCGCTGACGAGCGCGCCGTGGTCGCGGTCGGCGAGCGCCCGGGCGACGGCGGCGTCGAACTCGCGCGCCCACTCCGGGGTCGCGGGCCGACCTCGAGCCTGCGCGGCGAAGGCGTGGCGCAGGTTGTGGACGACGTTCCCGCTTCCGAGGATGAGGACGCCCTCGTCGCGCAGCGGCGCGAGCGCGCGACCGATGGCCAGGTGCTCGGCCGGCGGGAGGCGCCCGTCGATGCTGAGCTGTACCACCGGGACGTCCGCGGCCGGGCGCAGGTGCACGAGCACGGTCCAGGTGCCGTGGTCCAGGCCCCATTCGTCGGTGGGCGACGCGCGCCGCTCGCCGAGCAGCCCCGCGACGCGCCGCGCCAGGGCCGGGTCGCCCGGGGCCGGATACTGGATCCGGTACAGCTCCTCGGGGAAGCCGCCGAAGTCGTGGATGGTCTCCGGGCGCTCGCTCGAGGTGGTGAAGGTCCCGGCCAGGTACCAGTGCGCCGAGACGGCCAGGATCGCCCTGGGCCGGGGCAGCTGCCTGGCCAGGTCGCGGAGCCGGCGGCCCCAGACGTTGTCGTCGAGGGCGTTCATGGGTGAGCCGTGTCCCAGGAAGAGGACCGGCATGCGCGTCGCGGGTGCGGCGACGGGGCGAGTCGAGTCGTTGGACATGGCGTCGAGTCCTTTCGCCCGGCCGGGCGCACGGTCCCGGAAGGGAGGCTCGAGGAGAGAATACCGCCCTTGGCCCTCCACCCTCCTCGCTGGATGATGAAGCGAGGAGGGGAGCCGTGCACCGAGTCGCCCTCGTCACCATCCTGGCGGGCGCCGTGAGCGCCTGCGCCAGAAGCGGCGGGCGCAGGGGTCAGATGCGGGGGTACCAGATCGACGAGGCCATCCCGCTCGGGCCAGAGGCCAGCGCCGATGTGAGCATGAAGGCCGGGCCGTTCGAGCTCGTGAACGTGCTGGTTCGCAACGCCCCCACGGAGAAGGACGTCCTCGAGGACGCGCGGAGGACGGACCGCAGCCACCCCCAGCCGACCATCGTGGCCCGGAGCACCGCCCAGGAGACGGCCATGGTCACCCTGGCCTCCATCTTGGAGGACGAGCACGGGGAGCCGCTCATGACCTGCGGGCGCAGGGCCCAGGAGCTGGTGGGCGGGGTGACCGACGGCTGGAACACCTGCATCCTGGAGTCCGTCCGCACCGCGGACTGGCCGAGGGTGAGGTACTTCCAGCCATCGTCACCTTTCGGGTGCGCGAGGAAGCCGGCGAGTCCCCGCAGTAGCGGCCGCAGCCGTCGCGGTCCAAGCGAGCGCGCGGCGAGCTCGGGCCGGCCCGAGGCGGCGGAGCGGCAGCGGAAGGTGTCCGAGGAGGCGGCCGGTTGACTCCCGGGCCCGGCGGGGAGGAGCCGGGGATCGCAGCTTGTCTTGGCGGCGAGCGGCCCCTAGTGTTCCTCCCATCCAAGGAGGTGGCAGGTGGAGGCGAAGATCGCGCTCATCACCGGGGGAAGCCGGGGGCTGGGCAGGAGCATGGTGCTGCACCTGGCCGGCCGCGGGGTGGGCAGCATCCTCACCTACCGCTCGCGGAAGGAGGAGGCGGCTGCGGTCGTTGCCACGGTGGAGCGGCTCGGGGCCCGGGCCGTGGCGCTCCCGCTCGACGTGGGCGACGCTTCCACCTTCGCCGCCTTCGCCGCGGAAGTGCGCGAGGCGCTCGTCCGCGTCTTCGGACGCGACAGGTTCGACTTCCTGGTCAACAACGCCGGCGAGGGCCTGCACCGACCCTTCGCCGAGACCACCGAGGCCGAGCTCGACCTGCTGTACCGCGTGCACCTCAAGGCGCCCTACCTGCTCACCCAGCGCCTGCTCCCGCTCATCGCCGACGGAGGTCGCATCGTCAACATCTCCTCGGGCCTGGCGCGGTTCGCCATGCCGGGGGCCTCGGCGTACGCCTCGATGAAGGGCGGGGTCGAGGTGCTGACGCGATACCTGGCCAAGGAGCTGGGGTCGCGAGGGATCTCGGTGAACACCGTTGCGCCCGGGGCCATCGAGACCGACTTCAACGGCGGTCGCGTGCGCGACAACAGGCAGCTCAACCAGACGGTCGCCTAGGCGACCGCCCTGGGGCGTGTCGGGTTGCCCGACGACGTGGGGGGCGCGGTCTCCGCCCTGCTGCTCGACGAGGCGCGCTGGATCAACGCGCAGCGGATCGAGGTATCGGGCGGCCAGGGGATCTGAGCACGGCGGCGCCTAGGCCCGGATCATCACCACCAGCTCGTTCGACGCCAGGGCGAGTCGCAGCGCGCAACGCCCCGAGGGGAGAGCCTGCGAGGTGGCGGGGAAGCCGTTCCCCAGCGAGCTGAAGGCCACGGCCCAGCTGGCCGTTCCGGGCGCGAGGTCGGCGTCCACCTCCACCCAGCCGGACCAAGGCTGGAAGGGGTTGGGGCAGGCGACCACCAGCACCTCCTGGTCGGCCAGGATCCGGGAGAAGGCCACCACGCCGCCCTGCTCCATCGGCCATCCGAAGGTGGTGCCGTCGCCGCTCACCTGGCGGAAGTAGTACCGGCCGTACTTGAGCGAGGGGGTCTCGCGGCGGAGCCGGAGGAGGGCCTGCAGCATCCGGAAGGTACCGCCTTGTGGCCAGGCGGCGGCCAGGTCGGCGGCGCCGGGGGCGTCGGGCAGGAACTTCCCCCACAGGGCCTCGCGCACCGCCTCGAAGGCCTCGGGGCGCGGGCTGGTGCCTGCCAGGTCCTGCTCCGTCCCGTAGTAGAGGCAGGGGATGCCGGGGAGCGTGTAGAGGAGCCCCAGGCAGAGCCGGACCTCGGCGTCGGGCGAGGCCGGGTCCCGGATGCGTCGGGAGCGATCGTGGTTGTCCACGAAGGTGACGTAGTAGTTGCTGGCGTCGCCGTGGGAGCAGATCAGCTCCTCCTGGGCGTTTCGCCGTGTGTCGAAGACGTCCCGCAGGGCGTAGACGCCCTGGCGCTGCTCCAGGAGCCCGGTGCAGGTGGAGCGGATGGCATCGGCCAGCGGGAAGTCGAGCGCGGCATCGATCCCGAAGCCGCCATCCGGCTCGCTGGAGCCGTTCCGCCCCACGAAGCGGGCGATGTTGTCGTTGTCGTCCCACACCTCGCCAAAGGTGAAGAAGTTCTTCTTCCCCAGGGTGTAGGCGAACTCGTTCATGGCAGTGCCGAAGCGCTGGATGAACTTGGGGTGAATGTACTTCACGGTGTCGATGCGCAAGCCGTCGAGGTCGTATCGAGCCACCAGGTACTGGATGGCGCTCAAGAGCAGGGACAGCACCGGGAAGCGCCCCTCGGCGCGGCCTGGGTCGCCGGGGGCCGCGTCGTACTCCACCGCCAGCTGGCGCAGGACGTCGAAGTCCCCGGGGACGAACCCCAGCTCGGGGAAGTCGCTCAGGGTGTCGGAGATCTTGGCGCCGCGGCGGCGGAAGAGGAGCGCGTTGCGCAGCTCGGAGGGATAGATGGCGTCGTCCGGGCCTGCCGCTGCGCCGGGTGGGAGGGGGTCGGCCCAGGCCGGATCGGGGTTCCCGTAGCCGTTGCACCAGCGTACCTCGGGCTGCGTGCCGCCTCCCAGGGACTGGTGGAGGAGGCCGGCGTCCTGGAAGGACTCGAGCAGGTCGCCGCCCCGCTCGTACCAGAAGGCCTCGGCGGTGTGGTTCAGCACCACGTCGAGGATCACCCAGACGCCCAGGGCGTGGGCGCTGCGGACCAGGGCGGCCAGCTCCGCCTCGGCGGTGTCGCGCGTGCCGTCGGATGCCCAGCGCTCGTCGACGGCCAGGAGGTCCTGGGCGCCGTAGCCGTGGTAGGTGGCCGTTCGGCTCGAGGCCACGTTCCGCACCACCGGCGAGATCCAGATGGCGTTCACGCCGAGATCGCGCAGGTAGGGGAGGCGGCCGGCGATGGCCGCGAACGTCCCGCCCTGCCGGCCGTCCCAGGCCTCGTCCCAGCGGTGCACCGGCGCCGCGCCGCCGGCGAAGCGGTCGAGCAGCAGGAAGTACATGCAGACGTCCCGCCAGTCCTCCGGGGAGGGGAACGGCCGGCCGGCGGCCGGACCGGCCGCGGCGGCGCGGGCGCGCTCGATGGCAGCCAGCACCTCGGGGTGGTGGACGGTGTGGGGGGTGGGCATCGGCTCCTCCTGGCGGGCGGGCGCGAGATTGACACAGACCGAACGTGCGGATCGGCGCTCGGGCGGGACGACCCGCAGTGGCCAGGCCGGCGAGGGCCCTGACCCCAATCAAGACGCGCCACCGCCAGCGATGGGATGCTCCCCGCGCAACGTCATGGGAGGCGACATGCTCGAGGGGCGAGTGGTCCTGGTCACCGGCGCGAGCCGCGGCATCGGGGCGGCGACGGCGAGGCTTCTGGCGGCCAACGGCGCGGCGGTGGCGGTGAACTTCCGCGAGAGCGAGGCGGCGGCCCGGGGGTTGGTGGACGCCATCCGGTCCGCGGGCGGCCAGGCGGTGGCCATCCGGGCCGACGTCCGCGATCGGGCCCAGGTGGACGCCCTGGTGGCCGAGGCGAGCCGACGGCTGGGTCCGATCGACACGCTGGTGAGCAACGCGTCCATCGGCTTCCCCATGAAGCCGTTCACGGAGTACCGCTGGGAGGAGTTCGCGGCCAAGCTGGACGGTGAGCTGCAGGCCGCGTTCCACTGCTGTCAGGCGGTGCTGCCGGCGATGCGCGAGCGGCGGAGGGGGTGCATCGTGGCCATCTCCAGCACGCTCTCCCGCCGCCCAGGCGAGGGCTTCGCCGCCCACAGCTGCGCCAAGTCCGGGCTGGACGGGCTCATGAAGGCGCTGGCCCTGGAACTGGGGCCCCTGGGGATCCGGGTCAACGTGGTGGCGCCCGGGCTCACCGCCACCGACGCCACCGCTCACCTCCCGGCGCAGGCCAGGGAATGGACGGCGCGGACCACGCCTCTGGGGCGCATCGCCCGGCCGGAGGACGTGGCCGGGGCGGTGCTGATGCTCGTCTCCGACGCCGCCGGCTTCGTCACCGGTACCTACCTTCCGGCGAACGGCGGCGCCTACATGCTCTGAGGGCCGGCGCGCCGGGCTACTTCTGCCGCTGGGGCTCGAGGTGGCGCCGGGCCAGGTACCAGTCGGTGACCTGGTACTCCTTGGAGATGGCCCGCTCGGCCGCGGCGTCGGTGGTGAGCGGCGTCGGCACGATCACGTCGTCCCCCGGCCGCCAGTTGGCGGGGCAGGCGACGGCGTTGGCGTCGACCGTCTGGAGCGCGTCCACCACCCGGAGGATCTCCTCGAAGTTCCGACCCACGTTGAGCGGGTAGTAGATCATCGCCCGGACCAGCCGCTTGGGATCGATGAAGAAGACGCACCGGACCGCGGCGGTGACTGAGCTGGGCTCGTGGATCATCCCGTAGAGCCGCGACACCTTCTGGTCGAGGTCGGCGATCACCGGGAAGGGAACCTTGGTCCCCAGCTTCTCCTCGATGTTCCGGGTCCAGGCGATGTGGCTGTAGACCGAGTCCACGGAGTTGCCCAGCAGGGCCACGTTGCGCCGCTCGAACTCGGGGTACCGCCGCGCGAACTCCACGAACTCGGTGGTGCATACCGGGGTGAAGTCGGCCGGATGGGAGAAGAGGATCACCCATCGCCCCTTCTGCCACTCCGAAAGCCGCACCGGCCCGTGGGTGGTGTTCGCCTCGAAGTCCGGCGCCGGCCCGTTGAGCTCGAGCCGGGGTGGCGCCGTGGCCGTCTCCAGACCGGGGAACTGAGACGTCGTCGTTGCCGTCGCCATGCGGGCCTCCTCAAGATCGTGGATCTCCCGGATGACTAAGTGGAGCGGCCGCCGCGCCGTCCACTTCGTTGGGGTGGAAGCATCCGTTTGACGATGGTGGCCGGGGCGCGGCGCCGACCGGAGGCCGAGCAAGGAGTCGGGCGCTCACGCTGCGGGCATGGGGGAAGGCGGACCACCGGGCGGCCGGACGCAGGTCGGGCCGTGGCGGTACGGGATGGAGTCGTGGGCGATGTGGGCAACGATCCGTCGATCCCCCGCGGCAGGCGCGGAAAGCCGTCGGCCGCGATCTCCCGGCCGAGGCCGGCGCCTGCGGGAACGCGTCCCGCGACGCGGTCGGCCCGGAGCTGGGCAGGGGCCCCGTGAACGGACCTGGAGGGGCTGCAAGGTCGACTTCGCCCATGAGGCCCGAGAGGTGGAACGGTGCAGAGTGCACTCGGCCAGGTGATGCACGAGGGCTCGGTGCCGGGAAGCGCCAGCGGGAAGGTGACGGCGACCTGCGCCAGGCCACGCGAACTCGCAGGGTGACGCCGCTGGCCGACTCCGGAATGGCTGCGCCGCTCGTCTCGTGCCGGGAAGCTGCGCGGGACGAGAGGACTTGCCCGACGCCGCACTGCGATTCCTCCGCCTTCGCTGCCGACGGGACCACCCGGGCCGAAGCGGGCCGCCGGGGCCGTGGCCCGGGCCTCGCGGAGGCCTAGCGGCCCTCGGTCCGCATCCAGTAGGACACCATGTCCCGCACGACCTCAGACAGGTCGAGCCTGTCGGTGAGGCCCTCGGCGACGCGGCGCGAAGCCTCCTCCTCCAGAGCCGCCAGCTGGGCAGCCGGGAGGCGGATGAGCACCGACCGCTCGACCGCCGTGTGGGGCCTTCCGTTCGAGCCCCGGGAGGGGATGGTACCGGCTGGGGCAACGTCGGGGATCGGGGCGGATGCGGGTTCGTGCGGCATCGGTGAGGCCTCCTCGCGCCTGTCCCCTTCGTCCCCGCGGCTCGGGGTGCATCGTTCAAGCGATGGCTGGGCTCCCCCTATATGTGGATGCAAGCGTTAGCTGGCAACCGGAGCAAAAGGGCCATGGCGCCGAAGGCGATGGGCTGCGCTTCTTCGGGCAGACGCCGCACGCCGTGCGGGCAAGGAGCGCTCGTTCTGGCCCGGCCGGGGTGCGTCGAGCGGAGCAATCCCAGCGTCCCATCCGGGGTACGAGCGACCTGCTCCACCAGGTCGTCCCCGATGGGGTGGGGAAACGCGGGTTCGCGCCCCCAGGAGGCTTCCGGCGCACGGTCGAGCGGTCGCGCGCCGCGGGTGACACGAGCTACCGAGCCTCGATGCTCGGGTGGGGCGCCTCGCCGGGGTCGCGCCGAGGGTCAGCGCCGGGCCAGGAGGGCCAGCTCCTGGGCGCGCCCGGCGTAGCCCTCGGGCCGATCGGCGGGAGGGTGGGCCAGGAAGTTCGCCACCACCGCCGCCAGCCCGTGCACGAGCGGAGCGTGCACGAACCCGAGCTCGCGCCTGGCCCGGGAGCCGTCGAGGAGCGACATCCAGCGGCCGCTGAACGGCGATACGCCGCGAGGGTCGAGGCCGGCGGCGCGAAGCTCGACGGCCGCCACCGGCACGAGCTCGGCGGCGCTGCCCATGAGCCGGCGGAGCTCGCCCACCAGCTCGGCCAGGGTGGGCGCCTCCTCCTGCGCAAGGTTGAAGGCGCGGCCCATGGCCGCCGCGCACCCGATGAGCTCCGAGAGGAAGCGGGCCACCTCGGCACCGTCGACGTGGCGGACGGGGTGGGTGCCTCCGTCGGGGAGGATCACCGGGCCACCGTCCCACAGCCGCCACAGGTAGCCCTCGATCCGGCGGAAGTGGTCGAGTGGACCGTTGACCATGGGGATCCGGACCCGGGTGGCGGGGAAGCCAGCGGCGGCGGTCAGGGCGTCCTCGCAGCCCCGCTTGCCCACCCCGTACTCCCATTCGGCAAGGTCGCCGGGGTCCGCGGGGCGCGGCATCACCGGCCCCTCGTAGTCCTCCTCACGGGCCGGCCGCGGGCAGCCGGTGCGGACCAGGTACACCTGGCCGCTGGAGACCATCAGGTAGTGGCCGGTGCGCCCGCGGAGGAGCGCGGCCGCACGGCGCCCGTCCTCGCCGGTATAGGCGGCCAGGTCCACCACCGCGTCGAAGGTCCTGCCGGCCAGGGCGTGCTCGAAGCCGGGCGAGGTGCGATCGCAAGCGATCCGCTCCACCCGGTCGCCGAAGGGGTCCGAAAGCCGGCCCCGGTTGAGCAGGGTGACCCGGTGGCCGCCGGCCAGCAGCCGGGAGGCAAGCAGGCGACCCACGAAGCGATTGCCGCCGACGATGAGGACGTGCAAGGCCGCGCCTCTAGCGGCTGGGATCAACCACCACCCGCCCGCGCACCTGGCCGGCCAGGATCCGCTCGCTCCAGGCCGGCACCTCGGAGAGAGCGATCTCGGTGGTGAGCCCGTCGAGGGCGGGGCCGGGGAGCAGCCCGGCGATGCGCCGCCAGGCCTGCAGTCTGCGCTCGCGCGGGCACCTCACCGACTCCACGCCCAGGAGCGACACGCCCCGGAGGATGAACGGGAGCACGGTGGTCGGCAGCTCGGCTCCGCCGGCCAGGCCGCAGGCCGCCACCGCGCCGCCGTAGGCCACCTGCTTGAGGACCGAGGCCAAGGTGGCGCCGCCGACCACGTCGATCGCGCCGGCCCAGGCCTCCCGATCCAGCGGCTTGCCGGACTCGGCGGCCAGCGCGCCGCGGTCCACGATCCGGCTCGCGCCCAGGGACTCGAGCCAGGCGCGCTCGGCGGGCCGGCCGGTGGAGGCCGCCACGCGGTATCCCATCCGCGAGAGCAGGGCCACCGCCAGGCTCCCTACCCCGCCGGCTGCGCCGGTGACGAGCACCTCCAGGCCCCCGCCCCCCTGCGGCGGCCGGACGCCGGCCTCCTCCAGAGCCATGGCGCAGAGCATGGAGGTGAAGCCGGCGGTGCCCACGGCCATGGCCCGGCGCGGCGAGAGGCCGGCCGGGACGGGCACCACCCACTCGGACGGGACCCGGGCCCGGCGCGCGAACCCGCCGTGGCGCTCCTCGCCGATTCCGTAGCCGGTCACCAGCACCTGGTCGCCGGCACGGACCGACGGCGACCCGCTCGCCACCACCGTGCCGGCCAGATCGATGCCCGGGACCATGGGGAGGCGGCGCAGCACCTTGCCCCGCCCGGTGACGGCCAGGCCGTCCTTGTAGTTGAGGCTGGAGAAGGCCACCTCCACGGTGACGTCGCCGGATGGGAGGTCGTCCTCGGCCAGGGAGGTGAGCTCGGCCCGGCGGGCGCCGCCGCCGGGCTCGTGGACCAGCAGGGCGGGGAAGGTTCCGGTCACGGCCGCATCATGCCACCGATCGCCGTTGGCTGGGCTCGCCGGCCGTCTCGGGACCGATGCCGGTCCGGTAGGTCTCCGCGGCCAGGGCCACCGAGACCACGGTGATGAGCACGAGGCCGATCATGTAGAGCGCGACCGGCCAGGGTCGGCCTCCGCCCCAGGCGAGCAGGCCGGTGGCGATGAGCGGAGAAAGGCCACCCGCGAACACCGAGGCGAGCTGGTAGCCGAGCGAGGCGCCGCTGTAGCGCACCCGGGCGGAGAAGAGCTCGGAGAGGAAGCTCGCCTGCGGGCCGTACATGGCGGCGTGGCCGAGCATCATGGGAAGGAGGATGGCCAGCCAGACCATCCCGGGGGACTTGGTGCTGAGCATGGCGTAGAACGGGAACGCCAGCAGGCCGCAGGCGATGGCGCCCCAGACGTAGACCGGGCGCCGGCCGATCCGGTCCGAGAGCGCGCCCCAGAGCGGGGCGGCGAAGACGCAGACGAAGGCGGCGATGAGGAGACCGTTCAGGGCGACGGTCCGGTCCATCTTGAGCTGCGTGGCGATATAGGTGAGGGAGAAGGTGGTGAACAGGTAGAAGAGGCCGTTCTCGGCGAAGCGGGCGCCCATGGCCAGGAGGATGTTCTTGGGGTGGCGGGTGAGGGCCTCGACGAGCGGCATCCTGGCCTCGGCCTTTTGCTCCTTCACCTTGGCGAACACCGGCGACTCGGCGATCCTCATCCGGATCCAGAGGCCGACCACCACCAGCACGAAGCTCACCAGGAACGGGACCCGCCATCCCCAGGCCAGGAACTGCGCCTCGGAGGACCGAGAGACCCAGCGGAAGACGAGGGTGGAGATGAGCAGGCCGGCGTAGGCGCCGATCTGAGGCCAGGAGCCGTAGAAGCCACGCCGGCCGGGAGGAGCGTGCTCGACCGCCATCAGCACCGCGCCGCCCCACTCGCCGCCGAGGCCGAACCCCTGCAGGAGCCGCATGGCCACGAGAAGCACCGCGGCCCAGATGCCGATGCTGCTGTAGGTGGGGAGAAGCCCGATCACGGTGGTGGCGAGACCCATGATGAGGAGGGTCAGGTAGAGCATGTTCTTGCGGCCGATCCGATCGCCGTAGTGGCCGAAGACGATCCCCCCGACCGGTCGGGCGATGAACCCCACCGAGAAGGTGGCGAAGGCGGCGATGGTTCCGGTGAGGGGGTCGAGCTCGGGGAAGAACAGCTTGTTGAAGACCAGGGCGGCGGCCGTCCCGTAGAGGAAGTAGTCATACCACTCGATGGTCGTGCCGATCATGCTGGCCAGGGCGACCTTGACGATCTCCGACTGGCTGGGCGCGACTGCCGAAGCAGCGGACTCGGCAGGGCCTGTGCTCGTGGCCATGGTGCCTCCGAGGTGAATGCGGGTGGAGCACGCGGTGGAACGAAGCTGCGTGGGCCGGGAGCAACTGTCGCGCCAGATCGGGGATGCGCATGCCTCCGGTGCTAACGGGCCGCCCGGAGGTTGCGTTTCGGCCCCGAGCGCGCTTCGCCGGGTGAGGGCGCGGCACCTCCTTCCAGGATTCTGGAAGATGCGAGGGCACCTGACCGCCCCGGGAGCCGGCCGGGGCGAGCTTCGCCGCTCCGGTAGGTCCGCTCGCTCAGGGCACATTGCTCGCGAGGCGGTGCGCGCCCGCGCCTCGACATTCGCCGGCGAGCCACGGAGCCGAGGCGGGTCCAGATTCCTGGAATCCGCGCTCGGCACGCGGCCGGGCGCGCAACGCCCGGCGCAGCCACGGAGGAATTCCGTCCGGAGTGGCCTTGCCCGGGGCGCCGGCCTCGGCATGCCGGCGAGTGCCCCGTTCCAGCGCCCTGGAACGACCCAGCCCGCGGAGCCGAGGCAGGCGCGGCCGCACCCAGCCCACGGCGGCGCGGGGCCGGCCGAAGCGCCTGCCCGTGCAGGGGCAACGGCTGGTGGCGCGAGGCTTGCTCGGGTGTGCCTCCGGCGGGTGGAGCCCGGAGGAGAGCATGGCGACGGAGGCGATCGAGCGAGGCCAGATGCCCGGGCGCGGCTGCCCGGCAGGGAAGGTGGTCACGGCGGAGGAAGCGGTGGCGCTCATCCGCGACGGCGACACCATCGCGACCGACGGCTTCTGCGGCGCGGGCTTCGCCGAGGACCTGGCGGTGGCCCTGGAGCAGCGCTTCCTCTCCCAGGGCGGGCCGCTGGGTCTCACCCTGGTATACGCGGCCGGCCAGGGCGACGGCGCTAGCCGGGGGCTGAACCACCTGGCGCACGAGCGGCTGTTGCGGCGGGTGGTAGGGGGCCACTGGGGGCTCACGCCCAAGCTCCAGCGGCTGGCGGTGGAGAACAGGATCGAGGCCTACAACCTCCCCCAGGGCGTGGTCGCCCACATGTTCCGCGACGGCGCCGCCCACAAGCCGCGGACCATCACCAGCGTGGGGCTGGGCACGTTCGTCGATCCGCGGAGCGGCGGGGGCAAGATCAACGCGCGGACGGTGGAGGACCTGGTCGAGCTGGTTCACTTCGACGGACGGGAGTACCTGGCCTACCGCCCGCTGGCCATCCAGGTGGCACTCCTGCGCGGCACCACCGCCGATCTCGACGGCAACGTCACCATGGAGAGGGAGGCGCTGGTCCTGGAAGGGCTGGCCATCGCCCAGGCGGCGCACAACTCGGGCGGGCTGGTGATCGTCCAGGTGGAGCGGATTGCCGAGCGCGGGACTCTCCCGGCGCGCCAGGTGAGGCTGCCCGGGATCCTGGTGGACCGGGTGGTGGTGGGCCGGCGAGAGAACCACTGGCAGACCTTCGGTACCGAGTACAACCCGGCCTTCGCCAGCGAGGTCAGGGTCCCGGCGCGCAGCGTCGCCCCGCTGGCCATGGACGAGCGGAAGATCATCGCCCGTCGGGCCGCCTTCGAGCTGGCGGGGTCACGCATCGTGAATCTGGGCATCGGCATGCCCGAGGGGGTGGCGGCGGTCGCCAACGAGGAGGGGATCTCGGGCGGGCTGAGCCTCACCACCGAGCCGGGGACCATCGGCGGGATCCCGGCCGGCGGGCTGGACTTCGGCGCCTCCTCCAACATGGACGCGCTGGTGGACCAGCCGGCCCAGTTCGACTTCTACGACGGTGGCGGCGTGGACGTGGCCTTCCTGGGTCTGGCGCAAGCGGACGAGCAGGGCAACCTCAACGTGAGCAAGTTCGGGACCCGGCTGGCCGGGGCGGGCGGGTTCATCAACATCAGCCAGAACTCCAAGAAGGTGGTCTTCGTCGGGACCTTCACCGCAGGGAAGCTGTCGGTCGGGGTACGGGACGGAAGGCTCCACATCGACCGGGAAGGGGACATCGTCAAGTTCGTGAAGCAGGTGGAGCACGTCACCTTCAGCGGCCGGACGGCCCGGGAGAAGCGGCAGCAGGTGCTCTACGTGACCGAGCGGTGCGTTCTCGGTCTGGGGCCGGATGGCCTGGAGCTCCTGGAGGTCGCCCCCGGGATTGACGTGCGCCGGGACATCCTGGAGCGAATGGCCTTCGCCCCGATGATCCGTGGGGAGCCGCGGCTCATGGATGGCCGCATCTTCCGGGCGGAGCCGATGGGGCTCGGAGGGACCGAGCTCAAGGAGGAGAGGACATGAAGGGCAAGGTCGTCCTGGTGACGGGAGGAGCGGCGGGCATCGGCAAGGCCACGGCGGCCAGGTTCGCGGAGGCGGGCGCGAGGGTCTTCTTCTGCGACGTGAACGCGGAGGCCGGCGCGGCCACGGCCCGGGACCTGGGGACAGGGGTCGAGTACCAGCGGGTGGACGTGACCGACCGGGCGGCTGCCGGGGCCTGGGTCGACGGCGTGGCCACCCGGGCGGAGCGGATCGACGTCCTGGTGAACAACGCCGGGATCACCCGGGACGCCCAGCTGGTCAAGGTGCAGGACGGCAAGCTGGTGAAGCAGATGGCGGAGGCCGACTTCGACCTGGTCCTCTCCATCAACCTGAAGGGCGTCTTCAACTGCACCCAGGCCGTGGTCCCGCACATGGTGAGGCAGGGAGGCGGGGTGATCTTGAACGCCTCCTCGGTGGTCGGCCTCTACGGGAACTTCGGCCAGACCAACTACGTCGCCACCAAGGCGGCGGTCATCGGCATGACCCGGGTCTGGGCTCGGGAGCTGGGCAGGAGCAACATCCGGGTGAACGCGGTGGCGCCCGGCTTCACCGCCACCGAGATGGTGATGAAGATGCCGGAGAAGGTGCTGGAGGGCATGAAGGGTCGGACACCGCTGGGTCGCCTGGCCGAACCACGCGACATCGCCAACGCCTACTACTTCCTGGCGTCGGACCAGGCCTCCTTCATCACCGGTGCGGTGCTCTCCGTCGACGGCGGGATCGTGATAGGGACCTGATCGGCCGGCGTTCACCGGCCGCGCGAGTGCGAGGAGGATGGTCATGGCCAAGGTCAACGAGGTGGTGATCGCCGGGGCGGCCCGCACGCCCATCGGCTCGTTCCAGGGGGCGCTGGCCGCGGTCCCGGCCGCCCGGCTGGGGGCGGTGGCCATCCGCGAAGCGCTCCTGCGCGCCCGCGTCTCGCCGACGGCGGTGGACGAGGTAGTGATGGGGAACGTGGTCCAGGCGGGACAGGGTCAGGCGCCCGCCCGCCAGGCGGCGCTCTACGCGGGCCTGCCCGCCTCGGTGCCCTGCACCACCCTCAACAAGATGTGCGGTTCGGGCCTCAAGGCGGTCATCGCCGGCGCCCAGGCGATCCTGGCCGGCGACGTGGAGCTGGTGGTGGCGGGCGGCATGGAGTCCATGTCCAACATCCCCTACTACGTTCCCAAGATGCGGACCGGGGCGCGCATGGGCAACGCCGAGCTCGTGGACGGGATGCTCCAAGACGGGCTCCTCGACGCCTACGAGCACGTCCACATGGGCATCTGTGCCGAGGAGACCGCCGCGCGCTTCGGGTTCTCGCGCGAGGCACAGGACGAGTACTCCCAGGCCTCCACCCGCCGCGCCATCGAGGCCCAGGCCAAGGGCCTGTTTCGGGCCGAGATCGCGCCGGTGGAGGTGGAGGGCAAGAAGGGCGAGCGGACCCTGGTCGCCGATGACGAGGGTCCGAAGCTCGCCCGGCCCGAGAAGATCCCGACGCTCAAGCCGGCCTTCAAGAAGGACGGGACGGTGACGGCCGGCAACGCCTCCTCGATCAGCGACGGCGCGGCGGCGGTGGTGCTCGCCAGCGCGGAGCGGGCCCGGCGGGACGGGTTGCCGGTGCTGGCGCGGCTCAGCCAGTGGGGCGGAACCGCCCGGGCCCCCCTCGAGTTCACCATCGCCCCGGCCGACGCGGTCCAGGCGGTCCTGGGCAAGGCCGGCCTGGGCGTGAAGGACATCGACCTATGGGAGCTCAACGAGGCCTTCGCGGTGGTGGCCCTGGCAAACGCCCAGCTGCTGGGGCTGGACCGCGAGAAGGTCAACGTCCGGGGAGGCGCGGTGGTGCTCGGGCATCCCATCGGCGCCAGCGGGACTCGCATCCTGGTGACCTTGCTTCACGCCCTGGCCGAGGCCGGGAAGAGGCGGGGGCTGGCGGCGCTGTGCATCGGGGGCGGCGAGGCGGTGGCGGCCATCGTCGAGCGCCCCTGAGGCCGGCCGGCGGAAGGGTCACCTGGCCCCGGAGCGCCCCGGTGCCGGGGGCGCCCCGGCCGCGTCGCTGGCCGCGATCCGGTACTCCTCGATCTTGGCGTAGATCGATGACTTGCTGATGCCCAGGCGACGTGCCGCGAGCTGCTTGTCGCCCCGGGCCTCGCGCAGGGCCCGGCGGATGATCTCCTCCTCGGTCCGGTGGAGGAGATGGCGCAGGGTCTGGAACTCCTCGGGCGGCAGCCCGCCGCGGGCGCTGTTCTGGAGTGCGCGGGGAAGGTCGGACCGATGGATGATCCGGTCGGTCTTCACGTAGAGCGTCTGCTCCAGCACGTTGCCCAGCTCGCGCACGTTCCCCGGCCACGGGTAGGCGATCAGCACCTGCTCGGCGTCGGCGGCGACGCTCTCCACCGGGATGCCGGTCTCCTTCTCCAGCCGCCGGAGCAGCTCCTCGGCGATGAGCGGGATGTCCTCCTGCCGCTCGCGCAGAGGTGGGATGGAGAGCCTCACCACGTTGAGCCGGTAGAAGAGGTCCTGGCGAAAGCCCCCCTGTTCGGTCAACTGCTCCAGTCCCCGGTTGCTGGCGGCGATGATGCGGACGTCGATGGCCTCGGGCCCGATGGCGCCCACCGGCTCGATCTCCTTCTCCTGGAGGACGCGAAGGAGCTTCACCTGCATGGCGAGCGGCAGCTCGCTCACCTCGTCGAGGAAGATGGTCCCCCCGTCGGCCAGGGCGAACTTGCCCTTCTTCCCGTGGCGCTGCGCTCCGGTGAAGGCGCCCTGCTTGTATCCGAACAGCTCCGACTCGAACAGGCTCTCCGGGATGGCGGCGCAGTTCACCTTGACGAATGGGCCGAGCGACCGCGCGCTGGCCACGTGGATGGCGTGGGCGAAGAGCTCCTTCCCTGTCCCGCTCTCGCCCTCGAGGAGCACGGTGCTCTCGCTCCGCGCCACCTTTCTGCCCAGCTCCTTCACCCGCTCCAGCGCCGCGCTGCGCCCCACGATGTTGTCGAAGGAGTAGCGGGCGCCCAGGCGGCGAGAGAGCTCGCTCTTGTAGAACTCGAGCTCCTTCTCCATCTTGGCGAACTTGCCGGTCATGGCGAAGAGGTCGCCCACGTCCTGGAACATGATCTTGCCGACCACCGCCACCACCTTCCCCTGGTCGATGATGGGGATGCGACTGCACACCATGTCGTGGCCGCGGATGCGCTGGATCTGGGCGATCTCCGGGACGCCGGTTCGGGCCACGATGTGCATGCGGGTGTTCTCGATCACCGCCGTGACGTGCTTGCCGATCATGTCCTCGAGCTTCACCCCGAGGAAGTTGGCGTAGGCCCGGTTGCTCTTGACGATGATCCCGTCGGGGTCGGTGATGATGAGCCCTTCGTAGGCGTGGGCCAGCGCCTCCTCCAGCATGACGCGCTCCTTCTCCGCCCGCCGCGCGCCCTTCGCCAGCTCGACGATCAGCCGGTGCACCCAGCCTCTGGGGCGGATCCGCATGGCCTCTCCTCGGGAGCTTCACGGTAGCCGGGCCCTCGACGGCTTGCAACGAGACAGGCAAGCACCGGCACCTTGCGGTGGCCGAGGAAGGGCAAACCTGGGCGAGCTTTCGGGGGGTCGGGGAGACGGAGCCGCTCCGCATCCGCGGCCGCGTGCACCCCAGGACGCTGGAGGTCGTGGTCGAGGGCACCGGCGCCAGAGGATCACCTTCCGTCTGGTGCTCCCCGCGGGCCGCGCGGCTCCGGTGCCTCCGGCACCTGCGGCGAGGCGCTACCCGAGGCGGTCCGCGACCACGTCAGCTCCGTGACGGGCGGGCACGGACATGGGCCACGGCCGCCACGATCCCCAGCGACGAGCGGGTGGCGAAGCCACCCGCACCGGCGCCACAGGTGCGAGTCGCTGGGTCATGCGACTCCGCCGGCCGGCGCGGTATGTTCTACTGCCGGTGCAGGTGGCCCGCTTCCCGGAGGTCGCAAGTGAAGGTCGTCGTCGCCCTGCTCTCGCTCGCGCTGGCCGCGCCCGCCCTGGCCGACAAGACCGAGGGGCTGATCCCCGGGATGCTCATCGGCCCGAAGCTCAGCGTCGTCGGCTTTCCCACGCCCGCGGTGGGCGCCGAGGCCAAGGTCGCGGGCTGGTTTGGCCTCTCCATCGACTACGGCTACGTCCCCAACCTCAAGGTGAAGGAGGTGACGGTGGGTTGGGACAACTGGTGCGCCGGCGCCAAGCTGTTCCCCTTCCACGGGTCGTTCTTCCTGGGCGCGCTCTACGGTCAGCGCAGCCTCAAGCTGCGGGAGCTGGACAAGAGCTCCGGCCTGTACGCCGACGGCCGGGTCTCCAGCCGCTACCTGGCCCCCGAGCTCGGCTGGCGCTTCCTGTGGAACAGCGGCTTCACCATGGGCCTCGACTTCGGCTGGCAGTTCGTCACCGGCAAGAGCACGCGGCTCACCATTCCCCAGGGCTACGACGCCCAGAAGGAGAAGGACGTCCAGGACCTGAGCCGTCGGGTGGCCAACCAAGGCGTCCCGGTGCTGGGGCTCCTGGAGCTGGGCTGGATGTTCTGAGGCGGGTGGCGAGCGGGTCCGCGCCCTCGCGGCCCCGCGCTCGCGCGGCGCGCCGGACCGTTCAACGTCTAGGCCGCGGCCCTGCCCCGGAGCGGCCCGGGGATTCGCTCGCCCAGGCGCCGGCGCATGTCCTCCAGCGCGTTCTGGGCCGCGGCGTTGAGCTCGTTCACGGGCAGGAAGCCGTGCGCCCACCAGCGTCGCAGCACGGCGGCGTCGAGCGGCCCCGGGCCACGGGGCTCAACGCCCCCCGGCGCGCTGGAGGAGAGCGAGACGCTGACCGGCTGGCCCAGGGCGTGGCAGAGGTAGGCCTCGTCGCCGCGGCAGGCCGGCTCCCGCACGGTCACGGAGAGGGAACGCCGGCCGGTGCGGGCGGGCGGCGCGGCCAGGGTGAGGCCCAGGGTCTTGAGCCCACCGGCCAGCCTTCGCTCCAGGGCGCGCAGATCCAGGTCGCCATGGCACTGCGAGCGGCTGGGGCAAGCGGCACAGGTGGCCAGGTCCAGCGCCCGCCTTCCCAGGTCGGCCTGGGAGGTGATCCGGTCCACGTCGAAGAAGCCGCGCCCGACCGCGGCCAACCCGGATCGGCAGGCCCAGTCGGTCACCGCGATCCGCCGCGCCAGCGCCCGGTGGTCGAGCTGGCGCAGCGCCTCGGCGGGGAGGGGCGCCACCCGGAGCCGAGCCAGGCCGGGCGGATCGAGCGGCCGGAGCGTGAGGCGGCTCCCCGGAGGCAGGGCCTCCACGATCCGCTCGGCGTCCCGGAGCGAGTCGGTCACCAGAGGCCCGAGCACCCAGTGAACGCGGCGGGGGTCGAGGCCCTGGATCGACCGGATGAGCTCCAGCGGGTCGGCGCGGGCTCCGAGCTCGGCGCTGCGCGGGGTGGCGGTGGGCATGAGCAGGAGGTTGGGACGTGCCCGGGCGAAGAAGGAGCGCTCGGCCGCCGTGAGCGGCCGCCGGGTCAGGTAGACGACGGAGCGGCCGGGGTGGACCAGCTCGGCGAGCTCTGCTCCCTTCTCGAAGGCCAGCCCTGCGTCGGTGTCGTGGCCGAGCCGGATCTCCATGCCGGCGTGGTAGGAGGGCATGGAGCGAAGCCAGGCCAGCACCTTGCGGGGCGAGACGCGCGTGTCGATGGCCACCCCGGCGTCCTGCAGCGCCTCGCGGACGGGATGGCGGCGGGTGAGGGCGGCCGCGGCGCGGTCCCGGGGCGAGCCCACCACGAAATCGACCGAGATGAACGGGCCGACGAGCTTCACCGGGTAGAACTCGGGGAGGAGCGGCTCGTACTGCCGGTGGGTGCTGCGGCGGTCGAGGGGGGGGGATCGGGGCTCGGGATCCATGGAAGCTCCGGGAATCACGTCGGAGCCAGCATAGTCCCACTTTGTAGTTCAGTGTAGGATAAAGTCGGATAACGGAGCTAATCACCCGATCGGGGCGTTTCGGCGATCCTCCTCACGGTCCGAAGGACCTCCGGGAGCGCGGCGGCGACCTCCGGGGACAGCTCGGTGCCAGGTGGCCCGACCCGCGCGATGGAGACGGCGACGAGGTGGGTCCGGGGCAGCGGACCGAGCAGGGAGGCGGCCTCGAGCAGGTCGCGGAGCCCCACGTCGTGCGCGCCCAGAGAGCGCGGAAACTCGCTGGCGAAGCGGGGCGTGAGCACGCGGATGGTGCCCGGGGGGCGGCCGTCCAGCGTGGCGTCGACGAGCACCAGCTCCCGGTCGCGCTCGAGGAACGCGAGCAGGTGGAAGCCGCCGGTGCCACCGTCGACCACCTGCACGCCGGGCGGGAGCGGCTCGCGCTCCAGCGCGCGAGCGGCGTGGACCCCCACGCCCTCGTCCCCCATGAGGAAGCTGCCGATGCCCAGGACGAGCAGAGCGCTACCCCGCGGACCGCTTCGGGCCGTCGGCTTCGGTCTCCACGAACTTCCAGCCGCCCACCATCGAGGACACCACCCCGCGTCCCTCCACGTAGTCGTGGAAGGCGACCAGGTAGACGTGGACCAGCGTGAAGAGCACGAAGAACCAGAGCATGGCGTGGTGGAGCTGCCGCACCGAGAGGTCGCCGCCCAGCAGCGGGACGATCCAGCGGAAGAGCCCCGGGAATGTGGCCCGGCTCATGGCCGCGTAGAGGCCGAAGCCGGTTACCACCTGCACCAGGAAGACCAGGAAGCTGACGAAGTAGGTGAGGCTGGCCAGAGCGTTGTGGCCGATCGACTCCAACGGTCCGCTCCTCAGCTGGAGGATGTCCACCCGCAGCACGGCGAAGACCTCCCGCCACTGGCGCGGGGTGACCAGGAGGAAGTTGCGCCAGCTGGCGAAGGGGTTGCCGCGGAAGGCGAAGTAGATGCGGACCAGGAAGTTGATGGTGAGGAGGTAGGCGGTGACGAAGTGGATGAAGCGCACCGTCCCGAACCAGAAGCTGGCCGAGGCCTCCAGCGAGCTCCTCTGCGCCAGGGGGGAACCGATGAGGTACCCGGTCACCCCCAGCACCAGGATGCAGAAGGCGTTGATCCAGTGGAAGGCACGGACCGGGAGCTGCCAGACGTAGACGCGCTCGAGCTTGGCGGTCATGGGCCCCGCCCTCCTATCCGATCCTCACCTGATGCACGGCGTCGCCGCGCTCATCGTAGAGGTGCACCGCGCAGGCCAGGCAGGGGTCGAAGGAGTGGATGGTCCGCAGCAGCTCGACCGGCGCCTTGACGTCGGCCACCGGGGTGCCCACGAGCGCCGCCTCGTAGGCCGAGCGCTGCCCCTTGCTGTCGCGCGGGGAGGCGTTCCAGGTGCTCGGCACCACCAGCTGGTAGTTGTCGATCTTCCGGTCCTTCACCACGATCCAGTGAGCCAGCGCACCGCGCGGAGCTTCGGTCATCCCCACCCCCCGGGCCTCGGCCGGCCAGGAGCTCGGGTCCCACCGCACCCCTTCGAAGGTCGCCGCCGTCCCGGCGCGCACCCGGTCCACCAGCTGCTGGACGAACTCCAGCGACCAGCGGGCCACTAGCCGCGTCTCCAGCCCGCGGGCGGCGGTGCGCCCCAGGGTGGAGAAGAGCGCGGTCACCGGCGCGCCCAGGACCTGCAGGGCCTCGTCGACCACCTCCTGCACGTCCTTGCGGCCGCTGGCGTAGGAGACCAGCATCCGGGCCAGCGGGCCAACCTCCATGGGGTGGTCCTTCCAGCGCGGCGTCTTGAGCCAGCTGTACTTCTGCTCCACGTCTAGCTGGGTGTAGGGCGGCTTCGGCCCCGAGTACTTGAGCTTGGTCTCGCCGGCGAAGGGGTGCTTGGCGGCGGCGTCACCGTCCGAGTACTCGTACCAGGAGTGCGCGATGTGCTCCTGTACCTGGGCCGGATCACGCCCGTCGACCTCGTGCACGTGCGACAGATCGCGGTCGAGGATGGCCCCGCGTGCCAGCTTGAAGGAGACCGGGTCGTCGAAGCCGTTGGTGGGCAGGTCGCCGTAGGCCAGGTAGTTGGGCAGCCCGCCGCCGATGCCGGCCCATTCGAGGTAGAGCGGGGCGATGGCCAGCAGGTCGGGCAGGTAGACCTGCTCCACGAACTGGGCCGCCTGCTGGAACAGCTGCACCACCATGGCCAGCCGCTCGGCGTTGATGGCGTTGGTCTCGTCGGGGTTGAAGGAGCAGGGCACCCCGCCCACCAGGTAGTTGGGGTGCGGATTCTTGCCGCCGAAGATGGCGTGGACCTTGATGATCTCCTTCTGCCACTCCAGCGCCTCGAGGTAGTGGGTCACCGCCAGGAGGTTCACCTCGGCCGGCAGCTTGTAGGCGGGGTGGCCCCAGTAGCCGTTGGCGAAGATGCCGAGCTGGCCGCTCTCCACGAAGCCGGCGAGCCGCTTCTGCACGTCGCTGAAGTAGCCGACCGAGCTCTTGGGCCAGCGCGAGATCTTCTGGGCGATCTCCGCGGTCTTCCTGGGGTCGGCCTTGAGGGCGCTCACCACGTCGACCCAGTCGAGCGCGTGCAGGTGGTAGAAGTGGATGACGTGGTCCTGCAGGTACTGGGCGCAGAACATGAGGTTGCGCACCAGCTCGGCGGTGGGCGGGACCTTCACCCCCAGGGCGTCCTCCACCGCCCGCACCGAGGCGAGGGCGTGAACGGTGGTGCACACCCCGCAGACGCGCTCGGTGAGCGCCCAGGCATCCCGTGGATCCCGCCCCTTCAGGATGACCTCGATGCCGCGGACCATGGTGCCGGCGCTGTAGGCGTCGACGATCTTCCCGTCCTTGACCTCGGCCTCGATCCGCAGGTGGCCCTCGATGCGGGTGATGGGGTCGACGACGATCCGGGTGGCCATCACTTGCCCTCCTCGCCCCGGGACGGCTCGCCAGGCGCCCTGGTGGGCGGCGGCGCGCTCGACTCGATGTGCTCGCGGATGACGCCGGCCTGGCGCACCTGGGTGGCGATGGCGTGGGCCAGGACGCCGGCGGCGGTGACGGCGCCGAGGCCCAGGCCGATCTTGTCGGCGCTGGACTCGACCCCGAACCCGGCCACGGCGGGCAGGTGCGAGTAGAACGGGCCGTTGTCCCAGAAGCCCGCCTCGCTGCAGCCCAGGCACCCGTGGCCGGACTGGATGGGGTAGCTGGTCCCGCCGTTCCAGCGGGTGACGCCGCAGGCGTTGTAGGTCACCGGCCCGCGGCAGCCCATCTTGTAGAGGCAGTGGCCCTGGCGCGCGCCCTGGTCGTCGAAGCTCTCCACGAAGAGCCCGGCGTCGTAGTTGGGCCGCCGGTAGCAGGTGTCGTGTACCCGGCGCGAGTAGAAGGCCCGGGGGCGCCCCAGGCCGTCGAGCTCGGGGAGCCGGCCGAAGGCCAGGAGGTGGACGATGGTTCCCGCCATGACCTCGGCGATGGGCGGGCAGCCCGGTACGTTGACCACCGGCTTGCCGGAGAGGAGCTTGTGCACCGGCTTGGCGCCCGTGGGGTTGGGGCGCGCGGCCTGGATGCATCCGTTGGAGGCGCAACTCCCCCAGGCCACCACCGCGGCGGCGCCGGCCGCGGCGCCGGTGACGATGTCCCTGGCGGTGCGCCCGCCCACGCAGCAGTAGACCCCGTCGTCCTCGGTGGGGATGGCGCCCTCGACGGTGAGGATGTACTGGCCCTTGTGCTTGGCCATGGTCGCGTCGCGGGCCGCCTCGGCTTGCTCGCCGGCCGCGGCCTGGAGCGTCTCGCTGTAGTCGAGCGAGATCCGGTCGAGGATCAGGTCCGCCACCAGCGGGTGGGTCGAGCGGATGAAGGACTCGGAGCAGCAGGTGCACTCCTGGAAGTGCAGCCAGACGACCGGCGGCCGGGGCTTGCTCTCCAGGGCGCGCACCACAGACGGCAGCGCGGTCGCGGAGATGCCCGCCGCCGCCGCCAGGTAGCTGCACAGCTCCATGAAGTCGCGGCGGGAGTAGCGCCGCTCCTGCATCGACTCCCAAAGCGTCGGTCGGTCCGCCACGCGTTCCTCCGGGGCTGTCCGCTCCTCCCGGAGCGGGGGCGAGTCGCTCGGCGCTGATCACGGCGTCGCGCCGCTGCGGGTGCGACCAGCAAGCGCAGTGCCACCCCACCCACACCTGGGATTACCGGGTGTTGGACGCGCGCCATGCGCGGGATGGGGCGAGCTTGCGCGAATTCACGTTGGGATCGCCATGCGCCTTCGCGAAAAATGTGCGCACCTGCCGTGTGGTTCGGCCCTGGGGACGCCGCGCCTTCGGGCGCCGGGCACTCGCCAACGGTAGATGGCCTCGGCGCCGGGGCGTTCCGGGCGAAGTTCTTGTCGTCGTGGTCGTACGCGTGGCAGGCGTGGGGAGGCGGGCGCAGGGGCCGGTGCCCGCGCGGCCTTCGAGGCTCGTGAAGGGCGACGGGGCCGGGGCCGCGCCGCAGCCCCATCCCCACCGGCCGACCTCGTCTCCGCCTGCTCCGGGCTGACGTCGGGGGACGCCCGCACCTTCACGCGGCCGCGGACCGCTAGGGCATGGACTCGCCCCGGGCGGTGGCGAAGAGCTGGTACCACTCCTCCCGGGAGAGCTCCACGCGGAAGGCCTCGGCGCACGCTCGCAGCCGGTCGGGCCGCGTGGTGCCCAGCACCGGCTGGATGCCGGCCGGGTGCTTGAGGAGCCAGGCGAGGACGATGGCCTCGCGGCTCACCCCGCGCTGGGTCGCCAGCTCCTGCACCGCCCGGGCCGTCTGCGCCACCGCCGGCGGCTGCCCGTCCAGAGAGCCGCCGGAGAGCAGCCCGCGCGCCACCGGGCTCCAGGCCTGCATGAGCACGCCCTTGAGCCGGCAGTACTCGGTGAGCCCCTCCCAGCCGTCGGGGTAGCGCGGCGACGCCTGGTTGACGGAGATGCCCACCTCGGCGAAGCCGTGGTGGAGGAGGTTCATCTCCAGCTGGTTCGCCACCAGGGGATCGGGCAGGAAGGACTGCAGGTACTCCATCTGGAAGCGGTTCTGGTTGCTCACCCCGAAGTACCGCACCTTCCCGGCTCGCTTCAGCCCGGCGAAGGCGCGGGCGACCTCCTCACCCTCCCAGAGGACGTCGGGCCGGTGGAGCAGGAGGATGTCGAGGCGGTCGGTGCCGAGGCGCCGGAGGATTCCCTCCACGCTGGCCAGGATGTGGTCGTGGCTGAAGTCGAAGCGCTGGGGCGCGCCGGGCGGATCATCGGACCAGCGGATGCCGCACTTGGATTGGAGCACGATCTGGTCGCGGAGGGAGGGGCGCCCCTTGAGCACGCGGCCGAAGACCTCCTCGGCGCGGCCGAAGGCGTAGATGTTGGCGTGGTCGAAGAAGTTGGCGCCGATCTCCAGCGCGGTGTCGAGGAAGGCGTGTGCCTCGGCCTCGTGCTCGGGCAGCAGCGGCCCCTTCTTCCAGCGCCCGCCCAGGCCCATGCAGCCGATGGCCAGGGCCGACGCCTCGATGTCGGCGTGGGGGATCCGCATGCGCTTCATGGGGTCGGTCCTTTCCTCTTCGGGCGAGCTTGCGCGCCGTGCCCCTTCCTACCGCATCCGGCCCGCCCGCGCCGCCCGCTGGGCCGGGGTCGGGCGCGACCCGATGCGCCCTTCCCCCGTCCGGGGACTGCGGGCTAGGATGTCGCCCCCACGCGCCACCCCACGGAGCACCCGCGTGCAGATCGTCTGCCTCGACCTCGAAGGCGTGCTGGTCCCGGAGATCTGGATCGCCTTCGCCGAGCGTACCGGGATCCCCGAGCTGCGGCGAACGACCCGCGACGAGCCCGACTACGACAAGCTCATGCGGGGGCGGCTAGAGCTCCTCCGCCGCCACGGGCTGGGCCTTCCGGACATCCAGCGGGTCATCGCCGCCATGGGCCCCGAGCCCGGGGCCAGGGAGTTCCTGGACGCGCTGCGCCAGCGCTACCAGGTGGTGATCCTCTCCGACACCTTCTACGAGTTCGCCATGCCGCTCATGGCGCAGCTGGGGATGCCGACCCTGCTCTGCCACCGGATCGAGGCCGATGCCCAGGGCTTCGTGAGCGCCTACCACCTGCGGATGCCGGAGCAGAAGCGGGCCGCGGTGCAGGCCTTCAAGGCCCTCCACTTCCGGGTGATCGCGGCCGGCGACTCCTACAACGACACGGCCATGCTGCGCGAGGCCCACGCCGGCATCCTCTTCCGGCCGCCGCACGGCGTGCTGGCGCAGTTTCCCGAGTTCCCGGCGGTGGAGGACTACCCCGGGCTGAGCGCTGCCATCGACGCCGCCGCGGCCCGCCTGGGCGGGTAGGCCGGTTCGCTGCGGCAACTCGTCCGCGAGCCTGGCCGCCGGCACGGGCTTTCGCGGCCCGCCCCGCCGGTGTATGGGTACGCGCGATGAAGACCCTGACCGAGCTGAGCGGTTCCCTGATCCGTAGGGCGGCGATTGCCATCGAGGAGGCGAGGCGCTCGCTTCCGGCCGAGGAGCCGCCCGCGGCCAAGAAGGCAGAGCCAGCGGCCCCCGCGCCGGCGGAGGGCGTCGCCGAGGGCGCCCCGGCTGCCGCTCCGGCCGACGCCGCCCCGGTCGAGGCGGCTTCGGCAGAGCCCGCGCCCCCCGCCGAGATCCAGGGTGGCGTGAGCGAGGCCGTGCGCGAGAAGCTGGTGGCCGCGGTGGCCAAGGAGACCGGCCTCTCCGGCGACCGGCTGGGCATGCTCTACGCCGCCTTCGAGGCGGCCGGCGGGCGCCTCGAGGACGTGCGGCTGGTCAGGGTGTTCGGGCCGGAGGAGCCGGTCGCAGGCGCGGCCTCCATCGGCGGCCACCAGTACCTGGTCGACCGCTTCCCCGCCAGCATGCGG
>DATKMW010000044.1:0-63738 GCA_035541675.1 Anaeromyxobacter sp. | reverse complement strand
TGGTGGACCCGACCAGGATCGAACTGGTGACCTCTTGAATGCCATTCAAGCGCGCTCCCAGCTGCGCCACGGGCCCGTGAGCTCCTCTTAGCTTCCCTGCGTTCCGCTCGGATGCTCCTTCTCGAGGTCGGCGAGGTCCTTCTCCTCCTCGGCCAGCCTCTTTTCCAGCTTCCTCGCCTCCTCCAGCGCCGGCACGAGCTCCTCGGGCACCGCCACGCCGCCGCCCTCGACCACCAGGCGGTACCGCCTGCCCAGCTCGCGGAGAGCCTCGTCCAGGCTCCGCCGCGTGACGACGCGGTCCAGCCTCCTCTTGCTGATCTGGGACCTGTGAATCACCAGGTCTCGCAGCCTTTCGAAGAGCTCGCCTGGACGCACCTCGCCCCCGCTGTCCCCGGTGGGAGCCGCGGGAGGGGAGTGAGTAACCCAGCAACGACGCACCCGTCAAGGGCAGCGTTTGCCCGGCGGCCTCTTCCGGGCAGGCCCTCCTGCTACTTCTTGGCGGCCGACTTGGCCGCGGCCGCCTGCCGCTTCTTGCGCGCCTTCCACTGCTGCCGGCGGCGGCTCTTCATGCGGATGTGCTTGCTCTTCGAGTTCGCCATTCTTCCTCCAGACGTGACGGGGGCTGCGCCCTTTCCCCCTCCCCGGAAGCTCGCCGTCCTCTCGGAGCGCGCCGGGGCCGCACTGTATAGCACGGCCGCGCCGCCGGGGATCACTCGTGTGGCGTTCCTTCCCCCGGCCCGCCCCCCCGCGGGAAGGCCGGCTCCGGGGGCGGCACCGGGGCCGGCCGGCCGCCCTCCGGCTGCCAGCGGCCCACCAGCTCCTTCACCTCGGCGAGCGGCAGCGCCCGGCAGGTGTTGCCGTTGACGCCGTCCATGTCGCGGGCCATGCACAGGGCGTTGAGGATGGCCTCCTCGGTGGCCTCGATGACGGCCTCGTAGAGCGGGTCCAGCCGAGGGTCGAGGAGGATCTTCACCCGGTAGACCATCTTGCGGGACTCCCGGGGCACCTGGTTGGCGGTGGAGAAGGCCAGGACGATCTCGCCCGAGCCGTGCATGGCGGTCGACCCCACCCGGCCGATCCCCAGCGCCGCCCGCTTGGCCAATCGGTTGAGCTGGTGGGTGATGAGCGGCGCGTCGGTGGCGATGACCGCGATGATCGAGCCGTAGTCGCGCTGCCGGCGTGGCAGGCTGCGACGGTAACGGGCGTCGAGGACCTCCCCCACCGGCAGGCCTCCCACCCGGAGCTGGCGCATCAGCCCGAAGTTGCTCATCACCAGCACGCCCACGGTGTACCCGCCCAGCGCCTCGGGCAGCTTGCGGCTGGAGGTGCCGATCCCCGCCTTGAAGTCGCAGGTGATCATCCCCGTCCCGCCCCCCACGTTCCCCTCGGCCACCGGCCCGTCGCTGGCGGTGCGGAGCGCCTCGGCGACGTGCTCCTCCTTGACGTGCCGGCCGGCGATGTCGCTGAGCCAGGAGTCGTCGCACTCGCCCACCAGCGGGATGATGACGTCGTGCTCGTCCCCGATGCCGGGGTAGCGCTCGACCATCCACTTCACCGCGGCGTCGGACACCGCCCCCACCGAGAGCGTGTTGGTGAGGAAGATGGGCGTCTCCACCAGCCCCCACTCCAGGAGCTGGGTCATGCCCGAGACCTCGCCGGCGCCGTTGAGCACGAACCCCCCCCCGACCACCCGCTCCTCGAAGATGTTGGTGGTGTTGGGGAGGATGGCCGTCACCCCGGTGCGGACCGGCCCCTTCCCCACCCGGAGCGCGCCGGCGCCGCGGATGAGGGTGGAGTGGCCGACCCGTACCCCGGCCACGTCGGTGATGGCGTTCCAGCGCCCGGGCTTGAAGCGGCCGAGCGGGATCCCCAGGTCGCGGGCGCGGCAGCGGGGCAGGGCGCCAGGCTCGGCCATGGGCTAGCCCTCGATCTCCTCGCGGCGTGGGCGGAGCTCGAGCGGCTTCTGGCCGGCGGCCACCTCCGCCGCCCCGTTCTCGCGGGCGGCGGCCTCCCGCTCGGCCGCGGCCTGCGCCCGCCGGGCCCGCTCCCGCTCGCGCTCCCGCTCCTCGTAGCGGCGGATGGCGAAGGAGAGGATCTCCCCGATGAGGCCGCGGTAGTCGATGCCGGCGGCCTGGGCGATGAGCACCAGGTCCGACCAGCCCGGCGCCAGGCCGGGGAGCGGATTGCACTCGATGAAGAAGATCCGCCCCTCGGAATCGATGCGGAAGTCGAGCCGGGCCACGTCGCGGCAGCCCAGCGCGGTGAAGGTCTCCCGGGCGGCCCGCTCCAGGCGGTCGAGCTCGCGCGGCGGTAGCCGGGCCGGCACCTCGTACCGGATCTGGTCGTTCCAGTCCTGCTTCATCTCGAACGAGTAGATGGGGGTGGGGTCGCTCCGGTTGAGGAAGACGATCTCCATGGGCGGGAGCACGCGGGGCCTTCGCTCGCCCAGGAGCCCCACCGTGAACTCTCGCCCGGCGATGTAGCTCTCCACCAGGGCCGGCTGCCGGTACTTGCCGATGAGCTCCCGGGCCACCTCGCGCAGCTCGCCCTCGTCCTGGACGACCGACTTGCGGGTGACCCCCTTGGACGTCCCCTCGGCCACCGGCTTCACCAGGAGCGGGAACTCCAGCTCGCGGGGGAGGCGCTCCTTGCCGGTGTTGAGGACCACGTAGTCGGGGGTGAGGATGCCGTGGGTGCGGACCATCCGCTTGGCCAGCGCCTTGTCCAGCGAGACCGAGAGCGCGGCCGGGTCGGAGCCGGTGTAAGGGATGTCCAGGAGCTCCAGGAGCGAGGGCACCTGCGACTCGCGGCTGCGCCCCTTGAACCCCTCGGCGATGTTGAAGACCACGTCCACCGGGGTGGAGGCCAGGACCAGGGGGAGATCCTGGGTGGCCTCCAGATCGACCACCTCGTGCCCCCAGCTGGCGATGGCCTCGCGGATGGCCTGCAGGGTCTTGGGCGAGTCGTATTCGGCCTCGTCGTCCTGCTCGCCGGAGGGGTCGGGGGTGAGCCGCTTCACGTTGAAGGTGAAGCCCACCTTGAGCTGCTCGGTGCGGCGGGGGCGCCCGCGGCGGCTGGGCTTGTCGACGATGCCGTGGCGCGCCACCGCGCTCTGGATCACCGCCCCCAGCACCCCGTCGGCGTGCAGCCCCTCCAGCGCCGCGGCCGCGTAGATCCCCGCACCCGGCTCCAGCGACGGCAGGGCGTTGATCTCCAGGAAGTGGACCGAGCCGTCCTCGCCGATGCGCAGGTCGATGCGGCCCAGGTCGCGGACCGCCAGCTCCCGGTAGACCCGGCCGCACAGCTCCAGGAGGCGCTCGGCCTGCGAGCGCTTCACCCGGGCCGGAGCGCGGACCGAGACGTAGCGGTCGAGCCGGGTCTTGAGGTCGTAGTCGTAGATGGCGTAGCGCCGGTCGGCCCCCGCGGCCGGATCGATCACGTACTCCACCGGCTGGAGCACGCCGCCGCGCTCCGGGGCCGCCGCCTCCAGGAAGGGGACGGTGACGTCGCGACCGGCGATGAACTCCTCCACCAGGAGGCCGGCCGGGTAGCGGGAGAGCGCCTCCCGGACCACCTCGTGCAGGCGGAGGGGATCCTCCACCACCGAGTCCTGGGTGATGCCCTTGGAGCTCCCCTCGAAGTTGGGCTTGACGATGACCGGATACCGAAGGGCGTTGACCTGGAGCTGGGCCGCGTCCTCCACGTACTGCCAGCGCGGGGTGGGGACCCCGTGCTGGGCCAGGACCAGCTTGGTGAGGTGCTTGTCCAGGGTGAGGGCCAGGGCGTAGGCGTCCGACCCGGTGTAGGGCATCCCCAGCTCGTCGAAGAGCGCGGGGAAGAAGGCCTCGCGAAAGCGCCCGCGGCGCCCCTCGGCGGTGTTGAAGATGAGGTCGGGGCCGAATGCCTCCAGGCGGGCCACCGTCCGCGAGGCCGGGCCGGAGACCTCGATCCGCTCGACGCGGTGGCCCAGCCGCTCGATGGCGCCGGCCAGGGCATCGACGGTCTCGCGGCTGTCGAACTCGGCCTCGTCCTCGGCGTCGGAGAGCCGGAGGTTATGGGTGAGCGCGATGCGCATGGCGGTCCGTCAGGCGGCGGTACGGGAAGGGGGCCAGCCGGTGCGGACGCTGGCCGAGGATTCCGGCGGCGGGGCGGCGGGCGAGAGCGGATCGACCACCTCGCCCTTGGCCATGACCTTGGCGTCGACCACCTGCGTGTCGGCGAAGATGTCGCCGATCCGGATCCCCAGGCGATCGGTGAAGATCATGTACGCCTCGAAGGCGACGATGGGCACCCCGGCCACGAACAGCACCGGCCAGAGCAGCGGCACCGCCCAGAACACCGCCACCAGGGCGAAGGGGGCGTTGCGCAGGAGCGACTCGTGGTAGCCGGCCGGGGCCCGGCGGGGCACCACCACCACCCGCACGCCGAACACCCGCTTCCCCACCGACTGCCCGTTCATGATGCCGTCGGCCACCAGCAGGTAGAAGGCGGCCACCACCGGCCCGACCTGCGGCGCCACCTGGGCCAGGGCGAAGGCCAGGGTGAAGTCGACCAGCCGGGCCAGCCCCCGCAGGGTCAGGTCGGCCTTGGGATAGGGGCTGCCCTCTCGTCGCGCGTCGCGCATGCGGGGTGGGCTCACCTTGCCCGGACGAAGAAGAGGTAGGCCAGGGCGGGGCGGTGCGAGCCTTCCCGGGAGACGAAGTGCACGGACTCGAAGCTCCACCCCTCGCCGGAGAGCCGGTTCAGCGCCTCCTCGAGCGTCTCCTCCGACACCGGCGAGACCTCCACCACCTTGTAGGCCGCGGGCTCCACCGGTCTCGGCCCACCCTGGCTCACGGCCGCTTCCCCGTGAGGAGCCGGGCGGCGTGCGGCGCGTAGTAGGTGAGCACCAGGTCGGCCCCGGCCCGCCGGCAGCTGGTGAGCGTCTCCAGGACCACTCGGTCCTCGTCGATCCAGCCGCGCTCGGCCGCCGCCTTGATCATCGCGTACTCGCCGGACACGTGGTAGGCGGCGGTGGGCAGGAGGAAGCGGTCCTTCACCTGCCGCACGATGTCCAGGTACGGCACCGCCGGCTTCACCATCACCATGTCGGCGCCCTCGGCCACGTCGAGGGCCACCTCGCGCAGCGCCTCCCGGGCGTTGCCCGGGTCCATCTGGTAGGCCTTGCGATCCCTGGGGATGCCCGGTCCCTCCCGCGGGGCGCTCTCGGCCGCGTCGCGGAACGGGCCGTAGAACCCGCCCGCGAACTTGGCGGCGTAGGAGAGGATGGGCAGGTCAGTGAACCCGGCCCCGTCCAGCGCGGCGCGGATGGCCGCCACCCGCCCGTCCATCATGTCGGATGGGGCGACGATGTCGGCGCCGGCCCGGGCGTGGGCCACCGCCTCCCGGGCCAGGAGCGGCAGGGTGAGGTCGTTGTCGACGGTCAGGTCCTGCCCCGGGCCGCCGGCCGTCGGCCGGCGGAGAACGCCGCAGTGGCCGTGGTCGGTGTACTCGCACAGGCAGACGTCGGTCATCACCACCAGCGCCGGCAGCGCCTCCTTGAGCGTCCGCACCGCCCTCGGCACCACCCCGTCCTCGGCCCAGGCCTCCGTGCCCTGCGCGTCCTTCCGCTCCGGGATGCCGAAGAGGATGACCGCGCGGACCCCGGCTGCGAAGCCGGACTGCACCTCCCCCAGCAGCTCGTCGGCCGAGAGCTGGAAGACGCCGGGCATGCTCTGGACCGGATTCCGCACCCCCCGGCCCGGGACCACGAACAGCGGCCAGACCAGGTCGTCCGGGGCGAGCGTCGTCTCCCGCACCAGCGCCCGGAGGGCCTCGGTCCTGCGCAGCCGCCGAGGCCTTTCCTGGGGATAGGGCATGGGCGTGTTCTAGCGCAGTCTACCACGAGGGGAAAGCGCAGCCGGCGCGTGCCCTCCGGCCTCACGCCGGCGTGAGCGGGTCCACCTCCCGCATGACCAACCCGGCGGGGAGCACCGGACGGAAGAGCGTGGACCAGGCCGGCAAGACCCCACCCTCCTCGGCCAGGGCCTGCACCTGCCAGGTGGGGGCGGGATTCACCAGAAAGCCGAGCCGGTGCTCGCCGGAGAGCACGCGGGCCACCGCCTCCTCGGCGTCGTCGACGTAGGCGATGGGCTCCGGCCCCGGCCGCGGCTGCCCCCCGGCCGGAAGCCCGAGCAGGTGCTCCAGCACCACGGCGTGGAGAACGGCCGCGTCGATCATCCGCAGCGTCTCGCTGCGAGGCATCCCGGCCCCGTCGAGGTCGGCGCCGTCGCGCAGGGTGAGGATGCGGGCGCGCCGGTCCTCGGCGCTCACCATGAGGAACGCGGTCGAGCGCCCGGCGTGCTCGGCCAGCCGCGCCACCGCCCAGGCCCGGCCGATGGGCCGGCGCAGGTCCTCCTCCAGGGCCGTCACCTCGAACCAGCGCTCCAGCTCGCCGAGGAGCCGCGGCAACGGGAGCCCCTCCCCCCCGCGGACCAGCCGGTGGATCGGGTAGGCGAACAGCCCGGGGTCGGAGAGGGCGCACAGGCACATGAGCACGTAGTGGTGGCCGCCGGTGGCGGGGAGGCGCTGGGGCTCGGCCTCCAGGGCGCGGCGCAGGGCCAGCGCGGCCTCGTAGCGGTGGTGCCCATCGGCGAGGAGGATGCGCTGGTCCTCGACCAGCGCCGCCAGCCGGGCCAGGGTCTCCGGCCTCTCCACCTGCCACAGCCGGTGGTGGACGCCGCCCTCGGTCTCGGCCTCGGCCAGGGGCGGCCCGGTGGTGGCCTCGTCCAGCGCCGCGGACACCGCTCCCCGCTCGTCGGCGTAGAGGCCGAGCAGCGGGCTGAGGTTGGCGCGGCAGGCGCGCAGGAGCTGGAACCGGTCGGCGCGGGGAGCGGCCAGCGTCCGCTGGTGGGGGATGATCACCCCCTCCTCCGGGTCGTGCAGCCGCACCGCCGCCAAGAACCCCCGCCGCTGCGCCCGGTGCCCGTCGGGCGCCTCGAAGCTCTGGACCAGCGGGTACAGGGCGGCGGCCGCGTCCCGCCGCACCACGCCCTCGGCCAGCCAGCGCGCCCAGAGCGCCCCGGCGGCAGCGTGCCGGCCCTGCCACTGCTCGTCACCCATGGTGACGTGGGCGATGTTGTGGGGATCCCGTGCCAGGAGCGCCTCCCGCCCGGCCGGGGAGACGAGGTGGTAGGGCGGAGCGAGGAGAGCGGCGAGCTCCCCCCCGCCGCGGACGGCGTACCTTAGCCCGCGGAAGGGCACGATCTCCGCCATGGGCGGCGACCGTAGATCGCCCACCCCAGTGGCGCAAGGAGCCGTGGGGGACCGCTCGGGGCAGCACCTGCTCGCGGCGACCCCGCCGCCCCGCAGACGGCGGTGCCGGGAGCCCCGGCGGCGTTCTCCTGGACGGGGCCCGGCCTGCTGGTGCTCGCGGCGGGGCAGGCCGCCGCCGGCAGGCGAGGCCCCCCGCGCCAGGGTCCGCGCTACCGCGCCGCCTCGGCGACGGCCTCGGGCGAGATCGCCCCTTCCCGCAGCACGCGGACCGACTCGCCGTCGAGCCGCACCACGGTGCTGGGAGGGCCGCCCGGCGTGGCTCCGCCGTCCAGCACGTGGTCCACCTGCCGGCGCAGCGCCGGCGCCAGCTCCGACACCCGCGAGGGAGCGGGCCCGCCGGCCGGGTTGGCCGAGGTGGAGACCAGCGGGAAGCCGGCGCGCGCCGCCAGCGCCCGCGCCACCGCGCTCGCCGGGACCCGGATTCCCACCGTCCCGGTGCCGGCGGTCACCGCGGCCGCCACCCCTGGCAGCGCCGGGAGGACCAGGGTGAGCGGGCCGGGCCAGATACGCCCCGCCACCCGGTCCGCCACCCCCTCCAGCCGCGCCACCAGCAGCACCTGGTCCCGGTCGGCGGCGAGGAGCGGCAGCGGCTTCCCCTCCTGCCGCAGCTTGGCGCGCCGGAGCCGCTCCAGCGCGGCCGCGTCGTCGGCCCGCGCCCCCAGGGCGTAGAGCGTGTCGGTGGGGTAGACGACGATGCCGCCGCGCCGCAGCACCGCCGCGGCCGCCTCCACCCGCTCCAGGATCTCGGCGCCCAATTCCTCCACCGCTACCTCGACCTCCGCACCGCCAGGACCCCGGCCACCAGGAAGGCCAGATCGGGCGCCCACGCCGCCAGCCAGGGTTCCACCCGGCCGGTGAGCCCCAGCGCCCAGGTCACGCCCTGCGCCGACCAGAACACCAGCGACACCCCCACCGACTCCACCAGGGCGGTGGCCACGTGCCCCTTGCGGCCCGGGCGCAGGGCCAGCGCGATGGCCAGCAGTGCCCCCGGCACCCCGGCCAGCGGATAGGCCAGGCGGTTGTCGCGCTCCAACTGGAACTCGGCCACCGCCAGGCCGGCCCGCGCCCGGATGGCGATCTGCCCGATGAGCAGGCGCCAGCGCATCTGGGCGGGGTTGCCGGGTACCACCGCGAAGGCGTCGGCCGGCTCGTCGAAGCGGAAGAGCCGCTCCGGGGCCTGCTCCACCTCCAGCCGGCCGTCGGGCAAGAACCGCCGGTCGACCACGTCCTCGAGCAGCCACCGGTCGCCGGCGGGGCGCATGGCCTGGGCGTCGATGCGGCGGGCGATGCCGAACTGCGGCGAGAGCTCGAGCACCGTCACCCGCTCGAATCCGCCCCCGGGCAGCGCGCCACCCAGGTGGTAGATGCGCCGCCCGTCGTGCCCGCGGAACCAGCGCTTGGGGGCCCGAGCCGCCTCCCAGGCCCGCCGCTCGCCGCTCCGCTGGAAGCGAAAGGCCCTGATCTCCTCCACCCGCTCGGTGGCCTGTACGCCCCACAGGTCGTGCACCACCACCAGCCCCGCGCCAAAGAGGAGCACCACCGCCACCACCGGCGCGGCCAGGAACCAGGGGCCGAGCCCGGCGGCGCGCAGCGCCGTGTACTCACGGCTCTGGCGGAGCCCGGAGGCGGCCACCCCCGCGCCCAGCAGCATGGCCGCCGGCGCCACCTGCCTCACCACCACCACCGTCATGTTGGCGTAGAGCTCCAGCACCGCCGGCAGCCAGCCCGGGCCGGTGTAGGACCCGGAGTTGTCGACGTAGTCCACCGCCAGGTAGATGGTCACCACCCCCACCAGCGCGGCCAGGATGGCCCAGGCGGCCCGGCCGGCCACGTGGCGGAAGAGGATCACCGCACCGCCCCCGTCCCGCGCCGGACCAGGCGGAGGAGCATCGCCAGGCCCACCGCCGCCACCGCGGCGTTCCCGATCTCCAGCCCCAGCCAGGCGGGGAGGTGACCCCCCTCGACCAGGACCTGGCCGGCGCGGAGCAGGATGTAGTGGAGCACCATCACCAGGAGCGTGGCCCCCGCCCCGAAGGCGCGGCCGGCGCGCGGCGAGGTCCCGAGCGGCACGCCCAGGAGGGCGAAGGCCACCACCACCACCGCCGAGGCCACCTTGCGGTGCAGGCTGCCCTCGGCCCGCCAGGCGCCGCCGCGATCGCCGCGTGCGTAGTCGGCGGCGATGAGCTGGCGGGTCTCGGCCAGCGAGAGCTCACGGGCGTTGCGGGCCAGCGCCCCGCCGCGGGAGGCCAGGTCGGCGCCCAGCCCCAGGACCAGCTCCGCCTTCTGGAAGTCGGCCTCGGCGTAGGCGTCCGAGCGCGCCTCCTCCCGGTGGAGCTGGCCGTCGCCCAGGGCCAGCCGCATCTCCTGGCCCTGCCCCACCGGCTCGAGCCGGCCGCTCCGGGCCAGGGACAGGACCGGCGCGTCGGGGTTGGTCCGGTCGTGGATGAGCACGTCGGTCCAGCCGTGCTCGTCCACCTTCTCGGCGTAGAAGGTGAAGCCGGGGATCCGGTCGTAGAAGGTGCCGGGGCGGATCTCGCTGGAGACGTTCTTGCGGATGATGTCGTTCATCAACGAGCGGGAGGCCCGCATCCCGGCTGGCTCCAGGACCAGGGCGATCCACAGCCCCAGCGCCGCCGTCCCCAGCGACAGCCCCAGGGGAACCCGCAGCAGCCGGAGCGGCGTGAGGCCGGCGGCGCCCATGGCCACCACCTCGCGGTCGGCGGCCAGGCGGGAGACTCCCAGCACCACGCCCAGCAAGAAGGCCACCGGGAGCACGAAGCCCACGAAGTAGGGGAGCACGTAGAAGATGGCCAGGCCCAGGTCGGCCAGGCTCACCCCGGCTCCGAAGAGGACGCTGGACTGGGAGAGCACCTGGGTGGCCAGCAGGAGCTGGGTGAGGAAGAGGAGCCCCGCCGCCATGGGCAGGAGGACCTCGCGCGCCAGGTAGCGGTCGAGGAGGTTCACGCGGGGGGGGTCACCGCTTCGGGTCCAGCCGCTCTTGCAGCGCGGCGTCCTTCGCCTCCACGTCCCGCGCCATCCGCTCCCGCTGGGCACGCACCCGCTCGGCCACCTCGGGGTGGGCGCGGGCCACGATCCGCGCGGCCAGGAGCCCGGCGTTGCGGGCCCCGGGCTTTCCGATGGCCAGGGTTCCCACCGGCACCCCCGGGGGCATCTGGACCGTGGAAAGGAGCGAGTCCAGGCCGGACAGGTCGCTCGCGGCCAGGGGCACGCCCAGCACCGGCAGCTCGGTCTCGGCGGCGCACACGCCGGCCAGGTGCGCGGCCTGGCCGGCGCCGGCGATGATCACCTCGATCCCGCGCCCGGCCGCCTCGCGCGCCAGGGCGCCGGTCCGCGCCGGCGTCCGGTGGGCCGAGGAGACGTGGACCTCGCTGGGGACGCCCATGTCGTCGAGCGCCCTGCGGGCCTCGGACATGATCTCCCAGTCCGAGTCGGAGCCCATGAGGATGAGGACGAGTGGTGTGGTCACGGCTTCTTCCCGATGTCCTTTCGGTACTGCATGCCGCGGAAGGCGATCCGGCCCGCGGCCGCGTAGGCGCGCTCGGCCGCCTGGTCCAGTCCCTCGCCGAGCGCGCACACTGCCAGCACCCGTCCGCCCGCCGTCACCACCCGCCCGTCGGTGGCGCGCGCCGTCCCGGCCTGGAAGACCTCGACCCCCTCGCCGAACGGGCCCTCCAGCCCGGAGATGGGGTCGCCCCTGCGCGGCTCGCCCGGGTAACCCTCGGCGGCCAGCACCACCGCCACCGCCGCCCGCGGGTCGAACTCCAGCTCCACCCCGGAGAGGTCGCCCCGGGCCGCGCCCACCAGCGCCGGGACCAGATCGCTCCGCAGCCGAAGCAGGGTGGGCTGGGTCTCCGGGTCCCCCAGCCGCGCGTTGAACTCCACCACCCGCGGCCCGGAGGCGGTGAGCATCAGGCCGGCGTAGAGCGCCCCGCGGAAGGGGGGGCCGCGACGGGCCATCTCCCGCACCGCCGGCAGGAGCACCTCGCGCTCGATGCGGGCGGTGAGCTCGGGGGTGACGGTGGGGGTGGGCGAGAAGGCGCCCATGCCGCCGGTGTTGGGGCCGCGATCGCCGTCGTGGATGCGCTTGTGGTCCTGGGCGGCCGCCAGCATCCGGATCCGCTCGCCGTCGGTGAAGCAGATGCAGCTCGCCTCCGGCCCCTCCATCCGCTCCTCGACCACCACCCGGGCTCCGGCCTGCCCGTGGACCCGCCGCACCAGCGTGGCCTCCAGCGCCGCCTCGACCTCGCCCAGGTCCCCGCAGACCGTGACGCCCTTTCCCGCCGCCAGGCCGTCGGCCTTCACCACCACCCGCCCGCCCCGGGCCCGGGCGAAGGCCAGCGCCGGCCCCGGCTCGCCGAAGACCGCGTGCTCGGCGGTGGGGATCCCGGCCGCGGCCATGACCTCCTTGGCGAAGGCCTTCGACCCCTCGATGCGCGCCGCCGCGGCCGGGGGACCGAACGCCAGGATCCCCTCCGCCTGGAGCCGGTCCACCAGCCCGGCGACCAGCGGCGCCTCCGGGCCGACCACCACCAGGTCCACGGATCGCTCCCGCGCGAAGCGGGCGATGCCCGGGACGTCGTCGGCCCGCAGCGGCACCAGCTCGGCCACCTCGGCCATGCCCGGGTTCCCGGGCGCTGCGTACAGGGCGCGGACCAGCGGGCTCCGGGCGATCTTCCAGGCCAGGGCGTGCTCGCGGCCGCCCGACCCCACGACGAGGACGCGCATGGAGCCGGAGCTATAGCATCTTCCGCGGACCGCGCCGGATGGCATCTGGCCTCCTCCCATGCCCCTGCCGGGGGGAGGACGGGTGAGCCGGCCTGGTTATGTTTTGGCACCCCCGGCGTCCCGCCGGGATCAAAGGAATGCCTGCCATCATGAGAAGGCACCTGGGTGTGACGTGGGTGGCGCTATCGCTGGCGGCGGGATCGGCCGCTTCGCCGAAGCAGCGGATCGAGAAGGCGTCCGACCTGCCACGCTTCACCTACCGGATCGAGGGCAAGCTCGAGGAACTGGTCCGCGACCAAGCGCGCTTCCGCCGGTTCGCCGAGCAGGTGCGGCGCGACGACGAGTCGGTGCTGGCCCGCTACGACATCGCCGACAAGGCGGCGCAGCGCCAGGTGCTCTCTGTGCTGGCGCAACTCGACTTCCTTGATGGCCGCTTCCGGGCCGCCGCTCGGCGGGCCCAACAGATCCGCGCCTTGGAGGAGAAGCCCGCCGACAAGCTGATCTCGGGCCTGCAGCTGCGGGCGATGGCGGCCGCGCGCCTGGCGGTGGGGAGCCTCGACTCGCCCCGGTACCGGGCCGAGGTGGGGCGGCGGATCGCCGCCGAGCTCTCGCACCTCCCCTACCCGGTGATCGAGAACGACATCAAGGGCGCCAAGAGCAGCGCCGAGATCGTGGGCGAGGCGTTCGTTCTGGGCAACCTGCGGGACGTGCTGCAGCCGGTGGTGGACAAGGCCGGGGGAGCCATCAGCTCCGAGCTGGCGCCCGGCATCGTGGGGGCCCGCTACGCGCTGGTGGCGCGCCTGCCGCTCAAGAAGACGCTGGTCGAGACCTTCAGCGCCTACCTGGCCGCCAACAACAAGGAGAAGCCCGACATCTGGGCGGCGCGGGCGGCGGACCTGCCGGAGGGGAAGGGCTACCCGCCGGTGCGGATCGCGATCTGGGACAGCGGGGTGGACACCTCGCTCTTCAAGGGCCGGGTGGTGCAGGAGGGCGGCGAGGACGCCTACATCGCCTTCGACCGCTATGGGGAAAGGACCACCGGCGAGCTCCAGCCCATCCCGGCGGAGCTGCAGGGCCGGCTCCCGGCCATGGAGGCGCGCATCAAGGGGCTCTCCGACCTGCGGGCCAACGTCGACAGCCCCGAGGCCAGCGGGGTGAAGCAGCAGCTGTCGACGCTCCGGCGCGAGGACTTCCGGGGCGTGATCGAGGAGCTGGAGCTGGCCGGCAACTACGTGCACGGCACCCACGTGGCCGGGATCGCCATGGCCGGCAACCCTTACGCGCAGCTGGTCGTGGCCCGGATCGAGTTCGACTACCACCTCCTGCCCGATCCCTGCCCGAGCCGGGAGCTCTCCGAGAGAGCCGCAGAGGCCGACCGGGCCTACGTGGCCTTCATGAAGAAGGAGGGCGTGCGCGTCGCCAACATGAGCTGGGGCGGGAGCGTACAGGACGACGAGCACCAGCTCGAGCTCTGCAACATCGGCAAGACTCCCGAGGAGCGCAAGGAGGTCGCGCGCCAGCTCTTCGAGATCGAGAAGAAGGGGCTCACCGAGGCCCTGGCCGACGCCCCGGACATCCTCTTTGTGGCCTCGGCCGGCAACTCCAACTCGGACGCGAGCTTCACCGAGGACATCCCGGCGGATCTCGTGCTGCCCAATCTCCTCACCGTGGGCGCGGTCGACAAGGCGGGCGACGAGGCGCCCTTCACGAGCTACGGCCCCACGGTGAGGGTGCACGCCAACGGCTACCTGGTGGAGAGCGACGTCCCGGGCGGGGACCGGATGGCGCTCTCCGGTACATCCATGGCCTCCCCGCAGGTCGCCAACCTCGCTGCCAAGATCCTGGCCGTGAACCCCGGCCTGAAGCCCGCCGAGGTCATTGACCTCATCGTCGGAACCGCCGACAAGACCGCCGACGGGCGACGCACGCTCGTCGATCCGGCCCAGGCGGTGGCGGCGGCGGAACGGCGGGCCGGCACCGACCCCTAGCCCACCCCTAGCTCGGCCGGGCGCGCCGTACGGATCGGACGGCCTGCTTCAGCGGGACCGGCGGGAGATGCCGTGGCCCGGCGTCGCGACACCCCCGCCGGGCTACGGCCCCGCCGGCGCCATCGGCTCGAGGCCGTAGCGCTGGGGGTCGTTGCACACCACCGCCGCGGCCAGCACCCGGGGCACGTAGTCCATGGTCTCGGCCGGCAGCCGCTTCAGCCGGTACAGGTGCCAGAAGTCGCGCTTCTCCTTGCGGAACCCGCCCTTCTCCTGGGCGATCTCGTGCAGCACCCGGCGCACGCCCGCCTCGCCGCGGTTGTAGCTGGCCAGCGCCAGCATGAAGGAGTCCGACCCGAACTCGGCCAAGAGGTTGGCCAGCTTCCGCGCCGCGGCCCGGGTCTGCTTCGAGACGTCCAGCCGCTCGTCGACGCGCTCGTCGACCCGCAGCCCCAGCTCCCGCGCCGTCCCCGCCGTCATCTGCCACATCCCCTTGGCGCCCGCCGGCGACACCAGGCTCGGGTCGAACTGCGTCTCGGCCCAGGCGATGTAGGCCATCTCCTCGGGGAGCCCCAGCGCGGCGAACTCGCGGGCGATGGCCGGCCAGTAGCGGTTGCGCCGCCCGTAGACGAACTTGAGGTTGCTGGCGGCCCTGAGCGCGTCCACCTGCTCCTGCAGCGCCGACTTGAAGACCGGCGGGACGGCGTAGGTCTCGGCGTCGAACTTGGCCAGGATGCGCCGGATGGCGCGGTCGAGGTCGTCGCCGGCCTCGGCCAGCTCCCGGCCGGCCTGCTCGTCCTTCCTGGCCACCTCGCCCAGCGTGCTCCGGGCGCTGCCGGTCAGCTCGCCCAGCCGCTGCTCCAGCGCGTCGAGCCGCTCGGCGTCGGACTCCTGCTCCATGGCCGATTGCACCTGGGCGATCTCCTTGTCGAGCCGCTCCTTCTCGGCGAAGAGGCTCCGCAGCTCGCGCCGCTGCACCATCACCACCGCCGAGAGCACACCGGCGGTGACCAGGCCCACCCCCGCCACCACCGCCACCACCGCCCGCCAGCGCCGGAAGGTGCTCTGGTGCGCCTCGGCCACCGCGTCGGCCAGGATGTGCATGGTCTGGCCGGACGAGCCACCGGCCAGGGCGCGCTCGCTCCGGAGCCGCTCGGCGGCCACCGCGGTGAGGCGCGCCGCCGTGGCCCGCCCGCCCCGGAGGCGACCGGCCGTCGGCGACGGGCCCGGCGCCGCGGGGGGGGCGGAGAGCGTGGGCATCGCGCCCTCGCCCCCGCCCTCGATGAGCCGCATCCGCCGCAGGAGGTCTTGGTAGCGCGGGTCGGGGCGCAGCGGCGCCAGGAGCGCGTCGAACTGGACGGACTCCAGCGCCACCGCCTTGCGGGCGAAGGCCCGCTCCAGCCACTCGAAGGCGGTGCCGGCGTTGCCGCGGAAGGCGTGGATCTGGGCCACCGAGTAGGCCACCGCCCTGCCGAAGCGGGCCGCCAGCGCCTCGGCGGTGCGCACCGCCACCTGCTCGTGGCCCAGCGCGTGGTGGGCGAGCGCCGCGCCCCAGAGCCGGGAGGGCTCGTCGGGCAGCTCCTCGGCGGTGGCCAGCGCCGCCGCCCCGTCGCCGGCCAGGATATGGGCCACCAGCGCCTGGGCACGCCCCGCCGGCTGGCCCACCGGCGCGACCTCGCGCGCCAGGTCGATGGCCTCCCGCGCCGCCGGAAGGTCCCCCAGGGCGAGGTGGCGAGAGGCCAGGTTGACCCACCCGGCCGGGTTGAGCGGGTCGAGCGCGCCCGCGCGCCGCTCGCGGTCGATCGACTCCCGGACCCGGCCATGGGCGGCCAGGAGCCACCCCTGGGTGCGAAGCGCCCGCGCGTCGCCGGGGTCGAGCGCCAGGGCCCTCTCCACGTCGAGCTCGGCCCCGCGCCAGTCCCAGGTCATGGCCCGCAGCGTGGCCCGCACGGCGTGCCCGTCGGGGAGGCGCGGGTCGAGGGCCACCGCCCGGTCGGCCGCCTCCAGGGCGCGCCGCCGGAGGTCGGGCACCCCGGCCAGCTCCTCGTCGCCTGCCGCCGACCAGAGCATGGCCAGGGCGATGGCCAGCCCGGACCAGGCCGGCGCGTAGGAGGGGTCGAGCGCCAGGGCCTGCTCATGGGCCGCGGCGGCGCTGCGGAAGCCGTCGGGCGTGCCGCGGTTGTGGAGCTGCCGGCCGCGGAGGTAGTGACCGTACGCCTCGGGGGTGGTGGTGCGCGGCCCGGCCGCCGGCCCCTCGCCCGGGAGGAGCTTCACCTTGAGCGCGGCGGCCACGGAGCGGGCGATCTCGTCCTGGACCGCGAACACGCCGGTGAGCTCCCGATCGTAGGTCTCCGACCAGAGCAAGAGCCCGTCGGCGACCGAGATGAGCTGCGCGCTGATGCGGACTCGGGCGCCGTCGGTCCGCACCGTACCGTCGACCACGGCCCCCACCCCCAGCGCCCGGCCCACGTCGCGCGCGTCTTCCCCCCTCCCCTGGAAGCGGAAGGACGAGGTCCGCGCCGCCACCCGCAACCCCTCCACGCGGGTCAGGGCGTTCAGGATCTCCTCGGCCACGCCGTCGGAGAAGTGCTCCTGGTCCTTCCCCGGCGAGAGGTCGGCGAAGCGGAGGACGGCGATGGAGGGTCGCGAGGGATCGGCCACCGGACCGGCCCCCGCCCCGCCCTCGGGCGCGGGGGATGCCGCGGCCCGAGCCGCCCGGGCGGCCGATCGGTCGCGGGTGAGGGCCAGCGCGCCCAGGGAGAGCGCGGCCACCACCGCCAGCCCGGCGGCGACGGGCAGCGCCGCGCCCGGCGTGCGCAGCGCGAACCCGGCCGCCGCCCCCAGCCCGCCGAGGAGGAGCAGCGAGCCACCCGCTGCCAGCGCGCGGGGCGATCCGGCCAGGGCGGCCAGGCGCGAGGGGCGCACCGCCCGGGGAACCGGCTCGAGCGCCGGCGTGCGCTCCAGCTCCTCGTGCACCTTGAGGAGCGAGGCCAGCACCTGGCCCGCGTCTCGCGGCCGCTCCACCGGGTCCTTGGCCAGCATGGCCCCGACCAGCGCGCCCAGGGCTGGCAGGCCCGGGACCTCGAGCCGGGGTGCGGGGCGCCTCCCGCGCACCGTCGCGCCGCCGTCGTCTGGGAAGGGAAGCTCCCGGGCCAGCATCTGGAAGAGCACAACCCCCAGGGCGAAGACGTCCGTCCGCTCGTCCTCGGGCGCGCCGCGCCACTGCTCCGGCGCCATGTAGGAGGGGGTCCCCCCGTGGACGGTCCGGCGCCCGAAGGCCCGGGCCATGCCCAGGTCGAGCAGCTTCACCTGGCCGTCCTCGCAGAGGAAGACGTTGCCGGGCTTCACGTCCCGGTGGGCGATGCCCTGGGCGTGGGCGTGGGCCAGCCCCTTGGCCATCTCCCCGCCCACGCGGAGGGCCTCGCGCGCCGGCAGCGGACCCCTGGCCAGCCGCTCCGCCAGCGTGCCGCCGCGCAGCAGCTCCAGGACCAGGTACGGCCCGTGCTCACTCCTGCCCACGTCGAGGAGCGTCACCACGTTCGGGTGAGAGAGGCGCGCCGCCACCTCGGCCTCGCGCAGCAACCGCTCCTGGCCCTGGCCGGCGCCGTCGAGCACCGCCTTGAAGGCGACCGACCGTCCCGAGGCGCGATCGCGCGCCTCCCACACCACCCCGAAGCCGCCCCGCCCGATCTCCCGGACCAGCTCCAGCCCGCCCACCGCCGCGCCTGGGCGCAGGGCCGCCTCCCATCCGGACGCGTCCGTGCCCGGGAGCGCAGCGCCGACCTGTTCGGGCTCTCGCAAGGCGACTCCTCTGGCTCGGGGCCCGCTCCAGGCGGGCGACCGGCCATCCTACCTCGCCCTGCTAGTGCCGGAAGTGCCGCATTCCGGTGGCAACCATGGCCACCCCGGCCGCGTCGGCGGCGGCCACGCTCTCGGCGTCGCGGACCGAGCCGCCCGGCTGGATGATGGCCGTGGCCCCGGCGGCGATGATGGCGTCGACGCCGTCGCGGAAGGGGAAGAAGGCGTCCGAACCGACCGCCGACCCGCGCACCGGCAGCTGCGCCTTCATCACCGCCGTCCTCACCGACTCCACCCGGCTGGTCTGGCCCCCGCCGATGGCCACGGTCTGGTCGTCGCGGGCGAAGACGATGGCGTTCGACTTGACGTGCTTCACCACCTTCCAGGCGAAGAGCAGGTCCTTCCACTCCTGCTCGGTGGGCGCGCGCCGGGTCATCACCTTGCAGTCCTCGCGCCCCACGCTGCCCAGGTCGCGATCCATGACCAGCAGCCCACCGTTCACCGAGCGGAGCAGGCGCCCCTCCTCCGGGCGGCGGGTCCAGCCCCCGCGCGGGCTGGCCAGGCGGGGCGCCTCCAGGACGCGGAGCCCCTTCTTGGCGGCGAGCGCGGCCCGGGCCGCCTCGTCGTAGCCGGGGGCGATGACGCACTCGAGGAAGAGGTCGGTGAGCTCCCGGGCGGCGGCGGCGTCCACCGGCCGGTTGAGGGCCGCGATGCCGCCGAAGGCCGAGACCGGGTCGCAGGCCCGGGCCCGGGCGAAGGCCTCGGCCGGCGTCGCCCCCCGCGCCACGCCACAGGGCGTGTTGTGCTTGATGACCACGCTGGCGACGTCGTCGAACTCCTTCACCGCCTCCAGCGCCGACTCCAGGTCGAGCAGGTTGTTGTAGCTGAGCTCCTTGCCCTGCAGCACCCTGGCAAAGGCCACGGTGGGCTCGGCCGGCTCGCGCCCGGCGCGGTAGAAGGCGCCGGCCTGGTGGGGGTTCTCGCCGTAGCGGAGGTCCTGCACCTTCTCGTAGACCGCCGCCAGCGTGGCGGGGAAGTGCGCCGGGGCCGCCTCCGGGGAGGCCCGCGCGGTGAGGTACTCGGCGATGGCCGCGTCGTAGGCGGCGGTGTGCGCGAAGGCCTTCCTCATGAGGTGGAAGCGGGTGGCGGCGGAGAGGGAGCCGCTCAGCTCGACCTCGGAAGCCACCCGCTCGTAGTCGGCGGGGTCCACCACCACGCCCACGTGGGCCGAGTTCTTGGCGGCGCTGCGCACCAGGGTGGGCCCGCCGATGTCGATCTCCTCCACGCACTCGTCGAAGGCCTTGCCCGCCTCCACCGCCTGGCGAAAGGGGTAGAGGTTCACCACCACCAGGTCGATGGGGGGGATGTCCCGCGCCTTGACGTCGGCCTCGTCGGCAGCCAGGCCGCGCCGGTAGAGGATCCCGCCATGCACGCGGGGGTGGAGGGTCTTCACCCGCCCGGCCAGGATCTCCGGAGCCCCGGTGTACTCGCCCACGCTCCTCACCGGGATCCCCGCCTCGCCCAAGGCCCGCTGGGTGCCGCCGGTGGAGAGCAGCTCCACCCCGCGGGCGGCGAGGCGCCGGGCGAACGGGATCAGTCCGGTCTTGTCCGAAACCGAGACGATGGCGCGGCGGACCATGCAGGCACCTCCCGGGAGAGGGGTGCCTTGTACCGGAGCCGGCGGGGGGTTGCAACGGACGCGGCGGCACCCCGCCGTCCGCGACCCTCACCGCTCGCGGCCGGGATCCTCCGAGGGGTAGGGCTCGTCCTCGGTCATGGCCCGCAGCTTGAGCAGGCCGCGGGTCTCGACCTGGCGGATCCGCTCCCGGGTGAGGTTCATGATCGACCCCACCTCCTCGAGCGTGATGCCGCCGCGGTCGGCGACGTCCAGGGCGCAGGTCTCGTTCAGTTCCCAGACCTCCTTGTCCGGGAAGTTGAGCTTGATGGACCCGGTGGCCGGGTTCACGTCGAGGTAGAGGTGGTGCTTGCAGGAGATGAACATGCAGGGCCTGGGCCCGCTGGCGCAGTCGGCCCGCGAGCGCGGCCGCGCCGCCTCGATCTCCCGGATCACCTCCTCCAGCTCCGGGTCGACCAGCCCGAAGGCGCGCTGTCGCCGCAGCTCGCGCGCGATCTCCTTGCGGGACATGGTCTTGGACCGGCGCCTGCCCCGCTTGCCGTCCGCGTCCTGGCCCGGGTCCGCCTGCGCCTCCGGTTCGACCGGTGTCCCGGCCGTCTCCTTGAACTCGCTCATCCCTGCCCTCCCGCCCATCCGCCACGCGGCGCCGCCCGGGCGCCGCCCGCCGCCGTCCCAAGGGCGCCGGGCCGGCGCCCCGGTGGCTATCCGATCCCGCTCCCGACCGCCGAGACCGTCGCCACCGCGCCACCCACCCTCTCGATCCGCCGCAGGGCCGAGCGCGCCTCGCGCCCCGCCCTGACCAGCTCCCCCTGGAACTGCCGCCGCCGGGGGTGCTCCTGGGCCTTCCGGGCCAGCTCCTCCAGGAGGTCGCCCAGACCCCGCTCCACGTCCTCCAGCCGGTTCCGCAGCGTGACGAAGCTCCCGCGGATGTCCTCCACGGTGTAGCCCTCGGCCATCATCTGCTTGATGACCGCGATCCGGCGCACCACCGACACCGGGTAGATGCCGGTCGAGCCGGTGTGCTTTCCCTTGCGGCCGACCCTGCGGCTGCGCGGCAAGAGCCCCAGCTGCACGTACTTCCGGAAGGTCGCCGACGACAGGCGCGCCCCGCGCGACTCGAAGAGGCGGACCACCTCGCCGCTGGTGATCCCCCGCGCATGCTCCCGCTCCAGCTGGGCGATCTCGTCGAGGGAGAGGAGGAGTTCCATTCAGTTTCCGCTTTTTGATATTCGATATCGAAAACTTGATTTCGAGACTAATCCATTGAGTGGCGATCGTCAACGCCCATCGGGAGCCGGCCCCCCGGAGGCGGGTTTGGGGCCGCGACCCCGCCGTGTGGGCGCCGTTCCAGCCCGGCGGCCTGGGCGGGCGGAGCTCGGGCCGGCTCGAGGCCGCCCGGCACGGGAAGCCTGACCAAGAGGAGCCGGCGTGGTCCGGCAGGGACCGGGGTGCCTGGCGGGCCGGGCGCCCCACCCGACCGGGACCAGCCCGGCGCCGGCCGGGGAGGTTCACCTTCAGTCGCAGGGTAGACCCGGCCGCCGGGGCGATCCCGGGCAGGGCACGGCCCTCCGGCGGGGCCAGATCCCGACGCCCGCCCGCCCCACTAGCCCGGGCCCATCACCCCCGAGAGCCGCAGCAGCACGGGGGCGACGCCGGTCAGGTCGCGCACCACCTCGACCTCCGCCGCGGCCCGCCCGAACCCGAGCACCGGGACCGGCGCCAGGGTGTGGTTGCGAGACCGGAGATCCTCGACGTTGCCGTGGTCGCTGGTCACCAGCAGCGCGTCGCCGGGGCCCAGCGCCCCCAGCACCGCCCGCAGGAACCTGTCCAGGGTCGAGAGCGCCCGGAGCGCGCCCTCCATCGACCGGGCGTGGCCCGCCTCGTCGGTCTCGAAGAACTCCAGCACCGCCAGGTCGTGGCCCGCGGCGATCCCCAGGAAGACCTCGGCCGCCTGCTCGGGGGTGCGGGGCGGGATGCCGGCGCCGTACTGGTTGGCGCGGTGGCCGGTGAGGTCGTGGGTCAGGCCCCGGCCCCGACGGGCGTCGCCCCAGGTGCGGGCCCGCCCGCCGGCGGAGGTGAAGGCGTGCAGCGCGGCGGCGGCCCGGGCCCGCTTCGGCACCGGGTGCGGCCGCGCCCCTCCGCCCTCCGCCAGGCCCAGCGCGGCCAGGTAGGCCCGGGGATACGCGTTGACCAGGACACCGCTCCTCCCCGCCCGGGCCAGCCGGTGGAAGAGGGAGCGCTCGGCCAGGATGGCGCGGAGGGATGCGTTGGGGAACCCCAGCAGGTGCCGGCCCATGAGCCGGGGCGCGTTCTCCCCGGTGAGGAGCGTGGCCTGGCCGGTGGCGGACTGCGGGCGCCCGGGGACGCCCAGCGTGGCGTCGGCCAGCCCGGCCCGGCCGCCGCGCGGGAGGGGCGCCCCGCCGCCGCCCTCGAAGCGCGAGAGAAGGAACTCCCCCCGCGCCAGCGGGTTCACCTCGGGGTCGGGCGGACCGGCGCCCACGCCGTCGACGAACACGAGCAGGACCACTGCCCGATGATAGACGGCGGGGCCGCGCCCCGACAGCGGTGGTACACTTCGCGCCATGCCACTGGGAAAGAGCGTGGTGTTCCTGGGCACGGGCAACATGGCCGAGGCGCTCCTCAAGGGTCTCCTGCGCGAGGGTACGGCGGACCCGGAGGAGATCGTCTGCGCCGAGCCGCGCGCCGAGCGGCGGGAGGAGATCGCCAACCGGTACGGGGTGGAGGTCACCGGGGACAACCGTGCCGCGGTCGCCGAGGGCGACCTGATCATCCTGTCGGTGAAGCCCCAGCTGGTGGAGTCGGTGCTGGCGGAGATCGCTCCCGCCATCGACTCCGCCAAGCTGGTGGTGTCCATCGCCGCGGGCGTCTCCCTCGCCACCTTGGCCCGGGCCCTCCCGGCCGGCACCCGCATCATCCGGACCATGCCCAACACCCCGGCGCTGGTGGGCGCGGGCGCCACCGCCCTGACCCGCGGCCCGCACGCCTCCGAGGCGGACCTGACCGTGGCCCAGGCGCTCTTCGAGGCGGTGGGCACGGTGGTGGTGGTGGAAGAGCCGCTGCTCGACGGCGTGACCGGGTTGTCGGGCTCGGGGCCGGCCTACGTCTTCCTGGCCATCGAGGCCCTGGCCGACGGCGGGGTGAAGGTCGGCCTCCCCCGGGCGGCGGCGGTGGCCCTGGCCGCGCAGACGGTGATGGGCGCGGCCCGGCTGGTGCTGGAGACCGGGCGCCACCCGGGCGACCTCAAGGACATGGTGACCAGCCCGGGCGGGACCACCATCGCCGGCGTCCACGCGCTCGAGGCGCGGGGCTTCCGCGCGGCGCTCATCGAGGCGGTCGAGGCGGCGGCGCGCCGCTCCCGCGAGCTGGGCGAGAAGGCCGCCCGCAAGGAGTGACGCCGTGCGGCTCCCCTCGCCCGCTCCCCTGGCCCTGGCCGCCGCCGCCGCGCTGGCCTGCGCCTCGGGCGCGCCCCATGGCCTGGTGCGCGTCGACCTCCCCGACCCGGCCGCCGCTGGCCCCGGCTCGCCCGCCGAGCAGCAGCTGGCCGCCGCCGTCCGCGACGCCGCCGGCGCCGAGGGCCTGGCCTGCGAGCCCGGAGCCGGGGCCTCGCTGATGCGCTGCTCGGCGGCGGCGCTCGGGAACCAGGGCCACGCCGTGACCATCGGCCTGGAGCGGTCGGGGACCGGCTACGAGGTGGCCATCGCCCAGGCCTTGCACCTCCCCGGTCGGCCCTCGCCGGTGTGCGCCGTGCAGCGCCGGGTGGCGGATCGGATCGACTCCGCGCTGGGCTTCCCCGTCGCCCACGTCGATCGGCGCAGCGACTGCCAGGGGAGGTAGCGCCTCGCGCCCCGCTACTCGGTCGTCTCGCAGGAGGCCCACCCGCAGCGTGCGCAGGTGCGGCAGCCGCCCGACACCACCAGCGAGGCGTCGCACTGGGGGCACCGCTCCCCGGCCGACGCCGCGCCGCCGGTGAGGACCTGGCCCTGGCGCGAGCCGTCCCGGTAGACGGTGATGCCCTTGCACCCCAGCTCGAAGGCCAGCCGGTAGGCCCCGGCCACGTCCTCGACGGTGGCCTGGCGCGGGAGGTTCACGGTCTTGGAGACGCCGTTGTCGACGTGGCGCTGGAAGGCGGCCTGCATCCGCACGTGGGCGTCCGGCGGGACGTCGAAGGCGGTGGCGAAGACGCGCCCCACGCCCTCGGGAATCCCGGCCACGCCCCGGGCCCTCCCCGTGGCCATGACCGCCGGGAGCGCCGCCGCCGCCCCCGCGGCGCGGAGGGCGTCGCGAAGCAGGGGGTGCTCCTCGCGGAGCTCCGTGTCGCCGAGCGCGCGGCGCAGGTAGGAGAGCGCGAAGAGCGGCTCGATTCCGGAGGAGCACCCGGCGATGAGGGCCAGCGTGCCGGTGGGGGCGACCGTGGTCACCGTCGCGTTCCGGCGGGGCGGAAGGCCAGCCCGGGCCAGGGCGCTGCGGGCGAACCCCGGGAACGGGCCCCGCTCGGCCGCCAGCGCCTCGCTGGCCCGGTGGGCCGTCCTCTGCACGTGGCCCATCACCTCGTCGGCCAGGGCCAGCGCCTCCGGCGCGTCGTAGGGGACGGAGAGCTTCACCAGCAGGTCCGCCCAGCCCATCACCCCCAGGCCGATCTTCCGGTTGCGCCGCGAGACCTCGGCGATCTGCGGCAGCGGCCAGGCGTTCACCTCCAGCACGTCGTCGAGGAAGCGGACCCCGTCCTCCACGCATCGCCCCAACCCGTCCAGGTCCACCCCGCCGGGCCGAGCGAAGCGCGACAGGTCGATCGACCCCAGGGTACAGGCCTCGAAGGGCAACAGCGGCTGCTCGCCGCACGGGTTCACTGCCTCGAACCGGCCCAGGTCCGGGGTGGGGTTGGCGGCCTCGACCCGGTCCAGGAAGACGAGGCCGGGCTCGCCCGAGGCCCATGCGGCCCGGGCGATGCGGTCGAGGAGCTCGGCTGCCTCGAGCTCCCGCACCACCGCGCCCCCGCGCGGGTGGCGCAGCGCCCAGCGCTCGCCCGCCGCCGCGGCCCGGAAGAGTCCATCCGGCACCGCCACCGAGACATTGAAGTTGGAGAGGCCGGGGCGCAGCTTGGCCTCGACGAACTCCACCACGTCCGGGTGTGCGGCCGAGAGCACGGCCATGTTGGCCCCGCGCCGCACCCCACCCTGCTTGATGATCTCGGTGGCGCCGTCGTAGACGCGCATGAAGGAGACCGGCCCGCTGGCCACCCCGTGCGTGGTCTTCACCGCGTCGCCGCGCGGCCGCAGCCGGGAGAAGGAGAAGCCGGTGCCGCCGCCCGACTGGTGGATGAGCGCCGCCCACTTGAGGGCGTCGAAGATGGCGGCCAGGTCGTCGTCCACCGGCAGGACGAAGCAGGCGGCGAGCTGTCCCCCGGGGCGGCCGGCGCTCATCAGGGTGGGCGAGTTGGGCAGGAACTCGAGAGCCGCCATCCGTTCCTCGAAGCGTTCCGCCCAGGCCGCCCGCTCCCCCTCCCGCTCGGCCCGCGCCACCGCCCTCGCCACGCGGCGGAACATGCCCGCCGGGGTCTCGCACGGCTCGCCGCCCTCGTCGCGCAGCAGGTACCGCCGGGCCAGCACCTGGCGGGCGTTGTCGCTCAGCTCGGCCATCCGCAGGAGCTTAGCGGGCGCGGGGGCGGGGCGCCCAGCGGGAAGGCGGGCGCGGCCTGCCGTACCCGCACCGCATGCCTCCATCCCCGTCCTTGTGCACCGGCCCCGGCGGTGCGAGAAGGGGGGCATGCGCCCAGCCCGACTCGCCCTGCTCTCTTTGCTCGCGCTCGCCTGCGCCACCTCCCCCCTTCGCATCTCCGAGGCGGACCAGGCCCGCGTGCGGCGCGATCTCGCCAACCAGCAGCGCTACCTGCGCGTGGCCCTGTACCTCGGCCCGCTGTGGGGCGACACCGACAAGGCCTTCCTCACCGACCTGCCGGGCCGGGAGATCGACCTAGTGGAGACGCCCACCGGCTCGCCCATCGAGCCGCCCGCCTTCGAGCGGGTGCTCGCCCCCGGCACCCCGGTGCGGGTGAAGGACATCGAGTTCCCCACCACCTTCACCGTGGCCCAGCGGGTGCTGGTCACCCCGCGGCTCCAGCCCTGGGTCTACCTCCAGGTCCAGGGCGAGGACCGGCCCTGCGTGATCGTCCTGCCGCGCGAGGTGCGCAGCTTCGACGACGTCCGGGCGGAGATGGAGCGCTACCTCACCACCGACGACCCGGGCCCCACGCTGGCGTCCTTCCCGCCGGACGTGCGCGAGGCGGTGCTCCGCAAGGAGGTGGTCACCGGCATGAGCTCGCGGGCGCTGGAGATGGCCTGGGGCGTCCCGGAGCGCAAGCGCATCGACCGGCCCGCCTCCACCGAGGAGTGGATCTGGGCCGGGGGCAGGCGGCGCGTCTACCTGCGCGACGACCGGGTGGAGCAGGTGGACCGCTAGCCCCTGCGGCTAGCGGCGATCGCGGCCGCCCCGCCGCGGCCCGCGGCCGCGGCCCCCGCCATCCCCACGGCCGCCGCGATCGTGGTCGCGGCGCCCGCCCCCGTCGCCCCGCTCGCGCCGCGCGTGCCAGTCGTGGCCGCGGTCGGCGGTGGCGGCGCCGGGGGAGACGCCGATGGCCACCGCGAAGACCGCCCCGGCGCGGAGCTGCGCCACCAGGTCGGCCTCGGAGGCGACGAGCTCCTTGAAGAGGGTGGCAGCCTTGCCGATCTCCGCCAGCTCATGGGCGCCGGAGGCCCCGGTGCAGGGCAGGTTCATGTGGTCGGCGGCCTCGACGGCCAAGTCGTTGGCCGGCCCCTTGCGGCGGGCGTTCAGGCCCTCGATGGCGCTGAGCCCGTCCAGGGTGAAGATGACGTCGCCGCTGGGTCGCTCGATCGACTTGTCATATGGGTGGGCGGCCACCGCCACCCCGCCCAGCGCCTGCACCCGAGCCAGAACCTCCCGCACCGGCCAGGGCGTGGCCGAGCCGAAGGCCTGGGCCGGCGCCGGGACGCGCGCCGGGTCGGGGAAGAAGCAGAGGAAGTGGCCGCGGTCGGTGGCCACCTCCAGCCCGCACAGCGCCAGGAAGTTCTCCTCCCGCGCCGCCTCGCGCACCTCGGCCAGCCCCTCGAGCGTGTTGAGGTCGGTGATGGCCACGCCGTCGAGCCCCGCCTCGCGCGCCCGTCGCACCACCTCCCGCGCCGTGGCCGTGCAGCCGCGCGTGTGGTTGGTGTGGACGTGGAGGTCGATGAGCATGGCCCGCTCCGCGGGGATCACCCGGCGAGCGCGTGCTTAGCACGCGCCCGGCCGGTTTTGAAGCCATGGGCGCGACCCGGACGCGGCTCCGGGCAGGGCCGGGGCAGGCCGCCCGGGAGCGGCCCCATCTCGAAAACCGTCAGGCGATACCGGCGGTTACGTCGCCGCTTGTTTGACAGCGACGCGGACCCAGGGCCATACTCTTCCGGGTCGGCGCGCCTGGTCCGCGGTGTACCGGAGGCGAAGGGGTGAGCGCGATGAGCTTCACCGGCGTGAAGGTCTTCTCGGCCACCAAGGCCCGGGAGCGCGAGGATCTGGGCGAGACCATCACCCGCTGGCTCCAGTCGAACGCCGACGTGGAGATCGTCGACCGGGTGGTGACTCAGTCGAGCGACGACGAGTTTCACTGCTTGACCATCGTCCTCTTCTACAAGAAGAAGCAAGCCTGATCGGCGCTCCCCCACCATGAAGCTCAAGCAGCGGCCGGAGGACTTCCAGGTCACGGAGTCTTGGCGCTTCGAGGAGGACCCTCGCGGCGCGTACTTCGTCTACCTCATGGACAAGCAGAAGCTGTCCACCTTCGAGGCGGTGGACCGCATCTGCCGCCGCTTCAAGGTCCCGCGTGCGGCGGTGAGCTTCTGCGGCCTCAAGGACAAGCAGGGGCGCACCACCCAGCTCGTGGCGGTGGAGGGCCGCGCCCTGGAGCTGCAGGAGCCGGACCTCCGGCTCAAGCCCCTGGGCCGGACCGCACGTCCCCTCTCCGCCGAGAACACCACCTCCAACCGGTTCGCGGTGACGGTCCGGGACCTCGGGCCCGACGACCTGGCCCGCCTCTCCGCCTCGCTCGCCGAGGTGCGGCGGCTGGGGGTGGTGAACTACTTCGACTCCCAGCGTTTCGGTTCGCTGAAGCACGGCCAGGGCTTCATCGTGAAGGACCTCATGCGCGGGGACTTCGAGGTGGCGCTCCGGAACGTGCTGGCCCGCCCCAGCCCGCTCGACCAGTCCGGCGACGCGCAGGTGAAGGCCTTCTGGAAGGAGCACTGGGGCGAGTGGGAGCGGCGGAACCCGCACCCCGGGGCCGAGCGCTACGCGGCGGTGGTCCGCCACCTCAAGTCCCACCCCGCCGACTTCCGCGGCGCCTTGCTCCGCACCGAGCCGCGCTGGCGGGGGCTGCAGGTGTTCGCCTACCAGAGCTGGCTGTGGAACGAGGGGGTCAAGGCCTACCTGCGGGCGGTGGTGGGCATCGCCCGGCTGGCGGCGGTGCGCTACCAGGCTGGCTCCCTGCTCTTCCCCCGCGAGCTCGACGCCCCCCAGGCCCGCCTGCTCGAGGGCCGCACCTTCCCGCTGCTCGCGCCCTCCACCCGCTTCGTAGATCCCGCCGTGGAGCGGGCCGCCCTCTCGGTGCTGGGGCGCGAGGACATGCGCCTCTCCGACCTGGCCGTGCCCGGCACGCCCGAGATCCACTTCGATGCGGAGGAGCGCCCGCTCCTCGTCCACCCCGGACGGCTGGCGGTGGGCGAGGCCCGGCCCGACGAGCTGAACCGCGATCGCCTACGGGTGAACGTGGCCTTCACCCTCCCGCCCGGCGCCTACGCCACGCTGGTGGTGAAGCGGCTCTTCCACTGGGCGCTGGAGCCGGGCCGGGCGGGCGCGAGGAGGCGGCCGCCCGCGCCGCCCCCGCCTCCGCCCCCGCCGGTCCCCTCGCGCGGCGAGGGGTTCTTGGCGCGCCGGCGTGCCGAGAAGGCTGAGCGCGCCGCCCGCCGCGCCGCGGCCCGCAAGCGCTGAGCGACGATCCCTCAGCTGGGTCTGGGATCCGCCCATTCCCACACCAGGACGCCCTGCCCCGCCGCCTCCTGCAGGACCTCGGCCACCCGGCCCAGGTCGGCCACGGCGGGCACGTCGATGGCCACCAGCCTGGGCCGGAGCAGCTCGTGGGTGCAGGCCAGCTCCACCAGCCGCTCCAGGAGGCGCTGCACCGGGGCGGTCTCCAGGGCCGCGTCGTCCGCGAGCGCCAGCCGCAGGGTACGGTGGCCGCTCTTCTCCAGCACATCCTCCAGGACCGGCGCCCCGGCGCCCTGCGGACCGGCGGCGCGCACGACGTCGTCGCGGGAGAGCCCGTAGGCAAAGAACGGGCAGCTCTCCACCCGGAAGCGCTCGCTGCCCAGCGGCTCGGCCCACACCGAGTCCTCCGCCGGGCCGGCCTCGTCCGGTGCCCGATCGAGGACGATGCGGATCCGGACCAGCCCCTCGGCGGCGTCGAGGTCGGTCGGCATGGCCACGAATCTACCCGGCCCCGAGCCGGGCGGCGATGGCCTCGGCGAGATCGGCGCCGGTGTGGCGGGCGGCCACCAGCCCCACCGGGAGCCCGGCCTCCTCCAGCGCCGCAGCGGTGGTGGGTCCGATGGCGGCCAGGAGCACGGCGGCCAGCGGGGTCGGATCGGCTTCCAGGGCCGCCGCCACCGCGCGCACCGAGGAGGGCGAGGCGAAGGCCACCGCCGCCACCTCGCCGGCCCGCAGCCAGCCGGAGAGGGGGGCGAGCTGCTCGGCCGGGACCGGTACGGTGCGGTAGGCCTCCACCGCGGTGAGCTCCGCCCCCGCCGAGGTCAGGCCGTCGGCCAGCTCCGGCCGCCCCTCGGCGGCCCGGGGCAGCAGCACGCGCCGGCCCCCCACCGCCCGGGCCAGGGCCCCGGCGAGCGCCGCGCCCGACGCCTCGCCCGGCACGAGGTCCGGCGATCGCAGGGCGGCCCGCAGCCGCTCCGCCGTGGCCGGGCCGACCGCGGCCAGCGCCCGCCCCGAGAGCTCCGCCCGGGGAACCCCCAGCTCGTCCAGGCGAGCCAGCACCCGCTCCACCGCCGCGGCGCTGGCGAAGACCACCCATTCGAAGCGCGACAGCGCGCGGAGCGCGGCGTCCAGGGGTCGGGGATCGGCCGGCGGGCCCAGCTCGATGGCGGGCAGCTCGCGGACCTCCAGCCCCAGCTCCCGCAGCCGCGCCGAGAGCTCGTCCCGCCCGCCCGCGGCCCGGGTCACCACCACCGCGCGGCCGCCGGGGCGCCCGCCCACCGCTCACCCGCCCCGCGGGGCGGAGAGGGGCATGCCCTGCCCCCCGGCCTCGCGCAGGATCCGATCCGCGCCCCGGCCCAGAAGCTCCTCGGCCAGCGCCACGCCCAGCTCGCGCGCCCGCTCCGGCGGCCCCCGTCGCTCGCCGCGCACCACCCGTGCCCCATCCACCGAGGCCACCAGGGCCCTCAGCCACACCTGGCCACCCTCCAGCCGCGCATGGCCGGCGATGGGCACCTGGCAGCCGCCCTCGATGCGGGCCAGGAACCCCCGCTCCGCCTCCACCGCCAGGCGGGTCTCGGCGTGCTCGAGCGCTCGGAGCCGCGCCAGCGTGGCGGCGTCGCCGGCGCGCGCCTCCAAAGCCAGCGCCCCCTGGGCCACCGCCGGGAGGAGCTCCTCGACCGGAAAGAGGTAGGTGGCGTTGCCCGCCAGCCCCAGGCGGCGCAGGCCGGCGCTGGCCAGCACCACCGCGTCGAGGTCCGCCGACGCCCGGCGCAGGCGCGTCTCGACGTTCCCCCGGACCATCTCGATGACCAGGTCGGGCCGGAGCGCCCGGAGCTGGGCGCCGCGCCGCAGGCTGGAGGTCCCCACCCGGGCCCCGACCGGCAGCGCCGCCAGCGCGCCGTGGCGAGGGGCGCACAGGGCGTCGCGGGGGTCCTCCCGGTCCGGCACCGCACCGATGGTCAACCCGGGAGCCAGCTCGGCGGGCAGGTCCTTCATGGAGTGCACCGCCACCTCGGCCTCGCCGGAGAGCAGCGCGTCCTCGATCTCCTTCACGAAGAGGCCCTTGCCGCCCACCTGGGAGAGCGGGACCTCGAGGATGCGATCGCCCCGGGTGGTCACCATGTGAAGACGCACCTCCAGGCCGGGCTCGCGGGCGCGGAGCTCCCGGGCGACGTGCTCGGCCTGCCAGCGGGCGAGCGGGCTGCGACGCGTGGCGATGCGGACCAGCGGAGGGGGCATGGGCGGGGATCCTAGCTGGGGAGCGGGGGCGCCGCCCCGGCCGGCTTGGCCTCCGGGTCCTCGCCCTGGGCAGGCTGGGCCGCCGCCTGCGGGGCGTCGGGCTCGGAGACCTCGATGCCGAAGAGGCTGGCGGCGGCCGAGGGCAGCTCGGTGTCGCCCGAGGCGGCCGCCTTCTTGAGCCGGGTGGTGGGGCCGTGCAGGAGCTTGTTGACGATGGCCAGCGCCATGGCCTCGACGCTGCGGCGCCCCTTCTCGTCCAGGCCGCCCAGGTGGGCCAGGGTCCGCTCCACCTCGGCGCGGGCGATGTCCTCGGCGTGCCGCCGGAGCTTGCCCAGCACGGGCAGCGCGGCCCGGGCCCGCCGCTCCTGGGTGAAGGCCTGCACCTCGGCCTCCACCATGGCCTCGGCCCGGGCGGCCTCGTCGCGCCGGGCGTCCACGGTGGTGGCCACCACCTTCTCCAGGTCGTCCACGTCGTAGGCGAAGACGTCGGACAGGGTGGCACAGGCCGGCTCCACGTTGCGCGGGACGGAGAGGTCGATGAGGCAGAACGTGCGGTGGCGGCGCACCCGCATGGCCGCGAGGACCATCTCGCGGGTCACCACGTAGCGCTCGGCGCCGGTGGAGACGATGATCACGTCCGCCTCCACCAGGAGGTGGGGCAGCTCCTCCCAGGCGCGGAAGGCGCCGTTCACCTGGGCCGCCAGGGCCAGCCCCCGCTCGGCCGAGCGGTTGGCCACCAGGATCCGGTCGGCCCCCAGCCCGGCCAGCGCCTTGGCCGAGAGCGCCCCCATCTTCCCCGCCCCCACCAGGAGCACCGCCCGCCCGGCCAGGTCGCCGAAGATCTTCTCCACCAGCTCGACCGCCACCTGCGAGAGGCTGGTCATGCCCCGCCCGATGTCGGTATCGGTGCGCACCCGCTTGGCGGTGGCGAAGGCGCGGTTGCACAGGCGGGAGAGGTAGCTGCCGGCCGTTCCCGCGGCGCAGGCTACCCCGTAGGCCTCCTTCACCTGGCCCAGGATCTGCTGCTCGCCCACCACCATCGAGTCGAGGCTGGCCGCCACCCGGAAGAGGTGGCGGACGGCCTCCCTGCCCTGCTTGACGTAGAGGTGACCGCCGGCGTCGGCGGCGCGATCGGTGAAGAAGGCCCGGGCCGCGCCGTCGCCCTGGGCGTGCACCAGCACCTCCACCCGGTTGCAGGTGGAGACCACCAGCGCCTCCCCCACGCCGTCGCGCCCGGTCAGCTCCTGGAGGGCCGCCTTGAGCGGATCGCCGGTCAGCGCCACCCGCTCCCGGATCTCCAGGGGGGCGCTCTTGTGGGAGAGGCCGACCAGGTACAGGTCGCGGTCGCTCACGGCGCGCCTCCGGCCCCCGCCTCGGTCCCGTAGTTCCCGGCGTGGCGGGTGGCACCGGGGAATGCCCTGAGCCCCCCCATGGCGCCGGCCATCACCAGGAAGCCCACCAGGGTGAGGACGGCGTAGCGCCGGCCGTGCCAGCCCAGCCGCCGCAGCTCGACCATGGCCCCGAAGAGCAGCCAGACCAGGACCGAGGTGATCTGCTGCGGGTCCCAGGACCAGGCGCTCTTCCACACCACGGTGGCGTTGAGCGTCCCCGCCAGCAGCGCCACCGTGAACACCGCGAAGCCGGCGCGGACCAGCCGCTGGTTGAGCCGGTCCAGGGACTCCAGGGACGGCAGGCGGGAGAAGAGGGCGCCGAAGCGCTTCCCCTTCACCTCGCGCTCCTGCAGCAGGTACATCACCGACACCCCGAAGGCGATGCCGAACAGGGCCAGGGAGAGGATCGCCGCCACCACGTGGAAGGCGGCGTGCCGGACCACCTCCGGAGGGACGTCCGGGTGCGCCGGGTCGGCCAGGGCGGCGGGGACCAGCACCAGGAGCACCAGGGGGAGGACGAAGGCCCCCAGGGTCGGCACCCGGTAGATGCGCTGGAGCACCAGGTAGGCGCCCGCCCCCAGCCAGGCGGCCAGGACCACCCCGCCGTGCAGCGTGAAGAACTCCATCCCCCCGAACTCGCGGCAGCCGGCGCCGATGGCGGCGGCGTGCACCACGAAGGCGGCGGTCAGCGCCCAGAAGCCGACCGTGGCCAGGCGAGCGTGGCGCGGGCGGGAGAAGTAGGCGAGGTAGAGGGCGGCGGAGGCGACGTACAGCACCACCGCGGCGCGCAGGATCGCGATGCTCATGGGATGTCGTGGCTCGCGCGCCGGCCCGGGCCCGCGCGCCCTCCGTCAGGAGAGTTTCTCCAAGAGGAAGCGGGCCAGGGCCTCCGCCTCCTTGCGGCGCTCCTCCAGGTCCCTGGGGAGCGGCGCCGGTCCGAGCGGGCGCGGCGGCCAGGTTACCGCCGGGGCCGCGGGGCTGGGCGAAGGCCGCGCCGCCGCGCCGGGCGCGGGCGCCGCCGGGGCCGGCGGGGCGGCCGGACGCGCCGCGGCCGCCGCCTGCAGGGCCGCCCCCTCGGCCAGGAAGCCCGGCTGCACCTCGTAGGCGGTCTCGCCCAGGATGCAGGAGTCGCCCACCGGCTCGGCCCCGATGGCCTTGAGCTGGGCCAGGCTCTTCACCTTGTGGACCAGGTCGTGCGGGTCCCCTTCGCCCCCCACCACCTTGAGGAACCGGACCGCGGGCTCCAGGGCGTAGCTGCGCCCCTGGCCGCCGCCGGCGACGAGGGTCAGCACGTTGCCGGCGAAGTCGATCTTGCCCTGCTCTGCCCAGGTCTCCAGCATCGCCTGGGATACGAAGAGCAGCCCGCTCATGACTCCATTCCGTGCCGTCCGGTCCGCTCCGAGCATGGGCCCGCGCCGACGCGCTCGCTCGCTCGGGCTCGGTCGATCGTAGCACGCCCGCCTCGTCCCTTGCCAGGGCGGGGCGGCGCGGCTATGTAAGCCCCCCGCGAGCCCTCTCCAAGGAGCCCCCATGGCGTCGCCCGACGTGATCACGCTCGAGGACCGAACCTTTGACCAGGAGGTCCTGAAGAGCGACACCCCCGTGCTGGTCGACTTCTGGGCGGTGTGGTGCCAGCCCTGCAAGGCGATCGCGCCGGTCGTCGACGCTTTGGCCACGAGGTACAAGGGGAAGCTGAAGGTCGCCAAGATGGACGTGGACCAGCACCAGCTGGTGCCGCAGCAGTTCGGGATCCGCTCCATCCCCACCCTGCTCCTCTTCAAGGGCGGGCGGGTGGTGGACACGGTGATCGGCAGCGACCGGACCCGGCTGGAGGAGAGCGTGCGCAAGGTGGTGGGCTAGCCCCGCAGTCCGGAGCGGCTGGTCAGGCGGGCTCCCGCCGAGCAGCGGGCGGTGTCCCCCGATCGATCGATCGGCCCGCCGCTCCTCCCACCCCGAGGCGCCAGCCTCCGGCCCGGGACGGTCCTGCGATCGCTCCTTCCCGGGAGGGCGCAGGCCCCTTGGGCGGCCGCGCTCGGCCGAGCGTCGTCACGGGGTCGGGCCGGCGCCGCAGGGCTCAATTCACGAACCGTCTCATCCCCACGTTGGCCAGCAGGCCCATGCCGGCGTAGATGGCGACGACGCTGGAGCCGCCGTAGCTCATGAGCGGCAGGGTCACGCCCACCACCGGCAAGAGACCGATCACCATGCCCACGTTGATGAACACGTGCCAGAACAGCATGCTGGTCACGCCGATGGCCACGAAGTGGCCGAAGCGGTCCCGGGCGGCGCCGGCGATGTCCACCGCGCTGGCCAGGAGCGCGAAGTAGAGGAGGAGGAGGAGCACGCAGCCCAGGAATCCGTGCTCCTCGGCCCACACCGAGAAGATGAAGTCGGTGTGCTGTTCCGGCAGGAAGGACAGGTAGGTCTGGGTCCCCTGCCCCCAGCCCTTGCCGGTCCCCTGCCCCGAGCCGATGGCGATGATCGACTGCTGGGCGTGGTAGCCCGCACCCTTGGCGTCTGCCTCCGGGTTGAGGAAGGAGGCGATGCGGTTCCTCTGGTAGTCCTTGAGGTGGCGGAAGGCGATCGCGCCCCCCACCAGCGCGCCCACCAGGAGGATGAGGAGCGTCACCCAGCGCACCTTGGCGAAGAGGAGCTGGGTGCACCCCACCGCCACCACGATCAGGGCCGTGCCCAGGTCGGGCTGCTTCAGGATCAGGGCGGCAGGGAGCAGGGTCACGCCCAGCGGGATGATGAGGCCGAACAGCCCGTAGCCCTCGCGGCGCCGCTCCGCGTCCTCGGCGAAGAAGGCGGCCAGCGCCAGCACCACCGCGATCTTGGCCAGCTCGGAGGGCTGGAGGTTCAGCGGCCCGAAGGTGAGCCAGCGGCGCGCGCCCATCACGTAGCGGCCCTTGAGGTGCACCAGCACCAGCAGGGCCAGCACCACCGCGTAGAACACCCAGGCCATGCGCTGGAAGGCGCGATGGTCGATGAGGGCGACGCCCAGGGCCACCAGGATCCCCGCTCCCATCCACCAGGACTGCGAGATCCACACGGGCGCGTGGGCGCTGCGCGAGGCGGAGGCCAGGTTCCACACCCCCAGGGCGGAGATGGTCAGCACCAGGAAGCCCACGTGCCATGGGAAGTGGGCGATGAGCCGCCGGTGCGGGGTGGCCGCCAGCGAGACGTCAGGCGCCACCGGCGCCTCCCGCGGGTCCGGCCTTGGCCGGGGCGGCCGCCGGGGCCGGGGCGACCGGCGCCCCGGCGTGCTCGGCCTCGTCCTGGGCCTTGAGCTCCATGTACTTCTTGATGAGTCCCACCGCGGTGGGGGCGGCGTTGGAGGAGCCGAAGCCCGAGTGCTCGTTCAGGACCACCACCACGATCTCCGGGTCCTCGGCCGGGGCGAAGGCCGCGAACCAGGCGTGGTCGCGCTCGAAGTAGGGGAGGTTCTCGGACTTCACCCGATGCACGCCGATCTTCACCACCTGGGCCGTGCCGGTCTTCCCCGCCACGGTGAACTCCTTCACCCGCGAGCCGTAGGCGGTGCCGAAGGGCTGGTTCACCGCCGCCAGAAGCCCCTTCATCACCACCTCGCGGGTGGACTTGCCGATCTCCAGCCGCCCGCGGGCCTCCGGCTCGAAGGTCTGCAGGACCTTCCCGTCCGGGTCCTCGATGCGGGTCACCACCTGCGGCCGCCAGATGGTCCCGGTGGCCAGGGCCGCGTAGAACACCAGCTGCTGCATGGGGGTGACGTTCACGTCGCCCTGCCCGATGGCCAGGTTGACGGCCATGCCCCGCTGGTAACCCCCGGGGATGTGGGCGTCATGCCAGGCGGCGTCGGGGATGACGCCGGGGATCTCGCCGGCCACGTCGAAGCCGGTGGGGGCGCCCAGCCCGCAGCGCCGCGCCCACTTGGCGATGGCGTCCGCGCCCAGCTTGGCCCCCGCCTCGTAGAAGAACACGTCGCAGCTGGCGCCCAGCGCGTGCTCGAAGTCCACCCAGCCGTGGCCGCTCTCCTTGTCGCAGCGCCAGGTGGCGCGGCCCATGGAGAAGTGGCCGGGGCAGAAGATGCTCGTCTCGGGGTGGAACACCCCCTCCTCCAGCGCGGCGATGGTGGTGAGCGCCTTGAAGGTCGAGCCGGGGTGGTAGTGCTGCTGGATGGCTCGGAAGAGCTCGGGCTGCAGCGGGTCGGAGTGGATGGCCGCGAGCTCCGCGGCGGTGATGCGGCCCGACATCTTGTTGGGGTCGGGGGCGGGCCGGTCCACCAGCGCCAGCAGGAAGCCGGTCCGGGCGTCCATGGCCACCACCACGCCGGCGGTGGCGGGGAAGATCTTCTCGGCGTACTCCTGCAGCCGCCAGTCGAGGGAGAGGATCACGTTGTCGCCCGGCACGCTCGGCACCAGCCGCTGGTCCTCGGGGATGAGTGAGTCGGCGTCGGCCTTGAGCCGACCCTTGGCGTCCACCGGGACGCGCTCCTTGCCGTCCACGCCGCGCAGCTCGTTCTCGAAGCGCCGCTCCAGCCCGCGCCGGCCCACGTAGTCCCCCAGGAGGTACGGGCCCTGCGGGCTCGCCGACTGCGACAGCCCCTTGTTCAGGTCCTTGAGCTCGTCGGGCCCGACCTCGTTCATGTAGCCGAGCAGGTGGCCGCCCAGCGAGCCGTAGCGGTAGTTGCGGTGCGGGACGGGGAGCACGTCCGCGCCGGGGAGGTCGGTCTGGTTGGCCAGGAAGCGGTCCAGCTCCTCCCGCCCGATGTCCACCTTGACCGTGAAGGGACGGAACACCTCCAGCTTGCGCGCCGCCCGGAGCTGAGCCCGGGCGCGGTCGACCTCGTCCGGCCCCATCTGCACCAGCGCCGCCACCCGGTCGAGCACCTCGTCGCAGCCTCTGCCGCAGAAGTAGGGCGTGAGGGTGACGTCGTAGGAGGGGCGCGAGTCCACGAGCAGCTTCCGGTTGCGGTCGAAGAACAGGCCCCGGTCCGCCGGGGTCCGGATCTCCTTGACGAAGTTCTCCTCGGCGCGGCCGCGGAACTCCTCGCCGCGGAGGATCTGGAGGTGGTAGAGCCTCCCCACCAGGAGCAGGAACGACAACAGGAGCGCGCCGCTGGCCCACAGGAGCCGTGGCCTCCAGTCCTTCTGCGCCGCGCCGGGAGCGCTGGGGGGAATGAGCGGCATGGCTAGCGGAGCAGGCCGGTCTCCTCATGCCGGAACAGGCCATCGAGCCGCTTCATGCCCTCGAGCACCAGCGGGGAGAGCGCCCCGGTGAGCGCCGCCTCGACGAGCATCCGCGGCAGGAGCCGGATCCCCGGGGCTACCTCCGAGGGAGAGGCCACCAGGGTCAGGGTCAGGGCGCCGAAGGACACGAGGAAGGTGGTCAGCCCGGTGAGCGCGGCGAACCCCACCCTCCCCCGCACGTCGACCGACGACTGAACCACCCGCACCACCAGGAACGCCGCCACCGCCAGGAAGGTCATGAGCCCCTTGGTCGTGCCGGTGGTGAGGTCCATCACGTACCCCACCCCGGCCGCCCCGACCGAGCCGTCCACGTTCCCGGCGTGGATGGCCAAGTACACCACGCAGGCCACCGGCAACAGCAGCGAGAAGGCGCCGCCGCCGGCCCAGCGCAGGAGCGAAGCCTGCAGCGCCGAGAGGAGCAGGGCGAAGAGGATGTGGACCAGGGGCTTCACGGCCGGCCCCTCGCCGCCGGGCTGGCCGGGCCGATCTCGCTGGTGCGGGTTTCCCAGCCGGACACGACCAGCACCTCCTCGACCCTCGTCACGTCCACCGCCGGGGCCACCATGGCGTCCTGGAACAGGCCGTTGCCGCTCTTCTTGAGCTGGGTGACCTTGCCCACCGGCAGGCCGCGCGGGAACACCCCGTCGGTCCCGGAGGTGACGAGCAGGTCCCCATCCGCCATGTCCTCTGCCCGCAGCGCATAGTCCAGCTTGCACATCTCCGGCCGCCCCAACCCGCGGACGTTCCCCCGCGTCCGGCTCCGGTCGACCTGCACGGCCACCGAGCTGCTGCGGTCGGTGATGAGGAGCACCTCGGCGCCGTGGGCGGTGGCGGTGTGCACCCGCCCCACCACCCCGTCGGCGGTGATGACCGGCTTCATCCGGGTGACGCCGTCCTCCTCGCCGCGGTCGATGACCAGCAGCTGCAGCCCGCTGGGCGAGAGCTCGACCCCGACCACCTTCGCCCCCACGTAGCTGCGCCCGGGCGCGGCCCGGGCGAAGGCCAGCAACCGGCGCAGGCGCTCGACCTCGGCCCGATCCTGCAGGAGCTCCTGGCGCTCGACCAGGAGCGAGTTCACCTCGCGCGAGAGGGCCACCGCGCGCTCCTCGGCTCCGTGCAACGCCAGGTAGCCGTTCCAGGCGCGCAGCGCGCCGGTGATGGTCCAGCTCACGGCCTTCTCCACCGGCGCGGTCGCCCACACCACCGCCCGGTCGAGCGCCGAGCGCTCGGCGGGCCTCCTGGCCCGCGCGAAGTAGACCCCGAGCGGCACGACGAGCAGGGCCGCGACGAGGATCAGCTCGCGGTACCGCTTGAGGAGTTGAAGCACGTGGTCTCCGGGGACGCCTGCTGGGCCAAATTCCCTTGCATTTTAGCGTCTGTCGAATAGGGTGTTCAACCTCGCGGCGCCGGACTCTCCCCCAAGGGCGCCACCGACAACAACCCGGAGCACCGGTTCCATGCTCGACGTTCTGCGCGCCAGCAAGGGCGGCATCATCACCTGGATCTTCCTCGCGGCCATCATCGTCATGTTCGTGATCAGCTTCGGCCCGGGATCGTTCGCCAAGCGCGGCATCAACTTCGGCTCCGCGCCAGCCTACGCCGCCGAGGTCAACGGGAGGACCATCTCCGCCGGCCTGTACGAGCGGCAGCTCCAGCAGATCGCCAACTACTACCGAGCCCAGTACGGCGACGAGTTCGTCCGCATGGCCCTCCCGCAGCTCGGGCAGCAGGCGCTTTCGGCGGTGGTGAACCGGGCCCTGATGGTCCAGGAGGCGGAGCGGCGCGGCCTGCGGGTGACCGATCAGGACGTGGCCAGGGAGATCCAGGCCTCGCCGGCCTTCCAGGAGAACGGCAAGTTCTCCAAGGACCTGTACCGCGACACGGTCCAGGCCGAGTACGGCTCGCCGCACCAGTACGAGGAGATGCTGCGCAGCGAGCTCCTGGTGCGTCGGCTCAGCGCCGCCCTCGAGGCCACCGTCAAGGTGCCGGAGTCCGAGGTCCACCGGATCTGGGCCCGCAGCGCCGACCGGGTCGAACTCGCCTACGTGCTCTTCCCCACCGCCGACGCGCGCGCCGAGGTGAAGCCCACCGACGCCGAGGTGGAGGCCTTCGCCGCCCGGGAGGGGGCGCGCATCGAGAAGTTCTACAAGGACAACGCCGCGCGCTTCGACCAGCCCAAGAAGGTCCGCGCCCGCCACATCCTGGCCCGGGTCGAGGGCAACGACGACGCGGCCGCCAAGAGGAAGATCGAGGCCGCCATCGCCCGCCTCCAGAAGGGCGAGGACTTCGCCAAGGTGGCCTCCGACCTCTCCGACGACACCAACACCAAGGCCAACGGCGGCGACCTGGGCGTGATCTCGGCCGGCCTGGCCGACGACGCCTTCACCCAGGCGGCCCTGGCGCTCGAGCCGGGGAAGCTGTCCGGCCCGGTCAAGACGCCGGCCGGCTGGCACGTCATCCGGGTGGACGAGGTCATCCCCGCCAAGAAGGCCACGCTGGAGGAGGCCCGCCCGGAGATCGCCCGCGAGCTCCTCACCGGCGACCGAGCGGCCGAGGTGGCCGGCAAGAAGGCCGAGGCTGCGCTCCAGGCGGCCCGGGCCGGCAAGTCGCTCGCCGACCTGTTCCCCGCGCCCCGGGCCGCCCAGCCCGCCGCCGAGGGCAAGCCGGCCCTGCCGGAGGTGAAGGCGGCGCTCACCCTGGGCGGCAAGCCCGTGGTGGCCCGCGACACAGGCCCCATCCCGGCCTCCACCACCGCCCTGCCCGGGCTCTCCGGCTCGGGCGACCTGCTCAAGGACGCCGTGGCCGCCCAGGGCGAGGGGGTCCTTCCCCGCGTGTACCAGACGGCGGCCGGCCCGGTGGTGGCGGCGGTCAAGGAGCGCAAGCGTCCCGACGAGAGCGCCTACCCCAAGGAGCGCGACGCCATCCAGTCCGAGCTGGTCGCCGAGAAGGCGCAGCAGCTCCAGCGCGAGTGGGTGGCGGAGCTGCGGTCCCGGGCCAAGGTGGTGGAGAACCCGGCGGTGCTGCCCCGGCCGCAGCAGCAGGAGCAGGCCGCGGACTAGCGGCCGACGAAGGCGTGCCCCCTGCGGCGCAGCGGCTGATCCTCGCCTCGCGGAGCCCGCGGCGGCGGGAGCTCCTCTCGGCGCTGGGCGTCCCGCTGGAGGTCCGCCCGGCCGAGACCGACGAGTCGCTCCGCCCCGGCGAGCGGCCGCGGGCGTACGTGGCGCGGGTGGCACGGGAGAAGGCGCGCGCCGTTTCCGGGCCGGTGGTCCTGGCGGCGGACACGGCGGTGGTGCTGGGCGAGCGGGTCCTGGGCAAGCCGCACGACGCCCTGGACGCCGGCCGCATGCTCCGGGACCTGTCCGGGGCACGCCACCAGGTGCTGACCGCGGTGTGCGTGCGGCGGAACGAGCCCGGGCCGGCCCTGGAGCGGGAGGTGCTGGTGGCCACCGAGGTGCGGTTCCGGACCCTGACCGAGCGGCAGATCCGCTGGTACGTGGAGACCGGCGAGCCGCTGGACAAGGCGGGCGCCTACGCCCTGCAGGGCGCCGGGGGCGCGCTGGTGGACGGGGTCGACGGCAGCGTCTCCTGCGTGGTGGGGCTGCCCATGGCCGAGGCTCTCCACCTGCTCGAGGAGGTGGGCTTCCCCCTCCCCTGGAGCGGCGGGTGAGCATCGCCGAGCGGCTGGCCGCCGTGCGCGCCGCCCTGCCGGCGGCGTTGACCCTGGTGGCGGTCTCCAAGACCCAGCCGCCCGAGGCGGTCCGCGAGGCCTACCTGGCCGGGCAGCGCGACTTCGGCGAGAACTACGCCCAGGAGTGGCGCGCCAAGGCCGACGCGCTCGCCGACCTCTCCGATCTGCGCTGGCACTTCATCGGCGGCCTGCAGACCAACAAGGCGCGGCTCCTGGCCGGGCGGGTCACCGCCGTCCACACCGTCGACCGGGTCGAGCTGGCCCGCGAGCTCTCCCGTCGGCTCGAGGCCCGGCAGGCCCGGGTCCAGGTGTTCCTGGAGGTGAACGTGGGGGGCGAGACCTCCAAGCAGGGGTGCGCCCCGGGGGAGGTGCCGCCGCTGGCCGAGGCGGTGCGCGGCCTGCCCGGACTGGACCTGGTCGGGCTCATGTGCGTCCCACCGGCCGGGGCCGACCCTCGCCCCCACTTCCGCCTGCTCCGCTCGCTCCGCGACGCGCTGGGGCTCGCCGAGCTGTCCATGGGGATGAGCGGCGACTGGCGGGAGGCGGTGGAGGAGGGCTCCACCTGCGTGAGGATCGGGACGGCGATCTTCGGGCCCCGGCCGGCGCGCCAGCCCTAGTTTACCCGCAACCGCAACCGCCCCGACTCGTTCACCTCGGCGCGGAACTCCTGGCCGCAGTAGTAGCAGCGGACCTCGTCGCCATGGCCGAAGCCGTCGTCATAGGGGTTGTTGGCCGAGCACTCGGGGCAGTCGAAGTCGGAGAACCGCCGCCCGCGCCCCTCGTCCTCGGGTCGTCGCTTCCCCTCGTCCTCGTCGTAGCCGGGGTCGTAGGGCATGAGGCACCTCGGGCACGGGCCCAGCCGAAGCCTACCAGATCGGGGCGACCACCCTCCGGGGCCGGTGTCGGGAAGCAGGCGACATCCCCCGTGCCAAAGCGCGACACCCCCGTCGAGCCAGTGTCGCCCCGGCGACCAGCCGGCCGGGGCGGACCGCGAAACCCGCCGGAAACTCGCGGCGGCGAGGCTGGCACCCGGCTTGCTCTTGCATCGGGGCCGGATGGCGTGAAACTGGGACCCCGACCACCATGAGAACCGCGCTCCTCGCCCTCGCCACGCTGGCCGCCTCGGCGGCCCCCTCGGCCCGCGCCGACGGCTTCGGACCGGGAGAGGAGACCGTCTTCGCCGTCTCCTTCCTGAGCATCCCCACCGGCGAGGCGCGCATCCGGGTGGGCCAGCCGGAGGGCGACATCTGGCCGGTCATCCTCCAGGCGCGGACGGGCGGCGCGGCCAAGCTCCTCGACATCCGCGAGCACCTGGTCGCCTACTGGGACGTGGCCCGCCGGCTCTCCCGCGGCTCCGACCTGCAGGCCTACGAGGTGGGCGACGTCCACAGCGACTCGGCGCGGTTCGACCCGGCCGGCGGCAAGGTGACGGTGATCGAGCGACGGCGCGGTCACGCGCCCCAGGAGAAGGTGCTGGACGTCCCCGCCGGCGCGCTGGATCTGACCGGCGCCTTCGTCTGGCTCCGGCTGCAGGACCTGGAGGTCGGGCGCCGGTTCGAGGTGCCCATCGTCACCGGGACCAGCCAGTTCGTGCTCCTGGCCGAGGTGCTGGCCCGCGAGGTGGTGAGCACGCCGGCGGGCCTGTTCCCCTCCTTCAAGATCAAGATCCGCACCGGCCTCGACGGGAAGTTCGCCAGCCGCCGCGACACCGTCCTCTGGCTGGCGGAGTCGTCCGGCCACCACCTGGTGCGGGCCGCCGCCGAGTTCGTGGTGGGGAGCGTGGTGGCCGAGCTGACGAGCTACCACCCCGGCGACCAGGTGGCCGCCGCGGAGTGAGCGGGCGGGCCGCGCCGCCGCACCGGGCTGCACCATGTCGATCCCCGCCGCCCTGGTCGCGCTCTCGCTGGCGGCCGAGCCCTGCGGCCTGCCGCCCCTCTCCGCGGGGCCCACCCCCTTCGCCACCGGCGAGAGCCTCTCCTACGACCTGGACCTGTTCGGGATGGTGAAGGCGGGCGCGCTGGAGCTCTCGGTGGAGCGCCCCATGCCCGGCGGCAAGGTGCTTCCGCTCCGGGCCCGCGCCCGCACCGACCCCTCCATCGAGAACCTGCTGCGGCTGACGGCGGTGGCCTTCTCCTGGGTGGACCTGAGGACCCTTTTGCCGGAGCGCTACCGCGAGGAGGCCGAGGAGGATGGGGTCCACAAGGTGAGCGACACGCGCCTCGCGCCGCCTGGGCCGGAGGTCGAGCTCGGCTTCGAGGTGGGCGGCCGAAGGAGCGCGGCGCGCTTCCCGCGCCAGGCGCCGGTGCTGGACGCGGTGTCGGCGGTGTACTACCTCCGCTCGGCTCGCCTCGCGGCCGGGGACCGATACTGCCTGGACCTGCTGGCGCGGGGCCGGCTGTGGCGCGTCACCGCCACGGTGGCCCCCGGGACGGAGAAGCTCGATACGGTGGTGGGGCCGGTCCGGGCGCAGCGGCTCGACGCCCGCGCCACCCTGGCCGACAGGCCCCAGGATCCCGCCCGCCAGATGCACATCTGGATCACCACCGACCCGCGCCGCCTCTTCGTGGCGGCGGTGGGGGACATCGACCTGGGGCCGGTGCGCGCCACCCTGACCGGCGTGCGGAGCGTGCGACGCTGATCGCCGCGCACTGCTCTCACATGCGGGCGGCCACCTGGGAGAGGCGGCGCCGGACGCTGGCCAGCACCGTCTGGAGGTAGTCGACCTGCGCGGCCGGATCGACGGCGCGGGCCAGGGACATGAGCCGCTCCGGGGTGGGCGCCTCGTCGCTGAGCGCCGCCTCGACGTTGGCCAGGAAGGCGGCCACCGCCGAAAGGGCCGCCCGCGACTCGCGCAGGTCGTCCTCCAGGAAGTCGAGCACGACGTGCTCCCGCGCGGTGCTCTCCGCCAGCCGGCGGCGGAGCGCATCCACGGCCCCGTCGACGGCGTCGGCCGGGGGCGCCGGCGAGAGGGTGCGGGCGACGGCGTTGCCCTTCATGGCTTCCTCTCCTCTGCGCGGGGCCGGGCCCTGCGCCTCAGCGCCTCGATGCCTGCCTGGATCCGGCGCGGCGGCTGCCCCTCGGCGAGGAGATCCCTCACCTCGCGCTCGGCCCGCAGGAGCCCCCCCGCGTCCAGCTCCCCCCGCGCCTCGGCCAGCGCCCGGACCAGCGGCCCGGGCGCCACCGCGGAGGGGGCGGGGCCGGATGGCGCCGCTGGCGGGGCGAAGCCGGGCGAAAGAGGCGCCTTGCCCAGGAGGACCGCCTCGCCCAAGGGCTCCCCCGCCGCCTCGCGAGGCAGGTAGACGCGCCAGAGCGTGCCGCGGTTGTCGCGGTGGAGCGGGCGGGCCAGCCCGCTCGCCACCAGGCCGTCGAGGGCGCGCAGGAGCCGGCGCTCGGTGAGACGGAGCCGTGCCTCGAGCTCCCGCTTGGTGGCGCGCAGCCAGTTGCGCCCCTCGCCGTAGGACAGCCGCACGAGCTGGAGGTAGGCCGCCTGCCCCTCGGGCGCGAGCCGAGGCGCCGCCTCGTCGAAGGCATCGGCCGGGATGGCCACGAACCCGCTGCGCACCCGGGCGGCGCCCAGAAGCTCTCCGGCGAAGGGGAGCCGCCGCATCTCTCCCGGCTCGAGCGCCTCGGCGGCGACCGTGCCGGGCGAGACGGGCTGCGTGGCCAGCGCCGCGCTGCCCCGGATCCCGTGGTGCTGTGCCACCCGCCGCCGCATGGCCCTCGCCCTCCACCCCAGGTTCCGAGGGTAAGCGAGCGATATCGAGGGTCAAGTTTCGGGACGGACCGAGGCCGCCGGCCGCCGCCCGGGGCGCGCGGTGCCTCCCGGGTTCCGCCCCGGCGACGCGGCGCGGCCAGGCCGGCCGCATCCCGGTGCGGATCCGGCGGTGGTCGCGACGGCGGCGCGGGGATCAGATGAGGCCGCGGGAGCGGCGCAGGAGCTCGACGGTCTTCTGGTACTCGACGTCCCAGGCGCTGGTGCCCTCCTGCAGGTGCTTCAGGCGGGCCCGGGCCTCGCGGTCGATCTCGTCGTCCACGTCGAGGTGCTTCTTGAAGATGGTGAAGACCTTTCGCCGCAGGGCGTTGTCCTCGGCGAAGACCTCCTCCACGTTCCGCGAGATGAGGAGAAACTCGATCATCTGGCCGATGACGTACTCGATGCCCTCGTCCCCCATCTTGAAGCCGCGAACGTCGGCCATCTCCCGCTTCACCTGGTTGAACCGGGAGTGATCGTATCCCCGTCGCTCCAGGGCCTCGCGCGTGGCCGCGTTCACCCGCTCCTCGGCAGCGAGGTACTCCTTCATGATCGCCGCCATGTCCATCTCGGCGTCGGCGATGCGGAGGGTCTCGATCTCGACGTCCCCGTCCTGCATGAGGGTCTGGACGACCTCGCGGGCGATCGTCGGGATGACCTTCGGGTAGAGCCGCATGGAGTCAGTTCCTCGCCTCGACTGCCGCGGTCCACGCCGCAGCCGGGTGCCGGTGCGAAGATCGCGGAAACAAAAGGTAAAGCCCTATAAACCCCGGTCGCTCGGGGAGGCAAGAGAAAACGTCCGCCGCGCTGCATGTTTCGTGCGCGCCCCTCTGGCGCACCTGCCCCGGCGGGCCCTTCCCCTCACGGAGGCATCCCGGCCGGCCCGCGTTCGACGAAGGGTCCGGGCTAGGCGGCGTAGATTCGCATCACCTCGGCGAGCAGCGCCAGCGCCTCGGCCCGGGGCCGCTGGAAGACGTTGCGACCCATGATGGAGCCGAACGCCCCGCCCTCCTTGAGCGCCCGCACCTCCTCGAGCAGCGCGGAGGTGTCCTTGGACTCACCCCCCGAGAAGATGAGGATCCGCTTGCCGCCGAAGGCCGCCTGCACCACGTGGCGGATGCGGTCCGCCAGCGTGGCGATGGGGATGCGCTGCTCCTCGTACACCTTCCGCGCCTCCGGCTGCTCGACCACCGCCTTGGGCGGCTTGACCTTCACCACGTGCGCCCCCATCTGGCAGGCGATCTGCGCCGCGTAGGCGGAGATGTCGACGGCGGTCTCGCCCTCCTTGGAGACCCCGGAGCCCCGCGGGTAGCTCCAAACCACCACCGCCAGGCCGTGGTCCTTGGCCTCCGCGGTGAGCTCCCGCAGGTGCTCGAGCTGCGCGTTGCGCGCGTCCGAGCCGGGGTAGATGGTGTAGCCGATGGCGGTGCAGCCGAGCCGGATCGCGTCCCGCACCCCGCCGGTCACCGCCGAGATGGGCGCCCCGCCCAGCTTGGAGAGCGAGTCGGAGTTGTTGAGCTTGAGGATGAGCGGGATCTGCCCGGCAAACCTGCCGGCCACCGCCTCGAGGAACCCGAGAGGCGCGGCGTAGGCATTGCACCCGGAGTCGATGGCCAGCTGCACGTGGTAGTCGGGGTCGTAGCCGGCGGGGTTCTTGGCGAAGGACCGGGCCGGCCCGTGCTCGAAGCCCTGGTCCACCGGCAGGATGACCAGCTTGCCGGTCCCGCCCAGCCGGCCGCTCGTGAGCAGCCGGTGGAGGTTGGCCAGGGTCCCGGGATTGTCCGACGGGTACCAGGACAGGATCTGCTTCACACGCTCGGTGGTGGTCTCCGGCATCTCCGTCCTCCTGCGCCGGCGCGGCCCCGCTCCGCGCGGGCCCGGTCCGGACCGGCCGAATCTAAGGCACCGCCCGGGGAGGGACCAAGGCCAGCTGGGGCGCTCGCGCGGGGCGTGGGTCAGCCGGCCCTCGCCCCGGCGAAGCAGCGGGCCACGAACCCGCAGCCCTCGGCGCGGCAGCGGCGTACGTCCCGCCCCAGCTCGGCCGGATCGACCGCCCGGGGCGTGGCCGCCGCCCGCGCCCAGCCCGGCGCAGCGGCCGCCAGGCTGGCCAGCTCCGCGGCGGTCGGGGTCAGGTCGAGCAGGCGATGGTCGCCGCGCAGGAACTGGAGCGCGGCCTGCACCCGCGCCCCGGGGTGGGAGCGGGCGACGGCCAGGGTGTAGACGGCGAGCTGGAGGCGGTACCGGGCCGCCGCCTCGGGGCGCGGCGTGGCGTACTTGTAGTCCACCACCAGGAGCTCGCCCTCCGGCCCGCTCACTAGCGCGTCGATGGCGCCGACCAGGTAGGCCGCGCCACCGGGCGCCTCCAGGCGCAGGAGGAACGGCACCTCGCGGCGCAGCCGGCCCTCGTCCGCCGCCCGGCACAGGCGCCGGCCGCCCGCCGACTCGGTGAAGCGGGTCACCTCGGCGAGGATCCGGCGGACGCCGGGGCTTTGCGGGTCGTAGCCGCGCCGCGACGCGGCCGCCAGGAGCTGCGCGCGCCGCTCCAGGGGCGGCGCGGCCAGGTCCGCCTCGGCCAGCATGCCGTGGGCCAGCGTCCCCCGGGCGGTGGCGCGCGCCGGATCGTCTCCGGGCGGCGCACCCTGCGCCGCCGGCTCGGAGAGGCCCAGCACCCGGCCGAGCAGGTGGCGCCGCGGGCAGCGGGCGTACTCGGCCAGATCGGTCACCGCCAGGCGCACCGCGGGCGGCGCGGGCGGCGCGGGCAGTTCCGGCGCGGCCGGCGGCGCGGCCGGCGGCGCCGGGACGGCGGCGGGGCCGGGCGGCTCGGCCGCGGAGGGGAGCGGAAGGCGCCGCAGCAGGTCGGGGCGGCCGGCCAGCGCCTCCTCGACCAGGCCGCGCCAGCACTCGCCACGGCCCACCTCGCCGGACAGCACCAGGTGGTCGCGGGCCCGGGTGAGCGCGACGTAGAGGAGGCGGCGGGACTCGGCCGACTGCGCCCGCTTCAGGTCGGCGCGGGCGTCGTCGAGCGAGCGGCCCCTCAGGAACTCGCCCCGCGCCGGATCGAGGAAGGCGGAGCAGAGCCTGCCGGCGCGGTCGAGCAGGGCCGAGCGCGCCTCGGCGGGAGGCTCGGCGCCGAGGTCGGGGAGGAACACCACCGGCCACTCCAGCCCCTTGGCCTGGTGCACCGAGAGGAGCGCCACCGCGTCCCCGGCCTCCAGCTCGGCCTCGGGCTCGCGCGGCGGGCGGGCGGCCATGGCCCGCAGGTGCGCGGCCAGCTCGGCCGCCGTGCCACCCCGCCGGGCGAAGCGGGCGGCCAGCACCTGGACCTTGTCCAGGTTGGCCGCCCGGCGCTCGCCCTCCGGCCCGGCCAGCAGCGCCGCGTCGAGGTCGAGCCGGTCCACGGCCCGGCCCAGGAGCTCGGGCAGCGGGATCCGGTCGCGGAGCGCCAGGAGCTCCTGGTGCAGGCGCAGCAGCCGCTCCGCGCGGTGCAGCTCGGCCTCCGGGACCGCGGCCAGGGCCTCCGCCCCCGCCGCCGCACCCAGCGCGGCCCGGAGGTCCGCTGCGGCCAGCCGGTGGAGCCGGGAGAGGCCCAGGCGGGAGAGGAGGAGGAGCGTCCCGTCGCCGACGGCGCAGGCCGGGGAGCGGAGCAGGGCCGCCCAGGCGATCGCGTCCTCCGGATCGGCCAGAGCCGCGAGCAGCTCGCCGACGTCGCGAACCTCGCTCGCCTGGTAGAAGCCGCCCCCCCGCGCCAGCCGGAACGGGATGCCCGCCTCCCGGAGCGCACGCTCGTACGGCCCGAGCTGGGTGAGCCGCCGGAACAGCACCGCCACCTCGCCCGGGCGCGGGGTGCGGGCCCGCTCCGGGCCGCCCTCGCCGCGCTCGCGGACTGCGATGCCGGCCTCGCCGGACAGGACCTGGCGGATGCGGGCGGCGATGCCCCGGGCCTCGCGCAGACGGCGCTCGGCCGCGGAGCCCCCCGCCGCGTCCTCGAGGAGCTCGCAGGCCGGGCGCGCCCCCTCGGGGCGGCGGGCCTCGAGGCGGTCCGCCTCGCCGAAGGCGATCTCGTCGTCCCGCGGCGGCTGGCCCGGGGGCGGCTGCAGCGCCCGGGCGGAGACGGCGTTCACCGCCTCGAGCACGCCCGGCGACGAGCGGTGGTTCTCGGAGAGGTGGAGCACCCTCCCCTCCCCGGCCTCGAAGGCGCGCAGGAGCCGGGCGAACACGGCCACGTCGGCGCCGCGGAAGCGGTAGATGGACTGCTTGCGGTCGCCCACCGCCACCAGCGTGGGCCGCGATCCCTCCCCGGGGTGGCCGCCGCAGAGGATCTCGAAGATCGACTGCTGCACCGGGTTTACGTCCTGGTACTCGTCGACGAGCAGGGCCTTGAGGCCACGCCGCAGCTCCGCCCGCAGCGCCACGTCCCGGCGGAGCAGCGAGCGGGCGAGGAGCAGGAGATCGTCGAAGTCCACCGCCCGCTCCGCCGCCTTCCGGACCGCATAGCGCCGGGCCGCCTCCTCCACCAGCGAGGCCAAGGCCTGCCGCTGCGGCGCGCCCAGCAGATCGGCCGCCTCGGCGCGGACCTGCTCGACCGCGCGCCGGACCGCGGCGGTGGCCCCGGAGAGCGCCCTGGCCCCTCCGCGCCCCTGCCGGACCGCCTCGCCCAGCGCCTCGAGCCGCGCCAGCGCCGGGGCGCCGGGCACCCCCTCCAGGTCGCCCGGCCGCAGGCCCTCCAGGGCCGCCTCCACCCGCTCGGCCAGCGCCGGCGCTCCCGAGGCGCCCGCCGCCACCACGAGGGCCCTGGCCGCCTCGAGCAGCTGGCGCCGCGCCTCCGCCGCCGCGCTCGGGTCGCCCGGCGCGACCTCCACTGGTCCCAGGTCGCCCCGCGTGGCCCGCTCCCGCACCAGCGCGGCCACCCAGAGCGAGAGCCCGCGGGTGCCGACCGCGGCCGACAGCGCCCGCGCCTCGGGCTGCCCCCGATCGAGCGCCGCCACCACCGCCTCCCGCGCCGCTGCCTGGAGCCAGGGGGCGGCGCGGTCCTCGTCGGCGACCTCGAAGTCCGGATCGAGCCCGGCCTCGGGCGCGTGCTCGCGCAGGATCCGCCCGCAGAAGCCGTGGATGGTGCCGGCGGTCAGCCCGTCCAGCGAGCGCAGCCGGGATAGCCACGCCCGCCGCTCCTCGGACCCCTTCGCCGCCCGGACCCGCTCCGCCACCGCGGCGCGCACCCGGGCCCGCAGCTCCTCGCCGGCCTTGTCGGTGAAGGTGATGGCGGCGAGCTCCGCGGGCGCGCAGGCCGTCCCGGTGGCACGCCCGTCGAGGAGCCGCACCACCAGCTCCACCAGGGCGGTGGTCTTCCCCGAGCCGGCACCGGCCGAGACCGCGGTCGGCCCAGCCAGATCGAAGAGCGCCCGCGCCGCCGGCCCGAAGAGAACCTCGTTCACAGCGAGACCCCCGCGGCGGCGCGCACGGCCAGCCCCTCGAAGCGGCAGACCGCGCCCCAGGGGCAGCGCTCGCACCCCTGCGAGACGATCGGGAACCGCCCGGCGCGCATCTCGCCTACCCGCGCCACCACCGCCGCGGCGAAGCTCCCCCCGGCGGGCGCGAGCCGCGGGTCGCCCGCCTCGAGCGACACGGGCGGGAGGCGCTCCGGCCCGCGGAGCAGGGTCAGCGTAGCCTCCAGCCGTCGCCCGGGCAGCTCCCGCGCGGCCGTCATGAGGTAGGCCGGCACCTGGAAGCTCCGCTCGCCGAAGGCCTCCGGGTCGAGCGCCTCCTCGCGCCCCCCTCCGCCCCTGGAGTTCTTGTAGTCGATGACCAGGAGCCGGTCCGGCCCCGCGTCCACCCGGTCGATCCGCCCGCGCAGCCGGACCACCTCGCCGCCCGAGGCGAGCTCGAGCGGCGGCGCGGCCTGGCCGGCGCCGAAGGCGTGCTCCAAGAGCCGTGGCACCAGGCCGCCGTGGTCGCGGGCCTCGGCGCGCACGATACGGTCGAGCTGGTGCAGCACCGCCTCGCGCCGGCCGGCCCAGGCGGCGGCGTCGCCGGTGCGCCCCTGGCGCTGGAACCGTCCCAGCGGCTCCTCGGCGAGGGCCCGCGCCTCGGCCAGGTCCGGGCCGTCCCCCCGGGGAGGCCAGGCCCCCCGGGCCACCCGCGCCGACACGAACCGCTCCAGGAGCGCGTGCAGGAGCGTCCCCTGATCGCGGACCTCCATGTCGAGATCGGGCGCGGCCGCATCGGGGAGGCCGACCGCCACCCGGAGGAAGGCGCGGAAGGGGCAGCGGGCATGGGTCTCGAGCTGGCTGGGCGACCACTCCCCCGGGAGGGTCGAGCGGAGGACCGCCAGCGCCGGCCCCTCCACCTCGCCCGCGAACGGCGCCGGTGCGCCCGCCAGGACCGCCCCCCGCCGCGCCGCCTCCACCTCCCCGCGCTGGGCGGCGTCCTGGGCCCGCTCCTCGAGCGCCGAGCCCCCCAGCGCCGCCGCGCCGGCCGGCCCCAGCCGCGCCGCGGCCCGGAGCGCGGCGCGAGCGGTGTGCGCGGCGGCGAGCGGCGGATCGACGGGCGCTCCCCGCGGCGGCTCGACCCCGGCCGCGGCCAGCGCCTCCTCCACCAGGGCCGCCGGGGGGCCGCCGTCGCCGGCCGGCCCCGGGGCGGCCCAGGCGAAGGCCAGCGCCTCGGTCCCCGCGGCGGCGGCGACCAGGGCCCGGTGCAGCGCCTCGGCGCGCCGCGCGCCGGAGGTGGCGACCGCCGGGCGCCCCAGCCGTTGGCGGAGTGCCAGGCGCTCGGGATCGCGCAGGAGCGGCTCCGGCGCGGGCGGTGCCGGGAAGCCCCCCTCGCCGCAGCCCAGGAGGACGGCGGCGGGCACCGGGGCACCGGCCAGGTCGTCCGGCCCCACGAGTTCCACCGCGCCGGCGGCAGGCTCCCCGGGCGTCGCCAGGGCCGCGGCCTCGAGCGCCTGGCCGAGGAGCGCCTCGAACCACGCCGGCGGGAGGGCCGCGGCCCCGCGCCCCGCCAGCTCCGCCGCCCGCACCACCTCCTCGGCGGCGTCCTCGACCGCGGCCAGGGCGGCGAGGTCCCGCGCCGCCACCTCGAGCGGTCCGCGGGCGGCGCGCCGGCGCAGCCCCAGCTGCCCGATCGCGACCGAGAGGTGGCGGGCGTGCTGGCGAGCCGGGACGGTGCGAGAGAGGGGTGAAAGCACGGCCTCGAGCCCCTCCAGCCGGTCGGCCGCCGCCGACAGCCGCGCCCGCTCACCGCCCCTCGCCTCCCCGCCCGCCAGCGAGTCCGCCCGCCGCCGCAGGGCGGCGGCGGCCGGGCCCCGCCCGTCCAGCGCCCCGGCCCTCTCCAGCAGTCCCTCCAGCCCGGCGGCCCCGGCCGGCGCCAGCCACGACGAGGACCCCAGGCGCACCGCCGCCGTCCGATCCAGCCGGCCCCCGGCCAGGATCGCCTCGCGCAGGAGCTCCACCAGCGGCACCTCGGCCGCCGCGGGGCCTCGACCGGCGGCCAGGGGGATGCCGCGGGCCTCGAGCGCCGCCCGGAGCGGGCCGGCCGCGCGCCGCGGCGACGGGGAGACGATCAGCACCTGCTCGGGCGCGAAGCCGCGCTCGAGCAGCCCGAGCGCCGCGTCCGCGGCGGCCTCCGCCTCGCCCGCCTCCCCCGCGCCGGGTGCCGCCAGGACCAGCCCCGCGCCCTCGGGCGGGCGGTCGGCCGGCCCTCCGGCGAGGGCGGCCAGGACCGCCGCGAGCCGCGGGGCCCGGTCGTCGAGGCGGGGGAGCACCACCTCCACCTCCCGGACCGCGGCCACCTCGTGGAGCGACTCCAGCCGGCGGAGCAGCGGCTCGGCCGGGGTGGAGAGGTCGGGGCGGTCGGGGAAGTAGGGCAGGGCCGCCCGGGTCCGGCGGGCGCGGGCGACGAGCGCCGCGGCCAGGTCCCACTCCGCGGGCGAGAGGGAGCAGAGCCCGTCCAGCACCAGGAGATCGATCCCGCCCGGGACCGGCGACGCCCCGCGCCGGACCGCCTCGGCCGCGGCCCGCGCCGCCCCGGCGGCGTCGAGCGCCCCCAGGGCGGCCAGCCGTCCCTCGTACGCCTCCAGCGCCCTGGCCAGGAGGGCGAGCCGCGCGGCCGGGGCGCCCTCCAGCGACGACGCGGCCTGTCGGAGGTCGTCGGGGGCCACCTCGCCCCGCCGAAGCTCGCTCAGGGTCCGCCACAGCGCCGTCGAGAGCCCCGCGCTCGGCGCGAGGCCGGCCAGCGGCCCGCCCGCGGCGCCCCCCGCCTCCAGGGCCAGGAGCCGCTCCGCCAGCGGCGGGAGGACCGGCCGCCGGTCTCCGGCCGCGGCCAGCACCGCCAGGACGAGCCGCGGCAGGGTGGTGACGGCCTCGCCGAGGAGGATCCCGCCCTGTCCGTCGCAGAGCCGCCGCGCCGCGCGCGCGGCCGCGAGCGGGGTGGGCGAGAGGCAGAGCGCGGGCACCGGCCGAGGATAGCCGGGCCGGCTGACGGGCCTCACTCCTCCCGGTAGACCGCCAGGGAGCCCTCGTTCTCCCAGACGTCGACCCGGGATACCGCCACCCGCCCGCCCGCGGCCGAAAGGCGCGCCACCAGCTCCCGGAAGAAGAAGCGGGCCAGGAGCTCCGCGGTGGGGTTCTCCTGGTCGAAGGGTGGCACCTCGTTCACGTTCCGGTGATCGAAGCGGGCGCCGGCCTCGGCCACCCAGCGCTGCAGGTCGGCGAAGTCGACCACCATGCCGATCCGGTCGAGCTCCGAGGCGCGCACGTGCACCCGCACCCGCCAGTTGTGGCCGTGGAGCCGCTCGCACTTCCCGCCGTGGAGGCGGATCTGGTGCGCGGCGCTGAACACGAACTCCTTGGAGATCTCGAAGACCGGACGGCCCATGGCGCGCGCAATATACCCGGGCTCCCGCCCGGGCGCATGCGGCGCTAGAAGGCCGGCGATGCGGCGGCGTCCTCGCGAAGGAACGTCCGCCGCAGCAAGAGCTTCTTGCCGCTCATCTCCAGGTAGCCGCGCCGCGAGAGCTCGGAGAGGGCCCGGGATACCGTCTCCCGGCTGGTGCCGATCATGGCGGCGATCTCCGCCTGCGTGGGGCGCTGGCGGATGAGGATGCCGCCCTCGCACTCCTCCCCCTCGGAGGCGGCCATCTCCCTGAGCTTGCCGGCCAGCCGGCCGTAGACGTCGAGCAGCGCCAGGTTGCCGATCACCTCGTCGGCGCGGCGCAGGCGGCGCGAGAGCTCGGTGAGCACCCGGAGCGCGGTGCGGGGATGGGCGGCGATGTGGGCCTGGAAGTCCCGGCGGGAGAGGCTCATGAGCCTCGAGGGCTCGGCGGCGATGATCGTGGCCGAGCGCGGCTGGTCGTCGAGCAGGCTCATCTCCCCGAAGAAGTCCCCCGGCGAGCGGAAGATGGAGAGGATCACCTCCCGGCCCGAGTGCCCGTAGAGGACCACCTTGACCCGGCCGCGCACCAGCACGAACAGCGCGTCGCCGGGCTCCTCCTGCGAGACAACCACCGCGCCCTCGCGGTAGGAGCGCACCTCGGCGGCGCGCTCCAGGGCCGAAAGTTCGGCCGCGTCCAGGTCGGCGAAGATCGACACGCCGCCCAGGAGCCCGCGCTCGGACGGCTCGGTTCGGGTGGGCTCCATGTCGACCGACTGTAGGGGTCCCGGATCGGGTGGTCAAGCCGGCCTCCCGTTCCGGTGGACAAGGATGGCACCCGCCCGTAATCTCGATCGCGCGGACCTCCATTCCGCCGGGAGAACGACTTGCCGAGCGAGCAGGAGAGCTTCCTCGCCTTCCTGGGCGACCAGAAGGTGAGGCAGTCGACCTTCTTCCCCACGGTGAAGCACGACAAGATCCTGAGCTTCATGGCGACCACCGGCCTGGCCGGCAGCTACGGCGCCATCTCGGTGAACCGGGTGGCTCGGCTGGAGGCGGGCCCGACCGGCAGGGAGCTGCGGGTCACCCTGGCCGGCCCGGTGGCCCGGGAGCCGCGGCCCGGCGAGCTGGTGACCGTCCACCTCACCCGGCCGGAGCACTACCAGGGCTTCCAGGTGAAGACCCGTCCGCTGGGCGGGCGGGCCGCCCTCCCCGACCTCTGCGAGCAGGCCGGGGGCGGCGGGGTGACCATCAAGGGCGCGAGCGTCTACACCGTCCACCACAGCCCGTACACCCTCAAGTTCTTCGAGGACGTCCCCATCGACGAGCTCATCGACATGGTCGGCTCGGTCCGCTACGCCATGGTCTGCGTGGGCGAGGCGGCCAACCTCTCCCCCCGGTTCATCTTCCACCAGGAGCTCCGCGAGGGGCGGCTCGCCCTCTACCACGGCGACGGGCTGGCCCTGAAGACGTACATGAACCTCCGCTCCAACCCGCGCGAGACCCGGCTGGTGGTGGACCTCGAGACCTACCAGGGGTACCAGCTCCGGGGCCCGGTGGAGGAGTTCGCGCCCCACCAGCACCCGGAGGCCTACGACCGCATCTGCCGTGGCTTCACCGCTGGTGGATGGGGCAAGCCCTCGCGCGTCTTCCGGCTCAGCGTGGAGGAGATCTCCCCCCTCTTCCCCGTCGGCTAGCGCCCGCCGCCGATGGAGCCCCGGCTGCCCCCGCTCGAGCACCCTGGCGCGCCACCCCCTCGGACCGGGCGCGCCCTGGCCCTGATCCTCCTGGGCGGCACCGCTGCGCGCCTCCTCCTAGCCGCGGTCGTGCCCCTGGGCAACGACGAGGCCTACTACGTCGACTGGGCCCGCCACCTGCAGGCCGGGTACCTGGATCACCCGCCGGCGGTGGCCTGGCTCATCGCCCTCCCCCTGCGCCTGGCCGGCTCGAGCGCGCTCTCGGTCCGCCTGCCGGCCCTCCTGCTCCAGCTCCTGACCATGGTGCTGGCCGCCTCGCTGGCGCGGGCGAGGGGCGGCGAGAGGGCCGCCCTGCTGCTGACCGTGGCGCTGCAGGCGGCGCCGGTCTTCTCGGTGGGCGCCGCGCTCATCACCCCGGACGCGCCGCTGGCGCTCGCCTGGGTAGGCACCCTCTGGGCGCTGCAGCGGGCGCTCGACCGCGACGGGCGCTGGGCCCTGGCCGCGGGCGCGTTCCTGGGCCTGGGCGCGCTCTCCAAGCTCACGGCCGGCCTGTTGGGGCTGGCGGTCTTGGCGGCCCTCGCGGGCACGCCCGACGGCCGCCGGCTCCTCGCGCGTCCCTGGCCTTGGCTGGGGGCCCTCCTGGCCGCGGCCATCGGCTCGCCCATGCTGCTCTGGAACGCCGCCCGCGGCTGGCCCTCCTTCGCCTTCCAGGCGAGCCACGGCCTGGGCGGAGGCGGCGTGTCCCTGGGCCGGCTCCTCGCCTCCACCGGCGCCCAGCTCGGCTACGTCTCCCCGGTGCTGCTGGGGGTGACGGCGGTGGCCGCCTACCGGGCCCTGCGGGGGAGGGGGGACGCGCTCCGCGCCGCCCTGGCCTTCTCGGCGCTGCCGGTGGCCGCCTTCTTCACCCTGGCGGCGGCGTTCACCCCGGGTGCGCTCCCGCACTGGCCCGCCCCCGGCTGGCTCTCGGCCCTGCTGTGCGCCGCGCTGCCCGGGGCCGCGATTCCGGAGCGCTGGTGGCGCCGGGCGCTGTGGGTGGGCCTGGGGGAGCTCTCGGTGGGGCTCTTCGTGCTCCTCGTCCTGCTGGCCGTCCCATTCCCGGCGACCCTCTCCCTGCTGGGCCGCACCGTGCCGGTGCGGCGGGGCCCACTCGACGACCTCTTGGGCTGGGGCGAGGGGGCCGCGGCGGCGCGGGCCGTGGCCGGCGACGCCCGGCTGGCCACCTCGCATTGGATCGCGCTCGGCCAGCTGGGCTTCTACGACCGCCGCTCGCCCGCCTACCTGGGCGAGCGGCGGAGCGGCCCGAGCCTCTACGACCCCGACCCGCTCGCCGCGGGCGAGCCGCTCCTCCTGGTGACCGTCGACGGCCTTGGGCCCCAGCGCGACCGGATGGAGGAACGGCTGGGCCCGCTGGAGCCGGCCGGTGCCTTCACCGCCCGCCAGGGCGAGCGCCCCGTGCGGACCTACCGGTTCTGGTGGTGGAGAGGGCCGGCTAGGCCCCGCCCATGACCGCCACGATCTCGATGGCGTCGCCCGGCCCGAGATGGCAGTCGCCGTGGCGGGCCCGCTCCACCACCGCGTCGTTGACGGTCACCGCCACCCGCGGCGCGCGGACCCCCAGCCGCTCGAGGAGCGCCGCCACGCTCTCCCCGTCGGGGAGCTCGCGCAGGGCACCGTTCAGCTTGACCAGCATGCCGGCCATCTACCTCCGGCCGGCGCGGCCGTCAAAGGGTAGACTCGGGCGCCGTGGATCCGGCCGACCTCTCCATCCGCCCGCTCGGGCTCGCCGAGGTCATCGACCGCACCGTCGCCGTGTGCCTCCGCCACTTCCGCGCCCTGTTCGTGGCCATGCTGCTGGTGCAGGCGCCGGCGCTCTTCCTGGCCCACCAGCTCGGGGGCGTGGTCGAGATCCTGGAGGCGGGCGCCGCCGACCCGGCCCGCGCCGGCCCGCTCCTGGCCCGCGCTCTCCTCCGCCTCCCCTGGGTGTTCGCCTGCCTGACCGCGCTCCAGCTGGTCGCCACCGCCGTGGCCGCGGCCATCGTCCGGCCCGCCCTCGACCCGCGCCGTTGCCCGCGCCCCTCGCGGGCGCGCGCGGCGCTGGCCACCGCCGGCACCGTCGTGCTCCAGGTCGTCCTGCTCGGCGCGGCGCCACTTCTCGGGGCGCTCCCCGGAGCGCTCCTCGCCTTCCGCGCCCAGGGGATCGGTACCGCGCTGGCCGGCTCCGCCGGGGCGGTCCTGGGCGGGGTGGGCCTCCTGGTGGTGGCAGCACTGCGCACGGTGCTGGCGCCGGTGGTGGCCGCCCTGGAGGGGCGGGCCGGCCCGGCCGCCCTGGCCCGCTCCTGCCGGCTCATGGCGCCGCGCCCGGGCGCGTCCCTCCTGGATCGACCCGGGGTCCGCGCCTCGCTGGTGCTGCTCGCCACCTTCGTGCTGGCGCTGGCCGTGAACAGCCTTGCCGGCATCCCCCGGTTCCTGGCCCTGCGGGCCCAGCCCGGGCCGGGCGGCCTGGCGCTCCTGGGGGCCCGCCTGCCGCTCTCTCTCGAGATCCCCATCGCCCTCCTCGAGGCGATCGCCGGCGCCGCGCTCCAGCCCTTCTCGCTGGTGGCGGTGGTGGTCTTCTACTTCGACCTCCGCGCCCGCGCCGAGGCGCTCGACATGGAGATCTGGGCCGAGCGGCTGGAGGCGGAGGCGTGAACTTCGCCGCCGCGGCCCTCCTCCTCGCCCTGCGGGGGACGGCGACCGCCGCCGCGCCGGGCTGTCCGGCCGCGCTGGAGGAGGCCGGCGCGCTCGCCGACGGTGCGCTGGTCCGCGGGGCTGCCGCACTGCTCGGGCGGCTCGAGGCGCGCGGAGCCGGTGGCCCCACCGCGGCCCTGGCCGGCGAGGTCAGCCGGGCGGAGACCCTGGAGGCGGTGCCGGCCGGGGCGAGCTCCCGGCTCCGGGCGGCGCTGGCCCGGCACTGTGCCCTGGCCGCGGAGGATCCCCTCCCCGCCGCGGGTCCCGCCGATAGGGCCCGCGCCGCCGAGATCCTCGATCGCCCCGAGTTCCGCCGCGCCCGCCTCGACCCGGAAGCGCTGCGCCGCCGGATCCTGGACCTCTGGCAGCACCTCCTGGCGCTGCTCGAGACCGGCGAGGCGCAGCGGTACGCCGCCTTCAGCCGCGCCGCCTTCCTCGGTGCGGCCGCGGTGGCCATCCTCCTCGGCCTGCTCGCCCTGGGCCGGGGACGGCCCGATCGCGCGGAGGGGTCGGCCCCGGCCCCCCCCGACCAGGGCCTCGCCCCGGAGGAAGTCCGCCTCTCCGCGGCGGAGGCCGCGGCCCGGGCCGGCCAGGCCACGCGGGCAGTCCGCCTCGCCTTCCTCGCCGCCCTGGCAGCGCTGGAGCGCGAGGGGATCGTCCCGCCTGGCCGGACCTTGACCAACGGTGAGCTGGTCCGCCTGGTCGATCGGACCGCCCCGGCCCGGTCGCGCGCCCTGGCCGCCCTGGCGCGCACCTTCGACGAGGCGGTCTACGGCGGCCGCCCGGCGGGCCCGCCCCAGGCCGCCGCCGCCCTGGAGGCGGCGCGGGCACTCGGGGCCGGGGAGAGGCAGTGAATCGGGGCCGGGGAGCCGTCCTGGCCGGCGTCGCCGCCCTGGCGGTGGTGGCCGGGACGGTGCTGGGACAGGCCGGCCAGGGCGGTGGCGCTCCCCCGGGCCTCGCCTCGGCGGAGAGTGCCGGACCCCGCGGTCTGGCCGCGGCCCGGGAGCTCCTCGCCGCCCGGGGCGTGGCCGTGGTCCGGCGCGGGCCGGGCGACCCCCTGCTCCCCGGGGCCGGGACGGTCCTGCTGGCCGCGCCCGGGGCGCCCATCCCCGCCGCCGAGGTGAAGGCGCTGATCGAGGAGGCGGCGGGCGGCGCCACGGTGCTCGTTGCCCTGGGCCCCGCTCCCCAGCCGGCGCTGCTCGACGCCCTGGGCCTGGCGCTGGCCCCGTCCCTCGAGCCCCGCACCGCCCGGGGGCTGGCACCACACCGCCTGCTCGGGGACCTCTCCCTCCCTGGGCGTGCCGCATCGCTGGAGGTGCTCCGCCCCGGCCCGCTCCCGGTCTCGGGCGCCCCGGGCTGGGGCAGCGCCGTTTCGGCGCCCGCCGGGCGCGGCGAGGTGCTGGTGCTATCGGGGCCCGAGCCGCTGGAGAACGGGCACCTGCTGGAGGGTGACGCCGTCTCCCTGATCGTCCGCCTGGGCGCGCTCGGCCCGGTGGTGATCGACGAGCGCTTCCTCTCGGCAGAGTCCCCGCAGCCGCCGCCCACCCGGCACGCCCTGGCCCTGCTCGGCGCGCAGCTGTTGCTGGCGGGCCTCACCCTCGCCCTGGCGCTGGGGCGCAGGCTGGGCGCGGTCCGTCCGCCCGCGCCCGCCGAGGTGGGCCAGACCACCCGCGACTACCTCACCTCGCTGGCGGCGCTGTACCGGCGCGCCGGGGCGGAGGCGGAGTTGGCCGCGCTGGCCTGGGCCGCGCTGCGGAGGCGGCTGGAGCGGCGGGCAGGGATACCCGCTCGGCTCAGCGATGCGGACGCGGCGCGCCGGCTCCCCGCCGGGGACCCGGCCAGGGCGCTGGCCCTGGCGCGAGGCGCGGCGGCCCTGGCCGGCGGCGGCGCGGGCGTCCTCCTCCGGGTGACCCGCGCCGCGGCCGACGCCGAGGCTCTGCTCGGGGCGGGAGGGCACGGCCCCCGGCGCCACCGGGAGCCCGCGCCCGGCCGGCCCCCTCGCTGACGTCCCGTGAACCCGTGACGGGTCCGCCGGCCCACCGAACCCTTCCAGGCCGAGCGCGCAGGCGGCCGGGCGACAAAACGCTCGACCAGCATGCCAGTGCCTGATTGCTGCAGGGAGCCGTTCGGCGCGGGAACCGAACTTTGCAGCGCTTGCTCAGACCAGTCGGCCGGCGATCCGGGCCACGCCTGCGGCCGCCTGCAGGTGCGCAGCCCCGCCATGCAGGCGGTCTTGCGCCGGGCCCGGGCCGTCGCCCAGACGGTCGCCCCGGTGGTGCTCCTGGGGGAGACCGGGACCGGCAAGGAGGTGCTGGCCCGAGCGATCCACCACGGCAGCGTGCGCGCCGCGCGGCCTTTCGTGCCGGTCAACTGCGGCGCCATCCCCGGCGAGCTCCTGGAGAGCGAGCTCTTCGGCCACGTGCGCGGCGCCTTCAGCGGCGCGGTGGCCGACAAGCCCGGGCTGTTCGAGGCGGCCTCGGGGGGCACGCTGCTGCTCGACGAGGTGGCCGACCTGCCTACCCCTCTGCAGGTGAAGCTGCTGCGCGTGCTTCAGGACGGCGAGGTGCGACGGGTCGGCGCGAACCGCTCCCTGGCCGTCGACGTGCGGGTGATCGCCGCCACCCACAAGGACCTGGGGGCGCTGGTGGAGCTGGGGCTCTTCCGCGCCGACCTGTACTACCGGATCAAGGTGCTCTCGCTGCACCTGCCCGCGCTCCGCGAGCGCGCCGAGGACGTGCTGCCCCTGGCCCGCCACTTCCTGGCGCAGGAGCGCCGGCCGCCGCACCGGCTGGCCCGGCCGACCGAGGAGCTCCTGCTCTCCTACACCTGGCCGGGGAACATCCGCGAGCTCTCCAACGCCATGCGCTGCGCCTCGGCGCTGGCCGAGGGCGAGGAGATCGAGGCGCACCACCTGCCGGAGGAGGTCGCCCAGTCCGCCGAAGCCGGATCGCAGCGGACCTCGCTGCGCACCCTGGCCGAGGTGGAGCAGGAGCACGTGCTCACGGTGCTGCGCGCCTGCGGCGGCGTGCAGGCGGACGCGGCCCGGGTCCTGGGCATCGGCCGCAACACCCTGTGGAGGAAGCTGCGGGCCTACGGCGACAGCGAGCCCGGCCCCCTCCCCTGAGCGGGTCCGACTGCGGCCCCGGCCCTTGGAGCGGCCGGAGGGAAGGCGACGTCACCGGTGGTGATCGTGCGGGCTCCCCGGGTCCCGGTCCCGGCGCGGCCGCGGGGGCGCCGCCCGGTCCGGGTGCCGCCAGGCGTGCTCCTGCTCCCAGCGCACCTGGCGATCGTGTCGGTGATCGCTCCACCAGGCCCGGCGCTCGTCGACCGGGTGATGGTCGCGCCACTCCCGGTACTCCTCGGCCCGGTGCGCCCGCCAGCGCCCGTCGTCGTCGCGGTAGTAGTGGCGGTAGCGGCCCGGCGGGATCCGCACCAGGCTCGCCGGCACCCCGGCGCGGCGCACCGGCGCCCAGCCGCCGCGGTAGTCGTGGGTCCGGTACCACAGCCCGTCGCGCATCACCCAGTAGAACCCGCCCACGAAGAAGACCTCCTCGTCGAGCTCCGGCACAACCCGCACCCCCGGGCTCACCACCACCAGCGGAGGAGGCTCGGGGAAGGCGATGCCGATGCTGACCTGGACCTGGGCCCGGGCCGGGCCGGGCGCGGCGGCGAGCAGGGCCGCGCCGAGGGCGATGGCGATGGCGTGCGTCTTCCCCATGCCGGGCATGATGGGGCGAAAGCCCCCCCGGCTCAAGCGACGGGCCGGCGCTGCGCGGACCCACAAAACCCTACCCAGGCGACGCCCCGGCCGGCATCATCTGCGCGTGTTCCTGCTCCTCTCCAAGGTGCTCGACCTCCTCCTGGCCCCGCTCACCTGGGCGCTGCTCCTGGCGCTCTTGGCGCTCCTCGGCCTGGTCCGACGGCCCGCCCGCAGCCGCCTCCTCCTCGGGCTGGCGCTGCTGGAGCTGGTGGCGTTCTCGCTCGACCCGGTGGCCCGTGGCCTCTTCGCCCAGCTGGAGGCGGGGGCCACCAGCACCTTCCGGCCCGAGCCGCCCTACGACGTGGTGGTGGTGCTGGGCGGGATGGTCGACCCCCTGGCCATGCGCCGCAGCCACGAGATCGAGCTCACCGAGGCGGCCGACCGCGTCTCCCGCGCCGCCATCCTGCTCCGCACCGGCCAGGCCCGCATGGTCCTCCTCTCCGGGGGACTCATCGACCCGCTCCCGGGCGACCGCAGCGAGGCCGCCTGGCTGGCCGGGTGGCTGCGCGACCAGGGCATCCCCGCCGACCAGATCGTGGTCGAGGAGCGCAGCCGCAACACCCGGGAGAACGCGGTCGAGTCCGCCGCGGTCATCGCCGCCCACGGCTGGAGGCGCGTGCTGCTCCTCACCAGCGCCTTCCACGCCCCGCGGGCGCTGGGCTGCTTCCGCGCCGTGGGGCTCTCGCCCGATCTCCTGCCGGTCGACCACCGCGCCGCCAGCTCCGGCGGCGCGGCCTGGCTCCCCCGCGCCGCCGCCCTGGCCGCCTCCACCGACGCCTTGCGGGAGATGTTCGGCCGTCTGGTGTACCGGGCCATGGGGTACGCGCGATGAACGGCGGGGTGGCGGCCAGCGAGCGGCTCACGGCCGAGATCGCCAAGGTGGTGGTGGGCCAGAGCGCACCGGTGGGCGAGCTCCTCGCCGCCCTCCTCGCCGGCGGCCACGTCCTGCTCGAGGGCGTGCCCGGCCTGGCCAAGACCCTCCTCGCCAAGGCGCTGGCCCGGGCGCTCGACCTGCGGTTCGGGCGCGTCCAGTTCACCCCCGACCTCATGCCGGCCGACATCCTCGGCACCAGCGTCTACCGGCCGGACAGCGGCACCTTCGAGCTGCGGCGCGGCCCCATCTTCACCGAGGTCCTCCTGGCCGACGAGGTGAACCGGACACCGCCCAAGACCCAGGCCGCGCTGCTCGAGGCGATGGAGGAGCGGCAGGTCACCCTCGACGGTCAGCGGCAGCCCCTGGGCGAGACCTTCTTCGTCATCGCCACCCAGAACCCGGTGGAGTACGAGGGCACCTACCCGCTCCCCGAGGCCCAGGCGGACCGCTTCCTCATGAAGATCCGGATCGACTACCCCACCGAGACCGAGGAGGCGGAGATCCTCCGCCGGGCCGCCGCCGGCCTCGACTTCCACGACCTGGCCGCCGCCGGGGTGGCCCCGGCACTGGCTCGCGCCGAGCTGCTCGAGCTCCGCGCCCGGGCCACCGCCCTCCCGGTGGCCGCGCCGGTGCTGGAGTACGTCTCCCGCCTGGTGCGGCGCAGCCGCGAGCTCACCCGGGCGCGCCTGGGCGCCAGCCCCCGCGCCGGCGTGGGGCTGTTGGCCGCCGCCCGCGCCCGGGCGGCGCTCTCCGGCGCCGCGTGGGTCGCCCCCGAGGACGTGAAGGCCATGGCGCCGCCGGTGCTGCGCCACCGGCTGGTGCTCCGCCCCGAGGCCGAGCTCGAGGGGGCCACGCCCGACGACCTGGTGCAGGAGCTCCTGGAGACCGTCGAGGTGCCGCGCTAGCTCTTGCTCAGCCGCCCAGCACCCCGGCGCCGCGGAGCGCGGCCACCAGCGCGCGGCTCACCCGGGCGTGGTTCGCCTTCCACTCGG
>DATKMW010000043.1:0-9805 GCA_035541675.1 Anaeromyxobacter sp. | reverse complement strand
CTCCCGGGCGGCGGCCTTCGTCGAGGTGGCGGTGGAGGGGGCGGCCGGCTCCCGCTTCGGCGTGGGCATCCACCCCAACATCGTCACCGCCTCGCTGCTGGCGGTCCTCTCCGCCATCGACCGCGGGTACGCCGAGGCCGGGGCCGAGCTCCGCAGCGACATCGAGGCCCGCTTCGCGGCCGCCGAGGGAGCGGCCTGAGCCGGGCCGCCTGCCGACGGAGCGGGGCCGGTCCTCGACCGAGGGGACGGTGGGACCACCGCCAAGCCAGGGAGCCCCGCATCCTGGTGCAGCCGCCGGGCCACCGCCTGGCCACGCGCCGGGTGCAGGTCCGCAGGCCCGAAGCGCCCCGTGAGGAATGCCAGGAGGCGCGGCGGCTCAGGAGGGGGCCGGAGCGGCGGCTCGCGACCTGAGGCCGCGCAGCACCTCTCCTCCCAGGGAGACGCTGCGCCCGCCGGCCAGAGCCCGCAGCGCCCTGGCCCCGAGGAGCGGCGCGAGGTGAGCCGGCGGGGGGCCGCGGAGCCTCAGCCGCACCACCGCGCCCTCGGGCGTGCCGCCGATGGCCCGCCGGAGCTCCTCGCGGGCCGCATCGGCCGAGAGGCCGGAGAGCGCCAGGGGGCGGACCACCATGGGCCTCGCCGGCAGCGGGTGGAAGTCGATGGCGACGAGGCCCCGGGCGCCGATCTCGATCACCACCGCGCCCTTGGGCTCGCCGGCCTCGGCGAAGGAGGTCCGTTCCACCGAGCCGGCGTAGATGACCGGCGGCCGGCCGGGAGCCCGGAGCACCTGGTGGCGGTGGACGTGCCCGGCCAGGACCGCGGCGAGGTCGCCGGGCAGGTCGGCGCGGCGGATCACCTCCGGGCCGTCGCGGAAGGTGAAGTTGCCCGGCCCGCAGGTCGCCCCCTCGACGCACTGGTGCAAGCAGAGGATGCGCAGGTCCGCGCCGCGCTCGCCGCGCCGGGCGGACTCGAGCAGCGCGCCGAAGCGGGTGCGCACGTCGGGCGCGTAGGGGAACCCGGCCAGAGCCACCCGGAGCCCGCGGGCCTCGAGGTGGACGGTGCGGGGCGCGTCGAAGACGTGGAGGCCCTCCTGCGCCGCCAGGAGCGGGAACGGCAGGCGCGAGCGCTCGTGGTTGCCCGGCACGAGCAGCACCGGAACGCCCTGGGCGGCCACCCGGCGGAGCGGCGAGAGCGCCGCCTCGGCCAGCCAGGCGGGCACGCCGCTCCGGTAGAGGAGGTCGCCGCCGTGGACCACCGCGTCGACCTCGCCGGCGAGCGCCGGCCGCAGCGCCAGCTCGAAGCAGCGGAAGAAGTCGTCCCCGCGCCGCGGCCGCGCCACCCGGGGCCTGGCGGGCAGGTCCAGGCCGAGGTGGGTGTCGGAGAGGAAGAGGATCCGCACGCCCCTGAACTAGCGTACAGGGCTGACGCGGGCGCCGCGGGCCGAGAGCCGGCCGCACGCGGGGGGAGGAGAAGGGTGAAGGGCCCGAGAGCGCGTCCCAGGCCCTTCGGGAACCAGAGGCACGGGCGGGATTTGCACCCGCGTATAGCGGTTTTGCAGACCGCTGCCTTACTACTTGGCTACCGTGCCGTGCGGCGGCGCGACTGCACCGGCAGCGTTGTAGCGGACCCCCCGGGTGGCGTCAACGCGGGCGGCACCCGGTGCGGGGGCCTCGTTCAGCTCCGGTAGTCGGCGTTCTCGGTCACGTACTCGTGCGAGAGGTCCGCGCCGAGGACGGTGGCCGCCGCCCAGCCCATGCCCAGATCGATGGCGATCTCCACGCACCGCTCGTGGGGCGGGTGGTCGATGGGGGGCTTGAAGATGCCGCTGGCCGATGGCGCGCTGGCGTAGAGCTCGGCCTTGCGGAGGTGGGCCACCAGGCGCTGCTCGGTGGCCGGATCGAGGCGCATGTCGCCGCCTTGCAGCACCACCTCCCCCCCCACCCGCATCACCACCCGTGCCGGGTCGAGCCCCATGCCCGCCGCGCCCGCCACCTTCCCCACCGCGCACAGGAGCCGCCCCACGTTGGGATCGTTGCCGTTCACCGCGGCCTTGAGCAGCGGCGAGTTCACCACCGCCTTGCCCACCGCCAGGGCCTCCGCCTCGCCGGCGGCGCCGCTCACGGCCACGCGAAGGACGTGGTGGACGCCCTCGCCGTTACGCACCACGTCCTCGGCCAGGTCGGCGCAGACGCGGGCCAGGGCCTCCTGGAAGGCGCCCGGCGCAGGGAGGGGCTTCCGCCCCGAGGAGAGCAGGAAGACGCTGTCAGAGGTGCTCGTGTCCGAGTCCACCGAGATCCGGTTGAAGCTCTGGTCGAGCGCGGTCGCGAGCGCCGCGCGGAGCGCCTCCCGGCCGACCGCCAGGTCGGTGAGGAGGAAGACCAACAGGGTGGCCAGGTTCGGCTCGATCATCCCCGCGCCCTTGGCGAACCCGACGATGCTCCCCTCCCCCACCGCCGCCCGGCGCACCTTGGGGTAGAGATCGGTGGTGAGGATCGCCTCCGCCGCGGGCAGCGCGCTGCTCCCCTGGAGCGCGGCCCGGGCCGCGGGCAGCGCCTCGATCATGCGCTCGACCGGGAGCCGCCAGCCGATGACGCCGGTGGAGGCGGGCAGCACCTGCTCGGGCGCGAGCCCCAGGAGGTCGGCGGCACCGGCGCACACGCGCTCGGCCGCCTCGAGCCCCCCGGGGGCACACACGTTGGACACCTTGTTGTTCACCACCAGCGCGCCCACGGTCGGTGCGTCGAGCCGGCGTCGCCCCAGGACCACCGGCGCCCCGGGGAAGGCGTTCCGGGTGAAGCGGGCGGCGAAGCTCGGGGTGGGCCGATCGAGGGCGATGAGCAGGAGGTTCATGCGGGCCGGGCGCGGCAGCTCCGCCGGCAGGAACTCCAGCCCGCAGGCCCCGACCCGGAAGCCGGCCGGCAGGGGAGCCTCCCTCTCGAGGAAGGCGCGGTGCGCCGCGCGGTCGGCGAAGCGAAGGTCGGTGCTCGACATGGCGGGCCCTGTACCGCGACGCCGCCGGGGCCGTCAACGGCGCGCGTGTGGCCCTCCGGCCGGGGCCGGGTACAATGGGCGGGTGTCGATCGTCAACGCGCCGGCCCGCGAGATCGCCGCCAAGGTCGTCTACTACGGCCCGGGCCTGTCCGGGAAGACGACCAGCCTGAAGCAGGTGTACGCCGGCGTCCGGCCAGAGAGCCGCGGCCAGCTCATCAGCCTCTCCACCGAGGGCGATCGGACGCTGTTCTTCGACTTCCTCCCGCTGAGGATCGAGCCCATCGGCGGGCTCACCCTCCGGCTGCAGCTCTACACCGTCCCCGGCCAGGTCTTCTACGACGCCACCCGCAAGCTGGTGTTGAACGGGGCCGACGGCGTGGTGTTCGTGGCCGATTCCCAGGCCACCGCCCTGGAGGCCAACCTGGAGTCGATGTCCAACCTGGAGGGGAACCTGGCCGAGATGAGCATCGATCTCTCCGCCTTCCCCCTGGTGCTCCAGTACAACAAGCGCGACCTCCCGGACGTGGTCCCCATCGCCGAGCTCAGCCGGCGGCTCAACCGCTTCGGCGCCCCCGAGTGCGCCACCGTGGCCAGCCGGGGCGAGGGGATCCTCCAGGCGCTGCGGGAGGTCACCCGCCTGGTGGTGAAGGACCTCAAGTCGCGGCAGCCGCACCGCTCCCCGGCGCGGGTGCGCCCGGCCGGGAAGGGGGCCGAACCCTCGCGGCCGGCCGCCCCCGCCAAGGCCGCCGGAGGATCCGACGGGCCGGCGCCGCCCTCCCCCGCCGGCCCGCCGCCGGCTGCGGCTCGCGAGCGCGTGCCGCTCCCGGCGCTCTCCCTGGCCCGCCTCTTCCCGGAGGAGGGCGCCGGGGTGGCCGAGGTGGAGCTCCTCGTCCGGGAGCGGGCCTACGGTCCGGCCGTGCGCCGCGCCGCCGAGAGCCTCTCCGACGTGCTGGCCGGGCTGGCGGTGGAGGAGCAGGGGGCCGCCGCCCGCGCCCTTCTCCTCGGCCTGGACGGGCGCGAGTACCTGCACCTGCGGAAGCTGGCGGCGCGGCCCGACGCCCTGGCCACCGAGCGCGATGCCCTCTTCGCCCTCTACCTCCTCGTCTCGGCCACGCTCAAGGCCGAGAGGATCTGAGGCCGCCGCCGGGGCTTCACCGCGCGTCGACGAGGTCGACCAGTCCCAGCCGCACCAGCTTGCGCAGGGCCTTGAGCGTCTCCACCTCGCGCAGCGGGGAGGACAGGGCGATGCTGGCCACGTCCCAGGTGCCGTTCACCCGGGACGCCACCTCGCGGTCGGCGAACCCCAGGCGCCGCGCCGCTGGCGACTCCATCGTCGAGGGCCCGCCCAGCAGCTTCGGCACCGCCACCGGGGAGAGCTCCTCGTACAGGGTGGCCACCTGCTCGCGCTCCGCCTCGCGCAGCAGCGCCCGTACGCGCCTGTCCGACGGATCGGTGGCCAGCAGGCTCTTGAAGACGATGGCCGCCTCGTCGAACTGCCGCTCGGCCACCAGGGCCTGGGCCTGGTCCACCAGCGCCGCGACCGGGTCGGCCCGCGGCGCCACCCCCTCGACGTGCGCCAGACCCTGCTCGCGGAGCATCTCGATCCGCCGCAGCACGGCCGGGCGGGAGAGCTGCAGCGCCAGGCGCGCCTCGGCGATGGAGAGGCGCCGGCGCGCGGCCTCGAGCAGCGCCCGCTGCATGGGCGAGCGCGGGCGCCCCGGAGCGTCGGCGCCGAGCAGAGCCGCCTCGGAGGGGTGGCGGAGGTTGAGGTCCGGCCACTCGTCCAGGCGGCGAAGCCCCTCCAGGGTCATCTGTCCCACGCCGAGGTCGAGCGGCACGCCTTCCTCGAACCCCGCCGGATCGTCGGCCAGCGCGAACCGGCCGATCGGCGGCATGAGGAAGAGGTCCACGATCCGGTCGGCGCTGGCCTCGGGCCACAGCGCCTCGGGCGGCAGCTCCGGCTCCCAGCCCGCCAGGCCGCCCAGGCCGGCCCGCGAGGCCGGCGGGCGGCAGGCGGCCACGATCCTCCGGTCTCGCACCTCGAGCCAGTACGAGCTCCCCTCCCCGGTGTCGATCTCCACGACACCGGAGCGGCGCCCCTGGTCGATCCACTGGAAGAGGTCGGGCAGGGGGAAGGTGACGATGTCTCCCTGGAGCACCGCGCGATTCTGTCACGTCGAGCCGTTCCCCCGAAGGCCCCCCTCCGCCGGCCCGAGGCCGCGGCGGCATTGAACGGCCGGTGCACGCCCCCAGGCGCCGCCGACCCCCGAAAGCCCAGGGGAATCCCGGTGCCGCACCGCGGCGCTCCGCCGTCCGCGCTCGGCCGACGGCGCCCAGGTATCGAGCGCATGCGCGCCCTCGGTGAACCGCTGGCGGTCCAGGGTACCGCGGGACACCCCTGCGTCACTCCATGTCAAGGGCTTGTCTTAGAGTGTCACGATCACTCACGGTCAGCAGGCCACCCGAGGAGGACCCGAAAAGGATGCTGCCCGTTTGGTACCCCTTTGCTAATCGTTTCACCCATGGACCTACTGACTCGCTTCGCCGGGAACGTCCGACGCCTCCGCTCCAAGAAGAAGCTCTCCCAGAAGGCGCTCGCCGACAAGGTCGGGATCTCCGTCTCCTACGTCTCGATGCTGGAGCGCGGGCAGCGGTCGCCGCCGCTCGAGACCATCGAGAAGATGGCCAAGGCCCTGGGCGTGCCCCCGGCCGCGCTGCTCGGCGGGCGGTAGCCCCGGAGGCTCCTCCCTGCAGGCAGGGGCGGCGCACCACGCGTCCGGGCGCGAGCCGTCTCCCCATCTCCCCCACCACGAGTCGCGCCGCCGCTCGCTAGTCGCCGCCTGGCGGGGACGAGGTGTGGCACTCGTAGCAGCCCTGGCGCGCGGCGAGCTTGCTCGAGGCGGCAGGGTCGCTGGTGAAGTCGGCCGCGAAGGCCTTGTCGGCCCGGTAGAGGTCGTGGCACTGCAGGCAGCGGGCGCCCTGGTGCGGGGGGTCGCCGTCCGATCCGCTGAGGTGGCTGGAGGTGAGGTTCACCTGCGAGTCGGCGTGGCAACGCAGGCAGGTGGCGCTGTCGCTGGTGCTGATCTCGCTCGAGGCCACCGTGATCCGCGGGTTGCTGGTGGTGGTGGTGTGCTTGGTCACCAGCGCTGCGTCCAGGCCGAGGTGGCAGGTCCCGCAGGCGAAGTTGGACGGATTGGCCGGGGCGGAGAGGTCGGTGTGGCATTGTGCGCAGGTGACGGCGGCGTGCGCGCTGCCCGTGCCCCGGGGGAAGAAGGCCGTGTCGTGGTTGGCCGGGACGGCGCTGCCGGTGGGGTGGCAGCCGTAGCAGGAGGCGCTCGCGTACAGGTACCCGGAGACGCCGGCGTGCGCGGAGTCGGTCGGCGCCTGGGCGTGGCAGCCGAGGCAGTCGTAGGCGGTGAAGTCTGCCGCGTAGGCGTAGGGCTTCCCGGTGCGCAGGGTGTCGTGGCACTGCAGGCAGACGGTGTCGTGGGTCGAGCTCCCCATGGCGATGGGGAACTGCGTGTGCGAGGCGATGGGGTTCGTCTGGCCGTCGCCGTGGCAGGCCAGGCACTGGGCGCTGGGCGTGGAGGCGTCCACCCCGGCCACGCTGGCGTGGCCGGCCACGAACCCGCCGGGGAGGCCGGCGTGGCAGCTGGCGCAGGCGAAGTTGGCGGTGATGGTGGGGTTGGAGAGATCGGTGTGGCACTGGATGCAGCCGACGGCGGCGTGGGAGGTGCCGCTCCCCCGCGGGAAGTCGGCCGCGTCGTGGTTGGGCGGCGCCGCGATGCTGCCGGTGGGGTGGCACCCGAGGCAGGCGGCGCTGGTGTGCGCATAGCTGGCCACGCCGGCGTGCAGCGGGTCGGTGGCGGCGGCCGTGTGGCAGGTGGCGCAGTCGAACTGGGCAAAGCTGTCGCCGGGGTGACAACCCTGGCAGGTGACGCTGGTGCCGACGGCGGTCGGATCGTGGGGCGTGGCGGCGAGCGGGAAGTACCTCGCGTGCCCGGCCACGCCGGGGTCGGTGAGCCAGTTGGCGTCCTTGCCGGTACCCCCGCAGCCAGCGGAGGCCGCGAGCGCGACGGCCAGGGCTGCGCGGTGCCAGGTGCGCATCGAAGGACCCCCGGAGGCCAAAGCGGCCGCCGCCACACCAGCCTGGCGACCAGGCAAAAGCTCATTACATTCTGCGCTCCCTGCCACGCCCGGCTTGGGTCGCAGCTGGAGCACCCCTCCGGGACTCGTGGAATTCGTCCAGGCCCGCGACCGTTGCCCGAACTCACGGCCCTGCGAGGAGAGAGGTGGAGAGGATGGAGCGGCTCGGTCGGCGGAGCTTCCTCGCAGGCGGCCTGGGGCTGTGCGGCGGCCTCGCCATCCCGGCCCGGTCGATGGCCTCGCCCCGGAGGCCGCAGCGCGAGGCGCTCTCCCTCCGCCTGCCCGGCCTCGACCCGGCGCACGACGGGCTGCGCGTCGTCCAGCTCTCCGACCTGCACGCCGGCCGGCAGACCCCGGACGATCTCATCCGCGCCGCGGTCGCCGAGGCCAATGCGCTCGGGCCGGACCTGGTGGTCCTGACCGGCGACTACGTCTGCCACGACCGGCGCGACGTGGGCCGCGCCAAGGAGCTGCTCGCCGGGCTCCGCGCGCCGACCTACGCGGTCCTCGGCAACCACGACGCCTGGACCGACCTCCGCGGCACCGGCGCTGCCCTCCGCTCCCTGGGCTACGAGGTGCTGCAGAACGCCTGGACCTCCGTGCGCGTCCTGGGGGCACCGCTCCCGCTGGTGGGGGTGGGCGACAAGGTGAGCGGCCACGAGGACGTGGGGCGGGCCTTCGCCGGGCTCCCGCCGGACGCGGCGCCGCTGGTCCTGGCGCACGCCCCGCGCACCGCCGACCGGTTGCGACGCCTCGACCGGCAGCTGGTGTGCCTGTCCGGCCACACCCACGGCGGCCAGATCGCCATCCCCTTCCTCACCCCGCTCTTGCTCGCCGGGATGGCGCGCGAGCCCTACCTCCGGGGCCGCTACCGCCTGGACGGCGTCCAGCTCTACGTGAACCGCGGGGTGGGCAACTCCGGCGTGGCCGTGCGCGTGAACTCGCCGCCGGAGGTGACGCTCCTGACGCTCCGGGCCGCCTGAGCGCGGCGGAGACGGCATCGCCATACCCCAACGGGCCGGGGCACCGCTCCCTCGCCCCGCCTACCCTCCGGGCCGGAGGCCCTCCATGAACGGCGCCGCTCCCTCGCCCACCGGACCCCGGCAGCTCGACGAGGCCCTGGCCCGCCTGCGCGAGGCCGCGCCGCGCTGGGCGCACGCCCCGCTGGGCGAGCGCGCCGCGCTGGCCCGCTCGCTGCTCGAGGGCGTGCACCGCACTGCCGCGCGGGCGGTCGCGGCGGCCTGCGAGGCCAAGCACATCCGCCTCGACGCTCCCGCCGCCGGCGAGGAGTGGACGAGCGGCCCCTACGTCACCGCCCGGGTGCTGCGGCAGCTCGAGCGCTCGCTGCGCCTGTTGGCGCGCAGCGGCAACACGCCGGTGGGGCGTGCCTTCGACACCGTCGACGGCCGGCTGGCGGTTTCGGTGTTCCCGGCCGGCCCGCGGGACGCCCTGCTCTTCATGGGCGTGCACGCCGAGGTGCACCTCCAGGCGGGCCTCGACCGCCGCGCTCTCGAGGAGACCCGGGCCCGGTTCCACAAGGCGCCCGACCACGACGGCAAGGTGTGCCTGGTGATGGGGGCCGGGAACATCAACTCCATCCCCCCCACCGACGTGGCCACCAAGCTCTTCACCGAGGGCAAGGTCTGCCTCCTCAAGATGAGCCCGGTGAACGCCTACCTCGGCCCCATCATCGAGGAGGCGTTCGCCGAGGCCGTGGCTCGCGGCGTCCTGGCCCTGGTCCAGGGCGGCGCCGAGGAGGGCGCCTACCTGGCCCACCACCCGTCGGTGGACGAGGTGCACATCACCGGCTCCGACCGCACCCACGACACCATCGTCTGGGGACCCCCAGGACCGGAGCGAGCCGAGCGGCTGGCGCGGAACCGGCCGCTCCTCGCCAAGGAGATCACCAGCGAGCTGGGCAACGTCTCGCCGGTGCTGGTCGTGCCCGGTCCCTGGGACCCGGCCACCCTCGGCGCGCAGGCGGAGAGCGTGGCCGGGGCGGTGACCCACAACGCCTCCTTCAACTGCAACGCCGCCAAGCTGCTGGTGCTGCCCCGCGGCTGGTCGCGCCGCGACGCCTTCCTGGCCGCGATCGAGCGCTTCATGGCGCTGGTCCCGGCGCGGCGCGCCTGGTACCCGGGCGCGCTGGAGCGCTACCGGGCCCTGACCGAGGGCCGCGCCGAGGTCCGGCGCGCCGGCCAGGCCGGCGTCACGCTCCCCTGGACCATCGTGGCCGGCCTGGACCCCTCGGTCCACGACCCGGCCTTCGACACCGAGCCCTTCTGCTCCCTCCTCTCCGAGACCTCGGTCGGCTCGGAGGACCCCGAGGAGTACCTGGCGCGGGCGGTCGAGTTCGTGAACCAGCGGGTGTGTGGGACGCTCTCCGCCCACCTGGTGGTACACCCGCGGACCATGGCCGACCCCGGCCTCTCGCGGCTGGTGGAGCAGGCCATCCGGCGGCTCCGCTACGGCACGGTGGCGGTCAACGTCTGGGCGGGCTACGGGTTCGGGTTCGGCACCACGCCCTGGGGCGCCTACCCGGGCAGCACCCTCGCCGATCCCCAGAGCGGCAAGGGGTTCGTGCACAACACCCTCATGCTCGAGAGCATCGAGAAGACCGTCCTCCGCCACCCGGCACGCACCTTCCCCAAGCCGCCCTACTTCCCGAGCC
>DATKMW010000042.1:0-47825 GCA_035541675.1 Anaeromyxobacter sp. | reverse complement strand
ATCAAGTACCAGCGCTCCAACCAGAACACCTGCATCAACCAGAAGCCCATCGTGAAGCCGGGCGAGCGGGTGCGGAAGGGCGACGTCATCGCCGACGGCCCGGCCACGGAGATGGGAGAGCTGGCCCTGGGGCAGAACGTGGTGGTCGCCTTCATGCCCTGGCAGGGCTACAACTTCGAGGACTCCATCCTCCTCTCCGAGCGGCTCATCAAGGAGGACGTGTTCACCTCGGTGCACATCGAGGAGTTCGAGTGCGTCGCCCGTGACACCAAGCTCGGCAAGGAGGAGATCACCCGCGACATCCCCAACGTGGGCGAGGAGGCGCTCAAGGACCTGGACGAGTCGGGCATCGTCCGGATCGGCGCCGAGGTGAAGCCGGGGGACATCCTGGTGGGCAAGATCACCCCCAAGGGCGAGACCCAGCTCTCCCCGGAGGAGAAGCTGCTGCGGGCCATCTTCGGCGAGAAGGCCGGTGACGTCCGCGACAGCTCGCTGCGGGTGCCGCCGGGCGTCTCCGGCACGGTCATCAACGCCAAGGTGTTCAGCCGCAAGGGCGTGGAGAAGGACGAGCGCGCCAAGTCCATCGAGGAGATGGAGGAGGCCAAGCTCCTCAAGGACCAGAACGACGAGATCCGCATCATCCAGGAGTCGGCCTTCCAGAAGATCCGGCGGCTCCTGGTGGGCAAGGAGGTGCAGGGGCGCCTGGTCGACGACAAGGGCACCCAGCTCCTCAAGAAGGGCGACGTGCTCGACGACGCGCTGCTCGACGGCGTCCCCGAGCGCTACTGGGGCGAGATCGCCGTGGACGGCGACGTCCAGGATCTGACCCGCAAGATCATCGAGAACTTCGAGGAGCAGAAGGAGCTGGTGAAGCTGCTCTTCGGGGAGAAGATCGGCCGGCTCAAGAAGGGCGACGAGCTTCCGCCCGGCGTCATCAAGATGGTCAAGGTGTACGTGGCCATCAAGCGCAAGCTGGCGGTGGGCGACAAGATGGCCGGCCGCCACGGCAACAAGGGCGTGGTCTCGCGGGTCTTGCCGGAGGAGGACCTCCCCTACCTCGAGGACGGCACTCCCGTGGACATCGTCCTCAACCCGCTGGGCGTCCCCTCGCGCATGAACGTGGGGCAGATCCTGGAGACGCACCTGGGCTGGGCGGCCCGCAACGTCGGGCAGCGGCTGCAGGAGATGGTGGAGCGGAGCTTCGGGCCGGCCGAGCTGCGCAAGAAGCTGAAGGCGGTGTTCGCCGGGTCGGAGGCGGCTTCCACCGACAAGCTGGGGCAGCTCATCGACGAGCTGGCCGACAAGGAGCTGGCCCCGCTGGCGCAGAAGCTCCAGCGCGGCATCCACGTGGCCACCCCGGTGTTCGACGGGGCCCACGAGACGGAGATGAAGGAGCTGCTCTCCGAGGGCTCGGCCACCATGCAGTCGATCCTCTTCGACGGGCGGACCGGTGACCCCTTCGACCAGGACGTCACCGTGGGGGTGATGTACATGCTCAAGCTCCACCACCTGGTGGACGAGAAGATCCACGCCCGCTCCATCGGGCCGTACTCGCTGGTCACCCAGCAGCCGCTGGGCGGCAAGGCGCAGTTCGGCGGCCAGCGCCTGGGCGAGATGGAGGTCTGGGCCATGGAGGCGTACGGCGCCGCCTACTCGCTGCAGGAGTTCCTCACCGTCAAGTCCGACGACGTGGTGGGCCGCACCCGCATGTACGAGGCCATCGTCAAGGGGGAGAACACCCTGGAGTCGGGGCTGCCCGAGTCGTTCAACGTCCTCATCAAGGAGCTGCAGAGCCTGGCGCTGGACGTGGAGCTGCTGGAGTCCCCGGAGGCCCAGGCGGCGCGGGAGGCGGCGGAGCGCGAGCTGGGCGGCCCGCTGGGCGCCCCCCGGGGGGCGGCGGCGGAGCGCAACACGGCCTAGGGGCGCGCCCGGGGCCCGGCCGCGGGGGTGGCTGGGCCCGTGCGCGGGAGTGGTTGGGCGCCTCAGCTCCTCAAAACTTCAGGTGAACGAGGTACGACGTGAAGGACATCTTCAATTTCTTCGAGAAGCCGAAGGATCCGCTGTCGTTCTCGGCCATCCGCATCTCGCTGGCCAGCCCGGACAAGATCCGCCAGTGGTCGCACGGCGAGGTGAAGAAGCCCGAGACCATCAACTACCGGACCTTCAAGCCGGAGCGGGACGGCCTGTTCTGCGCCAAGATCTTCGGCCCCGTCAAGGACTACGAGTGCAACTGCGGCAAGTACAAGCGCATGAAGCACCGGGGAGTGGTCTGCGAGAAGTGCGGTGTGGAGGTGATCCAGTCCAAGGTCCGCCGCGAGCGGCTGGGGCACATCACCCTGGCCACGCCAGTGGCCCACATCTGGTTCCTCAAGTCGCTCCCCAGCCGCATCGGCAACCTCCTGGACATCACCCTGAAGGACCTGGAGAAGGTCCTGTACTGTGAGTCCTATATCGTCATCGACCCCAAGGAGAGCGCGTTCCAGCGGGGCGAGCTGCTCTCCGAGGACCGCTACCAGAAGGCGCTCGAGGAGCTGGGCGACGAGGCCTTCAGCGCCGGCATGGGCGGCGAGGCGGTGCTGCAGCTGCTCCGCCAGGTGGGCCCGGCCGACAAGAAGCACGGCGAGGGCATCCCCGGCCTGGCCAACGAGCTGCGCGCGGAGATGAAGGAGGCCACCAGCGACGCCAAGCGGAAGAAGATCGCCAAGCGCCTGAAGGTGGTCGAGTCCTTCGTCCAGTCCGGCAACAAGCCGGAATGGATGATGCTGGAGGTCATCCCGGTCATCCCGCCCGACCTCCGCCCCCTGGTCCCGCTGGACGGCGGCCGCTTCGCCACCTCCGACCTGAACGATCTCTACCGGCGGGTCATCAACCGGAACAACCGGCTCAAGCGGCTCCAGGAGCTGAACGCCCCGGACATCATCATCCGCAACGAGAAGCGGATGCTGCAGGAGGCGGTGGACGCGCTCTTCGACAACGGCCGGCGGGGCAAGACCATCACCGGCCCCAACAAGCGCCCGCTCAAGTCGCTCTCCGACATGCTGAAGGGCAAGCAGGGCCGGTTCCGCCAGAACCTCCTGGGCAAGCGGGTCGACTACTCCGGCCGCTCGGTGATCGTGGTGGGCCCGGAGCTCAAGCTGCACCAGTGCGGCCTGCCCAAGATCATGGCCCTCGAGCTGTTCAAGCCCTTCATCTACAACAAGCTGGAGGAGAAGGGCTACGTCACCACCATCAAGAGCGCGAAGAAGATGGTGGAGAAGGAGCGGCCCGAGGTCTGGGACATCCTCGACGAGGTGATCCGCGAGCACCCGGTGCTGCTCAACCGGGCCCCGACCCTGCACCGCCTGGGCATCCAGGCCTTCGAGCCGGTGCTCATCGAGGGCAAGGCCATCCAGCTCCACCCCCTGGTGTGCACCGCCTTCAACGCCGACTTCGACGGCGACCAGATGGCCGTGCACGTGCCCCTCTCCATCGAGGCGCAGATGGAGGCCCGGGTGCTCATGATGAGCACCAACAACATCCTCTCGCCGGCGCACGGCAAGCCCATCATCGTGCCCTCCCAGGACATCGTGCTGGGCATCTACTACATGACCCGCGAGCGGGCCTTCGCGCGCGGGGAGGGGAAGCGCTTCGCCAGCCCGGAGGAGGTCCGCGCCGCCTACGACCAGGGCGAGCTCGATCTGCAGGCCAAGATCTGGGTGCGCATGGACGGGCGGCGGGTGGAGACCACCGTGGGCCGGGTGCTGCTCTACGACATCGTCCCGCGCCGGCTCTCCTTCGACTCGGTCAACAAGGTGATGGACAAGAAGCAGCTGCAGAGCCTCATCGACCTGACCTACCGGCTCTGCGGCGAGAAGGAGACGGTGCTCCTCGCCGACCGCGTCCGCTCGCTGGGGTACGGCAACGCCACCCGGGCCGGCATCTCCATCGCCCTGTCGAACATGGTCATCCCCAGGCGCAAGCAGGAGCTGCTGGATCGGGCCACGCACGAGGTGGACGACATCCAGACGCAGTACACCGAGGGTCTCATCACCGACGGCGAGCGGTACAACAAGGTCATCGACATCTGGGCCCAGGTCACCGAGGAGGTGGCCCAGGAGATGATGGCCGAGATCGGAACCGAGACCGCGGTGGGGGTGGACGGCGAGGGCAAGCGCGAGGAGCGCAAGCAGCCCTCCTTCAACCCCATCTACATCATGGCCGACTCCGGGGCCCGCGGCTCCGCCCAGCAGATCCGGCAGCTGGCCGGCATGCGGGGTCTGATGGCCAAGCCCTCGGGGGAGATCATCGCCACCCCCATCACCGCCAACTTCCGCGAGGGCCTCAACGTCCTCCAGTACTTCATCTCCACCCACGGCGCCCGCAAGGGCCTGGCCGACACCGCCCTCAAGACCGCCAACTCGGGCTACCTCACCCGGCGGCTGGTGGACGTGGCCCAGGACGCCATCATCACCGAGTACGACTGCGGGGCCATGGACGGCATCACCCTGGGCGCCCTGGTGGAGGGTGGCGAGATCATCGAGCCCATGGGCGAGCGCATCCTGGGTCGCGTGGCGCTCGACGACATGCACGATCCCTTCTCCGGCAACGTGCTGGTCAAGGCCAACGAGGAGATCGACGAGGCCAAGGTCCGGCTCATCGAGAACGCCGGCATCGACAAGGTGAAGATCCGCTCGGTGCTCACCTGCCAGGCGCGGCGCGGGATCTGCGTGGAGTGCTACGGGCGCGACCTGGCCCGCGGGCGGAAGGTGAACATCGGCGAGGCGGTGGGCGTCATCGCCGCCCAGTCCATCGGAGAGCCGGGCACCCAGCTCACCATGCGCACCTTCCACATCGGCGGCGCCGCCTCGCGGCGGGCCGAGCAGTCGACCATCGAGAACCGCAACCCCGGCCTGGTGAAGTTCCACAACGTGAGCGTGGCCAAGAAGAAGGACGGCACCCTCATCGTCATGAACCGGAACGGCGAGATCATCGTCACCGACGAGCAGGGGCGCGAGCGCGAGCGCTACGGCGTGGTCTACGGCGCCAAGCTCCTGGTCCGCGAGGGGCAGCACATCGAGCCCAACACCCTCCTGGCCGAGTGGGACCCCTACTCGATGCCCATCATCACCGAGGTGGCCGGCCGGGTGAAGTACGGCGACCTGATCGACGGCGTCACCATCAGCGAGCAGGTGGACGAGATCACCGGCCTGGCCCGCAAGGTGGTGATCGCCTCCAAGGACCCCGACGCGCGCCCCCGCATCTCCATCAAGGACGCCGAGGGCAAGACCCGCAAGCTGGCCAACTCCGAGGCCGATGCCCGCTACATGCTGCCGGAGGGCGCCAACCTGGTGGTGAACGACGGCGACGAGCTGGATGCCGGCGACGTCATCGCCAAGATGCCGCGCGAGACCACCAAGACCAAGGACATCACCGGCGGCCTCCCGCGCGTGGCCGAGCTCTTCGAGGCGCGCAAGCCCAAGGAGCATGCGGTCATCTCCGAGATCGACGGCGTGGTCGCCTTCGGCAAGGACACCAAGGGCAAGCGGAAGGTGGTCATCACTCCCGAGGTGGACGGAAAGCTCCGGCCCGACCTGGCCAAGGAGTACCTGATCGGCAAGGGCAAGCACATCTCGGTGCACACCGGCGACCGGGTGCGGGCCGGCGAGGCGCTGATGGACGGCGCCGCCAACCCCCACGACATCCTGCGGGTGCTGGGCGAGAAGGAGCTGGCCCGCTGGCTGGTGGACGAGGTGCAGGAGGTCTACCGGCTGCAGGGCGTGAAGATCAACGACAAGCACATCGAGACCATCGTCCGGCAGATGCTGCGGCGCGTGCGGATCGTGGACGTGGGCGACACCAGCTTCCTGGTCGACGAGCAGGTGGAGAAGTTCGTCTTCGAGGAGGAGAACGAGAAGGTGATCACCGCCCAGGGCCGGCCGGCCCAGGGCGAGCCCCTGCTCCTCGGCATCACCAAGGCCTCGCTCTCCACCGAGTCGTTCATCTCGGCGTCCTCGTTCCAGGAGACCACCAAGGTGCTCACCGAGGCGGCCATCAGCGGCAAGGTCGACTACCTGCGCGGCCTCAAGGAGAACGTGATCATGGGCCGGCTCATCCCGGCCGGCACCGGCCTTCCGGCCTACAAGCACCTCGACATCGAGGTGGAGACGCCGGTCGACGCGGTCGAGGAGGCCGAGGAGGCCCTGGCCGTGGGGGCGGAGGAGTAGCGGCAGCTTCCCCAGCCGGTTCGGACAGATCGGGGTCCGGTCCCTCTTGGGGCCGGGCCCTTTCTATTTTGCCGGTTCGAATCCATCTGAATCGGGCGGTAAGCAAGTCTTGCGTCAATGTTCGTTCAGGAAGTCGGGAAGTCGAAAAACTTACAGTATCGAGCGCAAGCAGATCCGCTTGATCAGACGCAAGAATTCGAGGGGATGCACGGGCATGGCTAGGAAGCGGCGGGCGGCTCGGTCGCACTCAAGGTGCAGTCAAGCGGCCCAAGGTCCCGTACTCCTTTCGAGTGTGGCGTGTATCCCTGGAAGCTTGACTTGATAGGTCCACAATAATAAGCTCACGTAACGTTACCTGGCCGAGGCGAGTTGATCTCAGACAAGCGACGAGGAACCGGATGAGGACGGCGATCCCCCAGAGAGGCAGCAAGGAGTTCGAGGAGCTGGCACCCTACCTCAAGGCTGTTCGGGACTACCCTCCGCTGAACCGCGACGAGGAGCACGAGCTGGCGCTCCGCGCGCGCAAGGGCGAGGTCGCCGCCAAGCAGCGGCTCGTCCGGCACAACCTGGCCTTCGTGGTGGCCATCGCCCGCAAGCAGCGGCGGGGCACCGTGCGGCTCGACGACCTCATCCAGGAGGGGAACGTCGGCCTCATGCGAGCGGTGGAGAAGTTCGATCCGCACGCCGGGACCCGCTTCTCCACCTACGCGGTCTGGTGGATCCGGGCCTACATCGGGAAGTACCTCAAGGAGGCGCGCTCCACGGTGCGCCCGCAGAGCGGCACCGTGGCGCAGCCCGATCTGTCGCTCGACAGCGCCATCGACGAGGAGGGCGACGCCACCCACCTCGAGCGCATCGAGGACGACGAGCCGGGCCCCGAGGACACCTACCTGTCGGGCGAGGGCAACCGCGAGGTGCGGGACGCGCTGGGCAAGGTCCGCAAGCGGATCGGCGAGCTGGGCTGGGACATCGTGCACAACCGCTTGGAGCAGGACCAGCCCCGCACGCTGGAGGAGATCGGCAAGCGCTGGGGCGTGTCCCGCGAGCGCGTCCGCCAGGTCGAGCTGAAGACCAAGCAGTTCCTGCACCGCTACCTGCAGCCGGTGGAGCGCGACGCGGCCTAGCCGGGCGCACCTCGCCCGCGCCACCGTTAAGGGCGGGTCTGGCCGCCGAGCAGCCCCCGGATGCGGGCCACCAGCTCGGCGTTGTCGAAGGGCTTGCGCACGAAGCCGTTGGCGCCGGCCGCCATCGCCTTGCGGGGTAGGTCGGGGCCGGGCCGCGCCGAGACGATGAGGATGGGCCGCGCGTAGCCGCTGGCGCGCATGCGGCGGCAGAGCTCCAGGCCGTCCAGGCCGGGCATGGCCACGTCCAGGAGCACCGCGTCCGCGTCGCCCAGGCCGGCCATGGCCACCTCGGCGGTGAGCGCCACCGCGCTCGCCATCCCCTCGAGCTCGAGGAGCGTGGCCAGGAACTGGCAGATCTCGGCGTCGTCGTCGACCAGCAGGATGCGCTTCATCAAGGCCCCTTCGGCACCAGCGGGGCGGTCACCGAGCCCTGGCGACACTCGATGGTCAACGCCCGGGGCTTCAGGTTGGCGGGGGCGGCGACGCCGTCGCGGCTGAAGCGGCCGACCGCGATCACCAGCCGCTGGCCGTCCCGGAAGGTGTTGGTCTGCCATCGCCAGCCACCGTCGAGGGTGAGGGTGACGTCGGTCCACATCCGCCCGGAGCCGTTCCACACCAGGATCTGCGTCCCCAGGAGCTCCTCGGAGAGCTGGACCTCCGCGCCCAGCGAGTTGCTGGGCCCGCCCGACGGGCAGGCCAGCCAGAGCGTGAGCAGCGAGATCGCCGCCCAGGCCCCGACCGCCACCGCGCGCATCTTGAAGAAGCGCGTGGAGCGCCGGTAGCCGTGGGCCAGGTCCGAAGCCAGGTCGACCGCCAGGTCCTTCACCCGGAGGGCTCCCTTCGACAAGCCCAGGGCTGGCGGGGCCTGCGCTCTTGGGGAGCTCGCCGGCGTCGGGCGATCGCTGTCCGCCATGGGCGGAGCCTACCGCCCGCGCCGCCGGCGGGACAAGCGCGAAGGGCGCCGGGGTCAGTCCCCGTTACCCTCGGCACCGGGCGGCGCCGCGGGGCGATCCAGGTCGCCGCCCTGGCCGCCGATGCGACGGTGGAGCTCCACGATCCGCTCGCGGACCGCGGCGAGGAGCGCGGCGCGGTCGCGATAGGAGGCGGGGTGGACCGGCTCGCCGAGGGCCACGCGGATGGTGCCGGGCCAGACGGCCACCAGGCCGCTCGGGGTGACGGCGCCGCTGCCGGAGATGGCCACCGGGACCACCGGGACCAGGGCCTCCATGGCCAGGGCGAACGGTCCCTTCTTGAAGGGCTGCACGCGGCCGTCGCGGGAGCGGGTGCCCTCGGGGAAGACGATGAGGGAGGTGCCGCCCCGGACCAGGCGCGCGGCGGCCCGCAGCGACTCCACCGCCTGCGCCTGGTTGCGCCGGTCGACAGGGACGTGGCCGCCCAGGCGCATGTACCAGCCGAAGATCGGGATGCGGAACAGCTCCTGCTTGGCGATGAACCGGACGTTGCGCGGGAGGCGCTCGACCAGCACCCAGATGTCGAGGGCGCTCTCGTGGTTAGAGGCAAAGATGAGCGGCCCCTCCGGCAGGGGCGGCGCGGCCAGGGCCTCGCGGCGGCAGCCGGAGACCCACAGGCAGGAGGGGGACCAGGCCCGCCGCGCCAGCCACATGGGCAAGTCGCCGGACCCGGTGAGGATCATCACCGGCAGCGACACCAGGAAGAACAGCACCATGGTGACCGCGGCGTAGGCCAGCAGCAGCAGGCCGCGGAGGCGGGCGAGCAACACGGCGGCTCTGTATACCACGGGGCGGGGCGCCCGCGTCCTGCGCTAGAATCTCCGGATGGAACGGGTGCCTCCCCCGACGCTGGTTGCCGACCCCCTGGCCCTGGCCCGGTTCCGGGAGGCGCTGCGGGCCGAGCCGGTGGTGGCGCTCGACACCGAGTCCAACAGCTTCCACGTCTACCGGGAGCGGGTCTGCCTGGTGCAGGTCTCCACCCCCGGCGGCGACTGGGTGCTCGACCCCCTGGCCGTGGATCTGTCCTCGCTGAGTGAAGAACTGTGCGACGGGCGGGAAACGGTGCTGCACGGTGCCGACTACGACGTGCGCTGCCTGCGGCGCGAGTGGGGGTGGAGGCTGCCCCGGCTCTTCGACACCATGCTCGCCGCCCGGCGGCTGGGACACTCGGCGCTGGGGCTCTCGGCCATGGTCGAGGCGCGCTTCGGGGTCAAGCTCTCCAAGGCGTTCCAGCGCTCCGACTGGGGGCACCGCCCGCTGACCGAGGCGCAGCTCGCCTACGCCGCGCTGGACACCCATTTCCTCCTGCCGCTCCGGGAGAAGCTGCTCGAGGAGCTGAACGGGCGACAGGCGCTGGAGGAGGCCCGGCGCGAGTTCGCGCGCGTGGCCGCGGCCGAGCCGCGGGAGCGGGTGTTCGACCCCGAGGGCTACCGGCGCATCCGGGGCTCGCGCGAGCTGGGGGCCGGGCAGCTCAGGGTGCTGCGCGCGCTCTACCTGGCTCGCGAGGATCGGGCCCGGGCCGCCGATCGGCCGCCGTTCAAGGTGCTGGGCGACCAGACGCTCCTCGATCTGGCCCGGGCCCGCCCCCGGACCGAGGCGGCCATGCGGGCGGTGCCGGGCGTGACGCCCTCCGTGCTGCGGCGGATGGGCGACGCCATCCTGGCCGCGGTCGCCGCCGGGGGCGCCGACCCGTCGATCTAGAAGTCCACCCCGGGTTCGGGTCGCGCCACGGGGCGGGTGGGGTCGAGCGGGGGCGGGGGCAGGCCGCGCAGCTCGCGGTAGACGTCCCAGTCCGCCAGCACCACCTTGAGGTACTGCCGGGTCTCGCGGAAGGGGATGCACTCCACCCATTCGTCGAGGGGCATCCCCGCGCGGGCACGCGCCCACTCGGCCGCGGCGGTCGGCCCGGCGTTGTAGCCGGCCAGGGCGGCGGCCGGCTGATGGAAGCGCTCCAGGAGGAGGCCGAGGTAGTGGATCCCCAGCGGCAGGTTCACCGCCGGATCGCCCAGCCGGCCGGCGGCGCCGGCGGGGAGGCCGAGCAGCGAGGCCACCCGCTCGGCGGTGGCGGGGCGCAGCTGCAGTAGGCCCTCGGCGCCGGCGCTGCTCCGGACGCCGCGGCGGAAGCCTGACTCGCGCCGCATCACCGCCAGGACCAGGGTCGGGTCGATGGCGGAGGCGGCGGCGGCCGGCTCGACCAGCTCCAGGTGCGGCGCCGGGTGGCTCCAGCGCAGGGTGCGGCGGCTCTGGCCCAGGTGGTCACGGGCCATGCGCAGCGGCAGCTCGGCGTCCCCGGCGAAGGCCGCCAGCTGCGCCAGGTGCGGGGCGGCGGCCCGCGCCCGGGACGAGGAGGCCAGATCGCGCAGCTCGTCCAGGGCCGCGTCCTCGAGGCCGAGCCCCAGCAGCTCGACCGCCACCGCGAAGGTCCCGGACGAGGCGGGGTCGACCAGCTCGCCCAGCGGTCGTGGCGGAGGGCGCGGGGGGCGGGGCGTGGGCTCGCCCAGGGCGTCGAGCCGGGAGCGCGCCAGCACGCCGTACCAGCCATCGCCCCCCATCAGCGCGGCGCGGCGGAGGAGCGCCCGCTGGCGCGCACCCCCCAGCAGGCGTCCTTGCCAGTACGCGGCCGCATCGGCGAGCGGGCCGTCGGCCAAAAGCTCCAGGGCGGCGGCCGCCTCCGCGCGGCGGCCCAGCCGGACTCGCGACCAGGCCGCAAACCAGAGCGCGTCCTCGGCGTGTCGGGAGCCGGGCCGGGCGCGCCCGAAATCCTCCAGGGAGCCGGCGGCCCGCGCGTAGTCCCCCGCGTCGTAGGGGAGCCAGGCGGCGAGGTAGGCCGAGTCGTCGGAGAGCTCGCGTTGTCGGGCCGGCGGCAGGCCCGGCACCAGGGAGTCCGATGCGCTCACCTTGCGGTAGAGGTCGATGGCTCGGTCGAGCTGGCCCGCGCGGGCGGCGACCTTGGCCAGGACCAGCTGGGCGGCTCGGCGCACGTCCGGATCCGGCGCGTCGGCGAGCGGCTCCGCCACGCGGGCCGCGTCCGCGGAGCGACCCATGCCCAATAGCGCCGACCCGCGCAGCGCCTGGACCACGTCGGGGCGTGGCGGCTCCTCGCTCGCGGCCCCGTCGCACTCCCGCAGCGCCTCCTCGGGGCGGCCGTCCGAGAGGAGCCGCTCGGCGCGGGCCAGGCGGTCCTCGGCCGCCGGTGCCGGCACCGGCCCTCCGGCCCTGCGCCAGGCTTCCAGCCGGTCGCCGGCCTGGTCCGCCTCGGGGGGCTGGGCGCCGAGCCAGATCTCGCGGTAGAGGGCGACGGCGCCGGCCTCGTCCCCGGTGGCGCGCCGGGCGTCGGCGAGGTCGAGGCGGGCCGCCGGTGCGGCGGGGTCGTCGGGGAACCGCCGCAGGAGCGGCTCGAGTACCGCCACGGCGTCGGGGGCCAGCCCGGCGGCGGCCAGGGCGCGCCCCTCCAGGAAGCCGGCGCGGCGGCCGACCGCGAGCCGCGCCGCGCGGGCCGCCTCGCCGAGGAGGCGGGCCGCCGCCGGCGCGTCCCCGGCGAGGAGGAGGGCCTGGCCGCGCAGGTAGGCGAGGTGGGCGCGCGCCGGGGCGGTGGGCGGCGCGAGGGCGAGCTCCAGGGCGTCGGCCGCGGCGCGGTGGGCACCCTCGGCCTCCAGGGCGAGCCCCAGGGCGGCAGAGGCGCGCGCCGCCGCGGCGCCGCGGGGGCGCGCCTCGAGCGCGCGGCGCGCCGCGACCTCCGAGGGCTCGGCAAGCCCGCCGGCCAGGTCCTGAGCGGCCTCGCCGAGCGACGAGAACCAGTCGCAGAGGGGCGTCTCGGTCGCGTGCGCTTCTGGGGACGCCAGAGCGAGGAGGAGCGCGGCCAGCGGGCAAAGCGCCCGAGCCCTCCGCCAAGGGGGCGACCGGCCGGGAGATTCCGACCAGGCCAGGAGGGTCACACCAAAGGGGGGCCGCATGCTCTTGACTCGATCGGTCCGGGGGCGCGATATACGGCCAGGCCGGCCGTCCGAGCGGTCGGTCGCGATCACCCGGAATGTCAGATTGCCGAGCGGCTCGCCACCCCCGGGGAGAGGGGGCGAGCGACGACGGGAGGGGCCCAATGCGCTCACGCGCACCGTCGCGCCGCCTTGGAGAGGATGGCCCGGCCATCCGGAGGAGTCCACCGTGCTCGCCAAGCCGAGTCCCACCGAGCTCACCGCGCCGATCAACCCCGACCGAGGCGTCGAGGGGCACCGCAACCTGTTCTGCGGCTTCTACGATAGCTGCCTGGACGAGGCGGTGATGCGAGGCTGGAACAGCTGGAGCTGCTCGCGCTGCGAGCTGCACAGCATCCAGCCGAAGGTGGAGGGCGGGGTGGAGAGCTACGCCACACAGCGGCGGTTGGTGTAGGCCGGGCGCGCATGGGCTCGCTCAGTCGGTGTACACCACCGCGATGAAGAGCCGCCCCGCGCCGTAGTGCGGGCTCGCACCCTCGACCACAGCGACCCCCACCCGGCGGAAGCGCCGGTCCCTCAGGTTCTGCGACTGGGTCGCCTCGCGCGGCTCGGTGGCCACGAAGGCGTCGGCGGCGGCCAGGCCCCTGCGCAGCCCCAGCGCCCGCTCGGCCAGGTCGGGCAGCTCGCGGGCGTCCCGCGCGCGAAGCTCGGCGGCCGCGTCGCGGGCCAGCTCGTCGAGCGCGTCGTCCGCGGTGAGCGGGGGCAGCCCCCACCGCGCCCGCTCCTGCCAGAGCGCCTCGCGAACGCGCGCGTCGAGGGTGAGGGGGCCGTCGTCGGCCGCGGCCGGCTCGATCAGGATCTCGGTCAGGTAGACGCGGGCATCACCGGTGGGCAGGCGGTCGCGCGCCAGCCCGATGCCCACCCGACGCGCCGCCGGCTCGAGCATGTTCTTCCGGTGGGCCGGGCTCTCCGCGGCCGCCTCGTGGGCGGCGAGCGGCGTCGCGGCCGCGGCCACGTTCTCGAACACGCGCCGGTAGGGGATGGCGGCGCTGGCCAGCCGCTCCGCCGGCCCGGGGCTGCCGGGCACGACATGGGCGACGCGGCCGGCAGCCAGCATGGCGGCGCTGTGGCGGCGCGCCACCTCGGAGAGCTGGGGCGAGAGCGCCAGCGGGGAGAGCCCCTGTCGGGCGCGCAGGGCGGAGAGCGCCGCGGCCACCTGGGCCTCGGCCTGGCCCGGCCCGGGAGCCTCGGGCAGCTCGGGCGGCTCGGGCGGCGCCTCCAGGGAGGCGCCGCCGGCGGCGACCACCAAGAGCGCGGTCACCGCCGGGCCTGCCTCGCCCTCGGCCTCCACCTCGACCAGGTAGCGGCCCCGCTCCTCGAACCGGACCTGGCAGCGGAGCCCGGCACCGCAGCCCTCGATCTCCCGGACCCCGCCCGAGGGGAGGGTGACGAAGGCCCGCGGCGAGCGCAGCCCGGCGAGCAGGTCGCCGCGGAGCACCGCCGCCTCGCCGGCGGCGACCGCCCGGGGAAACGGGGCGAGCCGCAGCCGGCGCTGCGCGGCCAGGACCACGGCCACCACCTCGGCCCCCACCTCCACGGCGCCCACGCCGAGGTGGGTGGTGCCCTGCGGCAGGGCGGCGCCGGACAGCGCCTCGCGGAGCCGGGACGGGCTGGCCCGGGCCAGGAAGGCGGCGGGCGCAGGATCGTAGGAGAGCCCCTCCGCCAGCGCGTCCCTGAGCGCGGCGCCGTCGAGAGGGCGCGGGGCACCGGCCGCGGCGCGCCGCGCCAGGGCGCGCGCGGCAAGGACCAGCGCGCCGGAGAGGCGCGGGCGCGGGCCCGGTGCCGCGGGCAGCGCCTCCTGCGCGGCCGCCTCGAGGGGCGTGAGGCGGACGGCCGGCTCGGGGCCGTAGCGGGCGTCGGGCGGGCCGGGCTGAACGGCCCGCGGCGCCGAGGTGGCGGGCGGCGGGGGCAGGCCGGCGGGTGGACCGGCCGGGGAGGGGGGACGGGCGCACCCGGCGGCGGCGAGCAGAGCCGCGAGGAGCAGCTGGCGGCGCGGGGGACGAGGTGCGGCGGCCTTCATCGAGGGCTGCCCACGCGGACGAGCAGGCCTGGGGCCGAGCCAGGGCCCATGCGCGCCTCGACGCGCGTGCAGATCTCGCGCTCGAGGAGCGCGACCTGCTCCGCCCAGGCGGGACTCTGGACCAGCACCAGCAGCCGGCCGTCGGCGGACGGGCCGCGGAGGGAGACCTCGCGGGCGAGGCGCGGGCCGCAGGCGTCCGCGAAGGCGCAGGCCAGGGCCGCCGACCGCGCCTCGGGCCGGCGCGCCAGCGACTCGGCCAGCGTGGAGGCGACGGTCCGGCGGCGTCCTCGCATGGGTCGGATGAAGCTAGAAGTGACGCCCCGCCCAGTCAAGCGCGGATGGCGAGCGCCGCAATGCGGCCCACTGTCCGCTCCCCGATTGTGTTAGCTTCCATCGAATTCACGAGGCGAGGTCAGGTGTTCCGAGTCCAGATCGCCGCTCCGGGTGAGGGTGCAGGGCCGAAGCGGGAGAGCGTCGCCCCGGCGCGGCGGCCCCCAACCGCGCGCGAGGACCGTCGCCGCCACAACCTCACCTGGCTGGTCCACCTGCACTGGTGGGCGATCGCCGGCCAGGCCGTGCTCATCGGCGCGGCCCAGGCGTTCACCCGGCTGGGCCTGCCGCTCGGCACCCTGGCCCTGGTGCTCGCCGGCGAGGCGCTCCTCAACCTGGGTCTCTGGTCCGTGTCGCGGCGGGCCCACGCCACCGACGCGGTCATCGGCGCGGTGATGGTGGCCGATGCGCTGGTGCTCACCGCGGTCCTCGACCTCACCGGGGGCGCGGCCAACCCCTTCTCCACCCTCTACCTCGTGAACGTGGCCCTGGCGGCCGTGCTCCTCCCGCCGCGCTGGTCGTGGCTGGTCCTGGGGGTGAGCCTGGGCGGCTTCGCCGGGCTCTTCGCGCACGAGCGCGCCTTCGGCGCGGGTCACCACCTCCACCCGGACATGGGGCTCGACGAGCTCATCCGCACCCACCTGGCGGGGATGTGGCTGGCGCTGGCCCTGGCCTCGGTGTTCGTCGTCTTCTTCGTGCAGAGGCTGACCTACGTGCTGGCCGTCCGCGAGCGCGAGCTGCGGGAGACCCGGACCCGGGCGGTGCAGCGCGAGAAGCTGGCCGCCCTGGCCACGCTAGCCGCCGGCGCCGCGCACGAGCTCTCCACCCCGCTGTCCACCATCGCCATCGTGGCCAAGGAGCTGCAGCGCTCGCTCAAGGACTCGGTGACGCCGGAGGTGCGGGGCGACCTGCAGCTGGTCCGCGACCAGATCGCCCGCTGTCGCGAGATCCTCGACCGGATGTCGGCGCAGTCGGGCGCCAACATGGGCGAGCCCTTCGTGAGCATCGGGGTGCAGCAGTGGATCGAGCAGGCGCTCTCGGCGCTGGTCGCTCGCGACCGGGTCCGGGTCGAGGTGGTCCCGCCGGCCGGCGAGGCGGCCATCTTCGGTCCCCCCAAGGCGCTGGCGGAGACGCTTCGCGGCCTCATGAAGAACGCGGTGCAGGCCTCGCCGGCGGGGGCCGAGGTGGTGCTCCGCACGGCCATCGCGGAGGGACGGGTCCTGGCCACGGTCATCGATCGGGGCAAGGGCATGGCACCCGACGTGCTGGCGCGGGTGGGCGAGCCGTTCTTCACCACCAAGGTTCCGGGCGAGGGCATGGGGCTCGGCCTCTTCCTCACCCGAGCGCTCGCCGAGCAGCTGGGCGGCGAGCTCCGTATCACTTCCTCCCCGGGCATGGGGACGGAGGCGACCATCGACCTGCCGGCCACGCAGGCCGGCGAAAGGAGCGCGGAATGACGACGGAAGAGACCCAGGAGACCCTGCCGAGCATCCTCCTCGTGGACGACGACGAGGTCCTGCGCGAGCGTCTCGCCACCGCCATCCGCGATCGGGGCTACGAGGTGCGCACGGCCGGCTCCGCCGAGGAGGCGCTGCGCGAGGCGGCCAAGGACTCGCCGGAGATGGCGGTGGTGGACCTCAAGATGCCGGGGGGCTCCGGCCTGGACGTGCTGCGCGAGCTCCGCCGCCAGGACCCCGCCACCCGGGTGCTCATGCTGACCGGCTACGGCAGCATCGCCACCGCCGTCGAGGCGGTGCGCGAGGGGGCGGTGGGCTACCTGCCCAAGCCGGCCGACGCCGACGAGATCCTGGCGGCGCTGCACGGCACCAACACCGCCAAGGAGAAGGGCATCGAGACGCCGTCGCTGGCGCGGGCCGAGTGGGAGCACATCCAGCGCGTGCTCACCGACTGCGGCGGCAACATCTCCGAGGCGGCGCGGCGGCTGGGGATCCACCGGCGCTCGCTGCAGCGCAAGCTGCACAAGTACCCACCGTCGAGGTAGGTGGTTCCCCGGAGCCCTCGCCCGGGGTCCGGGACGGGCACGGCCCGGCCCGGCGAATCCTATCGGCTCGCGCTGGGTCCCACCGGCACGAGCGGGCCCGCCGTCGCGGGCGCCGGGATCCGGAAGGGGTAGGACATGTCCACCGTCGCGGTGACCAAGGAGACGTTTCGGGAGAAGATCGAGAAGGACGGGATCGTCCTCATCGACTGGTGGGCGCCGTGGTGCGGTCCCTGCCGGATGTTCGGCCCCGTCTTCGAGCGGGTGTCGACGAAGCACCCGGACGTCACCTTCGCACAGGTGAACACCGAGGAGCAGCAGGAGCTGGCCGCGGAGTTCGACATCCGCTCCATCCCCACGCTCATGGTCCTGCGCGACAAGGTGCTCCTGTTCGCGCAGCCCGGGGCGCTGCCGGAGGCGGCGCTGGAGGAGCTCCTCGCGCAGGTGCGCTCGCTGGACATGGACAAGGTCCTGGCGCAGATCGCCGAGCAGGAGCGGCGCAGCACCGGGTAGGCCCTGGAGGGCATAAGGCCCGTTCCCCCGGGGACTTCCCGGGAGCGGTGTCAGACCGCCTTGCTAGCTGAACGCATGAGCAGTTATGTTCAGCCGGAGCGGTGCTGCCATGCGGGCCCCCCAGCCAGATGATCGCCCCCACCTCCTCGCCGAGCTGCGGGAAGCGATCCACCGGATCGAGCGCCGGCCGGCGCGGCGCAGCGGGGCGGTGGGATCGGGCCTGACCGAGGTGGACGGCGCCCTGCCGGGCGGCGGGTTCCCGCGCGGCGCCATCTCCGAGCTCGCGGGGGGGCGGGCCAGCGGGAAGACGGCCGTGGCCCTGTCCCTGCTCGCCTCCCTCGAGGGCGGCGACCTCTTCGCCTGGGTGGACGGCCGGGGCGAGATGTACCCGCCGGCCGCCGCGGCGCGCGGGGTCGACCTCGCCCGCCTCCTCATCGTCCGGCCCGCCGGCGGCCGCGGCGATCCCGTGCAGGCGGGGCTGTGGGCGGCGGAGGCGCTGCTCGGCTCCGGAGCCTTCGCGGCGGTGGTGATGGACATCCCCACCCGCGGGGCCGAGCGGGGCTGGGCGGCCGTGGCGCGGCGGCTCCAGGCGGCCGCCGAGAAGGGCGGGGCGGTGGGGCTGTGGCTCGCGCCCCCCCGCGCGGCCCTGCGGCCCCCTGCGGCGGTGCGGCTCGACGTGGCCGAGGAGGGCGGCCGGGTGATGGCCCGCCGCCGGCTGGGCGGGGTCGAGGAGCGGAGGTCGGAGACCCATGCAGCCTGACGCGCGGCAGGGCGGTCCGGGACCGGCCCCGGGCCGCGGGGCCGCGGGGCGCGAGCGCCGGGCGCCGCGGGTGTTGGCCCTGCACCTGCCCGACCTGCCGCTGCAGCGGATCCGGCGGTCCCTCGACTCCGCCGCCTGCGGCGGACGCCCCCCTGAGGACGAGCGGCACGGTCCCGCGCGGAGGCCGGTGGCGGTCCTCGGCGAGGGGCGCGTCTCCTGCTGCGACGCGGAGGCGCGCGCCGCCGGCGTGCGGCCGGGGATGGCCGCGGCCGAGGCCCTGGGCGCCTGCGGCCGGCTGGAGATGGTCCCGCTCGACCCCGCCGGCGATCGCGCCGCGCTGCGGGCGCTGGCCGAGGCGCTGCTGGCGCTGGCGCCCGCGGTGGAGGTCTCCCCGCCCGACGCCCTCCTCCTCGATGCCAGCGCGGCGCACGTGGTGGCCGGCCCCGCGGCGGGCCGGCCCGGGGCCGACCCGGCCGAGCTCGCCGAACGGGCGCTGGCGGCGCGGGCCCTGGCGCTGGCGGGCGAGATGGGCTACGCGGCGCGGGCCGCGGTGGCCGACGGCCGGGCGCCGGCGCGAGCGCTCGCCGCGCAGGCCGCCCGCGCCGAGGGCAGCCTGCGCTGGGTTCCGCCGGGCGCAGCGCGGAAGGCCCTGGCGCCGCTGCCGCTCGCCGCGCTGGGGCTCTCGCCGGCGGTGGCGGGCCGGCTGGCCGAGGTCGGGGTGGCCGACGCCGGCGGCCTGGCGCGCCTGCCCGAGGGCACGCTGGCCCACCGCTTCGGCCCCGAGGGCGTCCGGGCGGCGCGGCTGGCCCGCGGGGAGGACGCCTCGCCGCTCGTCCCCTACCAGCCGGAGACGCTGCCGGCGGAGGGCGTCGAGCTGGAGGCGCCGGCCGAGGCCGCCGAGCCGCTCCTCTTCGTCCTGAAGCGGCTGGCGGACCGGGTGGCCGCGCGCCTGGCGGGGCGGGGGCTGGGCGCCACCCGCCTGAAGCTCGTGCTCGGGCTCGACCCGCGCGGCGAGGAGCGCGTCGAGGTCCCGCTGGCGCAGCCCACCGCCGCCGTGGCGCGGTGGCTGGGGCCGCTCAAGGAGCACCTCTTCTCGCTCCGGCTGCCGGCGGCGGTGGTGGCGCTGCGGCTCGTCGCCGTGGAGGTGGCGCCGGTGGCGGCGGAGCAGCTCGCCTTCGGCGACCGGCCCGAGGCCCTGGCGGCGCTGGAGGGCGTGCTGGCCCGGCTGGCGGTGCGGCTGGGCGACGGCGCGCTCTTCGCCGCCGAGCCGGTCGAGCGGTACCGGCCCGAGAGCGCCTACCGGACCGTGCCGTTCCGCCCGGATCCCCGGCGGCCGGGGCCCGGCGTGCCCGAGGTGCCGGAGGGCGTCGCGTCCCGGCCCACCCGGCTCCTCCCGGCGCCCGAGCTGGTGGTCGCGGAGGGCGAGGGCGGGCGGCTCACCTCCCTGCGCGTCGGCGGCCGGGAGCGGGCCGTGCTCGCCTTTCAGGGGCCGGAGCGGCTCGCCGGCGAGTGGTGGTGGGAGCGGTTCGCCCGGGACTACTACCGCGTGCGGCTGGAGGGGCTGGGCGACTGCTGGATCTACCGGGACGGCGCCGACGGGCGCCTCTACCTGCACGGATTCTTCGACTGATGGCGCCGCGCTACGCCGAGCTGCGCTGCAAGTCCTGCTTCTCGTTCCTCGAGGGGGCGAGCCAGCCGGAGGAGCTGGTGCAGCGCGCGGCCGAGCTGGGCCTCGCGGCGCTGGCGCTCGCCGACGTGAACGGCCTGTACGGCGTGGTTCGCGCCCACGCCGAGGCCCGGCAGCGGGGGCTGCCGCTGGTGGTGGGGACGGAGCTCGAGGTGGACGGCCTCGTGGCCGGGCGCGGGGCGCGGCTGGTCCTGCTCGCCCAGGACCGGGAGGGCTACGCGGGGCTGTGCCGGCTGATCACCCGCGCGCACTGCGGGCACGGCTCGGTGGCCCCGGGCGAGGCGGGCGGGGGGGGCTCCCCGGCGCGCCGCGAGAAGGCGGACGTCCGGCTGCCGCTCGAGGCGGTCGCGGCGGCGGCGCGGGGGCTCTTCGCGATCTACCCCGGCGCCGACGGCGACGCCGCCGCCCGGCTCCGCGAGGCCTTCGGGCGCAGGCTGGCCCTGGCGGTCTCGCGCCACCACGCCGCCGGAGAGGAGGCGCGCGTGCTGGCCGCCCGCTCGGTGGGGCGGCGGCTGGGGATCCAGGTGGCGGTGGTGAACGACGCGCACACCCACGTCCGCGAGCGCCAGGTGCTCCAGGACGTGGTCACCTGCGTCCGGCTCGGCACCACGGTGGAGAGGGCAGGACGCCGCCTCTTCCCCAACGCGGAGCGGACCCTCAAGGGCCCCGAGGAGATGGCCCGGCTGTGGCGCGACTTCCCCGAAGGGCTGGAGGCCGCGGCCGAGATCGCCGCCGCCTGCCGCTTCCGGCTGGCCGAGATCCGGGGCGAGCACCCGCTGCCGCCGGTGCGGGTGGAGGCGGTGGCGCTGGCCGGTGGCACCGAGGTGACCACCTCCAGCCCGCACCAGGCCGGACGCCCCGCGGCCCCGGCCACCGCCCCGGTGCTCCGGGCCAGCCCGGCCGGGCCCGATGCGCCGGTGCGGCTGGCGGCCGAGGAGGCGGGCCCGGGCGAGGAAGCTGGGCGCAGGCTCACCGGGATGCGACTGCTCCGCGAGCTCACCCGGGAGGGGGCGCGCTGGCGCTACCGGGGCGAGCCGCCCGAGGACGTGGCCCGCCAGCTGGCGAGGGAGCTCGACCTGGTGGAGGAGCTGGGCTACGCCAGCTACTTCCTCACCGTCTGGGACATCGTCCGGTTCGCGCGCTCGCGCGGGATCCTGTGCCAGGGGCGCGGCAGCGCCGCCAACTCCGCCGTCTGCTACGTGCTGGGCATCACCTCCATCGACCCGGTGCGGATGGGGCTCCTCTTCGAGCGCTTCCTCTCCGCCGAGCGCGGCGAGCCGCCCGACATCGACGTGGACTTCGAGCACGAGCGGCGCGAGGAGGTGATGCAGTACGTCTACCAGCGCTACGGGCGGGATCGCGCCGGCATGGTCTGCGAGGTGATCACCTACCGGGCCCGGTCGGCGATCCGGGACGCGGGCAAGGCGCTGGGCCTCTCCCTGGCACAGGTGGACCGGCTGGCCAGGCAGCTCGGGAGCTACGACCGGCTGGACGAGGTGGGCCCCGAGATCGTCGCCCAGGCCGGCCTGGACGCGGCCGACTCGGAGCGGGTGCGGCTGACCCTGGCCGTCGCCCGCGAGCTGCAGGGGTTCCCCCGCCACCTCTCCATCCACGTGGGCGGCTTCGTGATCACGCGCCGCCCGCTCTGCGAGACGGTCCCCATCGAGCCGGCGGCCATGCCCGACCGGACCATCGTGCAGTGGGACAAGGACGATCTGGCCGAGTTGGACCTCCTCAAGGTGGATCTGCTCGCCCTGGGCATGCTCACCGCGCTCTCGCGGGCCCTCGCCCTGCTGGCGCGACAGCAGCCCCGCCCGGCTCTCCCCACCGCCGTGCCCCATCCGGACTCGCTCGCCACCATCCCCGCCGAGGACCCGGCCGTCTACGACATGCTCTGCCAGGCCGACTCCATCGGTGTCTTCCAGGTCGAGTCGCGCGCACAGATGGGCCTCGCCCCCCGCCTCAAGCCGCGCGACTTCTACGATCTGGTCATCTCCGTGGCCATCATCCGGCCCGGGCCCATCCAGGGCGGGATGATCCACCCCTACCTCCGGCGCCGGGACGGGAAGGAGGAGGTGCGCTACCCGTACGCGCCGCTCGAGCCGGTCCTGAAGAAGACCCTGGGCGTCCCGCTCTTCCAGGAGCAGGCCATGCGGCTGGCGGTGGTCGCCGCCGGGTTCACGCCGGGCGAGGCCGACGAGCTGCGCCGGGTGATGACCCACCGCCGCTCGCACGAGCGGCTGGCGGCCATGAAGGCCCGGCTGGTGGAGGGGATGGCGGAGCGGCACATCTCCGGCGAGGACGCGGAGCGCATCTTCACCCAGCTCTTGGGGTTCGCCGGCTACGGCTTCCCCGAGTCGCACGCCGCCTCGTTCGCGCTCCTGGTCTACGCCTCGGCCTGGCTGAAGCGCTACCACCCGGCGGTCTTCGCCTGCGCCCTCCTGAACAGCCAGCCCATGGGGTTCTACGCGCCGCACACCCTGGTCGAGGACGCCAAGCGCCACGGGGTGGAGGTGCGCGGGGTCGACGTGGCCGCGAGCGGCTGGGAGACGAGCCTGGAGGGGGCCGCCGCCGGCGTCCCGGTGGCGCCCGGCGAGGAGCCGGCCATCCGGCTCGGGCTGCACGCCGTCCGCGGCCTCCCCCGGGCGGTGGGCGAGGCGGTGATCGCCGCCCGCGCCGCGGGCCCGTTCTCCTCCCTGCCGGACCTGGTGCGCCGGGCCGGGATCTCCCGTGCCTGGCTGCTGCGCCTGGCCGAGGCGGGCGCGCTGGGGGCGCTGGCCGGCGATCGCCGCAGCGCGGTCTGGCGCAGCCTGGGGCTCGAGGGGGCGGGCGGGGGCGACCTCTTCGCGGGCCTCTCGCCGCCCGAGCCGGAGCCGCAGCTGCCGGCGGCGAGCGCGGCCGAGGAGATCTCGGCCGACTACGCCACCACCGGCCTCTCGGTGCGGAGCCACCCCATGGCCGTGGTCCGCCCCGGCCTGGGGAGCGGGAGGGTCCGCACCGTCCGCGAGCTGTCGCGGCTGCCCGATCGGGCGCCGGTGGAGGTGGCGGGGCTGGTCATCGTGAGGCAGCGGCCGGAGACGGCCCGGGGCATCGTCTTCGTGAGCCTGGAGGACGAGACCGGCATCGCCAACCTGGTGGTGATGCCCGACGTCTACGAGCGGTTCCGCCCGGTGGTGCGCGGCTCGCCCTTCCTGGTCGCCCGCGGCCGGGTGGAGCGGAACGGCCTGGTGGTCAACGTCAGGGTGGACTCCATCGCCCCCCTGGCCTTGGCCCCGCCGGTGGGGGAGCGGGCCCGGGACTTCCACTGAGCCACCCGAGGGAGAGAGCCCCGGGGCGAGGGGCGAGCGCGTCGCCCACGCGGCCGCGCTCGCCATCGGCAGCGGCCGGCGGCGGGCCGGCCGGAGCGGAGGGCGGCCGAGGCCTCGAGCCCGGGGGCCTCGCCCCCGTGGCCGCCCGCGCACAGTCCTGGCATGCTCGCCCCGTGCGTTTCCTCGGGATCGTTACCCTCGCCGCGGCCGCGCTCTACGCCGGGCTCTGCCTGCTGGCCTTCGCCTTCCAGCGACGGCTCCTCTACTTCCCGGACCGGTGCGGCGAGCGGGCCGCGCTGGGGCGGGCGGCGCGGCTGGGCGTGCTCCCCTGGCGCGACGGGGAGGGGGGGCTCCTCGGCTGGCGGGCGCCCCTGGGGGCCCGACCCCGCGCCCGCCTTCTCGTCCTCCACGGGAACGCGGGCTCGGCGCTCGATCGCGCCCCCTACGCGGCCGCCCTGGCGCCGCTGGGCGTGGAGGTCTGGCTCCTCGAGTACCCGGGCTACGGCCCGCGCCCCGGCGCGCCCTCGCTCGCGGCGCTCTCCGAGGCGGCCGCCCAGGCCGCGCGGCAGCTCGCCGCCCGGGGCCCGGAGCCGCTGCTCGTGCTGGGCGAGAGCCTGGGCACCGGCGTGGCGGGGAGGGTGGTCGCCCTCGCCCCGGGGGTGGTCCGGGGGCTGCTCCTGGTGACGCCCTACGCTCGGATGGCCGAGGTCGCGCGCATCCACTACCCGTTCTTGCCCGGCTTCATCCTCCGGGACCGCTTCGCGCCGGCCGACGATCTGGGCGCCTTCCGCGGGCCGGCGGCGGTCCTGCTGGCCGGGCGGGACGAGGTGGTCACCGTCGGCCAGGGTCAGCGCCTGTTCGAGGCGCTTCGCGGCCCGAAGCGGCTCTGGGTGCAGGAGCAGGCCAGCCACAACGACCTCGACCTCGAGCCCGGCCGCCCCGTCTGGACGGAGCTGCTGGGCTTCCTCCTGGACCTGGGCGCGGGCCGGTAGCCGGCCGGGACGCGGGGCCCGCTGCCCGGGGCGGCGCGGCCCCGGCCTCGGCCAGGCGGGCCCCTCTAGCTGCAGCCGGTGGTCGACCCGCAGTTCACGCACTTGTAGCAGGTGCCGCTGCGGGTGGTGATGGACCCGCAGGTGGGGCAGGGCGGGGCGTCGGTCTCGCTGGCGTGGGTGAAGCCGTTGGCGCCGCCGTGGGTCCCGTGGGTCCCGTTGGCCTTGCTGGCGGCGGCGAGGAGCGGCTTCACCACCAGCGTGGCCTCGGCGGAGGCGGGCTTGGCGGGCGCCTGGCCGGGGGTGAGCGGGGTGGGGGCGGTCATGCCGGCCCCGTCGTCGGAGGGCAGGAACTTCAGCGCCAGCCAGCGGAAGAGGTAGTCGGTGATCGACTTGGCGATGGGGATGTCGGGGTTGCCGGTGAAGCCGGACGGCTCGAAGCGGGTGTGGCTGAACTTCTCGCACAGCACCCGGAGCGGCACGCCGTACTGCAGGGCCATGGAGATGGCGGTGGCGAAGCTGTCCATGAGGCCGGACACCACCGATCCCTCCTTGGCCATGGTGATGAAGAGCTCGCCGGCGGTGCCGTCGTCGTACATGCCGACGGTCATGTACCCCTCGTGGCCGCCGATGGAGAACTTGTGGGTGATCGACCGGCGCTCGTCGGGCAGGCGCCGCCGGGCCAGCCGGGCCTCCGGGGCAGCGACCTTCTCCGCCCCCTTCTCCCTGCCGGTGTTGAGCGGCTGGCTCCGCTTGCAGCCGTCGCGGTAGATGGCCACCGCCTTGAGCCCCAGCCGCCAGGCCTCGAGGTAGGCCTGCTCGATCTCCTCGGGGGTGGCCGAGTTGGGCATGTTGACGGTCTTGGAGATGGCGCCGGAGAGGAAGGGCTGGACCGCACCCATCATCCGGATGTGCCCCATGTAGTGGATGGAGCGGGCGCCGTTCCGGGGGCGGAAGGCGCAGTCGAACACCGCCAGGTGGTCCGAGGAGAGGTCGGGCGCGCCCTCGATGGTCTCCATCTCGTCGATGAACTGCACGATCCCGGTGATGGCGTCGGCCGAGTAGCCCAGGCGCTGCAGCGCCAGCGGCACGGTGTTGTTGACGATCTTGAGCACCCCGCCGCCCACCAGCTTCTTGTACTTGACGAGGGCGATGTCCGGCTCGATGCCGGTGGTGTCGCAGTCCATCATGAAGCCGATGGTCCCGGTGGGCGCGAGCACGCTCACCTGGGCGTTGCGGTAGCCGTTCTCGATGCCCAGGCGCAGGGCGCCGGCCCAGGCGTCTCGGGCGGCGGCGAGCAGGCCCGGATCGACCAGGGTAGGGTCGATCCGGTCGACCTGCTGCGCGTGCTTGCGGATCACCCCCAGGAACGGCTCGTGGTTCCGCTCGAAGCCGGCGAAGGGCCCGATCCGCTCGGCGATCCGGGCGCTCATGGCGTAGGCCTCGCCGGTCATGAGGGCGGTGATGGCCGCGGCGCTGGCCCGGCCGGCGTCGGAGTCGTAGGGGAGGCCGCTGGCCATGAGCAGGGCGCCCAGGTTGGCGTAGCCCAGCCCGAGCGGCCGGTACTCCTCGCTGGTGCGGCCGATGGCGGGGGTGGGGTAGCGGGCGTTCCCCACCAGGATCTCCTGGGCCAGGATGGTGAGGTCGACGGCGCGCTTGAACGACTCGGCATCGAACCCGCCCTCGATCGACCGGAAGTGCATGAGGTTGAGCGAGGCGAGGTTGCAGGCCGAGTCGTCGAGGAACATGTACTCGGAGCAGGGATTGGAGGCGTTGATCCGCGCCGTGGACGGACAGGTGTGCCAGGCGTTGATGGTGGTGTCGAACTGCAGGCCCGGGTCGCCGCACAGCCAGGCCGCCTCGGTGATCTGCTTCATCAGGTCGCGGGCCCGGACGGTCTCCAGCACCCGGCCGTCGGTGCGGGCCTTGAGCTGCCAGTCGCGGTCCTCCTGCACCGCGCGCATGAAGGTGTCGGTGACCCGCACCGAGTGGTTGGCGTTCTGGAAGAAGACCGAGTCGTAGGCGCCGCCGTGGACGTTGAACCCGCCGTCGTAGCCTGCCTCGATGAGCGCCCAGGCCTTCTTCTCCTCCTCGGCCTTGCAGCCCACGAACTCGACCACGTCGGGGTGGTCGACGTCGAGGATCACCATCTTGGCGGCGCGCCGGGTCTTGCCGCCCGACTTGATGACCCCGGCGAAGGCATCGAAGCCGCGCATGAAGGAGACCGGGCCGGAGGCCTCCCCGCCCCCGGAGAGCAGCTCCTTGGAGGAGCGGATGCGGGAGAGGTTGGAACCGGTGCCCGAGCCGTACTTGAAGAGCATGCCCTCGGTGTGGGCCAGCCGCAGGATCGAGTCCATCGAGTCGTCGACGGAGTTGATGAAGCAGGCGGAGCACTGCGGGTGCTCCTCCACGCCGACGTTGAACCAGACCGGGGAGTTGAAGCTCATCTTCTGGCGGTAGAGGAGGTGGGAGAGCTCCGCCTCGAAGGCGACCGCGTCCTCCTCGCCGGCGAAGTAGCCGTCCTTGCGCCCCCAGGCGCCGATGGTCTTCACCACCCGCGACACGAGCTGCCGCACCGATCGCTCGCGGGTGGGCGAGTCCATGGGGCCGCGGAAGTACTTGGAGGCGACGACGTTGGTGGCGAGGAGCGACCAGCTCTTCGGGACCTCGACCTCCTTCTGCTCGAACACCACCGCGCCGCCCTCGCCGCTGATCTGGGCGTTGCGGACCTCCCAGGCGAGCTCCTCCGCCGGATCGACCCCCGGCGTCGTGAAGTACCGGCCCACGGAAAGCCCGCGCCGTGCGCCCGACGCCTTCTTGGCGACCTTCAGCCCCCGGCCCCTGTGCCCACCGACCTCGCGCTCCATCATGTTCGCCAGCTCCTGACCCCGCGCCCTAGGGCGCCTCGAGCAAAAACAACCCCTTGGCCGCGGCTGCTGGCCGCGTCCAACCCCATGGCCCTCCGGCCGGCCCGCGTTCAGTGGTCCGGAGGTCTAGATCGACCGTCTGACAGGGGAGCTGGCCAGGAGCGCGCGCGCGAAAGATCCCGTGCTTACGCTGCCCGCCCCGAACATCCCGCCCGACCTCCCCGCGCAGCCTCGTGCAGCGCCAGCGTGCACTCTATCAGCCGAAAACAGGGTGTCAATACGCCACCACAACATATTGTGGGTGACATGTATAGTCACACAACCTGCTGGATTTTCTGATCTGGGGTAGGTCCGGCCCTGGGCGCCACAGGACCCATATGGGCCATTGGGGCTCTCGCCCTGAGCCCGCCGTTCGCCGCGGCGCTCCGGCGCGTGTTAGAAGCCCGAGCCCGATGGCCGAAACGACGAGCCACATCCGCAACTTCTCCATCATCGCCCACATCGATCATGGGAAGTCCACGCTCGCCGATCGGCTGCTGGAGAGGACCGGCACGGTGAGCGCGCGCGACGCGCAGGCACAGTTCCTCGACAACATGGAGCTGGAGCGCGAGCGCGGGATCACCATCAAGGCTCAGACCGTCCGCATGCGCTATCGCGCCAACGACGGCGAGGAGTACGAGCTCAACCTCATCGACACCCCCGGCCACGTCGACTTCGCCTACGAGGTCTCGCGGTCCCTGGCCGCCTGCGAGGGCGCCATCCTGGTGGTGGACGCCACCCAGGGCGTGGAGGCCCAGACCCTGGCCAACGTCTACCAGGCCCTCGATCACGACCTGGAGATCGTGCCGGTCATCAACAAGATCGACCTGCCCAGCGCCGACGTGGCCGCCGTGCGCCAGGAGATCGAGGACGTCATCGGGCTCGACGCCAAGGACGCGGTCCCGGCCTCGGCCAAGGAAGGCATCGGCATCGAGGAGATCCTGGAGCAGATCGTGAAGCGGGTGCCCCCGCCCCGGGGCGATCCGGAGGCGCCGCTCAAGGCCATCGTGTTCGACTCATGGTATGACTCGTACCGCGGGGTGGTCATGCTGGTGCGGGTCTTCGACGGCGCCCTGCGCCGCAAGCAGCGGATCAGGCTCTGGTCCAATCGCAAGGAGCTCGAGGTGCAGGACCTGGGCGCGTTCGTGCCCTTCGCCACCGGTGTCGACGGGCTCTCCGCCGGCGAGGTGGGCATCGTGGTGGCCAACGTGAAGGACGTCCACGACGCCAAGGTGGGGGACACCATCACCGAGGCCGACCGACCCACCGCCGCGCCCTGCCCGGGCTTCAAGGTGGTGAAGCCCATGGTCTTCTCGGGCGTCTTCCCGGTGGAGGCGGCGCAGTACGACGCCCTGCGGGACGCGCTGGAGAAGCTCTCGCTCAACGATTCCGCCTTCACCTACGAGCCGGAGACCTCGCAGGCGCTGGGCTTCGGATTCCGCTGCGGGTACCTCGGCCTCCTGCACATGGAGATCGTCCAGGAGCGGCTGGAGCGCGAGTACCAGCTCTCCCTCATCACCACCGCGCCCTCGGTGGTCTACCGGGTGACCGACACCGCCGGCGAGGCCCAGGAGATCGACAACCCGGCCAAGCTGCCCCCGGCGCAGAGGATCGCCCTCTTCGAGGAGCCGCACCTCACCTGCCACGTGCACGCCCGGACCGAGGACGTGGGGGCCATCCTGAAGCTCTGCCAGGACCGGCGCGGCATCCAGAAGGACCTGCGCTACGTCGGCACCAAGCGGGTGCAGATCACCTACGACATCCCGCTGGCCGAGGTGGTCTTCGACTTCTTCGACAAGCTGAAGAGCGTGTCCCGCGGCTACGCCTCCCTCGACTACGAGCTCAAGGGATTCGAGGAGGCCGACCTGGTCAAGCTCGACATCCTCATCAACGGCGAGCCGGTCGACGCCCTCTCCATCATCGTCCACCGGGACCGGGCCTACCAGCGCGGCCGCGACCTGTGCCAGAAGCTGCGCGAGGTGATCCCCAAGCAGATGTACGAGGTGGCCATCCAGGCGGCCATCGGCGCCAAGGTCATCGCCCGCGAGACGGTCAAGGCCTACCGCAAGAACGTGCTGGCCAAGTGCTACGGCGGCGACATCACCCGCAAGCGCAAGCTCCTCGAGAAGCAGAAGGAGGGGAAGAAGCGCATGAAGCAGGTGGGGTCGGTGGAGATCCCCCAGGAGGCCTTCCTGGCCGTGCTCAAGGTGGAGGACTAGCCGGTGGCCGCCCCGGGCGAGCGCATCGATCGCGCGCGCCGGGAGGCGCTGCGCTTCGCCCGCGACGCGCGGGGGCTGGCCCGCCGGCATCGGAAGACCCTGGGGGAGGCGCGGGCGGAGATCGACGCCGGCGCCACCGCGGTGGAGGAGGCGGCCGCCGCGGGCGACCCGGAGAAGCTCTCCGGCGCGCTCCAGGCGCTGGGCCGGCTCTGGGACCAGCACCTGGCCCCGCGGCGGCGGCCGCTGTGGCGCCAGCTGCTTGAGTCCATGGCCCTGGCCGCGGTGCTGGCCCTGCTCACGCGGGGGCTCGTGCTCGACACCGTCCGGGTCCGCTCCGGCTCGATGGAGCCCACGCTCCTCCCCGGCGACGTCCTCTTCGTGCAGCGGACCGCCTACGGCCTGCGCATCCCCTTCACCCACCGGGTGCTGCCGCTGGCGGGGACCCCGCGCCGGGGTGACCTGATCGTCTTCGAGGGCCCGCGCGACCCGGCCAACGACTACGTGAAGCGGGTGGTGGGCGTGCCCGGCGACGTGATCGAGCTGCGAGAGCAGGTGCTGGTGGTGAACGGCGTTCCCCAGCCGCGCACCGCCGCGGGGGACTACGCCGTGGCCGGGGACGAGCTGGGCGGCGGGGAGGGCGCGTCGATCTGCCGCCGGTACCACGAGGCGCTGGCCAAGGGGGTCCTCGCCCCGCCGGAGGGGGACGACGGGGCGGAGGGCCAGTCCCGATGGGAGGCCGGCGCCGCCGAGGGCGTGGCCGCCTACGACGTCCTGCAGTGCCGGCGGGCGTCCCTGGCCGCCCGGGAGGGACCCTTCGACGCGGTCGAGCCCGGGCACGTCTTCGTGCTGGGCGACAACCGCGACCAGTCCGCCGACAGCCGCGGGCTGGGCGGCTGGCAGGTGCCCCTGGGGAACGTCCGCGGCAAGGTCACCCGCGTGTTCTACAGCTGGGGCGAGGGCGGCTGGGCGCCGCATGGCACCGACGGGCTCCGGCTCGAGCGGCTTTTCAAAGACGTCGCCTCGCGCTAGAACCCAGCCCGATGCGTCGGCCGCCGCCTCCGTCCACCTCCGCCCGCCCCGCGCGCGGAGGGGTCTCGTGGGTGACGCTGGCGCTCCTCGCCATCCTGGCCGGGGGAGGGTACGCGGCCTGGATGTGGTTGCCGGTCTACCTGGTGCACATCGAGGTGAAGACGGTGGTCCGCGACTACATGAACCGCGCCGTTCATGAGCTCGACGACGCCAAGCTGGTGGAGGACATGCTCCACAAGCTCCGCACGCTGGACGAGCAGGAGGCGCCGGGCGAGGACGGAGCCCCGGCCAGGTTCCCGACCGTGCAGGTGGCCCGCGAGGACGTCACCTGGGAGCGAGACCTCTCGGCCACGCCGCCCTCGCTCCACGTGGCCTTCGGGTACACCCGGCCCGTCGCCTACCCGCTCGTCGGCCGCTGGACCGCGGCGACGCTCTGGGTGGATCTGACCAGCGATCTCTCCAGGCCGGACTGGGGACCTGCGCGCTAGGGAAAGGGAGGAGCCGGATGCAAGACCTGGACGTGGACGGGCTGGTGGCGCGCCTGGCGGGCGAGGTGGGGGCGCGCGCCCGCGCCGAGGGGGCCGAGAGCGCGCTGGCCATCGTGGGCATCCGGCGCGGTGGCGTGCACCTGGCAGGCCGGCTGCGGTCGCGGCTCAAGGAGCTCTTGGGACGCGAGCCGCCCCTGGGGACCCTGGACATCGCCCTCTATCGCGACGACCTGGACGAGAAGGGGGCGACGCCGGTGGTGGGGCCGACCGACGTTCGCTTCTCGGTGGACGGCAAGACCATCCTGCTCGTCGACGACGTGCTCTACACCGGCAGGACGGTGCGCGCCGCGCTGGACGAGCTGGTGGACTTCGGCCGCCCGCGGCGGGTCTGGCTGCTGGTGCTGGTGGAGCGGGACGGACGCGAGCTGCCCATCGCCGCCGACTTCGTGGGCCGGCGCCTCACCGTCGCGCCCCAGGACGACGTCCAGGTCCGGCTCCGGGAGGCGGGGATGCCCGCGGACGCGGTGGTGGTGACGAGGAGGTCGCCGTGATCGGGCGGCACAAGCACTGCCTGGGGCTGGCGGACTACTCTCGGGAGGAGATCCTCGAGGTCCTGGACCTGGCCGTCTCCATGAAGGAGGTCCTCCGCCGCCCCATCAAGAAGGTGCCCAGCCTGCGGGGCAAGTCGGTGGTGAACCTGTTCTTCGAGGCCTCGACCCGGACCCGCAGCTCCTTCGAGGTGGCCGCCAAGATCCTCTCGGCCGACGCGCTGAACTGGACGGCCAGTGCCTCCTCCGTCACCAAGGGCGAGACCCTCATCGACACCGTGAAGAACCTGGAGGCGATGCGGCCGGACCTGATCGTCATCCGGCACCAGGCGGGCGGCGCGCCGGCGCTGGTGGCCCAGCGGGTCGGCTGCTCGGTGATCTCCGCCGGCGACGGCGCCCATGAGCACCCCAGCCAGGGGCTCCTCGACGTCTTCACCCTGCGCGAGAAGCTGGGGGGCCTGGAGGGGAGAACCGTGGCCATCGTGGGCGACATCACCCACTCGCGGGTGGCTCGGTCGGACCTCTACGGCCTGGCCCGGCTGGGCGCGCGGACGCGGGTGTGTGGCCCGCCCACCATGATCCCGCCCGGCATCGAGGCGCTGGGCACCACCGTCCACCACGATCTGCGGGAGGCGGTGGCCGGCGTCGACGCGGTGATCATGCTGCGCATCCAGCACGAGCGCATCGGCGACCCGCTCATCCCCGGCACCCGCGAGTACTCGAGGTTCTGGGGGCTCAACGCGCGAAAGGCGGCGGAGTGGCTGACGCCTGCCTGCCTGATCATGCACCCCGGCCCCATCAACCGGGGGGTGGAGCTGGAGCCGGACGTGGCCGACGGGCCCCGGTCGGTGATCCTCGATCAGGTGGAGAACGGGGTGGCGGTGCGGATGGCGCTCCTCTTCCTGCTGGCGGGGGGGCACGAGGCCGCGATCGAGGCCAAGTCCTAGGGGCGTGACCATGTCCGAGCTGCTCTTCATCGAGGGAGGCCGGGTCATCGACCCGGCTGGCGGCGTCGACGGGGTCCGCACGGTGGTGATCCGCGACGGGATGATCGCCGAGGTGGCCGAGCGGGTGGAGCGGCCCCGCGAGGCGCGGGCCATCGACGCCCGGGGCCGCTGGGTGACCGCGGGCCTCATCGACCTGCACGTGCACCTGCGCGAGCCGGGCCAGGAGTACAAGGAGACGGTGGCCAGCGGCACGGCCGCGGCGGTGGCGGGCGGCTTCACCGCCGTCTGCGCCATGCCCAACACCAAGCCGGTCAACGACAACGCCTCGGTCACCGAGCTGATCCTGGCGCGGGCGGCCGCCGCCGGGCTGGCCCGGGTCTACCCGGTGGGCTGCATCTCCCGGGGCTCGGGGGGCGAGGAGCTGGCCGAGTACGGCGAGCTCAAGCAGGCGGGCTGCGTGGCCCTGTCCGACGACGGCAAGCCGGTCGCCTCGGCCAAGCTCATGCGCCGGGCGCTGGAGTACGCGCGGGCCTTCGGGCTGCCGCTCACCGTGCACGAGGAGGACCTGGGCCTGGTCGGGAAGGGCGTGATGCACGAGGGCGCGGTGTCGACGCGCCTGGGGCTCTACGGCATCCCCGGGCAGGCCGAGGAGGTGATGGTGCTGCGAGACCTGGCCCTGGTGGAGCTGACGGGCGGCCGCCTGCACCTGGCCCACGTCTCGACCCGCGGGGCGGTGCGGGCGCTGCGCGAGGCCAAGCGGCGGGGGCTGGCGGTGACCGCCGAGGTGACGCCGCACCACCTGGCGCTCACCGACGAGGACCTGGCCGCCTCCGACTACTCCACCGACTTCAAGATGAACCCGCCGCTGCGGGAGAGGGCCGACGTGGAGGCCTGCCGCGAGGCGTTGGCCGACGGCACCATCGACGCCGTGGCCACCGACCACGCCCCCCACGCGCTCCAGGAGAAGGAGCTGGAGTTCGAGGCCGCCGCCAACGGGATCGTCGGGCTGGAGACGGCGCTGCCGGTCTGCCTGGACCTGGTCCGGCGGGGTCTGCTCTCCGAGCGCCGGCTGGTGGAGGCGCTCACCGCCGCGCCGGCCCGCTGCTTCGCCCTGCCAGGCGGGCGCCTGGCCGCCGGCGCTCCGGCCGACGTCACCATCGTGGACCCGGCCGCCGAGTGGGTGGTCGAGCCGGAGAAGCTCAGGACCAAGAGCAAGAACAGCCCATGGAGGGGGCGGCGGCTCACCGGGCGCAGCACCCACACCATCGTGGGCGGGCGCATCGTCCACGAGGAGAGCAGGGCGGAACGATGAGGCGGGCCATCCTGGCGCTGGCGGACGGGACCACCTTCGAGGGCCAGTCGCTGGGCGCGAGCGGCGAGGCCGCGGGGGAGGTGGTCTTCAACACCTCCATGACCGGGTACCAGGAGATCCTCACCGACCCTTCCTACGCCGGCCAGGTGCTGTGCATGACCTATCCGGAGCAGGGGAACTACGGCGTCAACGAGGTGGACGACGAGTCGGCCCACCCCCACGCCACCGCCTTCGTGGTGCGCCACCACGCCGACGAGCCCTCCAGCTTCCGGGCCCAGGCCTCGCTGGGCGCCTACCTGCGGCGGCACGGCATCGTGGGCATCTCCGGGATCGACACCCGCCGGCTCACCCGCCACATCCGCGACGCCGGCGCCCAGATGGGCGTGGTCTCCACCGAGGGCAGCGCCCGGGCCCTGGTGGACCGCGCCCGGAGCCTGCCGGGGATGGAGGGGCAGGACCTGGCCACGCGGATCTCGACCCCGGTCCGCTACGAGTGGCGGGAGCGGGGGGCGGACGCCTTCCAGGCCGCGGAGCGGACCGAGGAGCCCGGGCCGCGCCTCCACGTGGTGGCCTACGACTGGGGGCTCAAGCGGGCCATGCTCCGCCTGCTGGCGGCCTCCGGCTGCCGGGTGACGGTGGTGCCCTCGCAGACCTCGGCCGAGGAGACCCTGGCCCTGCGACCCGACGGCGTCTTCCTGACCAACGGCCCGGGCGATCCGGACGCGGTGGTGGGGGCGCGCGAGACGGTGGCGGCCCTGCTCGGCAAGGTGCCGGTCTTCGGCATCTGCCTGGGCCACCAGATCCTGGCCCTGGCCGTGGGGGCCCGCACCTACAAGCTCAAGTTCGGGCACCGCGGCGCCAACCAGCCGGTGCGGGAGGAGGCGACCGGCAAGGTGGACATCACCGCCCAGAACCACGGCTTCGCCGTCGACGCGGAGAGCCTGGGGAGGCGGGCTCGCGTCACCCACCGCAACCTGAACGACGGCACCGTGGAGGGCATCGAGGTGCTCGACGCGCCGGCCTTCGGCGTGCAGTACCACCCGGAGTCCTCGCCCGGCCCCCACGACGCGCGCGCCCTGTTCGGCCGCTTCGTGGCCATGATGGAGCGGCGGGGATGACCCTGCAGGGCTTGCACGAGCGGCTGCTGGCCTGGGCGACGGCCGAGCCGCAGAAGGAGCGGCTGCTCGCCGCGCGGCGACAGCATTTCGACGCCTACGGGGAGCCGCACGAGGAGGACCGCACCTACGAGGTCCGCCTCAACGGCATGCTGGACTCCTACCTCTACGACTTCCGCGCGGCGCCGGGCGCGCCCACCACCATCGAGCTGTTCCTGGAGGCCGAGGGCCCGTCGCTCCCGCCCGCGGAGCGCGAGGCCTACCGGGCCCTGGCCGGCAACCTGCACACCCTCTTCCAGGTACGGAAGATCCGCGAGGGCTCGATGCGGCTGCGCGACGTCTTCAGCGGAAAGGACCACGAGGTCACCGAGCGCCGCCAGCCTGTGGGCCTGGAGAGGAAGGACGTGCTCGAGGCGCGGCTGCTGCCGTTCGAGGGCTGCCTGTACTTCTCCGGCGCCTTCCTCTACCACCCGCGCGAGGTGCGCCGGGCGATCCTGGCCGAGGTGAAGCGTCGCAGGAAGGCGGCCGGGCGCGGCGGCGCGCCCGACGTGGTCGGGCTGCTGGCGCTGCTCTCTCGCATGGCCTTCAAGCTGGAGCGCTACCGGAACGTTCGCCTGGAGTCGATCTACGACTTCTCGCCCGAGGCGGTGCGGCTGGCCGGCCCGCGGGGGTGAGCCGGGGAGGCAGCTCCCCGCTGGGCCGGGCGCCGCGCGCCAGGGGCGAGCACTGATGGGGGGTGGACCTCTCCATCCTCGAATCGGTCCCGGACGCGCTCGTCATCGTCGACGGGGTCGGCGCCATCGTCTACCTGAACAGCAGCGCCGAGCAGCTCTTCGGCGCTCCCCTGGACGAGCTCCGAGGCGCGCCGGTGGAGTCCCTGCTGCCCGAGCGCCTTCGGGCCATGCACCGGGTGCACCGGGCCGGCTACCAGACCGCGCCGCGACGGCGCCCCATGGGGCTGGGGCTGGACCTGGCCGGCCTGCGGCGCGACGGGACCGAGTTCCCCGCCGAGATCAGCCTCGCGCCGGTCGAGCTCGACGGCCAGCCGGGCACCATCGTGGCGGTGCGGGACGTCACCGAGCGGCGGCGGGTGGAGGAGAAGGCGCGCCTGTGGAAGCGGGCCCAGGAGGAGCTGCGGGAGCGCGACGAGTTCCTCTCCATCGCCTCGCACGAGCTCCGCACGCCCATCGCCGCGCTCCAGCTCCAGCTCCAGCTCCTCCAGCGCGCCGCTCGGCGGGCGGTCGAAGGCCCGCCCCGAGACCTGGGCCAGAAGCTCGGCCTCCTGGAGCGCCAGACCCGGCGGCTGACCCTGCTCGTGAACGACCTCCTGGACGTCTCCCGGCTGCGGCTGGGCTGGCTGGCGCTGCGCCGGGAGGCGGTGGACCTGGCCGAGGTGGCACGCGAGGTGGCTGTTCACGCAGAGGCCGAGCTGTCCCGCGCCGGCTCGCAGCTGATCCTCGATCTGGCGCCGACGCCCGCCCAGCTCGACCGGCTCCGCGTCGAGCAGGTGGTGGCCAACCTCCTCGCCAACGCGGCCAAGTTCGGGCGGGGGAGGCCGGTGACCTTGCGGGTCCGGCCGGAGGGGGAGAGCGCGGTGGTGGTGGTGGCCGACCAGGGCATCGGCATCGCGCCCGAGCACCAGGAGCGGGTCTTCGAGCGCTTCCAGCGCGCCGTCTCCGGCCAGAACTTCGGCGGGCTCGGGCTGGGGCTGTACGTGGCCCGGCAGATCGTGGAGGCGCACGGCGGCTCCATCGAGCTGCGCAGCGTGGAGGGGGAAGGGTCGACCTTCACCGTCCGGCTGCCGTGCCACCCCGAGGCGGCCCTCGCCGGGGAGCCCGAGGTGGAGGCACCCCTGGCGGAGGGTGATGGGGGCGAGGCCGCCCGCTGGCACGCCCCGTCTTGACGCGCGGCGGAAGCGGGCAGGGCCCGGGCCGGCCCAGCTGCCGGCCGCCGGGCCCAGGCATCTTGCCCGGGGCGCCAGGATGCGGTAGGTCACGGACCCTCCAGGAACCCCCGGCACCCCGGGGGGCTCCAACGGTGCACGCTCTTTCGCCCCATGACGTCACCGCAGGAATGTCCCCAGTGAGGCTCGCACATGGCTGATCCCAGGCCCGTCGTGCCGCCGCAGGGCGCGAAGATCACCCTCGCCGGCGGGAGGCTCCTCGTCCCGGACCACCCCGTCATCCCCTTCATCGAGGGGGACGGCACCGGGCGCGACATCTGGCGCGCCAGCGTGCGGGTCTTCGACGCGGCGGTGCAGAAGGCCTACCGGGGCCGGCGCAGCATCGCCTGGACCGAGGTCTACGCCGGCGAGAAGGCGTTCAAGCAGTTCAGCAACTGGCTGCCCGACGAGACGATCCAGGCCTTTCGCGACTACGTCATCGGCATCAAGGGGCCGCTGACCACGCCCATCGGCGGCGGGATCCGCTCCCTCAACGTGGCCCTCAGGCAGCTGCTCGATCTCTACGTCTGCCTGCGCCCGGTCCGCTGGTTCAGGGGCGTGCCCTCGCCGGTGAAGCGCCCGGACCGGGTGGACATGGTCATCTTCCGGGAGAACACCGAGGACATCTACGCCGGCATCGAGTGGGAGTCGGGCAGCGAGGCGGCGGGGAAGGTGCTCGCCTTCCTGGAGAAGGAATTCCCCAAGGAGTACAAGAAGGTCCGCTTCCCGGCCACCAGCGGGATAGGGCTCAAGCCCGTCTCGCGCGAGGGGACCGAGCGGCTGGTGCGCGCCGCCCTGGAGTACGCGCTGGCCAACCGCCGCAAGAGCGTCACCCTGGTGCACAAGGGCAACATCATGAAGTTCACCGAGGGCGCCTTCCGGAGCTGGGGCTACGCCCTGGCGGAGCGCGAGTTCGGGGACAGGGTCTACACCTGGGAGCAGTGGGAGAAGGCCAAGGCGGCCAGGGGCGAGGAGGCGGCCAACGCCGAGCAGAAGGCGGCGCTCTCGGCGGGTCGGCTCCTGGTCAAGGACGCCATCGCCGACATCACCCTGCAGCAGGTGCTCACCCGGCCGGACGAGTTCGACGTCATCGCCACCCTCAACCTGAACGGCGACTACCTCTCCGACGCGCTGGCGGCGCAGGTGGGGGGCATCGGCATCGCCCCGGGCGGCAACGCCAACTACGTCACCGGCCACGCCATCTTCGAGGCCACCCACGGCACCGCTCCCAAGTACGCCGACCTGGACCGGGTCAACCCCGGCTCGGTGGTGCTCTCGGGCGAGATGATGCTGCGGCACATGGGCTGGGTGGAGGCCGCGGACCTGATCGTGAAGGGGATGGACGGTGCCATCGCCGGCCACCGCGTGACCTACGACTTCGCCCGCCTGATGAAGGCCGAGGGCGTGGCCGACGCGGTGGAGGTGAAGTGCTCGGAGTTCGGCGCCGAGATCGTGAAGCACATGGGCTGAGCGCCGATCGAGGCGCACCAGGGAGGATTCGAGACATATGGGCAACCGGAAGAAGATCGCGCTCATCGGCGCGGGGCAGATCGGCGGGACCTTGGCGCTCCTGGCCTCCCAGCGCGCGCTGGGCGACGTGGTGCTGGTGGACATCATGGAGGGCGTGGCCAAGGGCAAGGCCCTCGACCTCCAGCAGACCCGGGGCGTGTTCGGGTTCGACGTGGAGCTGTCCGGCTCCGGGACCACCGACTACTCGGCCATGGCCGGCGCCGACGTCTGCATCGTGACCGCCGGCGTGCCCCGCAAGCCGGGCATGAGCCGCGAGGACCTGCTCAAGGTGAACCTGGAGGCCATCTCCAAGGTGGCCCAGGGCATCAAGCAGCACGCCCCCCAGGCCTTCGTCATCGTGGTGACCAACCCGCTCGATTCCATGGTCTACGCCATGCACAAGGTCACCGGGTTCCCCAAGAACCGGGTGGTGGGCATGGCCGGCGTCCTGGACACCGCGCGCTTCCAGTACTTCGTGGGTGCGGCGGCGGGGGTGTCGCCCCAGGACGTCTCGGCGCTGGTCCTGGGCGGCCACGGCGACGACATGGTGCCGCTGCTCCGCTACTCGTCGGTCAAGGGCGTGCCCCTCACCACCCTGCTCGAGCGGCAGAAGCTCGACGCCATCGTGGAGCGGACGCGCAAGGGTGGGGGCGAGATCGTGCAGCTGCTGGGGACGGGCTCGGCCTTCTACGCCCCGGCGGTGTCGGCCATCACCATGGCCGAGTCGTACCTCTCCGACCGCAAGCGGGTGCTCACCTGCTCGGCCCTGCTGGAGGGCCAGTACGGGGTGAGCGGGCTGTTCGTGGGCGTGCCGGTGGTGATCGGCGCCGGCGGCGTCGAGCGCGTGCTGGAGGTGGAGCTCGACGAGGCCGAGCGCGCCATGTTCAAGAAGTCGGTGGAGAGCGTCCGCAAGTCGGTCGCCGAAACGGGGCTGTAGCCTGTAGAATCCGTCCGCTCGTCGGCCGGCCCCGCGGTGGGGCCGGCCTCACCATGTAGGGAGGCGAGATGTCCGAGGCCGTCGCCGCGCCCGCGAGGGACTACTCCTTCGCCCTGCACAAGCTCCACTCGCTGAGCGGGATCCTCCCCATCGGCGCGTTTCTCCTCTTCCACCTCTTCGAGAACATGAAGGTGGGGCTCTCCCCCGCGGACTACGAGCGCTCCATCCACGAGCTGTGGGGGCTGGCGCCGCGGCCGGTCTTCTACCTCATCGAGATCTGCGTGCTGGGGGTGCCCATCCTCTTCCACGCGCTGTACGGGTTCTGGATCTGGTACACGGGCGAGTCCAACACCGGCGCCTACCCCTACCGCCGCAACTGGCTCTACACCGCCCAGCGCTGGAGCGGCCTCATCGCCTTCGCCTACATGGCGCTCCACGTCTGGCAGCTGCGGATCATGCCCGAGGGGCACCTGGCGCTCTCCCGCGGCCCCGAGGACCTCACCACCTTCGCGCAGGTGGCCCGGGCGGTGACGCCCCTGGGCTGGACCGTGGTCTACCTGGTCGGTGGTATCTCCGCCGCCTTCCACCTGGGCAACGGCCTGTTCGGCTTCGCCTACTCCTGGGGGCTGGCGGTGGGGCGCAAGGCCCAGGACCGGGTCGAGGTGGCCGGCTGGTTCGTGTTCCTGGCCCTGTCCGCGGCGATCCTCTTCACCGTGGCCCGCATCCACTTCCCGGTAGCTCCCTAACCCGACACCCCAGGATCGACTCCCATGGCCGAAGGACGCTACATCGTGGTCGGCGGCGGGCTGGCCGGCCTCATGACGGTCTTGAAGCTGGCCGAGGCGGGCAAGCACGTGGACGTGTTCTCCATCGTCCCCGTGAAGCGCTCGCACTCGGTCTGCGCCCAGGGCGGCATCAACGGCGCCGTCAACACCAAGGGCGAGGGCGACCACCCCGACATCCACGTCAAGGACACCCTCAAGGGCGGGGACTTCCTGGCCGAGCAGGCGCCGGTGAAGGGCATGTGCTACGCCGCCCCCGGCATCATCTACCTGCTCGACCGGATGGGCGTGACCTTCAACCGGACGCCGGAGGGGCTCATCGACTTCCGGCGCTTCGGCGGCACGCTCCACCACCGCACCGCCTTCGCCGGCGCCACCACCGGGCAGCAGCTCCTCTACGCCCTCGACGAGCAGGTGCGGCGCTACGAGGTGGAGGGGCTGGTCAGGAAGTACGAGTACTGGGAGTACATGGGCAGCGTCCTCGACGAGGAGGGGGCCTGCCGCGGCATCGTGGCCGCGGACCTGCGCACCCTGGAGCTGCAGGCCTTCCCTGCCGAGGCCGTGTGCCTGGCCACCGGCGGCCCGGGAGTCGTCTTCGGCCGCTCCACCAACTCGGTCATCAACACCGGCTCGGCCGCGGCCCGGGCCTACGTCGAGGGCGCCACCTACGCCAACGGCGAGTTCATCCAGGTCCACCCCTCGGCCATCCCCGGCGACGACAAGCTCCGGCTCATGAGCGAGTCGCTGCGCGGCGAGGGCGGGCGGGTGTGGGTGCCCTCCGACGGGCGGGCCACCGACCCGGTCACCGGCAAGCCCATGCCGCCCCGGGGGCAGCCCTGGTACTTCCTGGAGGAGCGCTACCCGAAGTTCGGGAACCTGGTGCCGCGCGACGTGGGCACCCGCGAGATCTTCCAGGTGTGCCGGGAGATGAAGCTGGGGATCGAGGGGCGCGACGCCGTCTACCTCGACATGACCCACATCCCCCCCGACGTCCTCACCCGCAAGCTGGGCGGCGTCCTGGAGATCTACGAGAAGTTCCGCGGCGTCGATCCCCGCCACGTGCCCATGGAGATCTTCCCGGGCATGCACTACTCGATGGGCGGGCTCTGGGTCGACTACGAGGCGGACGGGAAGGCCAACATCGTCCCCTCGCCGCGCAACCAGGTGACCAGCATCCCCGGCCTCTACGCCGCCGGGGAGTGCGAGTACCAGTACCACGGCGCCAACCGGCTCGGCGCCAACTCGCTCCTCTCCTGCATCTACGCCGGGCAGATCGCCGGGCCCGCCATGGCCCTCCACGCCCAGAACGCCAGGTCGGGCGCCGGGGCGGTGCCGGCCTCCCTCCTCGATCGGGCCAGGGCCTACTGGAAGGACCGGCTCGAGAAGATCCGGGCCCTCTCCGGCAAGGAGAACCCTTGGCGCATCGCCCGCGAGCTGGGCGACCTCATGACCGAGAACTGCACGGTGGTGCGCGAGAACGGGAAGCTCCGCAAGACGCTGGAGGAGCTGGACGCGCTCACCGCCCGGGCCCGGGACGTCAGCGTCCTCGACACCGGCCGGACCATGAACCAGTCCCTGGCCTTCGTGAACCAGCTCTGGAACATGCTGGAGCTGGCCAAGGTCATCGCCAAGGGGGCGCTGCTGCGGGACGAGTTCCGCGGCTCGCACTACAAGCCCGATTTCGCCCTGCCGCGGCCCAAGACCAAGAGCCCCAAGGACGACCCGGAGTTCATGGCCCTGTGGAAGGCCAACACCGAGCGGTGGCGGAAGACCACCATGGCCCGCTTCACCGACCAGGGGCCGGAGATCACCTACCGCGACGTGCCCACCCCGGTGCTGGCGCCCGAGCCGCGCCACTACGACTAGGAGCGGAGACCGAACATGGCCACGCACCCGAACGGCAAGACCGCGGCCCCCGCCCCGACGCACATCGAGCTGCGCGTCAAGCGGCAGGACGGCCCGGGCCTGCCCGCGCGCATCGAGGCGTTCAAGATCCCCTACAAGCCCAACCTCAACGTCATCTCCTGCCTCCAGGAGATCCAGCGCAACCCGCTCACCGCCGACGGCAACCGGACCACCCCGGTGGTCTGGGACTGCAGCTGCCTGGAGGAGGTGTGCGGGGCCTGCAGCATGGTGGTGAACGGGAAGGTGCGCCAGGCCTGCACCGCCCTCATCGACCAGCTGGAGCAGCCCGTCACCCTGGAGCCCATGTCCAAGTTCCCGCTGGTGCGCGACCTGATGGTCGACCGCCAGCGGATGTTCGAGGCCCTGAAGAAGGTCCGGGCCTGGGTGCCCATCGACGGGACCCACGACCTGGGGCCGGGGCCCCGGCAGGCCTCCAGCGACCAGGAGTGGATGTACGTCCTCTCCACCTGCATGACCTGCGGATGCTGCCTGGAGGCCTGTCCCCAGGTGAACGAGCACAGCCCGTTCATGGGGGCGGCGCCCATCAGCCAGGTCCGGCTCTTCAACGCCCACCCCAGCGGCCGCCTGAACCAGGCCGAGCGCCTGCGGGCCCTGACCGGGAGCGACGGGATCCAGGGCTGCGGCAAGAGCCAGAACTGCGTCGAGGTCTGCCCCAAGCGCATCCCCCTCACCACCTCGCTCGCCGACCTGTTCCGGGCCACCACCGTCCAGGTGGTGAAGGACTGGGTCCGGCGCGAGCGGCCGGCGGAGTAGCGCATGAAGATCCACGAGTACCAGGCCAAGGAGATCCTGGGCCGCCACGGGGTGGCCGTGCCCCGGGGCGTGCTCGCGGCCACCGCCGACGAGGCGGAGGCCGCCGCCCGGCAGCTGACCGGGACGGTGGTGGTGAAGGCGCAGATCCACGCCGGCGGCAGGGGCAAGGGGGGCGGGGTGAAGCTGGCTCGCTCCCCGGAGGAGGCCCGGGCCCACGCCCAGTCCATGCTGGGGATGATGCTGCGGACCCCGCAGACCGGGCCGGGCGGCCAGCGGGTGCGGAAGGTGTACGTCGAGGAGGGCTGCCGCATCGCCCGCGAGCTCTACCTCGGCCTCACCCTCGACCGCGAGGCGGGGCGGATGGCGCTGATGGCCTCGTCCGAGGGCGGCGTGGACATCGAGGAGGTGGCCGCCAAGCACCCGGAGAAGATCCTGCGCGAGTGGATCGATCCGCTCCTGGGGCTGGCGGGCTTCCAGGCGCGCCGGGTGGCCTTCGGGTTGGGGCTCGCCGGCGACGCCGTCCCCGCCTTCGTCCGCTTCGCCACCGGCCTCTACCAGGCCTGCCTGGCCACCGACGCCTCGCTGGTGGAGGTGAACCCGCTGGTGCTCACCGCCGAGGGCGGCGTGCTGGCCCTCGACGCCAAGATGAACTTCGACGACAACGCGCTCTTCCGCCACAAGGACGTGGCGGCGCTGCGCGATCCGGACGAGGAGGATCCCAAGGAGGCCCAGGCCAAGGAGTTCGACCTTTCCTACATCGCCCTCCAGGGCAACATCGGCTGCATGGTGAACGGCGCCGGGCTGGCCATGGCCACCATGGACGTGATCCAGCTCTCCGGCGGCCAGCCGGCCAACTTCCTCGACGTGGGCGGCGGCGCCGACGAGAAGAAGGTGACCGCGGCCTTCAAGATCCTGCTGGCCGACCCCGAGGTGAAGGCCGTCCTGGTGAACATCTTCGGCGGCATCATGAAATGCGACGTCATCGCCAACGGCATCGTGGCGGCGGCGCGCCAGGTCGAGCTGCGCATCCCCCTGGTGGTGCGGCTGGAGGGGACCAACGTCGAGCTGGGGAAGAGGATCCTGGCGGAGAGCACGCTGCGCATCACCTCCGCCGACGATCTCGGCGACGCCGCCCGCAAGGCGGTGGCGGCGGTGCGGGGGGGCCAGCCATGAGCATCCTGGTCGACCGGAGGACCCGGGTCCTGGTCCAGGGCATCACCGGATCGGCGGGCAGCTTCCACGCCCGCCAGATGATGGCCTACGGGACCGCGCTGGTGGCCGGCGTCACCCCCGGCCGCGGCGGCAGCCACTTCGAGGACGAGGTGCCGGTGTTCGACACCGTGGCCGACGCGGTGCGGAAGACCGGCGCCACGGCCTCGGCCATCTTCGTCCCGCCGGTGGGCGCCGCCGACGCCATCGTCGAGGCGGCCGAGGCCGGGATCGCCCTGGTGGTGGCCATCACCGAGGGCATCCCCATCCTGGACATGGTGCGGGTCAGGCGGGCGCTCGAGTCCCGGCCCGGTACCCGGCTCATCGGCCCGAACTGCCCCGGTGTCATCACCCCGGACCAGTGCAAGATCGGGATCATGCCCGGGCACATCCACAGGCCCGGCCGCATCGGGGTGGTGTCGCGCTCGGGCACCCTCACCTACGAGGCGGTGAAGCAGCTCACCGACCTGGGCCTGGGCCAGTCCACCGCCGTCGGCATCGGCGGAGACCCGGTCCACGGGACCGACTTCATCGACGTGCTGAGGCTGTTCGAGGCCGACCCGGGCACCGAGGCGGTCATCATGATCGGCGAGATCGGCGGCTCCGAGGAGGAGAGGGCGGCCGCCTTCGTCCGCGATCACATGCGCAAGCCGGTGGTGGGATTCATCGCCGGCCGGACCGCGCCCCCGGGCAAGCGCATGGGGCACGCCGGCGCGGTCATCTCCGGCGGCAGCGGCACCGCCACCGCCAAGATCGAGGCCATGCGCGAGGCGGGCATCACCGTGGTAGAGGGCCCGCACCTCCTCGGCCAGGCCATGAAGGACCTCCTCGCCCGCCGCCCCGCGCCGCGGACGCGCCCGCGAGGGGGCGACCGCCGGCGGGACGGCACGGAGCGCCGGGCCAGCGCCGACCGTCGGGGCGGGGCGGCGCGCGTCTCCCGCAAGGCCGCGGGGAAGAAGGGCTCCCCCCGGCGCCGCTGAGGCCCGGGCTGGTTTCCGGCCGGGGCCGAGGCCCGGGCCGTTCACGGAAGAGGGTACGGAATGGCGGTCGAGCGGACGCTGTCGATCATCAAGCCGGATGGGCTGGAGAAGGCGGCCATCGGGAAGGTCATCGCCCGGCTCGAGGAGCGGGGGCTGAAGCCGGTGGCCCTGCGCATGGCCCGGCTCTCCCGGGCCGAGGCCGAGGGGTTCTACGCGGTCCACCGGGCCCGCCCGTTCTTCGCCGACCTGGTCGCCTTCATGACGAGCGGGCCGGTGGTGCTGATGGTGCTGGAGGGCGAGGGCGCGGTGGCGCGCAACCGGGAGGTCATGGGCGCCACCGACCCGGCCAAGGCCGCGCCGGGATCGATCCGCAGGGAGCTGGCCTCCGACGTCCAGCGCAACACCGTCCACGGCTCGGACAGCCCGGAGAACGCCCGCATCGAGATCTCGTACTTCTTCTCCGAGGTCGAGATCTGCGGCTACACCTGGACCCGGACGCCCTGATCAGGGGAGGCGGGGCGAGCCGGGACGGGAGAGGGGAGCGGCTTGCCGGCCGTGTCGATGGGGAGGTGGCTGCTCTCGGCCGTGGTGCTGGCCGGGGCGGCGTTCTGCTCCGGCACCGAGACCGCGCTCACCGCGCTCGGCGACGCCCGCGCCCGGCAGCTCAGGGAGCAGGGCGGGCGCCGCCCGCACCTGCTGGGCATCTGGGTCGACCACCCCGAGCGCGTCCTCTCCACCCTGCTCATCGGCAACACGCTCACGAGCGTCGGGGCGGGCGCGCTCGCCGCCGCGCTCTCCCTGGACGTGGCCGCTCTCACCGGGCTCGCCCCGGCCAGCGCGGTGGCGGTCACCACCGCGGCCATGACCGCCGCGGTCCTCTTCCTGGGGGAGATCGTCCCCAAGATGCTGGCCAAGCGCAATCCGGTCCGGGCGGCGCTCTTCGCCATCCCGGCGGTGCACGTCCTCTGCTTCGTGCTCTGGCCGCTCACCTACGCCTTGACCCGGGCCACCGGGAGGCTCCTGGCCCGTCTCGGGCTGGGCAAGGCGGGCCCCTCGGTCACCGGCGAGGAGATCGAGTACCTCATCGAGATGGGCACGCGGGAGGGCGTGCTCGACGAGGTGAAGGAGGAGCTGCTCAACAGCGTCCTCGAGTTCGCCGACCGGGTGGTGCGGGAGGTGATGGTGCCGCGGACGCGCATCGTCGCCCTGGACCGCGATCTCCCCGCGGCCGAGCTGGCGCGGGTGGTGGGCGAGAACCCCTACAGCCGCATGCCCGTCTACCAGGGCTCGATCGACAACGTGGTGGGCCTGCTCATCGTCCGGGAGCTGGTGGGTGGGCTGCGGGGGGGCGGCGAGATCGACCTGGTTCGGCACCTCAAGCCCGCCTACTTCGTGCCGGAGGGGATGAAGATCTCCCGACTGCTCAAGGAGATGCAGCGCCGCCGCACCCACCTGGCGGTGGTGGTGGACGAGTTCGGGGGCACGAGCGGCCTGGTCACCCTGGAGGACGTGCTCGAGGAGATCGTCGGGGAGATCCAGGACGAGGCCGACGTGGAGCCGGTGCCGGTGCGGGCGGTGGCCCGGGGGGTCTTCCTGGCCGATGCCGCCATCCCGCTCCACGACCTGGAGGCCTTCCTCAACGAGCGGCCGGCGCAGGGCGCGGCCCAGGGCGGGGCCGAGGCCCCGCCCGAGGTGCACTTCCCGGAGGGCGGCGGCTACGAGACGCTGGGCGGGTTCGTGACCGCCACCGCCGGGAAGGTTCCCGAGGTCGGGGTCAGCCTCAGCTGGGGGGGGCTCACCTTCACGGTGCGCGCCGCGGACGAGCGGCGGGTCACGCGGGTGGAGATCGCCCACCCGGGCGCGGCGCCGGCAGCCGGGGTCGCGCCGGGCGGCCGGCGCGCCTAGAAGGAGAGGGCGTGGACGTGCTCGAGCCAGGGGAGGGGGAGGGCGAGCGGCCAGGCCGCGACGGGCGGCCGGACCTGCGGGCGCTCCCCCTCGCGCTCCTCGGAGAGCTCCTGGGGCGCATGGGCGAGCGGCCGTTCCGGGCTCGCCAGCTCTACCGCTGGCTGCACCGGCAGGGGGCGGCCACCCTGGAGGAGATGACCGATCTGCCCCGGGCGCTGCGCGAGGCGCTCTCCCGCGAAGCCCGCCTCACCACCCTGGGGCGGGCCGAGGAGCAGGTCTCGGCCGACGGCACCATCAAGTGGGCCTTCCGGGCCCTGGACGGCAAGGTGGTCGAGGCGGTCTACCTGCCCGAGCCGGAGCGGCGGACGCTCTGTGTCTCCACGCAGGTGGGCTGCGCGGTGGGCTGCACCTTCTGCCTCACCGCCACCATGGGGCTCTCGCGCAACCTGTCCGCCGGCGAGATCGTCGACCAGGTCCACCGCGCCAACCGCCGCCTGCTGGAGCTGGGCATCGCGCCCGGGCCCCGCCCCCTCACCAACCTGGTGTTCATGGGAATGGGCGAGCCGCTGGCCAACTACCGCAACGTGAAGCTGGCGCTGGAGCTGCTCCTCTCGCCGGAGGGGCCGAACTTCTCCCACCGCCGCGTCACCGTCTCCACCTCGGGGCTGGTGCCCAACATCCGGCGGCTCGGGGAGGAGACGCCGGTGAAGCTGGCCATCTCCCTGAACGCCACCACCGATGCCCAGCGCGACGCGCTCATGCCGGTCAACCGCCGCTACCCCATCGCCGAGCTGCTCAGGGCCTGCCGGGAGTTCCCGGCCCGGAACGGGCGGCGCATCACCTTCGAGTACGTGCTGCTCGGCGGCGTCAACGACACGCTGGAGGACGCCCGGCGCCTGGCCGACCTGGTGAGGGGCATCCCGGCCAAGGTGAACCTCATCCCCTACAACGAGAACCCGGGACTGGGCTTCCGGTCGCCGGCCCCGGAGACCGTGCAGGCCTTCCTCGACGCCCTGGTGGCGCGCAACCTCACCGTGGTGGTGCGCAGGAGCCGCGGTCGCGACATCTCCGCCGCCTGCGGGCAGCTGGCTTCGGAGGGCGGTCCTGGAGACCCGCGCCGGCGCGGCACGGCGCCGTTGACCGCCCCGGCCGGGTCGAGGTAAGCGAGGACCCTCGTGGCCCCTGGTGGGCCACCGGCTCCGGGCTGCGGGAGGCTCGGGGCCCTCCACCCCGCAGCCCCGAGAGCGAAACCATGTCCCTCGTCGTCGTCGGCTCGGTGGCGCTTGACTCCCTGGAGACCCCCTTCGGCCGGCGCGACGAGGTGCTGGGGGGATCGGCCTGCTACTTCTCCACCTGCGCGGCCTTCTTCGGGCCGGTGCGGGCGGTGGCGGTGGTGGGCGAGGACTTCCCCGCCGCGCACCT
>DATKMW010000041.1:0-16581 GCA_035541675.1 Anaeromyxobacter sp. | reverse complement strand
CAGCCGAGTTGCAGGCCGTCCGCAGGTCGCCCTGCTGCGCCTGCAGGGCGGCGTAGAGGCTTCCGCCCACGGGCACGCGATTCTGCCGCGGCCTCACGTAGAGCTGGCCCACCATGCCCATTTGAAGATGTTCCGGCGGGGGGATGTGGCAGTGCCAGAAGTAGGTCCCGGCGTCGGGCGCCAGGTAGTAGTAGGTGAAGCTGCCGCCGATGTTGATGGCCACCGAGGCGTCCGGCACGCCGTCGTAGAAGGATGAGGCGTTGGGATAGCCGTGAAAGTGGACGGTGTGCTGCTCGAAGAGGTCGGGCCGCATGATCATCCCAACGTTGGTGAGGGTCAGGAAGAACTCGTCGTCCTCGTCGATGGCCATGAGCGGCGCCGGGATGTTCCCGTTCATGACCCCCACGTCCATGATCTGGCGCGGGTCGACGTGGCCGGTGAGGCACTCGGCCGGCGGACTGGCGAGGTTGGCGCAGTTGGTCACGGGTGCGCTGATCGTCACGGTTGGCGCGGTGACGTACCCCTCTCCTGCGAAGGTGATGTCGACGCCGGTGATCGTGCCGGCCGGCGAGACGATGGCGTTCCCGATGGCGGTGGCGTTGTTCGGGCCGGCAGGAGGAGGGCCGAAGGTCACGGTGACCGGCCCGAAGTAGCCCTTGCCGGGGTTGGTGATGGTGACGTCGCCGATGATGTCGCCGGCAACCGTTGCCACGCCCGTGGCCTGGACTCCGCCGGTGGTCGCGACCGCGTTGTTCTGGTCGCCGGTCAGGCCGACTGCCCCGTTGTAGGTGAAGTTGGTGAGGACGGGGCCGGGGAGAGGCCCGTCGGTCGTCGCCGGATCACCAGGCTGGAGCTGCGGCCCCGTGTAGACGGTGTTGAACACGCTCGGGAACTCCGTTCCAGGCTGGCCGGCAGCCATGTCCGCCAGCCCGGAGAGCGGCCCGAACGAGAACATGTAGGTCTGCGTGCCGTCGCCCATGGTGGCGTAGCCGTCGCCGCCCGAGATCTGCTGGCACTTGATGGCGCCGTTGGTGGGACCGGTGTTTCCGGTCGCGTAATCGGAGGTCGCTGCCGGGTAGGTGGCCCCGGTGTAGGCCGGCTCAGCGTTGTTGTTGGCCGCGTTCGGGTGGGTGATGGTGCTGGGAGGACACTGGACGCGGAACGACTGCGCGGCGGCGGGCAAGGCGAACAGGACCAATAGAACCGCTGGCGAGCCCCGAGTGATCAACCGCTGCCTGATCATTTTGACCTCCGGCTTCTCCTGCGAAAGCTGCAACTGCCCGTGCGAATGCGGCTCCGACGCCGCTCCTCGCCAACACCGCCGCGCAATCAAGGCGGACGACCACCAGGAAAGCGACCGCGCCTGCTCGACGTTGCCGCCGCGAGCGCGGCCGCCACCCACCGACGAGCCGCCGTCGCGGCCAGGAATGCCGCGAGGGCCACGACCGCGGACATGGGCGCTCTCCTTGCGGGTTGGGCCCGGATCGACCGGACCGGCCATGGGACGTGGACGTGGCGCAGGATCAGGCGCGATTCCCTCGAGGGCAGGGGAGCCCTGTCGGGCACCCCTCGAGTTCGGGAATTTCGCCCTTGGCATCCTGTTTTTGCTGGAGCAGCACGAGTGCCTGCCCACGGCTTCAGCCCTCCTGGGACGATCCCCGGGCCGCACGCTTCGACGCTGCGTCAATGGCCGTGCCGCCCGGGACAACTCCCGACGTCCGTGCGGGCCGCTGTGCAACCGATGTACCAGGCCCTCCACTCGACGACCGGGCGGGCGGGCCGGTGGTTTTCGTCCCACCGCCGTCATGCTGCTGGGCCCTTGGAGGCGCGTTGCGGGAGCACCGAATCGATCGGCTGGCCCGGCGGTTTCCGGCGAGGCCGGGTCCGACGACGGGCCGACCCGCGCGGGCCACGTGTTCCACGGTGAGGCAGTTGGGTCGGCGACGACCGGCGCGCCTGGGGCCGCCACGAGCGACGAACGGCCGCGGCCTCAAACGGGATTTTCGGCCAGGAGCGGTACCGCGGCGGGAAAGTACAAATTGGAACGCCTGGCGCCGGGTCGACGGTTCACCCGAGGTGTTGCCCGGTCACCGGAGCGTCCCGCGCGCACCGAAGCCCTCGGAGGCGGGCAGATGGGCCTGGCCCGGCCTGGTGGCTAGTCTCCGGCGTTTGGCTCGCCCGATGCTAGACCGGACCTCGGAGCACGCAATGCCATTGCCCCCTGGCATCCGGGATGGCGTTCCCGATCCCCCTCCCGACGCAACCGACCCCGACGAGGTTCCCGTCCAGCTCGACCTGCTCCGGGCCGACCTCTACCGGCTGCTCGACGAGCTGGCGCGCACCGGGGCCGAGCACTACGATGGTCTGGTCTCGGAGTTCGAGCGAGCCTGGGAGGAGTACAAGCAGGCCACCGCCCGGGGCGCCTGAGCGGGTGTCGCTTCTCCCGAGCGCGACACGCACCATTCGTCAATCCCGCCGGGGGCTTTCCGGGGATGGCTCCTCGGGCTCCGATCCTTTCTTTTGTGGGTCGTCGCCTTCCTCGGAGACGCTCACGCCGTAGGCGCGCAGCTTGCGGCCCAGGGTGTTCCGGGCGATCCCCAGGACCCGGGCCGCCACCGACTGCACCCCGCGGCAGGCTTCGAGCACGGCCAGGATGTGGTTGCGCTCCACCTCTTCCAGCGATGGGAGCTCGCGCGACGGGGGCGCCTGTTCGCTGGTGCGGACGATCTCCTCGGGCAGGTGATGGAGCTCGACCAGATCCCCCTCGACCAGGGTCGCGGCGTGGCGCACGGCGTTGGCCAGCTCCCGGATGTTGCCCGGCCAGCGATATCCCCGAAGCACCGCCTCGGCCACCGGCGAGACCCGGCAGGGACCCTTCCGCTCGAGCTCCAGGAGGTGGCGGAAGAGCGGCACCACGTCCTCGGCGCGCTCGCGGAGCGGCGGCAGGCGGAAGGTGAACACCTTGAGCCGGAAGTAGAGGTCCTCGCGGAAGAGTTGGTCCCGGACCAGCGCGTCCAGGTCCTTGTGGGTGGCGGCGATGACGCGCACGTCCACCGCCTGTGAACGGTTGGCCCCGACCCGGCGCACCTCGCCGCCCTGGAGCACCCGGAGCAGCTTGACCTGGAGTTGCAGGGGCAGGTCGGCCACCTCGTCGAGCAGCAGGGTCCCGCCCTCGGCGGCGTGGAAGAGACCGGCACGATCGGCCACCGCGCCGCTGAATGCCCCGCGCACGTGGCCGAAGAGCTCGCTCTCCAGCAGGTCCCCAGGGAGGGCGCCGCAGTTCACCGGCACGAAGGGCCCTCGGGCACGCGGGCCCCTGCGGTGGATCTCCCTGGCCAGGACCTCCTTCCCGGTACCGGTCTCGCCCAGGATGACCACCGGCGCGCTGGCGCGGGCCACGGACTCCACCCGCCGAAGAGCAGCCTGCATCAACGGGCTGCGCGTCCCCAGGAGCGGGCTCCCTACCGCAGCGGCGGATCCGTGATCGCGGGCGTCGGGCGCGTGGTCGCCAGCGCTGAAGGACTCCTCGAGCCGGTCAGTCAGCGGCACCGCCCAAGCGTTTCCTTTCCAACTCGCCATTGCGAGGCCTTGTTGGGGTGCGAACACGCGCTGACCGGGGCGTACGGTCACCCCGAGTGCGAAGGCCCGAACCGCATGGACCGCTCATGGGTCTAGTCTGAAGGTACGGCGCGGGCCGCACCGGGGCGAGAGATCGACCGAGCGCACGGAAGCTATCGCCGTAACCCGCCGGGCTGTAGGCTCTCGTCGCCTCGGCGCCGGGCGCGACCCCGCCGGCGCCGCGTCCCCTGCCTCGAACCACGAATGGTCCTTCCTCCGCCGCCACCTCTCGACGCCCAGGACCCCAGGTCGTTCGCCCATCTCACACTGGTCCACCGCCTACCCCGCCTGGTGTCCGACCTGCTCGCCACGGCGCCGCTCTCCGCCGGGGCCCGCGCCAGGCTGGAGGAGGCGGTGGCGCGGCCCCTCCAGATCCCGGTGCGGCGGCTCCCCCTGCCGACCGAGGACTCGAGGCGCTGGGAGGAGTTCTTTGCCACCTACCTGGGGCGCCGGCTCGCCGTCCTGCCGTTCTTCCTGTGGGAGGCGTACCTCTACGCCTGGCTGCTCCTCGAGACCGGGTACTTCGAGACCGGCATCGATCCGTTCGCGACCGCCAAGAGAGAGGACTTCGCCGTCTCGCTCCTCGCCATGGAGGAGGCGAGCCGGGCCGCGCTCGAGGCCGACGCCGGGCCCGCCGGGCCCGCCCTGCGCGCCGCGGTGGAGCGCAGCCTCAAGGCCAACCTGGCCGACGCCAGCAACCCCGAGATGCAGGCGTTCGGCGCCGGGAGAACGGCGCTCCTCCACGAGGATCCGTGGTCCGAGGTCCTCGGGCTGCTCACCGCCGGCGACCGGATCCGGATCCTGGCCGACAACGCCATGAGCGAGCTCTACTACGACCTCCTCCTGGCACGAGCCCTGGCCCGCGCGGCGCCCCGGGCCGTCATCGAGCTGGCGGTGAAGCGCGACCCCATGTTCGTCTCCGATGCGACCGCCCTGGACGTCGACCGGCTCTTCGAGCTGGTGGACGAGGCCCCCGGGGCCCCCGGACTCGGGCGCGCGACGGCGGAGGTCCGCTCGCTCCTGGCGAGCGGCCGGATCGAGGTCCGCGCCTACCCCGAGCTCAACGCCCCCTGGAACCTCTCCGCACCCGGGCTGGCGCCCATCGTCGCCGCCCCGGAGGTGGTGCTGGTGGTGAAGGGGGACGCCAACTTCCGCCGGGCGCTGGAGGACCGCGCCTGGCCGCCCACCACCCCGCTGGAGCTCGCCTGCCGCGCGCCGCTCCGCCGCGCCGTCTTCCTCCGGGTCCTCAAGTCGGAGTGCGTGGCCGGCCTGTCGGCCGAGGCGGTCGAGCGCGCCGGGCGAGAGGACCCGGGGTGGCGGACCGACGGGCGGCACGCCACGGTGCAGATCCTCCGCCGGGCGGAATACCCGGCCGCCGGCCTGGCCGGCTGAGCGAGCCCCGCCGGCGAGCCCGCTGGGCGGCGGCCACCCTTCCCGGGATCAGCCCTTCGGCTCGCCCTGCGCGGTCCTCTCCAGCCAGCCGCCGCCCAGCGCCCGGTAGAGCCCGACCAGGTTCTGCAGCCGAGCGAGCCGCGCCTGCACCAGGAGCTGCTGGGCGGCGTAGAGATCCTGCTGGGCGGAGAGGACCACCAGCGAGCTGTCCACGCCCTTCTCGAAGCGGAGCTGGGCCAGCTGGTAGCGACGCTCGGCGGCCGCGCTGCGCCGGGAGAGCCCGTCGATCTGGGTCTCGATCTCGCCGCGCGACTGCAGGGCGTCGGCGACCTCGCGGAAGGCCACCTGGATCGACTTCTCGTACTGGGCGACGGCCAGGTCTCGGGAGACCTCGGTGACCTTCAGGTTGGCCGAGTTCCGCCCCCCGTCGAAGATGGGCAGGGTGATGCGGGGCGAGAACATCCACATCCCCGAGCTCTGGTCGAAGAGGTGGTCGATCTCCACCGAGGAGAAGCCGCCCTGGGCGGTGAGGGAGATGGTGGGGAAGAAGGCCGCCCGGGCCGCGCCGATGTTGGCGCTGGCGGCCATGAGGGAGTGCTCGGCCCCCAGGAGGTCGGGCCGCCGCCGCAGGAGGTCCGAGGGGAGGCCGGCCGGGAGGTCGGCCACGATCCCCGAGGCGTCGAGGGGCGCGGGCGGCGGGAGGTCGTCGGGGAGAGGCGCCCCGACCAGGAGGACCAGCGCGTCCCCGAGCAGGGCCCGCTGCTGCGAGAGCGCGGCCAGGTTGACGCGGGCGGTCTCGACCTGGACCTCGGCCGTGCGGAGGTCGAGCTCCGAGACCTGCCCCACCTCGTAGCGGCGCCGCGTGAGATCGTAGGAGGACTGCACCAGCGAGAGGGTCCGCCTCGTCAGGTCGACCTCCTCGTCCAGGGCACGGGTGGCGAGGTAGAGGCTGGCGGTCTCGGCCACGAGCGAGAGGTGGGCGGCGCGCTGGGCCTCCACCGTCGAGAACCAGCTCTGCAGGGCCGCCTCCTTGAGGCTGCGGACCCGGCCCCAGAGGTCGAGCTCCCAGGCGGTGACCCCCACGCCCACGGTCCACATGCTCGAGGTGTAGGGCACGCGGACCACGCTCTGGTCGAGGGGGGTGCGGGCCCGCAGGTAGTTCCCCGAGGCGTCCAGCTCGGGGAACTGGGCCGAGCGGGCGATCCCGTAGCGGGCCCGGGCCAGCTCCACGTTCAGGGAGGCGACGCGCAGGTCCCGGTTGTTCGAGAGGGCCAGCGCCACCACCGCCTGCAGGCGCGGGTCGCCGAGGACGTCCCGCCAGCCCTGGTCGGCCGCGGCGACGCTCCCCTCGGCCGCCGCCGCCGGCGCGACCGGCCAGGAGTCCGGCACCGGCGCGGCCGGCCGCTGGTACTTCGGGGCCAGGGAGCAGGCGGAGAGGAGGGCCGCGAGGAGCGCGGGGGGGAGGAGGTCACGCATGGCCGCCGTCCTTGCCCGCGGCCGGGGCGGTGGGCTCGGCCCCCCTGCGAGGAGGCCCGCGGTGCCCGCCGGTGTAGCGGACGATGACCACGAAGAACACGGGGATGATGAGCACCGCCAGGGCCGTGGCCGAGGCCATGCCCGCGGCCACCGCCCATCCGATGGCGTTCTGGCCGCCCGAGCCCGCTCCCCGGGCGACCGCCAGGGGCAAGACGCCCAGGATGAAGGCCATGGAGGTCATGAGGATGGGGCGCAGCCGCATGCGCGCGGCCGCGAGCGTGGCCTCGATGAGGTCTTGGCCGGCCTGGTGCTGGGCCCGGGCGAACTCGACGATGAGGATGGCGTTCTTGGCTGACAGGCCGATGGTGGTGAGCAGGCCCACCTGGAAGAACACGTCGGAGGGGGCCCCGCGGACGGTGGCGGCGATGGCCGCCCCCACCACGCCCATGGGGACCACCAGCATGACCACGAAGGGGATGGACCAGCTCTCGTAGAGCGCCGCCAGGCACAGGAACACCACCAGCAGGGAGATGCCGTAGAGCGCTCCCTCGTTGGCGCTCGCCAGGCGCTCCTCGAAGGAGAGCCCGGTCCACTCCATGCCGATGCCCTGGGGGAGCGACGACACCATCCGCTCCATGGCCTTCATGGCCTCGCCGGTGCTCCGCCCCGGCCCGGGCTCCCCGACGATCTCCACCGAGGAGATGCCGTTGAACCGCTCCAGCCGGGGCGACCCGTAGGTCCAGCGCCCGGTGGCGAAGGCCGAGAAGGGCGTCATCTCGCCGCCCTGGCTGCGCGCGTACCAGCGATCGACGTCGGCGGGCTGCATGCGGAACGGCGCGTCGCCCTGCAGGTAGACCTTCTTCACCCGGCCCCGGTCGATGAAGTCGTTGACGTAGGTGAGGCCCCAGGTCGAGGAGATGTTGTTGTTGATGTCGGCGAAGGAGAGGCCCAGGGCGGCGGCCTTGCCCCAGTCCACGTCGACCTTGAACTGGGGGGTGTCGTCCTGGCCGTTGGGGCGGACCCGGTTGACGGTCTGGTCCTGGCGGGTGGCCCCCAGGAGCTGGTTCCGCGCCCCGAGCAGCGCCTCGTGCCCCAGCCCGGCGCGATCCTGCAGCTGCATGTCGAAGCCGGAGACGTTGCCCAGCTCGGAGACGGCCGGGGGGGTGAAGGCGAAGATGGTCGCCTCGCGTATCCGCTGGAGCGCACCGGTCACCCGACCGGCCACCGCCTTGGCCTTGAGCCGCGGATCCTCCCGCTGCCTCCAGTCCTTGAGCTGGACGAAGGCCACGCCGTTGCTCTGGGCGCGGCCGGCGAAGTTGAAGCCCAGGATCCCGATGACCGACTGGATGGCGTCCTTCTCCTCCTTGAGGAGGTGGTCGGTGACCTGGATCATCACCGCGCGGGTGCGCTCCAGGGTGGCCCCGGGGGGCAGCTGCACCTGGACGAACATCGTGCCCTGGTCTTCGTCGGGCAGGAAGCCCGTGGGCAGGCGGTGGAGCAGGACGAGGAGGACCGCCACCACCACGGCGTAGAACGCCACCGCCGGTGCCCAGCCGTGGAGCAGGCCCTTCACGATCTTCAGGTAGCGGCCCAGCCCGAAGTCGTAGAGCCGGTTGAACCAGGCCATGGCGCGCCTCGCCCCGTGGTGCTCCTCCACCGGCTTGAGGAGCGTGGCGCACAGGGCCGGGGTGAGGATCAGCGCCACCACCACCGAGAGCACCATCGACGACACCAGGGTGACCGAGAACTGCCGGTAGATGACCCCCACCGAGCCGCCGAAGAAGGCCATGGGGATGAACACCGCCGAGAGGACCAGGGCGATGCCCACCAGGGCTCCGGTGATCTGGCCCATCGACTTGCGGGCGGCCTCCCGCGGCGAGAGGCCCTCCTCGCTCATGACCCGCTCCACGTTCTCCACCACCACGATGGCGTCGTCGACGAGGAGCCCGATGGCCAGCACCAGGCCGAACATGGTCAGGGTGTTGATGCCGAAGCCCAGCGCCGAGAGGACCCCGAAGGTCCCGAGCAGCACCACCGGCACGGCGATGGTGGGGATGAGGGTGGCGCGGAAGTTCTGGAGGAAGAGGAACATCACCACGAAGACCAGGGCGATGGCCTCGAGCAGCGTCTTCACCACCTCCTCGATGGAGAGGCGCACGAAGGTGGTGGTGTCGATGGGGTAGCGCAGCTGCATCCCGCGCGGGAAGTAGCGCCCCAGCTCGTCCAGGCGAGCCTTCACCGCCTGGACCGTGCGCAGGGCGTTGGCGCCGGGGGCGAGCTTGATCCCCATGGCAGCGGCCGGCTGGTTGTTGTAGAGGCTGTCCACGTCGGCCAGCTCGCCGGTGAGCTCCACCCGGGCCACGTCCTTGAGCCGCACCAGCGCGCCGGAGGGCGTGACCCGCAGCAGGATCTGCTCGAACTCGCCCGCGGTCTGCAGCCGGGTCTGGGCGGTGATGGTGGCGTTGATCTGCTGGCCGGCCACCGCCGGCGCGCCGCCCAGCTGGCCCGCCGAGACCAGGGCGTTCTGGGCGCGGACGGCGGCGGTGACGTCGGCGGGGGTGAGCCCGAAGTCGGTCATCTTCCGCGGGTCGAGCCAGATGCGCATGGCGTACTGGGCGCCGAACAGCTGCACGTCCCCCACGCCGCTGACCCGGCCGATGGGGTCCACCACCGCGGTGGCGGCGTAGTCGGCCAGGTCGCTCCGCTGCATGCTGCCGTCCTCGGAGATGAAGGCGACGATGAGCAGGTAGTTGTTGACGGCCTTCTGGACCCTCACCCCCTGGCGCTGGACCTCCTCGGGCAGGAGCGGCATGGCCAGCTGCAGCTTGTTCTGCACCTGCACCTGGGCGATGTCCGGGTTGGTGTCGGCGTCGAAGGTCAGCGTCACCTGCGCGGTTCCGGAGGAGTCGCTGCTCGAGGTCATGTAGCGGAGGTGATCGATGCCGTTCATCTTCTGCTCGATCACCTGGGTGACCGCGTCCTCGACCGTCTTGGCGGAGGCGCCCGGGTAGGTGGCGCTGATGGCGATGTTGGGGGGGGCGATGGCCGGGTACTGCGACACCGGCAGGGTGGTCAGCGCGATGGCGCCGGCCATCATGATGAGGATGGCGATGACCCAGGCGAAGATGGGGCGATCGATGAAGAAGCGGGCCATCTCTTACCTCGAGCTCGTCGCCGCCGGGGAGGCCGGGGCGGCGCCTGGGGCCGCCGCGGGGACCACCTTGACCGGCGAGCCGGGCCGCACCTTCTGGATCCCGCTCACGATGACCTGGTCGCCCTCCTTGAGCCCCTTGCTCACCAGCCAGGAGTTCTCCACCACCCGGTCCGCCACGATGGGGCGGACCTCGACCTTTCCCCCCTCCCCCACCACCAGGACGGTGGCCTCCCCGGTCGGCCCGCGCGAGACCGCCAGCTGCGGGACCAGCAGCGCGGCCGGCTCCTCTCCCTGGGTCAGGCGGGCGCGGACGAACATGCCGGGGAGGAGCTCGGCCCTGGGGTTGGGGACCAGGGCGCGCAGCGCCACCGACCCGGTGCTGGGGTCGACGGTCGCGTCCGAGAACTCCAGCTTCCCCGGCTGTGAGTAGACGCTGCCGTCCTCCAGGATCACCGACACCGGCGCCTGGTCGGGCCCGCTGCCCTTGAGCTGGCCGCTCTCCAGGGCGCGCCGGAGCCTGAGCAGCTCCGTCGACGACTGCTCCACGTCCACGTAGACGGGATCCAGCTGCTGGATGGTGGCGAGCAGGGTGGCCGGACCGGCCTGGGCGTACGCTCCCTCGGTCACGGCCGCGCGGCCGATCCTCCCCGACACCGGCGCGGTCACGGTGGTGTAGTCGAGGTTGATGGTGGCGGTCTCGATGGCCGCCTGGGCCGCCGCCACCTCGGCCTCGCCGGACTTCTGGGCGGCCACGGCGTTGTCGTACTCCTGCTTGCTCACGGCGTTGGCGCCGACCAGCTCGCCGTAGCGCTGCGCCTGCAGGCGGGCCGAGGCCAGGCCCGCCTCGGCCCGCGCCAGCTGGGCCTTGGCGCTGTCCAGGGCGGCGCGGTAGGGGGCCGAGTCGATGAGGAACAGCCGCTGCCCCGCCTTGACGTCGGCGCCCTCCTGGAAGAGGCGCTTCAGCACGATCCCGTTCACCCGGGCCCGGACCTCGGCCACCCGGAAGGCCGAGACGCGCCCGGGCAGCTCGCGCTGCAGGGCCACCGCCTTGGGCGCGAGCGTGATCGCCGTCACCTCCACCGGACCCTGGGCCATCTGCGCCGGGGGCGCCGAGCGGGAGCAGGCGAGGATCGCCAGGGGGACGAGCAGGAACGGCAGGCCGCGGCGCCCTCGCTCACCGACGGGCGGCGGGCGCTTGACGGGATGGTCGAGCATCGAAGGTCCTTTGGGACAGCGGGTCCAAGGGGGAAGCGCGATCCCTACCGTACGCGCGCCCGGGTGTCCACGCGGGGGAAGGCCGCGCGCGGAGCCCGCCGGAGCGGCGCCCGAGGGGCGTCCACGGCCGCGTGCGGCCGTGGAGGGAGCCCCTTCCTCCGGGGCTCGCACGAGGGCCCCCGCGCTCCCGCCGCCCCGACCCCGGGAGCGCTTCTCCGCCTTCCCGGCCCGCACGCCCGCCTCCGGGGTGCCTCCGACCCGCCCTGACGGGGGCTCTCGGGCCTGCTCGGAAACCGCAGCAAGCTCCGCGCTTGCCGAGGGCTCGCCCCCTTTTCGGGCGTGCGCCGGAAGGCTCCCGGGAGCCGAGGTCACGGGGCGCGCCCGTCAGTTGACCGTCGTCGGATAGAGCCGGGCGGCGACGGCGACGAGGACGAGGAGCACCCCCAGCTCCACCGCCAGGTCGAGCCCCAGCCCGGTGACGCTCTGGCCCCCCTCGATCATGAGCGCCCGCAGGGCGTCCACCTGGTAGGTGAGCGGGTTCCCGCGCGAGAGGACCTGGAGCCCCCGGGGCATGAGGGAGAGCGGGTAGATGGCGTTGCTGGCGAAGAAGAGCGGCATGGTGAGGAGCTGGCCGATGCCCATGAAGCGCTCGCGGGTCTTCACCACGCAGGCCACCGCCAGGGAGAAGGTGGAGAACACGGCCGCCCCGAGCACGATGAACACCGCCGAGCCCAGAAGCGGCAGCGGCGAGAGCCGGAGGTGGGCGCCCATGAGCACCGCCACCAGCCCGACGATCACCGCCTGGAGCAGGGCCCGGATTCCGGCCGAGGCCGCCTTGCCCGCCACCAGCGCCGTCCGGTAGGCGGGGCTGGCCAGGTACTTGTGGAGGATGCCCAGGTCGCGCTCCCAGATGAGCGAGATGCCGTAGAAGATGGCCACGAAGAGGACGCTCTGGGCGAGGATTCCCGGCACCAGGAAGTCGAGGTAGCCCACCGGGCCGGTGGGGATGGCCCGGGCCCGGCCCATGATGACCCCGAAGATGCCCAGCCAGAGCACCGGCTGGACGGCGCGGGTGAAGATCTCGGTCGAGTCGCGCCGCAGCTTGCGGGTCTCGGCCCAGGCGATGGTCAGCGCCTGCTCGGCGAACGCCGCCACGGCGCCGAGGATCCCCTGGGGGTGCCCGTCGCGGGTGGAGGCGCCGGGCCTGGCCCCTTCAGCCGAGGCGGCGGGCGGTCCGGCGAGTTCGGGCGACTTCACGGTAGGTCCCTCCGGTGTCCAGCGCGTTCCCGGTGTGGTGGGCGAAGACGTCGTCGAGGGTGGCGCCCTCGCCCACCTGCGCCTTGAGCTGCGCCGGGGGGCCCAGGGCGGCCATCCGGCCCCGGTGGAGGATGGCCACCGCGTCGCACAGCTCGTCCGCCTCCTCCATGTAGTGGGTGGTGAGGAGCACGGTGGTCCCCAGCAGCTCGCGCAGCTCCCGGACGTGCTCCCAGACCGTGCGCCGGGCCACCGGGTCGAGCCCCACGGTGGGCTCGTCCAGGAGCAGGACGCTGGGCCGGTGGATGATGGCCTGGGCGATCTCCAGCCGCCGGATCATGCCGCCCGAGAACTTCTTCACGATCACGCCGGACGCCTCCGCGAGCCCGATCATCTCCAGGGCCTGGCGCACCCGCTCGTCCCGCTCGCGCCGCGGCACGCCGTGCAGCCGGGCGAAGACCATCAGGTTCTCCCAGGCGGTCAGCGCCCCCTCCGCCGACACCAGCTGCGGGACGTAGCCGATCTCTCGGCGCACCTCGCGCGGCTGCGCCACCACGTCGAGGCCGCTCACCCGGGCGGTGCCGGCGCTGGGCGGCAGGAGGGTGGTGAGCATCTTCAGGGTGGTGGTCTTCCCCGCGCCGTTCGGCCCCAGGAGGCCGAAGATGGTGGCCCGCGGGACCGAGAGCGTCAGCGCGTCCACGGCCGTCAGGGTCCCGAACCGCCGGGTGAGGCCCACGGTCTCCACCGCCGGGATGGGCGCGCCCGGGGCCTCGCCCGCGGCGCCTTCGTCCTCGCTCACGGACGGCCTCCCCGATCGGCGGGCGCGGGGAGCGCCCGCGCCAGGAGCTCCAGCCCGCCGGAGAGGGCGGAGAGCTCCGCGCCGTCGAGCGCGGAGAGCCGCTCCGCCATGCTGGCGCGGGCCCGGGAGCGGGCTCGCTCCAGGAGGACCGCCCCGGCCCGGGTGAGCTCCAGCCTCACCCGCCGCCGCTCCCGCGGGTCGTCGCCCCGCTGCACCAGCCCGCGCCGCACCAGGCGCTCGACCATGGTCGAGGCGGTCGGGCCGGCCACGCCGAGGAAGGCGGCCGCCGCCGAGAGCGAGGCCCCCGGGCTGCGATCGAGGAAGGCGAGGGCGCGGAACTGCGGGACGGAGAGCCCCAGGCCGATCCCGGAGCGCATCTCCTCGCGGAGGAGGCGCATGGCCCTCGGCACCACCTCCAAGATCTGGCGCGCGCAGCGCTCGGCGCCGCCCGCCGCCCGCTCGGCCCGGTGCGGGCCCGGTCGCATGGTTAGCATGACTAAGTGTTAGTATAAGAAAGCAATGGCCGGGGCGCAACCGCGCTGGCCCCCGGCGGGTTCCGGCGGGCGCTCCCCCTCGCGCCTCCGCCCCCCGGCGGCCGCGGAGGCGCCGAGTTCTCGCTGGCCAGGGCGCCCCGACCTTTGCGAGCATCCCTGGCCATGGCCTCCACGGCGCGGCGCGCGCTCCTCCTGGCAGCTCTCTCCGCCCTCCCCGCGGCCTGCGGGACCTCCGGCCGCCCGTCCGGCGCCCTGCTCCCGGTGCCGGTGGAGGGCTCCCCGCAGCGCGGCCCCGACGACGCCTGGGTGACGATGGTCGAGTTCGCCGACTTCCAGTGCCCCTACTGCCGCGCCGAGGAGCCGGTGCTGGTCGACCTCCTCTCGACCTACGGCGCCGACCTGCGGCTCGTCTTCAAGTACTTCCCCCTCGCCGCCGCCATCCACCCCTACGCACAGGCCGCCGCGGTGGCGGCGGAGTGCGCCGGCGAGCAGGGGAAGTTCTGGGAGATGCACGACCTCCTCTTCGTCACCGCCCTCGACGACGCCACCCTGCTCGCCGACGCCGGCCAGGTCGGTGGCCTCGACCTGGGGACGTGGCAGGCGTGCACCGCCTCGTCGGAGGCGGCCCGCGTCGTGGCGGCCGACCGGGAGCTGGGCGAGGGGCTGGGCGTCCCCGGGACCCCGACCTTCGTCCTGAACGGCGTCGAGGTGGTGGGCGCGGTACCCGAGGCCGATCTCGAAGCCGCCATCGACCGGGCCCGGGCCGCCGCCATCGCCAGCGGCGTCCCGCGCGGCGAGTACTACGACCAGGTGGTGCTGGGGAAGTGAGGGGCCGGGACGGCCGGCCCGCCCCGGTCAGCGGCGCAGGTACTGCAGCTCGGCGGGGAGGGCGATGTTGTTCCCGTAGGCGTCCTCGCCGTAGCCGCCCGAGGCGAGAAGCTGGAGGTCGGCCAGGACCCGGCGATCGCCGCGGAAGGTGGCGGTGACCGGGGTGACGATGTCGATCTTGCCCAGCGCCTGGAGGCGGGCCACTGCCTCCACCACGAAGGAGAGGACCGTCTGCCCCTCGTGGAGCTGCCCCTCGACGCGGGGGAGGGGCCGCTCGTAGACGATGATCTTGCCCATCTCGGCCAGGCGCAGGAGGACGCCGCGCACCGCCCGGGCCGCGTCGCCCCCCAGGTCCTCGCCGCCCACGTCCACCAGCCGGGCGATCTCCTGGGCCAGCCAGCGCCGCTTCTTGGCGTTGATGAGCTCGTTGGCGCGGAACAGGTCGAGCGGCGAGGCCGCGTCGTAGGTCTCGTCCTCGATGCGCATGGTGACCGGGCTGCCGTAGTGGTAGGCCATGCGAGCCACCAGGGTGGAGGGGCGGACGTGGAAGCCGCGGTAGGGCGGCACCGGGACGGTGATCTCCCCCTCCTCGGCGTAGCGCCGCAGCAGCTGCTGGGCCAGGGTCCGGCCGGCGAGCACGTACCGGGCCGCGAACGCCAGCGAGCACTCGCGCAGGGCCGCCTCCAGGCGCTCCGGCTCGATGCACTCCGGCAGGTCGGCGAAGAGCGGCAACGCGTCCCCGGGCGCCACGGCGTGGAGCACGTGGCGCTCGTGGTAGTGGGTGAGATCGGTGGCGATCTCCAGCAGGTGGAAGATCACCGAGGCGTGGCCGCGAAGCGAGGGGAGCTCCAGGTCGGACTGCTCCACGTCGGTGTAGGCCACGTGGGTGTCGTAGAGCGCCTGCAGGTTGTGGAAGTCCTCGGCCAGGCGCCGGAGCTCGGTCTCCTCGAGCAACGCGGGAAGCGGCCGGCCCGCGGCGCCCGCCCAGGCCGGGGAGGCCAGCGCGCTGGCCTCGTCCGCCAGGTTCAGGAAGGCGGTGGCCAGCTTGGCGACCGTTCCGGCCACGTCGGCCACGTGCCGGCGGGCGCAGTCCTGGGGCAGGGAGCCGGCGGGCAAGCGCTCCTCGGGGATGGCCACCGGCCGGGGCGCGAGCCCCAGAGCCGTCCCGGCGTCGAGCAGCCGGCGGCTGGCCGTGCGCAGCACCCGGGCCGTGAAGCGCCGCGCCTGGAGCAGGGCCGCGCCCAGGTCCCCCTCGACGGGGAGGAGGCGGTAGGAGGGGGCGGTGTGGGCCAGGTGGAGCAGCGAGTAGTGGACCCGGGCGAACAGCTTCATGGCCGCCACCACCCGGCGGAACTGGCGCCAGCGCTCGTTCCGCAGCGCGCCGTAGGCGTCGAGGAGCTCCTCGAGCTGGCTGGCCTCGGAGAGGACCAGCGCCACCATGGGGCGGGTCAGCAGCTGCAGCGCCGCGTCGGCGTCCGGGGCGACCACCAGCCGGCCCGCCACGTCGAGCACGGAGCTCGCCCGGACGTCGAGCGTGAGGCGGAACTCCGCGGCGTCGACGATGGTGGAGCCGTCGTTCATGGCCTTCGCGTGGAGCCGGGCACCGGGCGATCTGTCCCCGGCCGACCCTGGAGCCGGGCGGGACCCGGGAGGGGGCGCATGCTAGCACGCCGCGGGGGGGCCCGAGCAGGGCGCTCGCACGGGAGAGACGCTCGGCCCGGCCACGACGCGGCCGGTCAAGACGTCAGCGGGTCGCCAGACGCCGCAGCGCCTCCGCGAAGGGCGGGTGGGCCACGCCCCGCTCGGTGACGATGGTGGTGATGAGCGATGCCCTCGGTGACGTCGAAGGCGGGGTTCAGGACCTTCACGCCCTGGGGCGCCATCCGGCGCGCGTACCACCGCTCGGTGACCTCCTCGGGCGGCCGCTCCTCGATGTGGATGTCGGCGCCGCCCGCGCAGCCCAGGTCGAGGGTGGAGAGCGGTGCGCACACGTAGAAGGGGATCCGGCAGTGGCGGGCGAGGATGGCCACGCCCGAGGTCCCGATCCGGGATTGAAGAGCCCGAGCCGGGTCCTGGCGAACTCCGCCGCGTCCGCCGGCTTCAACCGGCCTCCGCCGGCGTGCTGCTCGCGAGCATGTCCGTCCTCCGGCGCGGATCCTGGGTCCCCCCGCGCCGGGAGTTCGAGATGTTACCGTGTGTGCATTTGTACACCCGGCGGCGCCGGGCCGGGCGCGGTCACACGCCGGCGCCGCGGGCCGGCGGCGCCGCCGCGCCCGGCCCGTCCCGCAGCCGGAGCCCCGGCACGCACACCTCCACGCCCTCCTGCACCGTGACCATGCGCACGTCGACAC
>DATKMW010000040.1:0-22908 GCA_035541675.1 Anaeromyxobacter sp. | reverse complement strand
TAGGTCTTCTGGGCCGCCTTCTTGGTGGGCTTGCCCGTGCCCGGATCGAAGAAGGAGAGGCCGTGGCCGCGGGTCACCTTGTCCGACTCGGCCGGCTCGTAGCCCTTCCCCTTGGTGGTGATGGCGTGAAGCAAGACCGGACCGTCGAAGGTCGAGAGCTTCTGGAAGGTCTCCACCAGCCCGAGCACGTCGTGCCCGTCCACCGGTCCGACGTAGTGGAACCCGAGCCCCTCGAAGAGGATGCCGGGCGTGACCAACGCCTTCGTGGCGTTGATGCCGTGGCGGATCATCTCGATGGCCTGCGGCCCCCGGGGAACGCTCGCCAAGAACTCCTTCACCGCGTGGCGCCAGCGGTTGTAGGTGCGCGAGGCGAACTTCTTGGAGAACCACTCCGAGAGCGCTCCCACGTTGCTGGAGATGGACATCTCGTTGTCGTTCAGCACCACCAGGAGGTCGCGCCCCAGGTAGCCGGCCTGGTTCAGCCCCTCGAAGGCCATGCCGCCGGTCATGGCGCCGTCGCCCACCACCGCCACCACCTTGCCCGGCTCGCCCGCCAGCCGCCGGGCCTCCAGCATGCCCAGGGCGGCGCTGATGGCGGTGGAGGCGTGCCCCACCCCGAAGGCGTCGTGCGGTGACTCCGCCCGCTCCGGGAACCCGGCCAGCCCGCCGGGCGTGCGGATGGTGGAGAAGGCCTGGCGCCGACCGGTGAGGATCTTGTGGGCGTAGGCCTGGTGGCCCACGTCCCAGACCAGGCGGTCCCTGGGCGAGTCGAAGGCGTAGTGGAGGGCGACGCACAGCTCGACCGCGCCCAGGGAGGAGCCGAGGTGGCCGCCGTTCGAGGCGCAGATCCGGACGATCTCGGCGCGGATCTCCTCGCAGAGCGCGGGCAGATCCTCCGGGGGGAGCCGCTTCACGTCGGCCGGGCCGTCGATGGCGTCGAGGAGCCTGGGCATCGCCGCGTCCCTCCTACCTCCCTCGCGAGAGCACGAACCGGGCCAGCGTCCGCAGGGTCTCGGCCCGGTCCCCCAGCGGCTCGAGCGCCCGGAGCGCCTCGCCGAGGAGCGCCTCCGCCCGCCGCCGCGCCCCCTCCGGCCCGAGCAGCGCAGGCAGGGTGGCCTTGCCCGCGGCCTGGTCCTTGCCGGTGCGCTTGCCCAGCGCGGCGGCGTCGCCGGCCACGTCGAGGAGGTCGTCGGCGATTTGGAAGGCCAGGCCGAGCTTCAGGCCCACCGGGTAGACCTGGGCGGCGTCGGCGCCGGCGCAAGCCGCGCCGCCCGCCACCGCCGCCGCCACCAGCGCCCCGGTCTTGTCGCGCATGAGCGCCATCACCTCGGCCTCGCTGAGCACCGCGTGCTCGCCGGCCAGGTCGCGCGCCTGCCCCTCCACCATCCGCAAGGCGTCGTCGGCCAGGATCCGGGCCAGCGCCGGGGCGCGCGGATCCCTGGCGGCGAGCAGGTGCGAGAAGGCCAGCGCCTGCAGCCCGTCGCCCACCAGGACCGCGGCGGCCTCCCCGTGGACCCTGTGCACGGTCGGTCGGCCCCGGCGGAGGTCGTCGTCGTCCATGCAGGGCAGGTCATCGTGGACCAGGGAGTAGGTGTGGATGAGCTCCAGGGCCACGGCGAAGCGGGTGGCGAGCGAACCGTCCGAGGTGTCGCCGCCCCGGGCCTCGCAGCTCGCCAGGACCAGCGCCGGGCGCAGCCGCTTGCCTCCGCCCAGCAGGGCGTAGCGCACCGCCTCCCAGAGCTGCGGCGGGCCGCCGGGGGCCCGGGCGGCGAGGAGCGCCTCCAGCCAGCCCTCCACCCGCGCCGCCAGGGCGCTCAGGTGGCTCTCGATGGAGGCGGGGGCGGACAAGCAGGCACCTTCTAGCACGGGCACGGCCAGACGGCCGCGTGTCCCGAATGACGCGCGGGAGCCCCGACCGGCGCCGCCCGCCTAGGCCGGCTGCCCGACCTCCGCGGATCTCCGGCCCAGGATCTCGCGGATCCGCCCCACCAGCCGGTCCATGTCCAGGGGCTTGGGGAAGTAGTCCACCGCGCCCGCGTCGAGGCCGGCGCGCTCGTCCTCGGCGCTCTTGCGGGCGGAGATGAAGATGACCGGGATGTCCCCGAAGGTCGGGTTCTTCTTGATGGCCCGGCACAGCTCGAAGCCGTCGATCCAGCTCATCATCACGTCGAGCAGGATGACATCGGGCCGATCGACGTGCATGGCCGAGATGAGCCGCAGGCCGTTGGCCGCCTGGCCGACCTCGAAGCCCTCCAGCTCCAGCGCCAGGGTCAGCATCTCCCGCGTGTCGCGGTCGTCGTCGACGATGATGATCTTCGGCTTGCTCGCGCGGGCTTCCGTGGACATGGTCCCCTCGATCAACCCGTCCGGCCGGATTCCGGATCGAACGGTACCGCCTGGTCGCCGCCGTCGGCGGCCCTGACCAGCAGCTCGACCTTCCGCTCCGCCTCGTCCAGCTTGCGCGAGGCCTCGCGGGCCAGCCGGATGCCCTCGGCGAACCGCTCGATCGACTGCTCCAGCGTGAGCTGCCCGGACTCCAGCTCGCCCACCACGAGCTCCAGCCGCGACACGAGGCCGTCGTAGGTCTCCCCGCCCGTCGCGGCCTCCCGGCGCTCGCTATCCTGGCCCACGCTCCCTCCAGAGGTATCGTTCTAGCCATGCCGCGAGGGGGGGTCAACGGCCCCCCCGGCCGAGACCGCCTCCTGCCCCCGCGACACGGCGTCGCTGCGGCCGGGCAGCGGGTCCGGGCCGGCGTCGCGCGCGGTGACCTCCGCGTCCAGCCAGCCGGCGCCGAGGGCGATGCGCACCGCCTCCCCCGGCGCCGCGTCGGCGCTCCTGGCCAGGAGGCGGCCGTCGCGCAGCACCAGGGCGAAGCCGCGGGCGAGGAGCTTGGCCACGTTGGCCGGCTCGAGCCTCGCCGCCAGCCGCTCGACCCTCAGGGCCTCCCGGCGGAACCAGGCCGCCTGCCAGGCCGCGAGCCGGCGCCCGGCGGCCTCCGCCCGCTGGCGCAGGGCGCGGAGGTGGGCGCGGGGCTCGAGCCGGGAAAGCCGGCCCCGCAGCGCCTCGAGGGCCTCGCGGCGCCTGCGGAACGGCCCCCGGGCCGCGGCCCCGGCCCGATGGGTCAGGTCGTCGAGGCGGTGCCTCTCGCGGGAGAGGACGTGCGCGGGATCGAGGATCTCGGCCCGCAGGGCCCTCAGCAGCTGGCGGCGGCTGGCCACCCCCGAGGCGGCCGCCCGCTCGAGCCGCGCCCGCAGGGCCGAGAGCGACGCCCGCAGCTCCTCCCGCACCGGGGCCACCAGCTGGGCCGCGTGGGTGGGTGTGGCCGCGCGCACGTCCGCCACCAGGTCGGCCACGGTGACGTCCACCTCGTGCCCCACCGCCGACACCACCGGCACCGGGCAGGCGGCGAGGACCCGGGCCAGCCGCTCGTCGTCGAAGGCGGCCAGCTCCTCCTGGGAGCCGCCCCCGCGCGTCACCACCACCAGGTCGACCCCGGCCCGGCACAGCGCCCCCACCGCCGCGGCCACGCTGCCGGCTGCGCCCTCGCCCTGGACGCGGCAGGGCGCGACCAGGACCGCCAGGGACGGGAAGCGGGCGTGGAGCACCCGCAGGAAGTCGCGCAGCGCCGCCCCGGTGGGGCTGGTGGCCACCCCGATGCGCCCGGGCAGGAAGGGGAGCGGCCGCTTGCGGGCGGGGTCGAGCAGGCCGTCCTGCTGGAGGCGCTCCTTCACCTGCTGCAGAAGCAGGGCGTGGGCCCCCGCGCCTCGCGGCTCGACCTCCTGCAGGATGAGCTGGTACTTGCCGTGGGGCGGGTAGATCTCGACGAAGCCGCGGGCCAGAACCTCCTGCCCCTCGGCCAGCGCGAACTTGAGGCGGCGGGCCTGGGTGGCCCACAGCACCGCGCTGATCACCGCCTCGCCGTCCTTGAGCGAGAGGTAGAGGTGGCCGCTGGCCTGGCGGCGTAGGTTGGCCACCTCCCCGGCCACCCACACGTCGCGGAAGCGGGGCTCGAGGGCGTTGCGGAGGGCGCGGGTGAGCTCGCTCACCGTGTAGGGGCGCGGAAGCGCCGCCGCGCGATCGAAGAGGTCGCCGCTCTCGCCCGGCGCCGGAGGTGCCCGGGGAGGCCTCACCGTCCGGCCCTCCCTGCCCGCCGCGCCCCGCCGGGCCGGTCTCCGGAGAGCTCCAGCAGCCGCTCGAGCAGCAGGTCGACGTCGTCGCGGGTGGCCAGGCGCCACCGCGCCCCGGTGGGGCCGTCGCCCACGTGCACGCCCATCACCCGCCGCGCCGGGAGGGCGAACACGTCCTCGTCGGTGACGTCGTCGCCGACGAAGAGCGCGCGGCGGCAGCGGAGCTGCCGGAGCAGCCGCTCCACCGCGTCTCCCTTGGTGGGGAACGAGGCCGGCAGGACGTTCACCAGGTTCTTGCCGGGGATGAGCCGGGCGCCCCGCAGCCCCCGCGCCGCCCGGAGCACGGCCCGGCCGGCCCGGCGGGGGTCGGGAGCGTGGGCGTAGTGCACCGCGAAGGTGGAGCGCTTGTGCTCCAGGGAGACGCCCCGCAGGCGCCCCACCTCGGCGCGGACCTGCGCCTCCCAGCGCCTCACCTTCCGCAGGACCGCCGCCGGCGGCTCCCTGGAGCGCAGGTACTCGGCGCCGTGGTTCCCCACCAGGTAGGGCGCGACCGCCCCCACCATCCGCCGCAGCCTGGAGAGCGAGCGGCCCGACACCACCGCCAGCGGGAAGCGCCGGGAGAGCCGGCGGAGCAGCTGTCGCGTGCGCCTCGGCATCCGCGCACCCGCCGGATCCCGGACGATGGGCGCGAGCACGCCGTCGTAGTCGAAGGCGAGGAGCGCCGGGCCGGCCTCTGGCGCCACCAGGCGGGCGAGGGCGGCGCGGCGGCGCGGGTGGAGGAGGCTCTTCATGGGCAGGGGCGCGCGCTCGGGGTTCCCCCGGCACCGCTGTCGGTGACTGTATACCTCGGGTGGCGGCCTGCGCGCTGCGCCCGGAAGCGTGCCGCGGCGCGATGGCCGCCGCCCCTCGACTACAATGGCCGGTGGTGGCACGCATACTCCTCGCCGAGGGCCATGGGCCCACGCGCGAGTTCGTCGCCGCGGCCCTCCTGCAGGCGGGCCACGAGGTCGTGCCGGCGGCCGACGGACTGCGCGCCTGGGAGCTCTACGTCGCACGCCGCCCCGACGCGGTGGTGCTGGGCGCTGACCCCGAGCTCTCGCCGCTGGCCCTGCGCTTGCGCCAGGCCGATCCGCGCGTCCTCCTGGTGCTGGCCGACCGCGAACACCTGGGCCGGGCCCTGGGGCTCTCGGCCCTCCTCCCCTTCAAGGCCAACGCCTACGTGGCCGACCCGACCCGGCGCGAGCTCCTGGACAAGCTCGAGCAGCTCCTCAGCCAGACCGCGCCCCGGCGCCCGCAGGGCACGGCCCGGGTGCTGGCCCGGGAGCCCACCGCGCGCGGCGCGGTCCAGCCCGGGGTGGTGCCGGCGCTGCTCCACCGGGTGTGGCGCTCCCTCTCGGAGGGGATGCTGGTGCTGGAGGGGACCGGGCCGGAGCGCCGCGTCGGCTTCCTCCGCGGCGTGCCGGTCGCGACCCAGTCCGACGACCCCGAGGAGTCCCTGCTCCGCTGGCTCAGGAACGCCGGGAGGATCGACGCCACCGCCCACGACGCGGCGCTGGCGGAGACGGCGGGCGGCCTCTCGCCGGGCGCGGCGCTGGTGGCGGTGGGGGCGGTGGAGGCGGGCGAGCCGCTCCGCGAGACGCTCTCGGCACACGCCAAGGCGCTCCTGGTCCGGGTGGTGGGGACGCGGGAGGGGCGCTGGCGCTTCCACCCCGGCAACGAGTTCCTGGCCGACGGGCCGGCGGTCGAGGTCTCCCCGCTCCAGGCCATCCTCGAGGGGGCGCGGCTCGGCCTCCCCACCCGCCACCTGGCCGAGGCGCTCCGTGCGGTGACCGACGCCTGCCCGGCCCGCTCGCCGGAGTTCCAGCAGCTCGTGCCCGGAGCGGGACTCGCCGCCGCCGACCTGCGGATGGCGCTGTCCCTCGACGGCCGGCTCACCACCCGGGCCTGGCTCGAGGCCCGCTCGGCGGAAATGCGGGAGGCGCTCTCCCTGCTCTGGTTCTTGGCGCTGGTCGGGGCGGTGGTCTTCCAGGAGCCGCCGGCCGGGGCCGCCGACCCCGAGCCGGGGCGGGCCGCGGCGCGGCGGAGGCGGCCGCTCCCGCCGGAGCGTGCCGAGGCCATCCGGCAGGCGGCCTTGCGCATCCTCCCCGGCACCTACCTGCACGCGCTGGGGGTGGAGATCGACGCCGACGGCGCCGCGGTGGAGCGCGCCTACCAGTCGGTGGCGGCCCGCTTCCACCCCGACGGCTTCGCGCTCTACGAGCTGGGCGAGGTGGCGGACCTGCTCGACGCCATCCAGGACAAGCTCGCCGCCGCCTACCGGGTGCTGGGGGACGAGGCGCGGCGGCGGGCCTACCTGGGCTACCTCCTCTCCCGGCTGGAGCAGGCCGGCCTGCGGCGCGGCGGCGCGGACGTCGACGCCGAGGTGGCGCTCCAGCGCGCCATGAGGGCCCTGCGCGCCCACCGGCCCTTCGACGCCCTGGAACCGCTCCGCGCCGCGGTCCAGCGCTGCCCGCGGCAGCCGGAGTACCTGGCCGCGCTGGCCTTCGCGCTGCTGGTGGGGCCGGCGGGTCCGGCCGCGGTCGGGGCCACCACCGCCCAGGAGGCGCGCAAGCTGGCCCGCAGGGCCCTGACGCTCGCGCCCGACCACCCCCGGGCCACCGCCGCGCTGGCGTTGGCCGAGGAGGCGCTGGGGGATCCGGCCGAGGCGCGAAAGGTGACCCTGGCCGCGCTCAAGCTGCACCCGGGGAGCGAGATCCTGAAGCGTGTGCTCTTCCGGGTGAACCGCTCGCGCGGGTGAGCGGGAACCCTCCCGGGCCTTGCGACCGCTGGCGGCCCGATCGCACCCCTGGGCCGGGCCCGGGCCCGACCCCCCCGCGGGGTGACGGGCCGTGGAGGCCATGTCAGACCCGCCCGCGACACTCTCCGTCATGGACACCCAGGCACGCGACCGCTCCTCCCGCCGGCCTGCGCTCCCCACCCGCGTGCACCGCACCGCGGCCTTGCTCGCGGCCCTGAGCGAGCCGCCGCTGGCCGCCATCCCCGCCCGGGTCCGGCGCGAGGTCTGGCGACGAGACCATGGCATGTGCCAGTGGCCGCTCGAGGAAGGCGGGACCTGCGGATCCCAGGGGCGCAGCGCGCTGGATCCGGTGGAGCCGCGGGCGCTGGGCGGGCCGCCGACCGCGGCCAACGTCCGCGTGCTCTGCGACTTCCACCACGACCTCGCAGCCCGGCGCGCCTTCGGGGACGGGGTGGAGGGCGGCGCGATAGGATCCCCTCGTCGCCGGGCGGCGCACTGACGCCCCCGGCGGGAGGCGCGCATGAGGCGGACCGTCTTTCTCGCCACGGTGGTCGCCACCGTGGCGCGCGGCGCGGACCCGCCTCCCCCGGCCACCGTGAGCGTCACCAAGGTGAGCACCTCCCCGGCGACGGCCGCCCAGGGGACCCGGGCGCTGCTCCGGGAGCGGGTGGGGGAGCTCCTCGCCTGCTACGAGCAGGAGCTCTCGGGCGACGGGGAGCCCACCACGGAGGTCACCCTGTCCTTCACCTACCGGGGCAACGGCTCGACCCTCTCCCCCCGCGCCGAGCTCGCCGACGCGCGCAGGGACGACGCCGGGTTCGCCTTCCTCGAGTGCCTGCGGGGGCGCGCGGCCGGCTGGACCGTCAGGGACCCGGTGGCCGGCGCCTCCGTCGAGATCGGCCTCACCTTCGCGCGCCGGGCCAGCCCGGCGCCGGCACCGCCCCCGGCGGCCTCGGCGGCCTCGGCGGCGGGCTCCAGCCCACAGGGCGCCGTGGGCAAGGTGGTCGAGGAACACGCCGATGAGATCCGCGTCTGCTACGAGCGCCAGCTCTCGGCGGACCCGCAGCTCGAGGGCAAGGTCGCGCTCCGCTGGGTGGTCGAGGACGACGGCTCCGCCGCCGACGTGCACGTGCACGAGCCGGGCACCACCCTGCGCAACCGCAACGTGCTGGAGTGCATGATCGCCCGCGTCGGCGGCTGGCGGTTCCCCTCGCCGGGTGCCGGCCGCTCCCTGGTGGTCACCTATCCCTGGACGCTGCGGGCCCAGCGGCAGCAAGCGGGCGCGCCGGCCGGCCCGTGAGGGCCTCAGGGCGCGGCCCGGGCCGCGGCAGGCTCCCCCGCCCTCCCCCCCTCGGCGTTCCGCACCAGGTCGGCCAGGGCGGCGATGAAGTCGGGGCGGGTGCCCAGGGCGGGGACCCGGTGGAAAGCGGCGGCGCCACCCTGGCGGGCGGCCTCCTGGGCCAGCATGTCCATGTCGTAGAGGGTCTCGAGGTGCTCGGAGACGAAGGCGATGGGCACCATCACGATCGCCCTCCCCCGGGCGCTCGCCCGGAGGAACTCGTTGGTGTCGGGGCCGAGCCACCTCGCCGGCCCGACCCGGCTCTGGTAGGTGACCTGGTAGCCCGAGATGCCGGCCCGCCGCGCGGTCTCGCGGGCGGAGTGCTCGACGTAGGACGGGTAGGGATCGCCCCTCCTCACCTGGCTCATGGGGAGGCCGTGCGCGCTGAACACCACCAGGAGCCGGTCCCCGAGCCCGCCCCCCACCAGGGCCACCGTCTCGCGCAGGGCCGCGGCCGAGGCGTCGAGGTAGCCGGGGTGGTCGTGCCAGGTGCAGAGCTCGACCAGGGGCGCGCGCTCCGCGGGCCAGCGGCGGCGGAGCTCCAGGAGCGAGCTCATGGTGGTGGCCCGGGCGTACTGGGGGTAGAGCGGGAGGGCGATGGCCCGTTCGGCGCCGGCGGCCAGCGCCTCGGCCACGCCCTCCCCGGTGCTGGGGTGGCCGCAGCGCATGGCCAGGTGGCAGGTGAACCCCGGGCCCAGCGCGGCCTGGAGGGCCCGGGCCTGCGCCTGGGTGCCCTCCACCAGCGGCGACCGCCCGCCGATGAGGGCGTATTTCCCCGCCGAGGAGGGCGCCCGCAGCCGGCTCACCAGCCGGGCGAAGATCGGCCGGAGGGGGCCGAAGGGGGCGGTGACCACCAGCGGGTCGGCGAACAGCTCGTAGAGGTAGGGCTCGACCTCGTCGAGGCTTCGCGGACCGCCCAGGTTCATGAGGAACACGGCGGTATGGGACATGGCTGGCTCGCGAGAGGGCTACACCGTTCGTGAGAACTGCTTCTTCCCCGCCGAGTTCTTGAGGTAGGCGTCGAAGAGCATGGCCACGTTCCGCACCAGGAGCTGGCCCAGCGGGGTGACGCGGAGGAGGTCAGGCTCCAGGACCAGGAGCCCGTCCGCCTCCATCTCCCGGGCGCCGGCCAGGTCCGCCTGGAGCGCCGCCCGGCCGGCCGCCCCGAAGCGGGCCTCCACCTGGCGCAGGTCGAGCCGGAGCTGGCACATCACCTGGTTGATGGCGTGGCGGCGCAGGACGTCGTCGAAGGAGAGGGCCGCCCCGCGCTCCACCGGCAGCTCGCCCCGCTCCACCCTCTCACCCCAGTCGCGGAGCTTGTGGGCGTTCTGGGCGTAGGCGCCGCCCACGTCGGAGATGGAGGTCATGCCGAAGGCCACCGTGTCCTCGGCGGGGCGGACGGTGTAGCCCTGGAAGTTCCGGAACAAGGTCCCGGCCACCTGGGCCCGGGCCAGCTCGTCCTCCTCACGGGCGAAGTGATCGAGGCCGATGAGCCGGTATCCACCCTTCGTGAACGCTTCCACCGCCGCCAAGAACAGCTCCACCCGCTGCTCGGTCCTGGGCAGCGCCTCCTGGGGGAGGAGCCGCTGGTGGGGCTTGGCCCAGGGCACGTAGCCGAACCCGAACACCGCCATGCGGTCGGGGTGGATGGCCAGGATGCGCTCCAGGGTCCGGCGCCAGGTGTCGGGCGTCTGGTAGGGCAGGCCGTAGATGAGGTCCAGGTTCACGCCCTGGAAGCCGTTCTGGCGGGCCACCCGCACCAGATCGGCGGTCTCCTCCTCGCCCTGGATGCGCCCCACCACCTCCTGCACCTTCTGGTCGAAGTCCTGCACCCCCATGGAGATGCGGTTGAAGCCCAGGCCGGCCAGGGTCTCCACCTGGGAGCGGGTGGTGATGGCCGGGTCGATCTCCACCGCCTTCTCCGCCCCCGGCGCGAAGGTGAAGTGGCGGCCCAGGATCTGGTGGCAGCGAGTGAGCTGCCGCTCGTCGAGGAAGGTGGGCGTGCCGCCTCCCCAGTGGAGCTGGGAGACGGTGCGGCGCGTGGGCAGGTGGGCGGCCACCAGCGCCACCTCCTTCTCCAGGACGTCCAGGTACGCGTCGGCGCGGCTGCGATCGTGGGTGGCGATGACGTTGCAGCCGCAGAAACGGCACATCTCGCGGCAGAAGGGCAAGTGGACGTAGACGGAGAGCGGCCCGCCCTGCCGCTCCGCCCGCTGGAGGTGCTCGCGGTAGGCCGCGGCCCCGAAGTCCGCCGACCAGGCCGGGGCGGTGGGGTAGCTGGTGTACCGCGGCCCGGAGCGGTCGTACTTGCGGATGAGCTCGCCGGAAGGAATCTGCATCGCGCTAGTCCCAGGTGAACTCGTGGACCGCCTGGACCACCGCCCGGACGGTCTCGGGCGGCGTCCCCACCTGCACGCCGTGCCCCAGGTTGAAGATGTAACCGGGCTCCCTCCCTGCCGCCCGGAGCATCGCCCGGGTGCGGGCCACCGCGTTCTCCACCGGCCCGAGCAGGAGCCCGGCGTCCAGGTTCCCCTGCACCGCCACGCCCCGGGCCCGGGCCCGGGCCTCGGCGATGGGGATGCGCCAGTCCACCGAGAGGACGTCGAAGCCCAGGGCGGCCATCCGCTCCAGGTGGCTGGTGGTGCCGGTGCTGAAGAGGAGGGCCGGGACCCCGGCGGCGCGGATGGCGGCGGCGATGCGGGCCAGGTAGGGGAAGCTGAACTCCTCCAGGTCCTCGCGGCCCAGCTCGCCCAGCCAGCTCTCGAACACCTGGGCCGCCTCGACCCCGGAGGCGACCTGGGCCTCGAGCTGGACGATGGCGGCGCGGGTCAGCTTCTCGAACAGTGCGTGGGCCGCGGCCCGGTCGGTCCACAGGAGCGTCTTCAGCCTGGTGAAGCCCTGGCTCCCCCCCTCCACCGCGTAGCTGGCCACGGTGAAGGGGCCACCCACGAACCCGATGAGCGGCACACGACCGTCGAGCGCCCGGCGGGTGGCGCGGATGCCGTCCAGCACGAAGGGGAGGTCGCGCGGGGGGTCGGGGACCCGCAGCGCCTCCACCTCGGCCCGGGTCCGCACCGGGTTGGAGATGCGGGGGCCGCCGTCGCCCTTCCCCTTCTCGCCGCTCTGGAAGGAGAGATCCAGCCCCATGGCCGGCAGGTGGACCAGGATGTCGGAGAAGAGGATGGCGGCGTCGAACCCGATCTCCAGGATGGGGGCCACCGTGACCTGGGCGATGAGCTCCGGCGAGCGGCACAGCTCGAGGAAGCTCACCCTCTCGCGGACCGCCCGGTAGGACGGCTGGTAGCGCCCGGCCTGGCGCATCATCCAGACGGGGACCCGGTCGATGGGCTGGCGGCGGCAGGCGGCGAGGAACCGGGGGAGCGCGGACATGGGGCAGGGATTCTACAGCGCCGCGCGCACCTGCGCCGCCGTCCGCCCGGTCACCCGGACGGTCTTCCGGCGCCCGGCCTCGCCGCGGACGACGGCCACGTCGGCGCGGCGCACCCCGAGCTCACCGGCCAGGAACTCCACCAGGGCCCGGTTGGCCTCCCCCTCCACCGGCGGCGCCGCCAGCTGGACCTTGAGCCGACCGTCGTGCTCGCCCACCACCCGGGTGCGCGAGGCCCGCGGCTGGACCAGGAGCTCCAGCACCGCCCCGCCCGCCTCGTCGCGCACCCAGGGCATGGGCCCCCCGCCCATCTCACCTCACCCCGAGCAGCACCAGCTTGGCCCGGTCGGCCTTCTCGACCATCCGGTCGAGGTCCATGACCAGGGTGGCCCCGGCCTCCACCGCCAGGACCCGCCCCCGGGCCTCGGCCAGCACCTCCACCGTCTCCGGCCCCACCGCCGGAAGATCGAAGCGCCGGTCCTGGTTCGGCTTCACCGCCTTCACCGCCACGAACCCGCCCGAGGCGGCCAGCTCGCCGCCGCGCCGGATGCAGGCGTCGGTGCCTTCCAGGGCCTCCACCGCCAGCGCCACCCGGTCCTTCACCACCACCGTCTGGCCCAGGTCGAGCCGGCCGATCCCCCGCGCCAGATCCAGCCCGTAGCACGCGTCGGCCAGCTCCTCCTCGGTGGGCCGGTGCTTGCCCAGGACCCCCTCCGGCGCCAGCCGATCGGCCAGGAAGGGCGTGGGGTCGGTGATGGGGACTCCCTCCTCCTCCAGGAAGCGAGCCAGGGCCCGGAGCAGGTTGTCGTCGGAGCGGATGGCGATGCGGGCCAGCACCTTGAGGCCGGTGGCGTCCAGCATGGCGTCGGCGAAGAAGCGCCGCTTGGTGATGGCGCCCAGCATCACGCTCTGGGTCGCCCCGCCCTCCTTGAGCGCCGAGAGGATGTGGCCCAGCTGGCCCAGCTTCACCCAGGTGATCTGGTCCACCGCCCCGGCCAGGGCCGGGTCGGTCTCGGCCTTGTGCGCCACCGCCACCACCCGGTGCCCGGCCCGCCGAGCGCTCTCGGCGAAGAGCAGCGGGAAGCGGCCCCCGCCAGCGATGAGGCCGATGGTCTCGGGCATGGCGGCTACCGGGTGATGCCCCGCTGCGAGCCCTTGAGGAAGTCGATGAGGTGGTCGATCTCCGGGTAGCCGGCGAGCTCGGCACCCAGCTGGGCGATGGCCTCCTGCAGCCCCAGGTTGGAGCGGAAGACCACCTTGTAGGCCTGCTTGATGCGGCCGATCTGGTCGTCGGCCATCCCCGCCCGCTGCATGCCGATGACGTTCACGCCGGCCAGCTCGGCCCGCGCCCCGGAGACGGTGCAGTAGGGGGCCACGTCCATGGCCACCCCGGTCATGCCCCCCACGAAGGCGAACCGCCCGATGCGGCAGAACTGGTGGACCGCGGACACGCCGCCGACGTGGACGTGATCCTCGATCACCACGTGGCCGGCCAGCGCCACGGTGTTGGCGATGATGGCGCCGTCGCCGATCTGGCAGTCGTGCCCCACGTGGCAGCCGGTCATGAACAGCCCGCCGCTGCCGACCCGGGTGACCCCGCCCCCTCCCGCCGTCCCCAGGTTCAGGGTGGCGAACTCGCGGAAGGTGTTCCGGTCGCCGACCTCCAGGGACGTGTCCTCGCCCCGGTACTTGAGGTCCTGGGGGATGCTGCCCAGGACGGCGTGGGGGAAGATCCGGTTGTCGGCGCCCAGGGTGGTCCGGCCGTGGACCACCGCGTGCGGGCCGACCACGGTGCGCGGGCCCAGCCGGACCCGGGCGCCGATCACCGCGTAGGGACCGATCTCGCAGGAGGGGTCGACCTCGGCCCCCACCTCGACGATGGCGGTGGGATGGATGGCCACTGGGAGACCTCCCTACGCCTTCTGCTCCGGGTCGGCCAGCATGGCCATGTACTCCGCCTCGGCCGCCACCTGGCCCTCCACCCGCGCCGTCCCCTTGGTCTTCCAGACGCTGCCCTTGTGCCGCGCCACCTCGACCTCCAGCTCCAGCCGATCCCCGGGGACCACCGTCCGGCGGAAGCGGGCGCTGTCGATGCCCATGAGGTAGGTGACCTTCTTGCGGGTCTCCTCGGCGGGGAGGTCGAGGATGGCCAGGAGGGCCGCGGCCTGGGCCATGGCCTCCAGGACCAGCACGCCCGGCATGACCGGGTGACCCGGGAAGTGGCCCACGAAGAAGGGCTCGCTCATGGTCACGGACTTCCAGGCCACCAGCCTCTTGCCGGGTTCGTACTCCACCACCCGGTCCACCAGGAGGAAGGGCGGGCGGTGGGGGATGAGCCGCTGGATGGCCTCCACGTCCAGGACCACGCGGCTGGGTCCGGTGCTGGCCGCCTGTTCGCTCATGGCTCCTTCTCCGGCGGCTCTTCCTTCCGCCGCTCGATCTCCTTGCGCAGCTCGCGCAGCTCCCGCCGCATCTCCACCAGGTGGTCGAGCGTGACGACGGTGCGCCGCCAGAGCGCGGCCGGGCGCGCCGGGGAGCCGCCCACCGCCTCCCCCGGCTCCAGGTCGTCGCCCACGCCGGACTGGGCGGCGATGCGCGCGCCGTCGCCGATCTTGAGGTGCCCGATGATCCCGGCCTGGCCGGCGACGATCACCCCCATGCCCAGCTTGGTCGAGCCGGAGATGCCCACCTGCGAGATGAGCAGCGACAGCGGCCCGACCTCCACGTTGTGGGCGATCATCACCAGGTTGTCGATCTTGGTTCCCCGCCCGATGCGGGTCACCCCCAGCGCCGCCCGGTCGATGCAGGTGCAGGCGCCGATCTCGACGTCGTCCTCCACCACCACGATCCCCACCTGCGGGAGCTTGTAGTGGCGCGGGCCCTGGCCCTCCCCCTCGGGGTCGAAGGCGAACCCGAAGCCGTCCGAGCCGATCACCGCGCCGCCCTGGACGATGACTCGGTTGCCGAGCACGCACCGCTCCCGCAGCACCACGTTGGCGTAGAGGAGGCAGTCCTCGCCCACCCGCGCCCCGTCGCCGATGCGCACCCCGGGGTGGAGGATGGAGCGGGCGCCGATCTCGGCCCCGGCGCCCACCGTGACCTGGGGCATGATCTGGGCCGAGGGGTGGACCCGCGCCGAGGGGTGCACGTCGGCGCTGGGGGCGATCTCCGGGAGCGCCGCCGGCGGCGGGTGGAACAGGGTGGCGATCTTGGCGAAGGCCAGGTAGGCGTTGTGGACGCGCAGCACCGTCCGGCCAGGCGGCACCTCCTCCCCCGGCTCCACCAGCACCGCGCCGGCCCTCGAGGCCTCGAAGGCCGCCCGGTACTTGCGGTTGGAGAGGAAGGAGACCTGCGACGGGGTGGCGTCGTCGAGCGCCGCCACCCCGGTGAGCGCCAGCCCTCCGTCACCGACGACCTCGCCTCCGACGCGGGCGGCGAGCTCCGCGAGGCTGAAGGTCATGGCCAGCTCCTACTTCTTCGGCGTGGCCGGTGTGGCCGGCGCCGATGGGGCGGGCGCGGGCTTGGCCGCGGCCTTGAGCGGGTACTTGGCGTTGTACTTGCGGATGACCTCGTTGGTGAGGTCGAGGGCGGGGGCGGCCCACACCACCGAGCCCCCCTCGAGGACCACCTGGAGCCCCTCCCCCTCGGCGATCTCCCTCACCAGCCCGTTCATCCGTTCGGTGATTCCCTTGGTCGCCTCCTGCTCCCGCCCGGCCAGCTCCTGCTGCAGCTGCACGTAGAACTGGCGCACGTCGTTGAAGCGCTTCTCGATGTCCGCCGCCTTGCTCTGCTTCATCTGGTCGGAGAGGACGGCCTGCTGCTTCTCGAAGTCGGAGCGCATCGTCTCCAGCTCGGCCTGCTTGGCGTCGAGCTGCTTCTGCTTGTCCTCGAGCTCCCGGCGCAGGGTGGAGTCGATGGCCTTGCCCTCGTCGACCTCGTGGACGGCGCGGCGGTAGTCGACCACGGCGACGCGCATGTCCGCGGCCCGCGCCGCCGGCGCGCTCCCCAGGGACAGGGCGATGAGGATGGTGGAAAGGATGGGACGCATGTGGGGTACCTCTGCTCGGCTGTCGAGACTAGAAGAAGTTGCCGATCGTGAACTGGAAGTCCAGGGGGTCGTCGATGTAGTTGCCCAAGCTGTCCCGCCGCCGGTCGAGGGGGAATCCCCACTCGAAGCGGAGCGGTCCCAGCGGGCTGAACCAGCGCAGCCCGAAGCCGACCGACTTGTACAGGTTGAGGGTCACGGTGGGATCGCGGTAGGAGCCGGCCCGGTAGGCGTTCCCGGCGTCGACGAAGACCAGTCCCCGGATGCCGGCCTTTTCGAAGAGCGGGAACTCCGTCTCCAGGTTGAGGATCACTTCCTGGTAGCCGTCGCCGTAGGTCCGGCACAGCTCGGTGTAGGGGGTGTCGTTGCAGGACTGCTGGTTGAGGGGCGCGATGCTCTGGTAGCGGTAGCCGCGGATGGTCTGGATGCCGCCCACGTAGTACTGCTCGGAGAGGGGGACGCCCTGGGCGGTGAGGGCCTGCAGCCACCCCATGCGCAGCCAGATCCGGCCCACGATCCCCCACCATAATGGCTTGTAGCCGCGCAGGTCCAGGGTGTAGCGGTTGAAGAGGTTCACCTGGTCGCCGAAGACCGACTTCATGGCCAGGAAGGGCGGCGCGGTCTCGAAGGCGAAGGACCCGAACCACCCGGCGGTGGGCGTGAGCCGGTTGTCCCGCCGGTCGGCTTGCAGCGCCAGCTTGAGCGAGGTGGTGTTGCCGGTGCCGGTGGCCCGGGCGATGGTCACGGCGCTGGTGGTGGAGACGCTCACCTCCTCGTGGGTGAAGGTCCCGAAGAGCCGCACGTCCTCCAGCCGGGCGGCGGGCTTCCACCACTGCTGGAGGCCGGCCAGCTCGTAGCCCCACCCCATCGACCCGCCGTAGGCGCGCCGGGTGAAGTTGGAGTAGGTCACCTCGTTGGCGTAGAGGTCGAAGTTGTAGGTCCAGCGGGTGTCGAAGAAGTAGGGCTCGACGAAGCTGAGCTCGCCCAGCTCGCGGATGGAGGACCACTGGACCTGCAGCGAGAGCGACTGGCCCCACCCCAGGAAGTTCTGCTGCGCGATCTGGCCGGTGAAGACGAAGTTCTCGTAGGAGGAGAAGCCGGCGCCGAGCTGGAAGCTTCCGGTGGACCGCTCCTTGACGGTCACGGTCAGGTCCATCGACTCGGGCGAGCGCTTGGTGGGGGTGATGTCCACCGTCTCGAAGTACCCCAGGGCGGTGACCCGGTTCTTGGACTCCCTCAGCCCGGTGCCGCTGTAGAGCTCGCCCTCGTGCACCTTGAGCTCGCGGCGGATCACCTTGTCCCGGGTCTTGTCGTTGCCGACGATCTCGATGCGGTGGATGTGGACCAGCTCGCCCGGCTGGACGAAGAAATCGATGTCCACCCGGCGGGTGTCGGGATGGGTGCGGGTGCGGGGCTCCACGTTCACGTACGCGTAGCCCATGTCGCGGTAGAGGTCCTGGATGCCGGTGAGGTCCTTGCCCACCCGCGAGCGCACGAAGCGGTCGCCGGGCTTGTTCTGCACCAGCTTGGCCAGCTTGGGCTGCTGCCCGAGGAGCTCGCCTCCGAAGGTGATCAGCCCCAGGTCGTACTGCTGCCCCTCCACCACCGGGATGGTGATGAAGAGGTAGCGCCGGTCGGGCGAGAGCTGGACCGCGGCCCGCTCCACCTTCACCTCCACGTAGCCCCGCTCCAGGTAGACCCCCTGCACCGCCTGCAGGTCGGCGTCGAAGGCGTCGGCGCGGAAGGTGCCGCCCGAGCCGAGGAAGGCCAGCAGGCCGCCCTCCTTGGTCTGGAGGTAGGGGGTGATGTCCTCCTTGGGCACGTGGTCGTTGCCCACGAAGCGGACCTCCTTCACCTCCACCTTGGCGTGCTCGTTGATCTGGTAGGTGACGTCGACCTGGTTGTCCGGGACCTCGACGGTCTTCACCGTCACCTCGGTGAGGAAGTAGCCCTTCTCGACGTACTTCTTCTGGATCTTCTGGACGTCCTTGTCGGCCAGGGTCGGGTCGAAGAAGGTGCTCGCCTTGAGGGAGACCGTGTCCTTGAGGTCGTCCTTGGAGAGGGCCTCGTTGCCGACGGTCTTCACCTCGCGGACGGTGGGGCGCTCGGTGACCCGGAAGACCACGGTCGGGTTCGCTGGAGCACCCTCCTGCTCCACCACCACGTCGGAGAAGGAGCCGATCTTCATGACCGCCCGGATGTCGGCGTCCACCTTCTGCAGGTCCAGCGCTTGCCCCGGCTTGGTGCCGATGGCGGCGCGGATGGCCTCGGGGTCGGTGCGGCGGTTGCCCTCGATCTTGACGTCCTTGACCACCACCTCCGCCGCCCGCGCGGGCAGGGCGGCGAAGAGGAGCGTCGCGAGGACCCCCAGGACCGTCTGTCGGGCGCGCGTCACGGAGCCGCGGAATCTAAACCGGCGTGCCGAAAAGCTCAAACGATCTCCTCGGCGGTCGTGTGGGGAGGCGGTCACGCGAGCCGGCCCCCCTGCAGGCGCAGCCGCCGGGGCATCGCGCTGGCCAGCCCCTCGTTGTGCGTCACCACCACCGCGGTGATTCCGGTCCGGGCGTTCAGCTCCGCCAAGAGCCGGTGGATCCCCTCCGCCGTCTGCGGGTCGAGGTTGCCGGTGGGCTCGTCGGCGAGGAGCAGGCGCGGGGAGAGGCACAGGGCCCTGGCCACCGCCACCCGCTGCTGCTCGCCGCCGGAGAGCTCGCCGGGATGGTGATCGAGCCGGTCGGAGAGGCCCACCAGCGCCAGCACCTCCTCGGCGCGGCGCCGGGCCTTCTCCCGGGGGACGCGCCGGATCAGCGCCGGCATGGTCACGTTCTCCAGGGCGGTGAACTCGGGCAGCAGGTGGTGGCTCTGGAAGACGAAGCCGATGGTCTCGCTGCGGAACAAAGCCCGCTCCTCCTCGTCCCGGGCGAAGACGTCCTGGCCGTCGAAGAGGATCCGGCCGCCGCTGGGCACGTCCAGCGTGCCCACCAGGTGGAGGAAGGTGCTCTTGCCGGCCCCCGAGGGGCCGGTGAGGGCCACCATCTCGCCGGCGGCGATCTCCAGGTCGATGCCCCTCAGCACCTCCAGGCGCCGCGGGCCCATGAGGTAGGTCTTGCGCAGCCCTTCGATGCGGAGCATGGGCGCGGCCATCACTCGCTCCGGAGCCCGTCCACCGGGTGCAGGCGGGCTGCCTTGGTGGCCGGGTAGAGGGTGGCCAGGTAGGAGAGGACCAGCGCGGTCAGGGAAACGAGCGCGAACTGCGAGCCGTCCATGACCACCGGCAGGTTGCTGATGTAGTAGATCTCCGGGTCGAGCGGGATGCCCACCGTCCGCACCAGCAGGCAGGTCCCGAAGCCCAGGAACAGGCCGAAGGCCGCCCCCACCGCGCCGATCACCACCCCCTCGGTGACGAAGATCTTCATCACGCTGGGGACCCCGGCCCCCATCGACTTCAGCACCGCGATCTCCCGGCGCTTCTCCAGCACCATCATCACCAGGGTGGCCAGGATGGTGAAGGTGGCGATGAGCACCACGAAGCTGAGGATCACCGCCATGACCACCTTCTCCTGCTGGAGCGCGGCGAAGAGGCTGCGGTTCAGCTCCCCCCAGTCCTTGGCGCGGTAAGGCCAGCCGCCCAGGGCGAACACCACCCGGTCCATCACCGCCCGGGCGTTGTCCACGTTGGCCACCTTCACCTCCAGCCCGGTGACCGTGTCCGATCCGAAGAAGCGCTGGGCCTCGCCGAGGTCGAGGTAGGCGAACTTCGAGTCGTACTCGTACATGCCGCTGTAGAAGACCCCGGCCACGCGGAAGGGGCGGCTCTTGGGCTGGGGGCCGGCCGGCCCCAGGTCGCCGAGCGGCGAGACCACGTTGAGCTGGTCGCCGACCGTGACCCGCAGCGACCGGGCCAGCTCGCGACCGATGACGATGCCGGGGAGGGGCCGGCCCCCGCTCCTCTGCTCCCCGGCCCCCGCCTCGCCCCCCCGGGCCGGCGCGGGGATGCGATCGGGGTGGGTGAGCCAGTCCAGCTCCCCGGTCTCCAGGCTCCTGGGCAGGTCGATCACCGTCCCCACCGAGGCCACGTCGATGCCCTTGAGCACCGCGCCGGTCAGGTTCTGGCCGGTGCTGAGCATGACCTCGTTGTAGAGGAAGGGGGTGGCCCCGGTGACGCCGCGGACCTCGAGCACCTGCTTCTGGATCGCGCGCCAGTCGCCGAACTCGTCCTGGCCGTAGGAGAGCACCATCCCGTGCGCCGTCTGGCCCAGGATCTTCTGCTTCAGATCGGCGCTGAAGCCGCCCATCACCGAGAGCACCACCACCAGCGTCCACACCCCCACCGCCACGCCGGCGATGGAGATGAGGGTCATGAGCATGGTGGCCGGCATCCGCGGCCGGTCGTGCGGCTCACCCCGGGCCAGGGCCCGCCGCTCGGCCGCGTCGCGCACGTAGGACCAGGCCAGGGCCACCAGGACCCCCGGCAGCAGCCCGGTCAGCGCCATGGCGAACAGGGCCCCCAGGTTGCGGGGGGTGAGGCGCAGGTGGCTGCGGGCGATGTACAGCTCGTAGGAGAGGGAGAGGTCGAGCCGCCCCGAGCCGGTGAGGATGAAGGCCAGCGAGGCGGCCACCGTCACCACGATGGAGGCCAGGCAGCCCAGGCCGAGCAGGGCCAAGAGGAGCACCAGCGCCCCCTGGGAGGCGAGGCCGGCCAGCGCCGGCGGCAGCGCCGCGCCGGCGCGAGCCAGGATGGCCACGGTGATGGCGCCCCACAGCAGCGCCGCGGCCGCGATCTCGTAGGAGGCCATGCGCCGGAAGAGGCCGCCGGCCAGCGCCCCCAGCACGGCCGCCAGCGCCGCCGCCGAGAGTGCCGAGAGCCCGTCGGCCAGCGGGGCGGGCAGGGCCAGCCGGTCGCCGAACAGGGCCCGGGCCACCGGGAGGGAGGCCACCGACCCGACCACCCCCAGCGCCACCAGGAGGAACGCGCCCCAGTGGAAGACGGGGCCGACCGGATGGCCGGACGGGGCGGGCCGGGCGCCAGGGGCAGGGCCCGCGGCCGAGCCGGGGCCGGTGGAGCCGGGGCTGGAGGCGGGCTCGCTCACGTATCGCGGGGCTTGAGCAAGGGGAAGAGGATCACGTCGCGGATCGAGGGCGAGTCGGTGAGCAGCATGGTGAGCCGATCGATGCCGATCCCCTCGCCGGCGGTGGGAGGCATGCCGTGCTCCAGGGCCCGTACGAAGTCCTCGTCGTAGGGCATGGCCTCCTGGTCGCCGGCGGCCCGGGCCTTGACCTGGGCCTCGAAGCGGGCCCGCTGGTCGACCGGGTCGTTCAGCTCGGAGAAGGCGTTGGCCACCTCCATCCCGGCGGCGAACAGCTCGAAGCGGTCCACCAGCCGCGGGTCGGCGTCGCGCCGGCGGGAGAGCGGGCTCGTCTCCAGGGGGAAGTCGACCACGAAGGCGGGACGGTCCTTGGGGAGCTGCGGCTCGCCGAAGACCTCGAAGGCCAGGGCGATGGCCTGGCCGGGCGGGCGGGAGGCGGCCTGCTCCAGCTTCCAGGCGGCCTCGGAGTCGTTGTCCCGGGCGGCGGCGCGGGCCAGCGCCTCGGAGAGGCCCCGGCCGGCCAGCGCGTCCTCGGGGGAGAGCCCCAGGGCCCGCGCCCCCACCTCCAGCATCGAGATGCGCGGGTAGGGCGGGGTGAGGTCGATGGTCTGGCCCTGGAAGGTGATGAGCGGGCCGTCGGCCACCTCCCCCGCCAGCGTGTGCAGGAGCTGCTCGGTGAGCAGCATCAGGTCCTGGTGGGTGGCGTAGGCCTGGTAGAACTCGATGGTGGTGAACTCCGGGTTGTGGCGCCGGTCGATCCCCTCGTTGCGGAAGATGCGCCCGATCTCGTAGACGCGGTCCAGCCCCCCCACCACCAGCCGCTTGAGGTGCAGCTCGGTGGCGATGCGCAGCTTGAGGTCGAGGTCGAGGGCGTTGTGGTGGGTCTGGAAGGGGCGGGCCGCCGCCCCGCCGGCCTCCTCCGGCTTGTGCAGGGTCGGGGTCTCGACCTCCAGGTAGCCGCGGCCGTCGAGGAAGCGGCGGATGGTGGAGACGATGCGGGCCCGGCGCTGGAACACCTCGCGCACGCCCGGGGTCACCACCAGGTCGACGTAGCGCTGGCGGTAGCGCTGCTCCACGTCGACCAGCCCGTGCCACTTCTCCGGAAGGGGGCGGACCGACTTGGTGAGGATGGAGAAGGCGGTCGCCTCCACCGTCAGCTCGCCGGTCTTGGTCCGGGTGGCCGGCCCGCCCGCGGCCACGATGTCGCCCACGTCCAGGAGCTTGAAGGCCTCGAAGGCTCGCTCCTCCAGCCGGTCCTTCTTCACCCACACCTGGATCTCGCCGGAGCGGTCGCGCACCCGGAGGAAGGCGGCCTTCCCGAAGGAGCGGACGGCCAGCACCCGGCCGGCGAGGGACCAGTCGCCGGGGTCGCGGGCGATCTCGTCGGCGGGGGCCGGGCCGTAGCGGGCGTGGACGTCGGCGGCCAGGTGGCGCGGGGCGTGCCCGTTGCCGTAGGGGTTGACGCCCAGGGCGCGGAGGGCCTCGGCCTTCTTCAGACGCTGCGCCAGGATCTCTCTCTCGGTGGTGCCCAGGTCGTCGGCCATGTCTCTCGGATCCCGCGGGATCTCCAGGGAAAAGGTGCGGCGAGGCTAGTCGGGCACGCCCAGGCCGTCAACGGATGGAACGCCGGGGTGGGCCGGGCGCTTCCCCGGCCCGGCGAAGGGGGCGGGTACGGGCGCCTCAGCGGGGCGCGTACACCGCGTAGTCGAGGCCGGGGAAGAGGTTGTCCCTGGCCTCGACCTGGGCCAGCCAGGCGCCGTCGACCTGGCCGGCGGAGACCTGATCGAACAGGCGGGTGAAGCGGAGCACGTGCTCCTTGGTGCGGCGGACGGCGTAGTCGACCATGGTCCCGGTCTTCATGATGAAGGCCCAGTCCGACGACTGCGCCAGCAGGAGCTCGCGGGCCGCCTGGTTGAGGGCCCGCTGCTTGAGGCCCTTGGCCTCGCGGTTGTGCTTTGCGAGGTCTATCATGCGCTCGGCCGCCTTGTGCAGGTGGCGGTATATCCAGTCGTTGGTGCCGTTGAGCCATACCTCGTAGTAGCCCTTGTCGCCCCAGCTTGAGGCCGCGGGCGTTATCACCTGGTTGCGCGGGTACTTCTTGAGGTATTCCGACGGCGTTATGGTAGTG
>DATKMW010000039.1:0-14156 GCA_035541675.1 Anaeromyxobacter sp. | reverse complement strand
TCCCGGACCAGCCTCTCGATGGCGGAGAGGTTCCCGGCCAGGGCCGCGGTCACTCCATGCCGCGCCACGATCCAGCCGGGCGCATTGTACGAGAGCCGCACCACCCGGGCCCCGTCCTCCCAGGCGAGCACGCGAAGCGGCAGGTCCAGCCCGGCGCGCCGCTCTGCGGCCAGGACGGGGGTGCCGGCCCGCGGGCTCCCGAAGAGCAGCGCCACCGTGGGGGGCAACGACAGGCCCGCCCTGCGGGCGTCGGCCGCGAAGTCGATGCGGGCGAACACGAGCAGCCCGCGCGTGCGGGCCAGGGCCTCGAGCCTGTCGATGCTCTCCCCGGCCGGGAAGCGGCTCACCACGTCGGTGATTCCCGGATCGCTGCGCTCCATGGACCTCGCCCGGCCGGCGTCGCCGATGGGCATCACCTCCGCACGGCGGCCAGGGACTTCTTGTGGGCCTCGCTCGACTCGTCGTGGATGAGGGCCTTCACCTTGTCGGCCAGCTCCGGCGTGACGGTCAGGTGATGGACCGCCTGCGCATGCGTTCCCGCCTGCGCCAGGATCTCCTTCTCCGAATCCCCTCGGGCCACGAAGTCACAGCTCATCCCGGCGTCACGGCAGTGGAAGTCCTTCATGAGAACCACCTCCTTGCACCGGGACCTAGCCGGTTTCCCGGCGCGCGCCGCGCGCGAATGGGGATCCGGCGGAGGAGTCGAGCGGTCCGCCGCTCGCCCGCAGCCGCGCGCCTCGACGCCGAGGTCCGGCGCCGCGCCGGCTTCAGGTCGGCAGCCCCTCCACGAACTCGACCAGGGCGGCCTCGAAGGCGGTGGGGTTCTCGAGGCTGGAGAGGTGTCCGGCGGCGGGGATCCGGGCGAGCCGTGCGCCCTTCACCGCGGCGGCCATGCGCTCGGCCTCGGCCGGCGGGGTGGAGGCGTCCTCCTCGCCCACCACCACCAGGGTGGGGCAGGCGATGGTGGGAAGGGTGTCGGTCGAGTCGGGGCGCCGGGCCATGCCGCGCTGGCAGGCGGCCACGCCGGCGGGGGTGGCGCCGCCGATGAGGTGGCGGACCTCCCTGGCCACCGCCGGGTCGGGCGAGGGCCGGAGGAGCCGGGGGATCATCTCGTCGGCCACCCAGCCCAGCCCCTTCTCGATGGCGTGCCGGGCGAACCGCTCCCGGTTGGCCCGGGCCTCGTCGCCGTCGGGGGCGGCCTTGGTGTCGCACAGGGCCAGCCCGCGGAAGAGGCCGGGGACCCTGCGGTAGAGCTCGAAGGCGGCGTAGCCTCCCATGGACAGCCCGACCACGGCCACCCTCTCCACCCGCAGGTGGGCGAGCAGGGCTCGGAGGTCGTCGGCGACCACGTCCATGGTGAGGGCCTCGGGGGGCACGCCGCTCTTGCCCATGCCCCGGTAGTCGGGGGCGATGACCCGGTGGCGGGCGGAGAGGGCGGTGATCTGGCGGGCCCACATCCCCGAGTGCAGCGGGAAGGCGTGGAGCAGGACCACCGCGTCGCGCGCGGTCCGGGACGAGCCGGCGTCGCGGTAGAACAGCTCCGAGCCGTTCAGGTTGGCGATGGGCATCCGCGGACGATAGCGCATTCCGGGCCCTCGGGCCCCTCCGCCCGTACCCGGGGTCCACCCGGTGCGTCGGCGCCGCGGCTGGGTTATGAGTCTCGGTCCGATGAGCGACCAGGCACAGGGGATAGGCCACTTCGCCCGCTTCGGCGTGACCGAGGCCATGATCGCCCAGGCGCTCTCGGCGGCGCTGGCCAGGGGCGGCGACCACGCCGACGTCTTCTTCCAGCACCGCCGGGGGGCCGACCTGGGGCTGGAGGACGGGGCGGTCAACCGGGCCTACGCCTCGGTGGAGCTGGGGGTGGGCGTACGAGTGGTGAAGGGGGACCAGACCGGCTACGGCTACACCGAGGACCTGTCCCTCCCGGCCCTGCTCGAGTGCGCCAGGACCGCGGCGGCCATCGCCGACGGGCCGGCCCGCCCCGGGCCCACCCGCTTCCACGTCCGGGCCGGGGCGGCGCTGCCCGACCGCTACCCGCTCGTCCGCCCCTGGGAGGAGGTGGCGCCGGAGGAGAAGCTCCCGCTCGTCGCCGGCCTGAACGAGCGGGCCTTCGCCGCCGACCCCCGCATCCGCAAGGTGAACGTCTTCCTCCGCGACGAGTCGGGGGTGGTGCTCATGGCCGACTCCTCCGGGCGGATGGTGGAGGACCGCCAGCCCATGACCCTGCTCTACCTCTCGGTGCTGGCCGAGCAGGGCGGGCGGCGCGAGCAGAACGCCTACAACGTGGCCGGGCGGGCCGGCCTCGAGTTCTACACCCGGGAGCGGCTGGAGCGGGTGGTACGGGAGGCGGTGGAGCGCACCACCGTCCTCTTCGAGGCGGGGCCGCCGCCGGCCGGCGAGATGCCGGTGGTCCTGGCGGCGGGCAGCTCCGGCATCCTCCTGCACGAGGCCATCGGCCACGGCATGGAGGCCGACTTCAACCGCAAGGGGGTGTCGATATACGCCGACCGGATCGGCAAGCCCGTGGCCCGGCCCTTCGTGAACATCGTCGACGACGCCGCCACCCCGGGCGCCCGCGGCGCCATCAACGTGGACGACGAGGGGAACGACGCCGGAACAACCCCCCTGGTGGTGGACGGGGTCCTCACCACCTACCTGCACGACGCCATCTCGGCCCGGCACTACGGGGTCGCCCCCACCGGCAACGGCCGGCGGGAGAGCTACCGCCACCCGCCCCTGCCGCGCATGCGGGCGACCTACATGCTGCCCGGCCCGCACCGCAAGGAGGAGATCATCCGCTCGGTGAGGCGGGGGATCTACTGCGTGAACTTCTCCAACGGCCAGGTGAACATCGGGGCCGGCGACTTCACCTTCTACGTGAAGAACGGCTGGCTCATCGAGGACGGGAAGCTGACCCGCCCGGTCAAGGACGTGAACGTCATCGGCAACGGGCCCCGGGCGCTGGAGGAGGTGGACATGGTGTCCGACGACCTGGCCATCGACGAGGGCGGCTGGACCTGCGGCAAGGACGGGCAGAGCGTGCCGGTGTCGCAGGGCCTGCCCACGGTGCGGGTGGCGAGGATGACGGTGGGAGGGCGCGGCCCGTGACGGACTCCCTCCTGGACGTCGCCCGCCGCGCCGGCGAGCTGGCCCTCTCGAGCGGCGCCGCCGAGTCCGCCGCCGGCGCCTACCGCGCCCGGCACGTCGAGCTGTCCTGGCGCGACGGGAAGATCGAGCGGGTGACCGAGGCCACCACCCGGGGGCTGGGGCTGGAGCTGTACGTCGACGGCCGGTACGCCTCGGTGTCGACCAGCGATCTGCGGCCCGAGGCGCTGGAGCGGTTCGTGGCCCAGGCGGTGGCGCTGGCCCGGACCCTCTCCCCCGATCCCCACCGGCGGCTCCCCGACCCCGCGCTCTACCGGGGCCAGGCCGAGGGGGACCTGGAGCTCGAGGACCCCGGCCACGGCTCGGTCGACTCCGGGATGCGGCGGGACCAGGCCCGGAGGGTGGAGGAGGCGGCGCGGGCGGTGCCCGGGGCGGAGGCGATCGTCTCGGTCACCTCCGGCGTCTCCGACAGCCAGGGCGAGTCGGCGCTCTACCACTCGAACGGCTTCCTGGGCTCGCGCCGCTCCACCGACTTCTGGGTGTCGGCCGAGGTGACGGTGAGGGATCCGGACGGCCGGCGGCCCGAGGAGGTCGCGTCCTCGGGCGCCCGCCACCGCGCCGAGGTGGAGGGGCCGGAGGAGGTGGGGCGGCGCGCGGCCGAGCGGGCCCTTTCGCGCATCGGGGCGGTGAAGGGGCCCTCGGCGGTGGTGAACCTGGCGGTGGAGGCCCGGGCGGCGGGGCGGCTCGTGGGCGCGCTCCTGGCGCCGCTCTCCGCGGCCTCGCTCCAGCAGAAGCGTTCCTTCCTAGAGGGGAAGCGGGGGACGCCGGTGGGGAGCCCGCTCCTCGACCTCCGGGACGACCCGCTCCTCGTGCGCGGGCTGGGATCGCGCCGCTACGACGGCGAGGGGCTGGCGGCGCGCGCCTTCCCGGTGTTCGAGGGCGGCTCGCTCGCCAACTACTACGTCGACACCTACTACGGCCGGAAGCTGGGGATGGCGCCGACCACCGCCCGCGCCTCCAACCTCACCTGGCGGCTCGGCGACAGGGGCCTCGCCGCCCTCCTGGCCGAGATGGGGGAGGGGGTCCTGGTCACGGGCTTCCTGGGCGGGAACTCCAACGCCACCACCGGCGACTTCTCCCTGGGGGTGCGGGGGTTCCAGGTGCGGGGCGGCCGGCCGGCCGAGCCCATCGGCGAGATGAACGTCTCCGGGAACCACCTCGAGATCTGGAGGCGGCTCGCCGCCGTGGGGAACGACCCCTACCGCGGCTCGCCCATGCGGACCCCCACGCTCGTCTTCGAGGGCGTGCAGATGGCCGGCAGCTAGGCGCCGCCCCGGCCGGGCCCCAGGAGCCACTCCAGGGATTCCCCGGCCGCGCGCTCCAGGCCGGCCAGGTCCTCGGTGAAGAGATGGGTCGCCCCGGCGACGGCCGCCAGGCGGCGGGGGCCGGTGGAGCCCGCCAGGAGCTCGCGGACCTCGTCCGGCGTCGCGAACTGGTCCTTCTCGGCCTGGATGGCCGCCAGGGGCCGGTCGAGGCCGCGCAGCCGCTCCGGTGCCCGCAGCGCGTCGAGGTCGCCGGCGCGGACGGGCAGGCCGGCCAGGAGCAGGCCGGCCACGCCCGGGTCGGCGGCGCCGACGAAGACCGCGATCCAGGCGCCGAAGGAGAAGCCGCAGCACAGGACGGGCAGGTCCGGGGCGAGCTGGCGCAGCCGCGCCAGGACGGCGCGGGCGTCGGCGACCTCGCCGCGCCCGCGGTCGTAGCTGCCGGCGCTCCGGCCCACCCCCCGGTAGTTGAAGCGCAGGGCGGTGCCTCCGGCGCGCCGCACCGCCCTCGCCAGGCGGTAGGTGGCGTGATTGTGCATGGTGCCGCCCATCTGCGGGTGGGGGTGGCAGACCAGGGCGGCGAAGCGGGCGTGGGCCACCTCGTCGAGGAGGGCCTCGAGGCGGCCCTCGGGACCGTGGATGTCGAGGTGGTGCAAGAGGGCTCCTGGCTGGCCGGCCGAGAGGCCGACCCATCCGTCCGCGGACGCGGGGACCGCCCCGTTTGGTCCCCGAGGATACCGGGGGTTGCGGGCACGCGGTCCTCGCCGCGGCTCTAGTACCGCAGAACGGGGCGCCGCGCGATCCCGGGAGTTTGCTACGGTACCCGGGAGATGCAGGGCTTCACCGTGGAGCTCGTCGCGGTCCTCCTGGCCCTTCTGGCGCTGGCGGTCCTGCGCGCGCTCTCGGCGGCGCTGGAGGCGGCCCTGGTGGCGGTGGGCGTCCCGCGGGCGCAGGCGCTCGCGGCCGAGCCCGGGGCGCGCAAGGGGGCCAAGGCGGCGGCAGCCCTCGCGGCCGAGCCGGAGGCGACGGCCTTCACCTTCCGGATGGAGTCCACCTTCGCGGTGCTGGGCATGGGGGGGCTCGCGGGCGCGCTCGGCGCCGGGCTCTTCCCGGATGTGGCGCTCCTCGCCGGCGTGGTGGCGGCGCTGCTGGGCGGCCTGCTGCTCGTCCCGGCCGGGACCCTGGGCCGGGGCCTGGGCGCCTCTCACGGCGAGCCGGTGGCGCTCTCGCTCTCCCGGCCCTTCCTCCTCCTGCAGAAGCTCCTGAAGCCCCTGGGCCGGCTGGTCTCCCTGGTCACCGGGGGAAAGGGGCGCTTCGGCATGCCCCGGCCGCCGCTCGAGGAGATGGAGCGGGCCCTGGCCGAGTACGCCAAGGCCCACGGGGGGACGTCCGGGACGAGCGAGCTCATCCATCGGGTGTTCGAGTTCCGGGAGAAGGTGGCCCGGGACGTGATGGTGCCCCGCACCGAGGTGGTGGGGTTGGAGGTGGACACGCCCGTCCCCGAGGTCATCCGCATCCTGGCCGAGGAGGGGCACTCCCGCATGCCCGTGTACCGGGGCGACCTCGACCACATCGTGGGGGTGATGCACGCCCGGGATCTGGTGCCGCTCCTCGTCCACCCGGAGCTGATCGTCCTCCGGGACCTCCTCCGGCCGGCCCACTTCGTGCCCTGGTCGAAGCCCATCGAGCACCTCCTCCGGGAGATGCAGCGGCGCAAGCTGCACATGGCCTTCGTGGTCGACGAGTTCGGCGGGGTGATGGGGCTCTGCACCATCGAGGACGTGCTGGAGGAGATCGTCGGCGAGATCCAGGACGAGTTCGAGGAGGAGGAGGGAGGCCTGGTGGAGGGGCACGCCGACGGAACGTTCACGGTCCAGGGCGGGGCGCCCATCGCCGAGCTGAACAAGGCCACCGGGGCCCAGATCCCGGAGGACCAGGGCTTCGAGACGGTGGGGGGCTTCATCAACTCGCTGGCCGGCGCCATCCCCGTGCGCGGCGACCGGTTCTTCTGGGGGGAGTGGGTCTTCACCGTCGCGGAGGCCGACCCGCGGCGGGTGACGCGGGTGCGGGTGGCGCGGGTGAAGCGGGGCTAGGGCATGGCGGTGGTACGGATGGGGCGAAAGGTCGAGCTTCGGCCGCTCACCCAGGCGGACGCGCCGCGGCTGGTGGAGCTCCTCGGCGACCCGGAGGTGAACCGGAACCTGCGGGTGCGCGCGCCGGTGTCCCTGGCGGTGGAGCGGGAGTTCATCGCCGCGCTCTCGCGCACCACCGACCAGCTGGTGCTGGGCATCGCCGCCCGGGACGACGGGCGGCTCCTGGGCGTGGCCGGCCTGCACCAGCTCGCCGATCCGGCGCGCCAGGCCGAGCTGGGGCTCTTCTTGGGGGGGCCCTCGGAGTGGGGCAAGGGCTTCGGCACCGAGGCCACCTGGCTCCTCTGCCAGCACGGCTTCGAGGCCCTGGGGCTGAACCGGATCTGGCTCCACGTCTACGCCGACAACCTCCGGGGCCTGCGCGCCTACGAGCGGGTGGGGTTCCGGCGCGAGGGGGTGCTGCGGCAGGGGGCGGTGCGCGACGGCCGGCACGTGGACGTGGTGAGCATGGGGATCCTGCGGAGCGAGTGGACGGGCGTCCCGGAGTGAGCGGGAGGGCCCCGGGGGTCCGGGGCCCTCCCTGCCGCCGTGGATCCCCCTACTCGGCGATGGGGACGGTGACGATCCCGCTCGGGCCCACCGCGCCCGTGGAGACGGTGGGGTTGGGCAGGAGGGTGAGCGCCCCGCTGGCCTGGTCGATGGAGTACTGGGCGATCTTGTCGGCGGCGAAGCCGGTATCGCCGCTGGTCACGTAGGCGAACTTCCCCGAGGGATCGACGGCGATGCCCGCGGCACTCCCGCTGGAAAGGACCGTGGCGGTGGTCATGGGGGAGAGCGTTCCGTCGGTCTGGTTGATGTCGAACTGGGCCACGGACTGCAGCGACGAGCAGCAGCTGAACGTCACGTAGGCGTACCTGCCCGAGGGGTGGAGCGCGATGTCTTGGGCGGCCTCGCTGTTCCCTTCCGTCTGGCAGGTGCAGACGGAACTGGGGGCGGCGCGAAGCGCGCCCGTGGAGGTGAGCGTCCCGTCCGCGGCGTTGACCTTGAACTCCCAGATGGTCCCGTCGTCGTAGTTGGTGACGTAGGCGTACTCGCCGGAGTCGATCTGGAGGATCTTCATGTCCCAGGGCTGGGCCCAGGCCAGGCTGCCCAGCGGTACCGTGGGCACGCTCCCGTTCGACTGGAGCGCCCCGGTCGTCTGATCGATCTTGTACTGGAAGACGGCGGCATTCGCGGCGCCACAGCAGGTGCTCCCCACGTAGGCGTACTTGCCGGTCGGATCGATGGCGATGGCATCCGGACCGGTGTTGCCGGTGCCCACCGCGCTGAGCGTGGCGGAGGTGAGTGCCCCGCCCGCGCCGATCGTGAACTGGGAGACCGCTCCTCCGACGCCCACCTGCGTGTTGATCACGTAGAACCAGCCGCCGTTGGGGTGGGCGACACCTCGGGTGGGGTTGCACTGCCAGTTTTCCGGGAAGGGGACCGCCCGCGGCGACATCGGGCTGAGCGCCCCGTCGCTCGGGCCGATGGCGAACTGCGTGAGAGCCCCCAGGTAGGGCTCGGCGCTCGACGCGTAGACGTAGCTGCTCGTCGGGTCGGCTGCGATCCACCACGTGTCGGGCGCACCGGAATCGACCGTCGGCGAGAACATGGGGGTGAGCGCTCCGTTGGGGCCGATCGAGTACTGGGAGATGACCCCCTCGTTGCCCTCGTTGTGGCTCGCGGTGTAGGCGTAGCCGCTCGCCCACAGCGCGTAGAGGGTGACGTCGGCCCCACCCATGGTGTAGCTCGAGCCGGGCGCGTAGGCGGAGCCCGAGCCGTCGGCCTTGGTCTCCCAGCCGAGGAAGGTGTAGCCCGCATAGGAGAGGGAGCCTGCCCCGGGCAGCGTGAAGGACTTGCCCTGTTCATAGGTGGCCTTCGACGGCGCCGTGCCGCTGCCGCCGTTGCCGTCGTAGGTCACGGCGAAGCCGCCGCCTCCGCCGCCTCCACCTCCACCCCCGCCGCCGCCTCCTCCTCCGCAGGCGGCGAGGAAGAAGGTCACCACAAGAACCGAAGCCGAGATCACCCTGGCGCGCATCACGGTCCGCCTCCTCGTTAGGTCGGGGCCGGTCGGTCGAGACACGGCGGGCCTTCCCGCGAGCGCCCTGGACGACCCTTCGCTCGCCCCGACCTGAAGGGCGTCGTCCGGCCCGGAACCCTGTCAGGGCCCCGGCGCGCGACCCAAGTGGGACGCCGCCGGGTCGGCGCAGCGCCGCTTGAGGGGGAGAGGTCGATCCGGGCGTCGCCCGCTCGAGCGATGGATGGTCGAGAAGCCCTGGCAGGCGGGCGCGCACCGCTTGGACAGCGCCACCCCCCGCGAAGGCGCGGCCCGCTGGCCGACCTCGATCGACCCCTGTGCTCCGCCCATGAGCGAGGTCCGAAGGTCGTCTTCTCGCCCAAGCCGGAGGCGTCCTGGAGGGAGACCGGGCTCCTCCCCGGCGAGCACCGCCCTGTCCGCCACCCGGTCTCGGTCGGGAGCGGGCTGCGCCTCTTCCCCGAGCTCGGCGACCGGGAGGCGGCGGGGAGCGAGAGGCACGCTCCGACCGGGTGGCACGGTCGACCGACCGAGCGTCCGGCGGGCGAGGGCCGCGAGGAACCGGCGATGCGGACTCCCGGTTGCCGCGCGGCGAGATGACGGACGCCGCGGAGAGGACGGCCGGGGACACTACGACCGCCGGGAATGACCTGCGGGCGGGACGCTCGCGGACCTCTCGCGGATGATCTCCACCGGCCGATTCCGCAGCCGGAGGCGTCGAGCTTCGAGCAGGCGGCGGACGGCAAGGCCGGAAGGCGAATCGGCTCCGGCGGGGCGGAGGTGCGAGGTCTCGTGCAGCAGGCCCAGGTGTGAACCTCGCGCCGGGGCGCGGACCGCTTGCCGTAGGCCTTCGGTCGCGGCGCCCCGGTACACCGCGGCCTTGAGGAGGGTCGACTCCTTCGGTTCCCACGGTGCTACCGTCGGTCCTGCGGATGGAGGTTCATGGAGCGGAGGACCGCATGACCATGGAGCACGCGAAGGCCATTGACGTACTGCGCGAGTTCACCCGGACTGCCCTTGGAAGGGCAAAGCACCAAGCAGCTGGATGTGAGCATGTCCTGCTCACCTTGGCGGGGGCGATCGCGGTGTACCACGACGCCGAGTCCGTCCGGGCGGGCACGCGCGAGGGCCATTTCATCAGCTCCTGCTGGTTCGAGATCAAGGGCGTCCAGTACCTCCTGTCGTATTCGCACGGGGTCGGCAGCATCCGCAGCGGAGGAAGGCAGGGGCCTGTCGACTTTCAATGGACCGAGACCACGACCGAACGGGAGGTCTACGACTGGTTTGAGCGGAAGAGCCCCGTACCGGTGGTCATGTAGTCGAGCGGCCGGTGGACGGAACCCGGCTGGCCGATGCTCTGCAGAGCTGCAACGGCCACCACGCGCGATCCCGCGAGGGGTCGTAGGGGGCGGCCGCCACCTGTCCATCCCCCTCGGTGGGATCGACGACCCCGGCCTTCACCAGGGCCTCGTACACGCTTGGTCAGGGCGTTGAAGCCGAGATGCAGCTCGGTCGAACTCTTCACCTCGTTGACGACGCTCGAGCCCTCCCAGCTCCCAGCCGCCGTTCCCGACGATCTGGCGCGGGGGCTCCTCCGGGGGAAGAGCGGGCGTGGTCATCGCGGTTCCGGCCCCCACGAAGCACACGCCGGTGAGCGGCTCGGCCGACGAGTCGGCCCGCGGTCCGCCCCTCTGCTAGGAGGGAGCGAGCTTGTCGCTCAGCCACTGACGGGCCTTCTCCAGGGAGTCCTTCAACTCGTCGTAGGAGTTACTGAGTCTCTCCTTCATCTCATCCCAGGTGGACTCGGTGGCGCTCGCGACTCGGTCGAGCTGCTTCTTCGCCTGAACCCATTTCGCGCGCACCACCCTGAGCTTGGCCTTGGCGTCGGCCCTTGCCGCGCCGCTGGAATGGTCGACCTTGACGTTGAGTCGATCCAGCTCCCTGCGCATTTTGGCCAGCTCCTTCTTCATCTTGCGGACCAGCGCGGCCTTCTCGGCGAAGGCATAGTCCTGCGCCGCTTGTGTCGACCCGTTCGAGTCTGTCTCGGCCTTGTCGCGCTTCGCCGCCGCGGTGTCGCCAGGGTCCGGCCCGGACGCCGCGGCCCCTGGTGTCGACGCCAGGCCCAGCGCAAGAGCGGCTCCAAGGAGGACCGCGGTGGTGGTCAGTCTCGGGTGTCTCATGGGTTCCTCGTTTCGTCGGCTCGCGGGTCCGCCCGAGGTCACCACCCTGCACCCCACGACCAGGGTGGACGAACGGACCGTCTAGGTGCACCTACCGCCGTTGTTGCACCTCTTGGTACACATAGAAGGCGCCGCGCAGCTTCCGCGCGAACAGGGCTTGGCGCCGCTGCGGGTCATCTGGCAGTCGTCTCCGGTGCAGGTCGTGTTGCAGTTGCCGACGTTCGCACAGGTCACGTTGCAGCCGCCCCCGGCGCACGACAACTGGCAAGCTGCCGGTATCGCCGCTTGGTGAACCTCCAAATCGCCGCCCGGGCAGGCGTACTCCTGGTCGCCGACCAGGTCGCACGAACAGCTCGAGCCTGCGGCGCAAGTCCGACGGTGGTGGCGCCGCTGCCGTAGCCGGAGGCGGCGACGCAGCTCCCGACGAGGCTCGCGAGCAGCATTCCCTCTAGCCTTCCGGTAATCATGACGTTCTCCTGCGTCTAGGGACTGCTTTGAGTCCTCGATCCATCCGAGGAAGCTCGGAGGCGGCGAGGCCCACCCGGATGAGCTCCCTGCATGCGGCGTTCCCGCCAGGAGCCTTCGGGACGCCTGCTGCGGGGGGCGTTCTCTGCGTCCGGGCGCGGCGCGGGAGGCTCGCGAACGTCTGCGGCCTTCATCGGCAGGCGTGCGCGGATCGAAGGGTGGGTCGGCGAGGAAACGGCGCCGTGGGCGAAGCGGAGCGGGGGCATGGCTACTCTCGGGACACCCACGCGCCTTTCCTCCGTCCGCGGGCGGCGACCGGCCAATCCCGCGTCGCGCCGCCTGCTCAGCCGGGGCTCGGGCCGGCCGAGGCGTCAAACTGGATCTCCAGCCGGAGAATCACGGCGTGGGCTCGATGGAGGTTCCACTCCGAGCTCCGGTCCAGACGGACTCGGGCGCCACCTCGACGAGGACGTAGCGGCGGCGGACGTCGTGGCGGGCGCGGATCTGGACGCGCCAGGTCTCGGCTCCGGTCCGGCCCGGGTGGCCCCGAGCGCGGTGACGGAAGCCGACAGCGCAGCACGAGGCCAGGCGGCGGCGAGAGGCGCCAGATCGCTCGACCCCTCCCGGCCGCGAGATCGCAGGGCCACCAGCCGCTTCCTTCGAGCCGTGACAGCAGCCAAGGGCCGAGCGGGTGCTCGAGGGAGAGCTCCTGACGGGCTCCGGAACGGAGGTCGGGCGGCCAGAAGCCAGCCAGGGCGAGCCGCACCAGGATGGCGTCGCCGATCGGCTGCCATGACGGAATCGAGACCGGGCGTACCAGCCCAGAGGGCGGCGAAGGACCGCTCCAGTCTGGAGGTCGGCCTGCTCCTGCAGCTTCTGGAAGGGCGAGAGCACGAGGCCGGCGCAGGGGCGGCTGGTTACGTCGACCGATCGGAGGGCCGGCGCGAGCAGCGGGTCGACCACCCCGGGGCGGGTAGTCGAGAAGGCGAGCCGAGCTCGGAGCTGGTCGAGGCGGCGATCCGGGCTCGGGAAGACGGCATCGACGCGGACATCGGGAGCGTAGGAGCGCCTGCCGCAGTCCCGGAGGGCAGGTGTGTTTCACCAGCGCACGAACGAGCTTGCCCGCGGCAGGTCCACATCGCGCTCGTCCGCGAGGAACCTATCGGAGCCCACGACAGCCCACAGAAGGCCGCGGGACAGGAAGGGGTGGCTGGCGTCCATCCACGTCCGCTGCTCCGGTACGGGCGCTGGGGCCGGTCGTCCAGGGGGCGGCGGGGCGGTCTCGAGCGCGCCGTCGGGAGGCGATCCTTGGCGCGGCGCCGGATTGGGAGCAGGCGGTTCGGACAGGTCTGTGGCCAGGTGGCGACCGGCCACGCGAGGACGAGGACGAGAGCCGCGCCGACCCGGTGGCGCGGGCACGTCGTCCGTTCACGGGTCTACTGTCCGGTGCTCCCCTGCGGCGGTGCGTGCCGTGACCGGCGAAATGGGACAGGATCCAGGCCCTCCGCCCAGAGGAGCCGGTACATCCTGGGTCGCGAGACCCCGGCGTAACGGGCCATCTCCGCCACCTTGCCGCCGAAGCGTAGGAGGAGCTCCTCGAGACGAGCCCGGTCCAGCTCGGCTGCGGGCGTGGGCGCGTCGGGAGTGATCGAGGGGCGCTCGATGCAGTTGTCCCGGAGCGCCTCGCGCACCTCCGGGCCGAGCTGGAGCGGCTGGCCTGCCGGCGAGGCGATGACCGCGACGGACAGCACGTTCGAGAGACCGCGAACATTGAGCGGCCAGGGGTGGATGAGCAGCGCCTCCTCGAGGTCGGGCGTGAGGGTTCGCTCACCTGCGTCGAGCTCCACCAGAAGCGCCTGGGAGAGCGCCGGGATGTCCTCGCGACGCTCCCGGAGCGGCGGGAGACGGATGATCCACTGGGCCAGCCGGGCATAGAGGTCGGCGCGGAAGAGACCCTGCTCTACCAGGGCGACGAGCTCCTGGTTGCTGGCGGCGATCACGCGCACGTCCACCGGAACGTCACGGGAGCTCCCGACGGGTCGAACCTCCCAGGTCTCGAGAACGCGCAGCAGCGTCGGCTGCAGGGCCAGCGGGATGTCGCCGGCCTCGTCGAGGAGGAGCGTCCCGCCGTTCGCGGCGCGGAAGAGCCCCTGCTGCTCCGACACCGCGCCGGTGAAGGCTCCCCGCACGTGGCCGAACAGCTCGCTGGCGAGCAGGCCCTCGGTGAACCCGCCGCAGTTGACCGCCAAGAAGGGGCCCGCCCTGGCGCTGCGGTGGTGGAGCATGCGGGCGACGATCTCCTTCCCGGTGCCGGTCTCCCCGGTGACGACCACCGTGCGCCGGTGGGGAGCGACAGCCTCGACGCTCCGCCGGACCGCTTCGATGGAGGGAGTCGAGCCGGTGATGCCCGGCTCGTCCGCGGTCCGCTCCCTGCTCGCCACGGGGAGGCCTCCCTGGCTCGCGTACACGAGCACGGTGTCGCCGAGCCGGAGAACGTCCCCTTCCTCGAGCGCATGGGCCCCCAGCACGTTGGTCCCGTTAAGCCGGACACCGCCGCCCAGATCGTGCAGCATGGCCTGCCCGTCCTGGAAGACGATCTCGGCGTGCCGGGAGGTCATGCCCGGATCGTCGAACGGCAATGCGAACACCGTCTCGCCGCGTCCCAGCAGGAAGCCGTCGCGTGGGATGGGACGGCTCTGAGCGGGCCCGCTGCCGGGGTGGGGAAAGGGGAGCAGCAGCGCCCGGACCGGCGCGCCGTCAGGGAGCTTCCGGACCTGCTGGGCGGCGGCGAGCATTTGGTTCTCCCTCGCGACGGAGGAAGAACGAGAGATGTCTTGTCCGCGCGGTTACCGTGAACCTAATCCACCGCATGGCCATGAAAGCGGGAACGTTCGGGGGGTGGAGCACGAACGTTCGC
>DATKMW010000038.1:0-5783 GCA_035541675.1 Anaeromyxobacter sp. | reverse complement strand
GGCGCCAAGATCGGCGCGGGCAGCGTGGTGCTCCAGGACGTGCCCCCGCACACCACGGTGGCCGGCGTTCCGGCCCGGCCGGTCGGCTATCCGGCCCACGCGCTCCCCGCGCTGGAGATGGATCAGGGGATCGAGGAGGGGACGAAGCCGGGCGCGGGGTGACCCGGGCGCGGGCGCCTCGCGGCGAGGCCCGCACCCCAGGCGCCGGACCGTGCCGTCGCCCCGGAGCGCCTGGGGTGAAGTATGCTCGTGTCCTGCTCGGCTCGTCCGGCGCCCCGGGGGCTTCGCCGGCGACGCTGGGTTGGGACGCGGACGCACCGACCCTCCAACCGCCACCAGTCCCCCCGCGGTGGCAGGTGACTGGCCGTGCTACCGGAGCTGCACACCGCCACGGAGACCGCGCAGGCCATCCGCCGCCGCGAGGTGTCGTGCCGCGAGGTGGTCCTGGCGCAGCTCGAGCGGGTTCGCCGCCACAACCCATCCTTGAACGCCATCGTCACCCTGGACGAGGAAGGTGCCCTGCGCCGCGCCGACCAGGCCGACGAGGCGCTGGCCCGCGGGCTTTCCTGGGGGCCGCTCCACGGCGTGCCCATCACCATCAAGGACGCCTTTGAGACCGCCGGCCTCCGGACCACGGCCGGCTACCCTCCGCTGGCACACCACGTTCCGGCGAGTGACGCTCCGTTGGTGGCCCGCCTGCGGGCCGCGGGCGCGGTCGTGCTCGGCAAGACGAACCTGCCTCCGCTCGCCTCCGGCAATCAGACGACGAATCGCATCTTCGGACGCACCAATAACCCCTGGGACCTGGCCTGCACCCCCGGGGGAAGCTCGGGCGGAAGCGCCGCCGCAGTCGCCGCCGGGCTGTGCGCCCTCGACCTGGGCAGCGACGCCGGAGGGTCGATCCGCGGGCCGGCGCACCTGTGCGGCGTCTACGGCCTGAAGACCACCGGCGGGCGACTGCCGCTGGCGGGGCAGCTCGGCAGCGCCCGACGGCCCATCGCCACGGGACCGATGTGGGAGGTGATGCGGCAGGTGCCCGTGGCCGGCCCGCTGGCCCGGAGCGTGGCCGACCTGCGGCTGGCCTTCGCGGTCCTGGACCAGAGCTTCACGCCCGAGCTCCTGGCCCGGGTCCCGCCGCCGCCGGGTCAGCTCCGCATCGCCTGGAGCGACGGGATGGGCGGCGCTCCCGTTCTGCCGGAGGTCCGGGCAGCGGTGGTCCAGGCGATGGCCGCCCTGGAGCAGGCCGGGGCGCGGACGGAGCACCAGGTCTCCCCGGGGCTCGACTACCCGGAGTGCTGGGAGGTGACGGGCGAGCTCATCGGCGCCTTCGAGACCCGGCGCAGTCCCCTCCCGCGGCGCCTCCTGTTCCGGCTCGCCGGCCCCCTGCTGGCGCGCCGGATGGCCGGGCGCGCCTTGGAGCGAGCCTTCTTCGCCGGCGCCCGGCTCGCGGACACCGGGCTCGCCGCGCTGGCCGAGCGGCGCCGGCGGCTCGGGGAGGCGCTGGACGCCTTCCTGGAGTCGCGCGACGCCTGGATCTGCCCGGTGATGCCGGTGGTGGCCTACCCGCACTCCCGGCCCGGCGGCACAGTGGTGGTGGACGGCGAGCGGGTTGCCGAGAGCTTCATGGACCTGACCTTCTGCGGCCCGTTCAATCTGACCGGACATCCAGTGGTGGTCCTCCCCGTCGGCGCGACCGCCGGGGGAAAGCCGATCGGCGTCCAGATCGTGGGCCGGCGCAACCAGGAGCAAGCGCTGCTCGACGTGGCCGCGTCCGTCGACGATGTGGTGCGCGGTTACCGCAGGCCCCCCGGCTACTAGGACCCGCTCACCCTCCCGGCCGCGGGCGAGAGCCCCACAGCACCCAGCACTCGAAGCGGTGCCCGTTGCGCTCCACCGGGATGGCCCGCGTCTGCGCGTCCGGGAACACCTGCCCCATCCGGGCCAGGCAGCCCGGCGCGGCCTCCGCCGACCAGATGGCCAGGGCACCGCCCGGCCGGAGCGCGCGCCGCGCCGCGCCCAGGCCCTCCAGCGAATAGAGCCAGCCGTTGGCGGCCGTGGAGAGCGCCCCCGGGCCGTTGTCGACGTCGAGGAGCAGGCAGTCGTAGGAGGAGGAGGCGGTGGCGATCCGCTCCCGGACGTCGCCGACCCGGACGCGCACCCGGGGGTCGGCCAGGTCGCAGGACCCGAGCTCGGCCCGGACCTCGGGCGCCGAGAGGAATTCCACCAGGAGCGGCTCGAGCTCCACCACCTCGGCCAGCGCCACGCGCGAGTCCTTCAGCACCGCGCCCAGGGTGTGGCCGAAGCCGAGCCCGCCGATCAGGACCCGCAGGCCTTCGCCCGGCCCGCAGCACCCCAGGCCGATCTCCGCCAGCGCCACCTCGGTGGGCCCCTCGGAGCTGTCCATCAGGTGCCGGCCGCCCTGGCGGATCTCGTAGTACCGGGCCCCGTCGGCCCCGGCGCAGCGCCGCAGCACCCACTCCCCGGTGGGCCGGCCGACGCGGACGATCACCGAGGCGGAGGCAGGGCGCATGCGGCGGGCCTCAGGCCAGCGCCCGGTCCACCGCGGCGAGCGCGTGGATGGCGGTGGTGTCGAAGAGCGGGACCGAGACGTCGCGCTCGCCCACCAGCATGGTGATCTCGGTGCAGCCGGCGATGACGCCCTGGGCGCCCGCCCCGGCGAGCGCGTCGGCGACGGAGGCGAGGCGGGCCCTGGAGCGGGGCTCGAGGCGGCCCAGGACCAGCTCCTCGAAGATGATCCGGTCCACCTCCCGGCGGTCCTCCGGGCCGGGCACCAGGACCTCCAGCCCGTGACGCTCCTCCAGGCGGCCCCGGTAGAAACCCTGCTCCATGGTGTAGCGCGTGCCGAGGAGGGCCACCCTGTGCAGGCCCGCGGCGCGCACCCGATCCGCCGTGACGTCGGCGATGTGGACCAGCGGCACGCCCACGCCGGCCATGGCCTGGTCGGCCACCTTGTGCATGGTGTTGGCGCAGATGAGCAGGAGCTCGGCGCCGGCGCGCTCCAGACCCCGGGCCGCGCGGTTCAGGATGGCGCCGGCCTCCTCCCACCGGTCGGCGCGCTGCAGGGGCTCGATCTCCGCGAAGTCGAGCGATGCCAGCAAGCACCGCGCCGAGTGCAGCCCGCCCAGGCGCGAGCGCACCTCCTCGTTCAGGAGTCGGTAGTAGTGGGCGGTCGACTCCCAGCTCATGCCGCCGATGAGGCCGATGGTCTTCACGCCTCCCATCATGGCCGCCGGGCCGCCCGCCGGCAAAGCGCCGCCCGGCCCGCCCGCCCCCCCCACCTACCTCGCGACCGGCCGCCGGGTTACATTCCCCCCGATCGCCATGATCTCCTGCCTCGTGGCCACCCCGGGCGCACCCCTCTCCGACCATGCGCTCCGCGCCGCGCTGGCCGAGGCCCTGGGGCGGCTCGGCCCGCGGCGGCGCGTCCTCCTGGTGCCGCCCGACGTCACCCGCCGCCGCTCCTTCGCCGGCCGCATCACCGAGCTCGCCTGGGAGCTCCTCGGAGACCAGGTCGCCGACGTCCTGCCGGCGCTCGGCACCCACCTCCCCATGACCGGCCAGGAGCTCTCCGGCATGTTCGGCCGGGTCCCGCACGGGCTCTTCCGCGTCCACCGCTTCCGGGAGGACGTGGAGACCCTGGGCCGAATCCCGGCCGAGGAGGTGCGGGAGCTGTCCGGGGGGCGCCTCGACTACGACTGGCCGGCCCAGGTGAACCGGCTGGTGGCGAGGGGCGGCCACGACCTGGTGCTGTGCGTGGGGCAGGTGGTCCCCCACGAGGTGGCCGGCGTGGCCGGGGGGAGCAAGATGCTCCTGGTGGGCACGGGCGGGCCCGAGGCCATCCACCGCAGCCACTACCTGGGCGCAGTCCACGGCATGGAGCGGCTCATGGGCCGGGCGCAGAACCCGGTGCGCTCGCTCTTCGACCGGGCCATGGAGCGGTTCGCGACCCACCTGCCGGTGGCGTACGTCCTCACCGTGGTGGGCACCGGCGCCTCCGGCGCGCCCGAACTCCTGGGGCTCTACGTCGGCGACGACCACGACACCTTCGCCCGGGCCGCCGCTCATTCGCTGGAGGTGAACGTCAACCTGCTGGACGAGCCACCCCGCAAGGTGGTGGTCCACCTCGACGCCGCCGAGTACCGGAGCACCTGGGTCGGGAACAAGGCCATCTACCGGACCCGGATGGCCATCGCCGACGGGGGGGAGCTCCTCGTCCTGGCGCCCGGAGTCCGGGCCTTCGGGGAGGATCCGGAGATCGATCGGCTCATCCGCGCCCACGGATACCGCACCACCCCGGAGATCCTGGAGCGGGTCCGGAACACGCCCGCCCTGCAGGCGAGCCTCGGCGCAGCGGCCCACCTCATCCACGGCTCGCCCGAGGGCCGCTTCACCGTCACCTACGCCGCCGGAGGCCTGGGGCGGGAGGAGATCGAGGGCGTGGGCTTTCGCCACGCGGAGCTGGCCGAGGCCACCCGGCGCTACGACCCGCGCGCGCTCCGCGACGGCTGGAACACCCTCGCCGACGGCGAGCGGGTGTTCTACGTCTCCCACCCCGGCGCCGGCCTGTGGGCGCACCGGCCCCGCTTCACCATGGGTCATGGCACCGCCCGCACGTCGATCCTCCTGGTGATGGGCGTGTCCGGCAGCGGCAAGACCACCGTCGGCTCGCTCCTGGCGGGTCGGCTCGGCTGGCGCTACGCCGAGGCGGACGACTTCCACCCCCCGGCCAACGTGGCCAAGATGGCCGCGGGGCGCCCCCTCGACGACGAGGACCGCCTCCCCTGGCTCCAGGCCATCGCCGCCTTCATCGACGCCCGCGTCGCCGAGGGCCAGCCGGCGGTGGTCACCTGCTCGGCGCTGCGCCGCTCCTACCGCGACCTCCTCCGGCGGCCGCAGGTCCGGATGGTCTACCTCCGCGGCGACCGCGAGCTGGTGGCGAGGCGCCTGGCCGATCGGCGTGGGCACTTCTTCAGGCCGGAGCTCCTGGAGAGCCAGTTCGAGACGCTGGAGGAACCGGGGCCGGACGAGGGGGTACTGGCCGTCCCCATCGCCGGGTCCCCGGCGTCGATCGCCGAGGCCGTCCTCTCGGCGCTGGGCGAGGCCGGCTGACCCGGGCTGGCGGCCCGCGGCTCGGGGCGCGAGCAGCGCAGGGCTGTCGCAGGGGCTTCGGGGGAACCCCCGCGGGCGCCGCTCGCCGCCTGCCGGGGTGGCCCGGGCGGCGCTACGCTCTCCCGTGTCGCTGCGTTCGGACGGGAAGGAGGCGCACATGCCTGCCGATCCGAGAGTCGAGGAGGCGTTCACCATCCTCCTGCGGCCCGGAGGGCCCAGCCGTGCGGAGTCGAGGCGCGCGCGAGAGCTGCTCCGCGGATGGCTGGAGGAGGAGGATCGCGCCGGGGAAGAGGCCGAAGACGAGGAGGAGCCCAGCTCGGCCTGGGAGGACGCCGCTCCGCCGGAGCTCCTCAACGAGCGGGCCAGGGCCGGCGCCCGCGCCGCTGCCCGCCCCGGGGGCGCGCTCAAGGGGATGCGCTAGCGGCGAGCTGGAGGCCATGCACCCGGAGGGGTCCCGACCGCAGGGGATGCCCCGACGAGGCGAGCCGGCGCGAGCGCCCCGCCCGCGCGGTGGTTATGGTCGCGCCATGCGTGCCTCCCTCGTCCTCGCCATGCTGGCCCTCGCCCCCTCCGCCCTGGCCGCGGAGGTGGGGGCGCCGGCCCCGGCCTTCACCCTCACCGACCTCTCGGGAAGGCAGGTGAGCCTCTCCGAC
>DATKMW010000037.1:0-39561 GCA_035541675.1 Anaeromyxobacter sp. | reverse complement strand
GGGCGTGAACGCCATCGACTACTCCGGCTACCCCGACTGCCGGCCGGCCTTCCTGCACGCCTTCGAGCGGCTGGCCAGGGTCGCCACCAAGGCCGGGGTCGAGGGGCGGCCGCTGCGCATCCGCGCCCCGCTCCTGCGCCTCTCCAAGGCCGGGATCGTCCGGCTCGGTACCCGGCTCGGCGTCCCCTACCGGCTCACCCTCTCCTGCTACGATCCGGTGCGCGGCCGGGCCTGCGGGCGATGCGACGCCTGCGCCCTGCGCCGGCGGGGCTTCGCCGAGGCCGGCGTGCCCGACCCGACCCTCTACGCGCCCCCCGCCCCCGGCCCCCGGCGGCGGGCCTGAGCGGCCCGCAATCACCTGTTCCAGGAGCGACCATGGCGCGGATCAGCAGGAACTACCCGGGAAGGACGGACCAGGAGATCTTCGCCCGCGTGGACGAGGTGATGCGCGACGTCGCCCGGCGGCACTCCCTCGACTACGAGAGCGACGGCGCCGGGCTCAGGGGCTCGGTGGCCAAGCTGGGTGGCCACGGGACCTTCGCCGTGCGTGGCGGCGAGGTGGCGGTCGAGCTCAGGTACCCGATGCTCGTCCCCGGCTCCCTGAAGCGCAAGGTGGAGGAGGACATCGCCCAGAAGCTCGACGGGCTGTTCGCCTGAGATCCGGCGCGGGGAGGTGGGCCCCGTCAATCGAGCCGAACCACGATCGCCCCGGAGCGCTCGTTCATCCGCTCCACCGCGGCGTAGATGGCCTGGAGGGGCGAGTCCCCGGCGCCGCTGGCGGAGCGGGAGCCCCCCGATCGCCGCCGCGCCGAGGGGCCGGCCACGATGCGGGCACCGGCCCGACCCCGGAGCGGATCGGGCCAGACCTTGACCTGCATCCCGGCGCGGTAGAGGGCGAGCAGCACGCGGCCGATCTCCGCGGCCACGCGTTCGTCGGCGTAGGTCATCCTGGCATCCCTGCCGCGGGGCGGCTGCTGGCGCTTCGGGGTCCGGCCGAACGGCGACCGTGCGCCTCGATCCTAGCCAGGATCCCTGACGGCGCCACTTTCGCGGCACGCGTCCGCCGCGGCGCCGGCGCCGGCAGCGGTCGCTCCGCGAGGGGCGAGCGGCCGCCGGGGAAGTCGGCGCCGGGCGCCCTTCCCACCGGCCGTGGCCCCGGGCACAATCGGCCTGGCCTCGCCCGCGAGGGGACCTCCTTCCCGGGCGCGGTCCTCGGGAACGCGGGCTCCATGGTCCAGGACGGGCAGCAGCTGCCAAGCCGCCTCAGGCTCCTCGAGGCGCTCCACCGGTTGAACCTGGCGCTGCAGGCGCCCGGCCTCGAGCAGGCCATGGGCGACGCGCTCGAGGTGGTGCTCGCGGACCTGGGCGGCGACCGCGCCTTCCTCGCCTTGGCCGGCGATGCCGAGGGGGCCACCTGGTCGCTGGCCGCGGAGCGAGCGCGCCATCCCCACCCGGCCGCGGCCACCCCGGGGCAGGAGATCTCCCTGGACCCGGGCCTCGCCCAGGCGCTCCGCGCCCACCTCTCCACCGCCGGGCCGCGGCCCCTGCCGGCCCCCATCGCCACCCGCCTGGGCGCGCAGGCCGCGATGGTGATGGCCCTTCACCCGAAGGAGGGCCGGCCCTGGCTGCTCGCCGTCCAGAGGCGCCCGGATGGACCCGCCTTCACGCCGGAGGAGGAGCGGCTCCTCGAGCAGATCGGGCGCCGCCTGACCGATGGCCTCAGCGCCCAGCTGGCCTGGCGCACGCTGCGGGAGAGCCAGCACCGGCTGGAGGAGGCCCAGCGCATCGGGCACGTCGGCTCGTGGGACGAGGATCTCCTGGCCGGGCACATCACCCTGGCCGACGAGGTGTGTCGCATCTTCGGCATCTCCTCCGGGAGCGTCAGGGTCCTGAGCCTGGGGCAGTGGCAACCGGCGTGGCTGTCGCTCATCCACCCGGACGATCGCGCGCTCGCAGTCCAGGTCGGGGCCGACGCCCTGGCCGGCAAGGTCCCGTACGTCGTGGACTACCGGGTGGTGTTGCCGTCGGGCGAGACCCGCCATGTCCACAGCGAGGCCGAGGTGGTGCGGGACCCCTCGGGCCGCCCGGTGCGCATGACCGGCATGATGCAGGACGTGACCCCGCAGAAGAGCGCGGAGGAGGCGCTGCGCCGGAGCGAGGAGCGCTACCGCACCGTCTTCGAGGACTCGCCGGTTCCCACCTGGGAGGAGGACTTCTCGGCGGTGCTGCCCGCCCTCGAGGAGCTGCGGGCGCAGGGGATCACCGACCTCCTCGGCCACCTGGAGCGACACCCGGAGCTCGTCCAGCTCTGCGCCTCCCGGCTCCGGATCATCGACGTGAACCGGGCGGCCATGGGCCTGCACGGCGCCCGCTCCAAGGAGCAGCTCCTGGCCGGGCTCCTCGACACCTTCACCCCCGGGTCGCTCGATGCCTTTCGCCGGGCGCTGGCGTGCCTGTGGCGCGGAGAGCGCGAGCTGACCTGCGACACCCAGGTGAGGACGCTGGCGGGCGAGCCGCGGGAGGTGACCCTGCGCATGCGGGTCTGCCCGCCCCCCGCCGGGGATCAGCCCGGCCGCGTCCTGGTGTCCCTGACCGACATCACCGAGCGCAAGCGCGCCGAGCGGGAGATCCTCCGGCTCAACCGCGCCCTGGAGGAGCGGGTGCAGGAGCGCACCGCCCAGCTCGAGCAGGCCAACCATGAGCTGGAGGCCTTCGCCTACTCGGTGTCGCACGATCTGCGCGCGCCGCTGCGCCACCTCTCCGGCTTCGTCGCCCTGCTGGAGAAGCGGCTGGCCGCGACACCGGACGCGCAGAGCCGCCACTACATGGAGACGATCGCCGAGGCCGCGGTGCGCATGGGGGCGCTCATCGACGACCTCCTGTCGTTCTCGCGGATGGGGCGCGCCGAGATGTCCCGGCAGCCGGTGGACCTGGGCAGCCTGGCGCGCGAGGTGATGGCCGAGCTCGCGCCCGACGCCGCCGACCGGGAGGTGCACTGGCACCTGGGCGAGCTCCCGGTGGTGGAGGGCGATCCCCCCATGCTCCGCGTCGCCCTCCAGAACCTGCTGGGCAACGCGCTCAAGTTCACGCGCCCCCGCCCCAGGACGGAGATCGAGATCGGCTCCCGCCGCGAGCCGGGCGAGGTCAAGGTGTTCGTGCGCGACAACGGGGTGGGCTTCGATCCGGTCTTCGCCGGCAAGCTCTTCGGCGTGTTCCAGCGGCTGCACCGGGACGAGGAGTTCGGAGGCACCGGGGTCGGCCTGGCCCTGGTGCACCGGATCATCTCCCGGCACGGAGGCCGGACCTGGGCCGAGGGGACGCCGGGCCGCGGGGCGACCTTCTGGTTCTCGCTGCCCGGCACCTCCCGGGAACGCTGACCGGCGCCGGCCCCGCTCAGACGGCCACCGCCTCCACCTCCAGCCGCACCATGGCCACCCGGGTGCGCCCCTGGGCGTCGGGCCGGTGGGCCTCGAGGTAGCGGTCGCTCACCTCCTCGAGGAAGTCCGCCCGGCCCTCCTCGGGCAGGCGATGCAGGACCGGCATCCAGGTGGTCCGCATCCAGCCCTGGAAGCCCGCCCGCCCGTCGTGCACCATCGGGCGATCGAGGAGCTCGGCCCGGACCAGCCGGAAGCCCGCCGGCGGAAGCCAGCGCCGGTACTCCTCGGGGCCGTGGAAGTGCCAGGGCGAGGAGAAGCCGTGGAGGTGGGAGGCCCAGCGGGGCCGGGCGGCCACCTCGGCGCAGGCCTCGAGGATGCCGGCGCAGTTCCCGCGGCCTCCCATCTGCAGGAGGATCCGGCCCCCCGGGGGGAGGTGGGCGCGGCAGCGGCGCAGCACCGCCGCGTGCTCGGCCACCCAGTGCAGGCAGGCGGTGGAGACGACCCGGTCGACCGGCTCCGCCAGGGCGAAGGTGCGGACGTCGCCCTGCACGAAGGAGAGGTTCGCCCCCACGAAGGTGCGGCGAGCGAAGGCGATCATGTCCGGGTCGGCGTCGAGCCCCACCACCCGGCCCGCGGGAAGCCGCTCCGAGAGCTCGGCCGTGAGGTGGCCGTCGCCGCAGCCCAGGTCGAGCACCGCCTCGTCCCCGGCCAGCTCGAGCCGCCCGTGGACCTCCCGGGCCCAGGCGGTCTGGGCCGAGGAGTGGGCGTGGTAGTCGGCGGCGTCCCAGCGGACGGCGGGGGCGGGAGGCGGGCTCGGGGGCATGGCCAGGAAGGCTAGCGCACGGCCTCACATCAGCCGAATCAATAATTCAAATGGATGATATAAGCCTGGGCGTGGAGCTCGAGCGCCTGCGGATCTTCCAGCTGGTCTGCGAGGAGGGCAGCGTGAGCCGCGCCGCGGTGCGGCTCTTCCGGACCCAGCCCGCCGTCTCCATGCAGCTGGCCGCGCTGGAGGCCGAGGCCGGGACCCGGCTCCTGGCGCGGACCCGGCGCGGGGTCTCCCCCACCGCCGCCGGGCGGCGGCTCCTCTCCTGCGCCGCCGAGCTCTTCCGCGCCCATGACCGGCTCCGCGAGGCCTGGTCCGGCGAGGAGGGCGCCGCCGACCTGCGCGTCGCCGCCAGCGACACCGTGGCCGGCCACCTCCTCCCCCCCCTCCTGCGCGCGCTGGTGCGGCGCCGGCCGGGCACCCGCCTCCACCTGGTCCAGTCGGCCACCCCCGAGTCGCAGAACCGCCTCCTGCGCGGCGAGGTGGAGCTCGCCTTCGTGCTCCGCCCGGTCGCCGACCCCCGCCTCGCGCTCGAGACCGTGCTCTGCTACCGGCACGTGGCCGCCTTCCCCGGGGGCCGCGCCGGCGGGCGCGGGCCGGTCGAGCCCACCGCCCTGGCCCGCGGGCCGCTGGTGCTGCTCGCCCGGGGCACCCAGACGCGGCGCCTGGTGGACGACGCCTTCCTGCGGCGCGGGATCGTCCCCGCGCACGTCCTGGAGGTCGGATCGGTCTCGGTGCAGAAGGAGCTGGTGCGCTGCGGCCTGGGCGTGGCCGTCCTGCCCGACTACGCCGTCGGGCCCCGGGATGCGCTCTCGGTGCGCCCCATCGCCGGAGCCTCGGTGAGGGAGCTGGCCGTGGCCTGGCGCGACGATCTGGAGCTGACGCAGGCGGCCGAGGCGCTCCTGTCGCTGGTCCGCGCCGAGGCCCGGCGCCGCACCGCCACCAGCGGGGACGGCGCCAGGAAACCTCCCTGATTCCGCGAGGCCTCGCCGGGGCCGCGAACGGGTCACCCCCGCCTTCCCCAAGTGGGCGAGCGGGGGATCGACCGCCCCCCTTGCGGTGGCCGGCGCCGCTGATAGCTTTCTATCGGGCCATGTACGCGACCTACACACGCTGGGGGACCTTCGGGGTGGGCATGGGCCTCCTCCTGGCCCCGCTCGTCCTCGGCTACGCCGAGGTCGGCCAGACGCTGCACGAGGTGGCCCTGGGCCTGCTCGCCTGCGTGCTGGCGCTGGCCGCGCTCGAGACCCCTGCGCTGCGCTTCCTGAACCTCCTCCCCTGTGCCTGGCTGGCCTGGAACGGCCAGCAGAGCGCCGACCCCAAGGCCCGCCTGACCGAGATGATCGCCGGCGCCCTGCTGCTCCTGTTCGCGCTCGCCCCCCGGGTGCGCCTCGCGCCGCGCCTCCCCGCCGTGGAGCGGAACCGCGCCGGCCTGCAGGCGTAGGGCTTCGCGTACAATCCTGGCGTGCCGTCCCCGGCCGCCGCGCTGCTCGCCCTCCTCGCCTCGGCCGCGCCCGGCCCCGCGGCACCTCCGCTCGTCGACGCGGCCGCCCTGGTCCCCGACGCGCTCCTCGAGCTCCGCTACGCCACCCCCCGCAACGTCACCGGCCGCGCGCTCTACCCCCGGGGCGCGCGCTGCCTGCTCCGGCCCGACGTGGCCCTGCGCCTGGTCCGGGCCGCGGACCTCCTGCGCGCCCGGGGCTACCGGCTCCGGCTCTGGGACTGCTACCGCCCGCCCTCGGTGCAGCGCATCCTCTTCGCGGCCGTGCCCCGCCCCGGCTACGTGGCCGACCCCTCCCGCGGCGGATCGCACCACGGCCGCGGCGCCGCCGTGGACCTGGGCCTGGCCGGCAGGGACGGCGGGGACATCGAGCTTCCCACCGACTTCGACGACTTCGGTCCCAGGGCCCGGGCCGCGGCCGTGGCCGGGGTGAGCCCGGCGGCCCGGGCCCACCGCGACGCCCTCCGGGCGGCGATGGTGGCCGCGGGCTTCGAGCCCAGCCGCTCGGAGTGGTGGCACTTCTCCGCCCCCGAGGCCCACGGCGCCCCGCAGCTCGAGGCGCCGCTCCTCCCGCCGTGAGCCCCGCCGCCCTCGCCCGGGCGCTCCGCGCCCTCTCCTCGCTCCCCCCGGACGCGCAGCTCGGTGCGGCCGCGGCCCGGCTGGCCGGCCGGCCCGGCGGGCCGCTCGGCGCCCTCCCGGTGGGGCCGGAGGGGACCCTCGACCCCGAGCGGCTGGACGGGAGCCTGCTCGAGGCCATCTGCGCCCGCGCCCTGGGAGGCGAGCGGGGGGCGGTGTTCACCCCGGCGCCGGAGGCCCGTCTCCTCGCCGCCCTGGGCCTGGCCTGGGCCGCCGCCCGGCGCGGCGGGCCCGCGCCGGCGGAGGGCGCAGCGGCGCTCCTCGGCGGCCGGCCCCACCCCGCGCTGGCCGCCGCGCTCGACGGCCTGGCCGTGCTCGACCCCTGCTGCGGCGGCGGCGCGCTGCTCTCGGCGGCGGAGCGGCTCGGCCGCGCGGTGGGCGCGCGCTTGGCCCTGCGGGGCCTGGACGTGGCTCCCCTGGCCGTGGCGGCGACCTGCGCCCGGCTCGAGCTCCTCGGCGCCCGCGCCCAGGTCGAGGCGGCCGACGCCTTCGCCGCGCCCTGGGGCGAGCCCGGCCTCCTCCTCGCCAACCCTCCCTTCCTGCGCCACGAGCGCATCCCCCCCGCCGAGAAGGAGCGGGCCGCGCGGCGGAGCGGCCTCTCCCGCCAGGCCGATCTCTCCGCCCACCTCGCCACCCTGGCCCTGCGCCACGCTCCGGTGGCGGCGCTGGTCTGGCCGCGCGCCCTCGACACCGCCCGCTCCGCGGCCCCGCTCCTCGCCCAGGCCCGGGCCCGCGGCGCCTTCCGGGTCCGCCTGCGGTCGCGGGCGGCGGGGAGCTTCGCCGCCTCGGTGGACACGCGCCTCGCCGTCTGGGTGGTGGGGGCCGGCGAGGACGCCCCGGCGGCGGAGGCGGCCGTTCCCCTGGCCGACCTCCTGGACCACGAGGTGGCGGCGCTCCTCGGCGGCGGGCCGATCCCGGGCGGACGGGTGCGGCTCGCGCGGCGCCGGGCGGCGCCCCCGGGCGCGGTGCCGCTCGGCGAGCTGTGCGCCGTCCGCTTCGGCCTGAAGAGCGGCTGCAACGCCTACTTCCACCTCGTCCCGCTGGGCGGCGGCGCCTACCGCTCGCCGCTCCTCGGCGAGGTGGAGCTGGACGAGGCCGACGTCGCGCCGCTCCTCGCCACGCTCAAGGAGGCGCGCGCCCCCGGCCTGGCCACGCCGGCGCGGGTCCTCTTCCGTCCCGGCCGATCCGGGCCGCCCGGCGCCGCGGCGCGGCGCTACCTGGCCCTGGGCGAGGAGAGGGGCGTGCACCTGAGGCCCACCTGCGCCGGGCGGAGCCCCTGGTGGCAGATCGCTGGCGGCCGCGGCCCGGCCCCGGCGCTCTACCCGGCCAAGGTCGGCGCCCGCGCCTTCGGCTTCGCCAACGAGGCCGGCCTGCACGAGGACAAGAAGTGGCACGCCCTCTTCCCCGCCGAGCTGCCGGCCTGGGCGGTGGCGCTCGTCCTCTCGGCCACGCCGGTGCGGCTCGGCATCGAGGAGGGGGCCCGGCAGCTCACCGGCGCCCAGGCCATCGCCGACGTGGACTGCCGGGTGGTCGCCGCCGTGCCGGTCCCCCGCCCGGACGCCTGGGCGCCCCGGGAGACCGAGCTGCGGGCGCTGTGGCAGGCGCTCCGGGCCGACCCGGTCACCACCGACCTCGAGGCCATGCTGGCCCGGCCCGCCCAGCGCGCGCTCGACCGGCTGGTCGGCGAGGCCATGGGGCTCGGCGCGCGGGAGGTGGCCGAGGCGCGCCGCGCGCTCCTCGAGCGGATCCGGGACCGCCTGGCCCACTCCGCCTCCATCCGCGCGGCGGCGGAAGGGTAGCCCGGGCGGCGACGGGGAGGGGGCCTTCGAGGCGCCCGGAGCCGGCCCGCCCGCCTGCCTCCCGCGCGACCCCTCGGAGGCCCGGCGAGGAGGGCCCCCTTGCCGGCGCGGCCCGAGCGCCCGCGCGCCGGGTGGGGGCGCGACGCCACGAGCCCGACCGAGGCCGAGGCGCCGCCCCGGGAGCGCGGCCCGCGGCGCTGGCCGCTAGCCCTTCTCCCCCCGCTTCAGGCAGTCGGGGCAGGTGCCGAGGAGCTCGTGGTGATGGGTGTCGAGACGGAACCCGTAGCGCGCCGCCACCTCCTTCTCCAGGATGGCGAAGGCCTCGAACTCGAACTCCACCACCCTGCCGCAGCGCCCGCAGAGGAGGTGATCGTGGTGCTTGCGGCCGTAGGTGGTCTCGTAGCTCCGCGACTCGCCGGCGATGATGGCCGGCTCCAGGATCCCCGCCTCGGCGAGGAGCGGGAGCGTCCGGTAGACGGTGGCCTTGGAGCCGCGGATCCCCCGCGCCTTCAGGTCGGCGATGAGGTCGTCGATGGGGTAGTGCCCCTGGCGCGCCAGGGCCGCCTCGACGATGGCCGCCCGCGCCTCGGTGAGGCGCAGGTCCTTGCCGTGGAGGAAGTGCTCGAATCGGTCGAGCGCCTCGGTCGTGCGCGGATCCACCGGTTGCCCCTCCGTGCGACTCGGTCTCACCGAAGCTACCCTAGCGACCTCCGGTCGCGGGTGTCAACGTTGCTCGCCGGTGGCGCGGCCTGGAATGCTCGCGGCGCGGGGCGGTTCCTAGCTCTTGGGCGGAGCCGCCCGGAAGGGAGAGTCCGCCCCAGGAACCGCCGTGACCCCCTCCCCGCTCGCAAAGGCCGCCCTCGCCGCCCTGCTCCTGGCCTCGCCCGCCGCCGCCGCCGACCGGGACCTGGCCGCCGCCCTGGGCGCCGCCGTCGACGCCTCGCCCATCGCCGCCGCCCGCTCCAGCATCCTGGTCGAGGCGGTGGACACCGGCGAGGTGGTGTACGCCCGCGACCCCGACGTGCTCCTCAACCCGGCCAGCAACGTGAAGCTGGTCACCACCGCCGCGGCGCTGGCCCGGCTCGGCCCCGACTTCCGCTTCTCCACCGAGCTGCTCCTCGACGCCCCCCTCCGCGGCGGCCGAGCCCGGACCCTCTACCTGCGCGGCAGGGGCGACCCCACCCTCACCACCGAGCGGCTCTTCTCGGCGGCCGGCGAGCTCGCCCACCTGGGGCTCGCCAGCGTGGGCGAGCTGGTCCTCGACGACGGCTACTTCGACGGCGAGCGGAGCGGCCCCGGCTTCGACCAGGAGGAGGGCGACCGGGCCTACCTCGCCCCCGCCGGAGCCCTGTCGCTCAACTGGAACGCGGTGGAGATCCACGTCGCGCCCGGCGATCGCCCCGGCCAGCGGGCCCGGGTGGCGCTCGAGCCGCCCAGCCCGTTCTTCGCCCTGGACGTCCGGGCGGTCACGGTGGGGCCGAGCGGCCGCGCCCGGGTGGAGGTCACCACCGAGCTCCGGGATGGGAGGGAGCGGGTGACGGTGGAGGGGCGGCTGCCGGTGGGCTCGCGGCCCCATGTCCTGTGGCGCCGGGTCGACGACCCGGCCCTCTACCTCGGCCACACCCTGGCCGCGCTGCTCGAGCTGCGCGGCGTCAAGGTCTCGAAGGTCCGCCCCGGGCGCACCCCCGAGGGCGCCCAGCTCCTCCACGTGCTCCAGTCCGACCCCCTGGCCGAGGTGGTGCGCCGGCTCAACAAGACCTCCAACAACTTCACCGCCGAGCAGCTCCTCAAGACGCTGGGCGCCGAGGTGAAGGGGCCGCCCGGCACCTGGCCCAAGGGCGTGGAGGCCGAGGAGGAGTTCCTCTCCGAGATCGGCATCCCCGCTGGCGGCTACGTGCTGCGGAACGGCTCGGGCCTCAACGACGCCAACCGGCTCTCGGCCCGGCAGCTCGTCACCCTGCTCCGCGCCATGTGGGCCCGCTTCCCCCTCCAGCCCGAGTACGTGGTCTCCCTGCCGGTGGCGGCCCGCGACGGAACGATCCGCTGGCGCATGGACGGGACCGCCGCGGCAGGGCGGCTGCGGGCCAAGACCGGGACGCTCGAGGGGGTGGTGACGCTCTCCGGCTACGTGCAGGACGCGGGCGGGAGGGTGCTGGCCTTCGCGGTGCTGGTCAACGACTCGCCGGGCCGGCCGGGGGTGCTCCGGGCCGTCGACGGCCTGGGCGCGGCGCTGGCGGCGAGCGGCGGGCCCGCCCTGGGCGCGGCCCCGCCGACGGCCGCCGCCCCTGCGGGCGTCCCCGCCGAGCGGGTGCGGACCTTCTACGCGCTGGGCCGCCAGAACGACGCCCGCAACCTGCCCCTCTTGCGCTCCGCCCTCCGCGCCGAGGCCGACCCGGTGGTGCGCCTGGCCCTGGGCGAGTGCGTGTACCTCTCCGACCCCGACGGCGACTCGGCCCGCCGCGCCTTCCTGGAGGCGTTGGGCGCCGACCCGCGCGCGTTGCCGGCCCTGTGGGCGATGCTGGCCGGCGAGCCTCGCCCGCCGGTGGTCTCCTCGCTCGCCGACCTGGCCGCCGAGGCCGAGCCCGAGGCCCTGCGCCGCCTGGTGGAGCTCGCCGGCGGGGAGCTCCCCGACGAGGGGCTGGGCGCGGCGGTCGAGGACGGCCTGGCCGGGGTCGCGGACAGCGCCCCGGAGGAGATCCTCTCCGCGCTCCGCGCCGCCCCGGCGGCGGTCCGCGACGCCGCCGCCGCGCGGCTCGTGCGGGGGCTCTCGCGATCCGAGGAGAAGGAGCATCCCTTCCCCGCCGCCCTGAGGGCCCTGGCGGCGCGGGACGGCGACGCGGGCGACTACGCCCGCCGGCTCCTCTCCCTCCTGCCCGCCGGCAAGCGGTAGGGGGCGCGCCCCTACCAGAGCTCGCAGCGCTCCGCCCGGACCATCTTGCTGCCCGCCGGGCAGGAGAAGGCCTCCTGGAAGGCGGGGAGGTTGGAGAGCGGCCCGTCGACCCGGAAGCGCGGCGGCGAGTGGGGGTCGACCGACGCCAGGAGCCGCTCCCGCTCCGGCCGGCTGGCCGTGCACCAGGCCTGGGCGAAGCCGAGGAAGAAGGCCTGGTCGGGCGTGAACCCGGCCACCTCCGGGCCCGGCGGCTTGCCCCGGCCCGCGGCCCGATAGGCGGCCAGGGCCAGCTTCACGCCCCCCAGGTCGGCGATGTTCTCCCCCAGGGTGAGCTTGCCGTTGAGCTTCGTGCCGCCGGCGATGGTGTATCCGTCGAACTGGTCCACCACGCAGGCGGCCCGGCGCTTGAACTCCTGCTCCGAGGACGGGCTCCACCAGTCGCGCAGGTTGCCGTCGGCGTCGTACTGCCGCCCCTGGTCGTCGAAGCCGTGGGTCAGCTCGTGCCCCATCACCATGCCGATGGCCCCGAAGTTCACCGCGTCCGGGGCCGCCACCGAGAAGAAGGGCGGCTGGAGGATGCCGGCCGGGAAGACGATCTCGTTGAGGGGCGGGTCGTAGTAGGCGTTCACCGCCGGCGGCGCGAGCAGCCACTCGCTGCGGTCGAGGGGCTTGCCGATCTTGTCGAGGTCGCGGTTCACCTCGAAGGCCTCGGCGGCCAGGGTGCTCTGGAACAGCGAGCTCCGGTCCACCCGGAGCGCGTCGTAGTCGCGCCAGCGGTCGGGGTAGCCGATCTTGTTCACCACCCGGGAGAGCTTCTGCCGGGCGGCGCGCCGGGTCCCGGCGTCCATCCAGCTCACCGCTTCCAGGTCCCGGGCCATGGCCGCCTCGATCCCGGCGACGAGCGCCCGCGACCTCTCCTTCCCCTCCTCGCCGAAGGACCGCACCGCGAAGGCCTGGCCCAGCGCCTCGCCCAGGGCCCCCTCGGTGGTGCGGACGCAGTGCTTCCAGCGGGGCTCGAGCTCCTTGGCCCCGGTGAAGGTCTTGCTCAGGAAGGCGAAGCGCGCCTCGGTGAAGGCCCTGGGGAGGGCCCTCTCCCCGGCCATGCCCGAGAGCAACCGCCAGCGGAGGTAGGCCCGCCAGGTCTCCAGGGGCACCGAGGCGATGAGCCCGTCGAGCTGCTCCAGCGCCTTGGGTGTGGTGACCGTCCAGGCCTCGAGGCCGGGGTGGCCGAGCGAGCGGAGGTACCGCCGCCAGGGGAAGCGCGGCGCCAGGCGGACCAGGCCGGCCAGGTCGACCCGGTTGTAGGTGCGCTGCGGATCGCGCAGCTCCACCCGGCTCCACTGCGCCTCGGCCAGGGTGTGCTCCAGGCCGTAGATCGCCTCGGCCTCGGCGCCGGCCTGCGCCGCCGGCTCGCCGGCCAGCTGCAGCATCTTCTCGAGGTAGGCCCGGTACGCCTGCTGGATGGCGACGCTGGCCGGATCGTCCTTGAGGTAGTAGTCGCGGTCGGGGAGGGAGAGGCCGCCCTGGGCGATCTCGCCGATCACCTGGGTCGCATTCCGCGCGTCCTGCTCGCTGCCCACCCGGAAGGCGGGGTAGACGCCCTGGCGGTGGAGCGCCCCGATCTCCTCGCCCAGCGCGTCGGCGTCGGCCACCGCGTCGATGGGCGCCCACGCCTGGTGGAGGTCCTCGAGGCCCCGCTCCTCCACCCCCTGCTCGTCCATGCAGGCGGCCCAGAAGTCGCCCACCTTCTGCGGGTAGCGATCCCGCGGATCGAGGTGGCCGGCCGCGTCCTGCTCGGCGATGGCCCGCAGCACCTCCAGGTTCCGGTCGTCGATCTGGGTGAAGGAGAGGGCGTACGCAGACTTGTCGGGCGGCAGGGTGTAGCGCGCCAGCCAGCCGCCGCAGGCGAACTGGTAGAAGTCGTCGCAGGGGCTCACCGAGCGGTCGAGCAGCGACGGGTCGATGCCGGCCGGCTCGGAGGTGGGTGAGGCGGCAGGCCCGGCAGCGACCGGCGCGGTCCTGCACCCGGCCGAGAGGGCGGCCAGGACCGCGGTGGCGGTGAGCGTCCAGGAGGTGATCCTCATGTCATTCCCTTCCGGGTCCCCCGCCCTCGCGGCGCGTGGAACCTGTCAGACCCCGCTGCTAGCAATGGCCCGCGGGAAACGACGCCTGCGTCTCGCGCAGGCCACACGCGGGAGCGATCGCCATGGTGAACAAAGTCATCCTCATCGGCAACCTCGGAAAGGACCCGGAGGTCCGCTACACGCAGGGCGGCCAGGCGGTCGCCAACCTCCGCATCGCCACCTCCCGCTCCTGGACCGACAAGCAGTCCGGGCAGCGCAAGGAGGAGACGGAGTGGCACGACGTCGAGGTCTGGGGCAAGCAGGCGGAGCAGTGCGGTGAGTACCTGGCCAAGGGGCGCCAGGTCTACGTCGAGGGCCGGCTCAAGACCGACAAGTGGCAGGACAAGCAGTCCGGGCAGGAACGGTCGCGGGTCAAGGTCGTGGCCGACTCCGTCCGGTTCCTGGGCGGCCGCGGCCAGGGCGGCGCCGGCCCGAGCCGGAGCCAGGGGCCCGAGGAAGGGCCCCCGGGCGGCCTGGAGGAGCCCGACGCCGGCCCGGTGAGCGGCGGCGGAGGGGGCGGCGGCGGAGGGGGCGGGGGCGGCGGCGGACCGGACGACATCCCCTTCTGAGGATCCTGAGCGGGGCGCAGGAAGGGCTGCGCGAGGCGCCAGTCGTCCGTCGCCGACCGGCCGGCCCGGATCTGCCCGCGGTCCGGCCGGGCCCACCGCCGGCCCATTGCCGCCTCGGCCCGGGACCCGGGATCAGGCCTCGCCCGCCCCGAACTCCCGGTCGGCGACGTCCAGGAAGCGCTTCACGTCGAAGGCGGCGCTGCTGGCCATGGCCACGGAGGCGATGCGCGCGCGGGGGTAGACGCGCATCTCCGAGTGGAACCCCGCCCCGCCCCCCTCCTTGTAGAGGAAGGCGCGGGGGCCGGGCGCGACGTGCCATCCCAGCGTCATCCGGATGGGCGCCCCGGCGTCGGTCGCCTGCCGCTCGCGGAGCAGCCGCCGCCCCTCGGGACCGAGCAGGACCGACTCCTCGCCGAGCTGGTCCCGGAGGAAGGAGGCCATGGCCCGCGCCGAGGCCACCAGGCCACCGAAGGCCGGGCCGTCGAGGTAGGCGTCCTTCACCTGCAGCCAGCGGCCCTCGCTCCGGCCCACGAACCTCGAGTCCAGGAGCAGCGGCCGGAGGAGGCTCATGGCCGACCAGCGGGGCAGGTAGCCCCTGGCGTGCCTCCCGGGCGCCGGGATCTCGAACCCGATCTCCTCGGGCGAGAGCCCGAGCCGGTCGAGGACGTTCGCCCGGACGTAGGCCGGATAGGCCGTGCCGCTCACCACCTCCACCACCCGACCCAGGAGCCAGTAGGAGAGGTTCGAGTAGGCGTACCGCGCGCCGGGCGGAAAGCGCAGGCGGGGGTGCTCGGCCAGCCGCCGCGCCAGCATGGCCTTCTCGTCGAAGGCGGCGTGCTCCTTGGGCAGGTGCACCCACCGGAGCGGCAGGGGGTTGGGGATCCCCGACGTCTGGGCCAGCAGGTGGCGGACCCGGAGGCGCCCGTCGTAGGGGATCTCGGGCAGGAGCGACCGGACCGGCTCCTCCAGCGACAGGACCCCGCGCTCCACCAGCTGCAGCGCGGCCACCGCGGTGACGGTCTTGGTCATCGAGTAGGCCATCAGGGTGGTCGACGGCTCGAGCGGCCGGCGACCCAGGACGTCGGCCCAGCCAGCCGCGCCTTCGAAGAGGATCGCCTCGGGGCCCACCACCACGTGCTGGAGGCCGGGCGCGGAGGGCAACGCAGCGGCCAGACGCTCGGACGCTCGCGCGGCAGCGGAACTCCCGGGCTGCCCTGGCGCCGAGGCGGACTGGGTCATCGGGACCTCGGGAGCCAACCTCTTTCCAGGGCGGCGGTAAAGCGGTCCCCGCGACCATCTCGGGGGCCGCACCCGTCGACCCGCCCGGTTCGCCCTGTCCGTGACCGCATCGGCGCGTGGCCCCCGCGCCCGAGGCCGCACAGATCGGGAGGCAGCGCCCGCGAAAGGGGGGCGAGCATGAGGATTCTCGTCTCGGGTGCGGGCATCGCCGGGTCGGCGGCGTGCTCGCTCCTCCGCGCCAGCGGCCACGACGTCGCCGTGATCGACCGGGCTCCGGCGTTCCGGCGCCTGGGATACGTGCTCTCGCTCAAGTCCTTCGGGGTGGAGATCCTCCGGTCCATGGGGCTCCTCGCCGATCTCCGCTGGTTCGCCATCCCCTTGCATACCGTCCGGGTCCACGACGGGGCGGGCGAGCTCGTGAAGGACTTCCCCGAGGATCTGTGGGAGAGCGCCACCCGGGAATCGCTCTTCCTCCTCAGGTCCGACCTCCACCGCGTCCTGCACGCGGCGGCCAGCCGCGCCGCCCCGGTGCGCTTCGGGACGGAGATCCGCGCCATCGACCTCTCGGGCGGGGGGGCGCGCGTCACCTTCTCGGACGGCGGCGCGGAGGTGTTCGACCTGGTGCTGATCGCCGAGGGGGCGCGCTCGACCACGCGCCGGCTCGTCTTCGGCGAGGCCGGGCTCCGACCCTTCGACCTCGTCTACGCGGCGACCATGATCGAGGGACCCCACCCCGTCCCGCCCGGCGTCTATGACGTCTACCTGGGGCCGAGGGCCGCGGTGCAGCTCGTGCCCATCGATCGCGAGCGGCTGGTGGTGCAGTGCTACTTCCGCGGCGTCCTCGAGCCCGAGCACCAGGGGGAGCGGGTGAGGGAGCTGCTCCGGAACGCATGCCGGCGCTTCCCCCCCGGCATCCGCGCGCTCGTGGAGAGGGTCTCCGACCACGCCTACGTCTTCCACGACAGCGTCGGCCTGGTCAGCCTCCCCACGCTCTCCAGGGGCCGCGCCGTCTTCCTCGGCGACGCCGGCTACTGCCCGACCTTCCTCTCCGGGATGGGGGCCTCCCTGGCGCTGCTCGGCGCCAAGGGCCTGGAGGTCGCCCTGCGCGAGAACCCCGACGACCTCGAGGCCGCGCTCTGCCGCCTGGAGGAGCTCATGCGCCCCGCCGTCGCGCACTACCAGGAGGCGGCCACCGAGAACGTCGGGCTCCTGCTGAGCAAGAACCCTCTCCGCCCCGTCCTCCAGCGCTGGTTCCTGCGCCACGCGCCCCCGGCCAGCGTGGCGCGGCACCTCGGCCACCGGCACGAGGTGGACGCCGCGCTCCTGCGGCCCTTCGGCCTCCCGGGAGCCCCGGCCACGCCACCCGCCTAGATCCCCATCAGCCTGGACCGCCCGTCCGGATCGCCGTGCGCGGAGGATCGACAGGCCGGATTCGGCCATGATCTCCCTCCGCCGCGCGCCGGGCTGCAGCCCGCAGGGAGCGCGGGACGATGGGGCCTGGCTGGCGACATCGCCAAGCAGGGGCTGGAGATGGGCGCGCTCCACGTCGCCCGCGGCTACCTCCGAGACCTCACCGTCGCCTGCCCGGCGGGCGTGCGTGTCGGCTTCGGCCCCGTGGCGGAGTTCGACCCCGAGGCGTGCGCCCACTGCCCCCTCCGGGCGCAGGGCACGGCCGCAGCGCCAGGAGCCGGACGCTCGGTGAACCTCACCGAGGACGAGCGGCTCCAGCAGCGGCTCCTCAAGCACCTCGCCGCCCCTCGCGGCCGCGCCCGGCTGCGCGAGCGCGTCGGTGTCGAGCACGGCTCGCCCACCTCGTTCCAGCCGCCGCGCCAGGAGTCCCGCGGGCGATCCCCGGGTCAGCTCGCCTTGCGGGCCGTCACCAGCCGCGTCGCCATCCAGGGCCCGAACCAGCAGCCCGGGCCCAGGGACCGCTCCCGGACCTCGGACAGGCCGCGGCCCTGCAGCTGCCGGGCGTACTCGGCGGTGTGGAGGATGTCGGCGATCGCCAGGCGGCCGCCCGGCCGGAGCACCCGGACGGCCTCGTCGATCGCCGCCGCCCGCTCGGAGGGCCGGGGGATGTTGTGGATCGCCAGGCTCGACAGCACCAGGTCGTAGGCCCCGTCCGCGAAGGGCAGGGACCGCATGTCGCCCGTGCGCAGCTCGACCCGGTCCTCCACCCCCTCGCGGATCGCGTTCCGGCGCGCGGCGGCCTCGCCGTTGCCCGACTGATCGGAGCGGCTCCAGAGGTCGAGGCCGGTGGCCCGGCCCCGCGGGAGCAGGCGGGCGGCCAGGACCAGCACGGCACCGCGCCCGCAGCCGAGGTCAAGCACCCGCTCGTCGCCGACGAGCCCGAGCCCGGCGAGGACCCGGGTCCAGGCCCGGAGCTTCCCGCGGCGGCTGGTGTAGAGGTAGCTCGCCGAGGTGGCGAGGAGGCCCAGGGCCGCGAGCGCGAGGAGGACGGCCACGAGCCCCAGCGCGTGCTCCCGGGCCTTGTGCGCCGCCGCCAGGAGCAGGGCGCCACCCGCCGACAGGGCCAGGAGGACGCCGGGAGCGTCGAGCCCGTAGGAGCCCCGTCGCCGGGAATGGGCCCGTGAGGTCATCCGGCGCGACGCTACGAGCCCGGGCTGGCCCGGTCAAGGCAGCCCGCCGGAGCGGGTTCCTGCGGCGGGAGGGCGCGCCCGGGCGCCGGGCCGGCGGAGATCCCTTCCCGAGCCGGCGCCGCCTCGCTCGAGCGGCGGAGCGGCTTGCCACCCCCCGGCGCCGCGTGCCACCCTGCCTGCGCTCCGCACCCGCGGTCCGCGGCGTGCGCCAGGAGTCGCGGCCGTGCCATCGTTCCAGCTCCACTCCCCATCCGACCTGGCCGAGCTGACCCGGCTGCTGCTGGAGACGGAGGGCACCGTGCTAGCGGGCGGGACCGACCTCCTCCCCCGCGTCCGGCGGGGGCGCCTCTGCCCCGCCCACCTGGTCGACGCCGGCCGCCTCCGCGAGCTGCGCTTCGTCCGCCGCGAGGGGCCGGAGGTGGTCCTGGGCGCGCTCAGCACCCACGCCGACCTTTCTTCCTCCCCCCTGGTCCGAGAGCTCGCCCCGGCGCTCTCCGAGGCCTGTGCCAGCGTCGGGTGCCCCCAGACCCGCAACCGCGGCACCCTGGGCGGCAACATCGCCAACGCCTCGCCGGCCGCCGACGGCCTCCCTCCCCTGCTCGTCCTGGAGGCCACCGCCGAGCTCCGCGGCCCGGGCGGCGCCCGGGCCGTGACCCTCCCCGAGCTCCTCCTCGGTCCGGGCCGGACCTCGCTGCGCCCCGCCGAGATCATCGAGCGAGTGCGCTTCCCCGCGCCCCCGGCCCCGAGCGGCCAGGCCTTCCAGAAGCTGGGGCGGAGGAACGGCATGGCCATCGCCGTGGCCAGCGTGGCGGCCCTCCTCGTCCTGGACGAGCGCGGCAGGATCCGGACCGCCCGCCTGGCGCTGGGATCGCTCGCCCCCACGGCCCGGCGCAGCCCGGCGGCCGAGGAGGCGCTCCGGGGTGCCGAGCCCGGTGAGGCCGCCTTCCGGCGCGCCGCCGCCGCCGCCCAGGCCGACGCGGAGCCCATCGACGACCTGCGGGCCAGCGCCGCCCACCGCCGGCGGGTCCTGGAGGTCCTGGTCCGTCGGGCCCTCGAGCGCTCCCTGGACCGCGCGGCCAGGGGGAGGAGGCCATGACCGTCTCCTTCGCGGTGAACGGCCGCGAGGTCCAGATCGCCTGCGACCCGGGCCGGACCCTCCTCGAGGTCCTGCGCGAGGACCTCTCCCTCACCGGCGCCAAGGACGGCTGCGGCGGCGAGGGCGAGTGCGGCGCCTGCACGGTGCTCCTCGACGGCGAGCCGGTGAACGCCTGCCTGGTGCTGGTCGGCCAGGTGGAGGGGCGCAGGGTGGAGACCATCGAGGGGCTGGCGCCGCCGGGGGGCGAGCTCCACCCCATCCAGCGGGCCTTCGTCGAGGCCGGCGCGGTGCAGTGCGGGTACTGCACCCCGGGGGCGGTGCTGGCCGCCCGGGCCCTCCTCTCGCGGGAGCCGGATCCGAGCGAGGAGCAGATCCGCGAGGCGCTGGCCGGCAACCTCTGCCGCTGCACCGGCTACGCCAAGATGGTGGACGCGGTGCGGCGCGCCGCACGGGAGCTCGGCCGTGAAGCCTGAGCTCGGCACGGTGGGGCGCTCCGAGCCCCGCAAGGACGCGCGGGAGAAGGTCACCGGCGCCGCCCGCTACGTCGCCGACCTCGAGGCCGAGGGCGCGCTGTGGGCTGCGGTGCTCCGCAGCCCGCACCACAGCGCCCGCATCGTCTCGCTCGGGACCGAGAGGGCCCGGCGGGCCCCCGAGGTGGTGGCGGTGGTGACCTCCGCCGACGTCCCCGGCCAGAAGCGCTACGCCGCCATCCTCGCCGACCAGCCGGCCCTGGCGGTGGACGTGGTCCGCCACAAGGGCGAGCCCGTGGCGCTCCTGGTGGCACGGACCCGGGAGGCGGCCCGGAGCGCGCTGGGCCTGCTCGAGGTCGAGTACCAGGAGCTCCCGGCGGTGCTCGATCCGGTGGCGGCGCTCGAGCCGGGCGCGCCGCCGGTGCACGAGAACGGCAACCTCCTCACCCGCTACCAGTTCACCACCGGCGATCCCGACGCCGCCTTCGCCGGGGCGGAGGTGGTCCTGGAGGAGACCTTCCGGGTCCAGCGCGTCGCCCCCGGGGCCCTGGAGCCCGAGGCCTGCCTGGCCCGGTGGGAGGGCGACGGCTCCCTGACCCTGTGGGTGAGCTCCCAGAAGCCCTTCGAGGATCGCAGGAACGTGGCCGCCGTGCTGGGCCTGCCCGAGGAGCGGGTCCGGATCGTGAGCGCGGTGGTGGGCGGGGCCTTCGGCGGGAAGGAGGACTCGGGGGTCGCCGTCCTGGCCGGGCTCGCCGCCTGGGCCGCCCGGGGCACGGTGCGGGTTGTCAACGACCGCTGGGAGTCCTTCCTCGCCCACCCCAAGCGCCACCCGGCCGTGGTCCGCTACCGGCTGGCCGCCCTCCGCGACGGGACCATCCTGGGCGTCGACGTCCTCGGCCACCTCGACAAGGGCGCGTACGCCTCCTACGGACCGGCGGTGGCCGGGATCTTCACCGAGTCCCTCACCGGCGCCTACCGCATCCCCGCCGTCAGGGTCGACACCCGCCTCGCCTACACCCACGCGCCCTTCTCCGGCGCCATGCGCGGGTTCGGAGGCCCCCAGGCCCACTTCGCGGTGGAGAGCATGGTGGACATGCTGGCCGCCCGCCTGGAGCTCGACCCGCTGGAGGTCCGCCGGCGCAACGCCGTCCGGCCCGGCGATCGCCACTACACCGGCGTCCCGCTGGATTCCTCGGCGCGGAGCATGGAGCGGATCCTGGCCGAGCTGGAACGGGCCCGGAAGCGGCTCCGCCTCCGGGAGGCCGGGCCGGGCCGGCGCGCCGGGGTGGGGGTGAGCCTGGCGGTGCAGTCGATGGGGCTCGGGGCCCACGTCCCCGACGACTCGACCGCCCGGCTGGAGTGGCTGCCCGACGGGCGCGTGGTCATCCTGGCCGGCTCCCCGGACCTGGGCCAGGGGCTCGCCGTGGCCACCGAGCAGCTCGCCGCCGAGGCGCTGGGCCTCCCCGCCGCCCGCGTCTTCACCGCCCCGCTCGACACCCGCAGGAGCCCGGACGGCGGCGTGACCTGCGCGTCCCGCATGACCTACCTCACCGGCAACGCGCTGCGCGCGGCCGCGGCGCGGCTCGAGGCCCGGCTCCTCGAGGGCGCCGCCGAGCTGGCCGGCCGGGAGGTCGCGGAGCTCCGCTACCAGGCCGGGGAGGTCCTCCTCCCCGACGGCCGGCGGCTCGCGGCCGGCGCCGTCGCCTCCCGCCTGGCCGAGCGGGGCGCCCGCCTCGCCGCCGAGGCCGTGGCCTCCTTCGCCTACCCGCCCGAGCGGACGCCGCAGGAGTACCCGGTGGGCATCCCCCACGTGCTGCACGTCTTCTGCGGCCAGGTGGCGCGCGTGGAGGTCGATCCGGAGCTGGGGACGGTGGAGGTGACGGACGTCGTGGCCGTCCACGACGTGGGCAAGGCCGTGAACCCGGCCGCGGTGGAGGGCCAGATCGAGGGCGGGGTGGCGCAAGGGCTGGGCTACGCGCTCAGCGAGGACATGCCGCTCAAGGCCAGCGGCGAGTGGGTCGACGGCTTCGCCGAGTACCTGCTGCCCACCGCCCGGGACGTGCCGCGGATCGAGTGCGTCCTCCTGGAGGAGGCCGAGGCCTCGGGACCCTGGGGCGCCAAGGGCGTGGGGGAGATGGGCGTCGCCCCCACCGCGCCGGCCGTCGCCAACGCCATCTTCGACGCGGTCGGGGTGAGGCTCACGCGCCTGCCCGCCTCCCCCGAGGCGATCCTCTCCTCGCCGGGCGGCCCCCCACCCGGCGAGCGACCCCGCTAGGCGACGGAGGGGCCCTCGCCTTCCCGGCGCCGGTAGGCCGTTCCCTTGAAGAGGGCCACCAGGGCGCCGGCCTCGTCGGTGACCCGGACCACCGTGGTGGAGATCCTCCCCGCCGCGGCCTCCTCGCGTGCCTCGGCGGTGAGCACGCCCCCCGTGACCGCCTTGAGGAAGGAGATGCTGACGTCGATGGCCACGGCCACGCTGCCGGTGGAGTTGGCGGCGGCGGCGAAGGCGAAGTCGGCCAGCGTGAAGATGGCCCCGCCCTGTGTCGTGCCCACGCCGTTCATGTGACGGGATCCCACCTCGAGGCGCGCGCGGGCGAGGCCGGGCTCGACGTGCAGGAGGGTGACGCCCGCGTGGGCGGCGAAGCGATCCTTCGAGAGCATGGCGCGGACGTCGAACATGCGCCCGCAGCTTAGCGCCCGCCCCGGCCGCGCGCCCAGTTGCGGCTCCCGGGGGCGCCCCGAGCCCCGGCTACCACCCCGGCCCTCCCGCTTTCGTGCCAGGTCCCGGCCCCGCCGGCGCCGGATGCCGCAGTGCGGCATGGCCGCCCCGTCGCGCACCAAGTCCACGGAACGTGTGCTAGTGTGCGGCGCCGCACGCGACAATCCGCAGCGCGAAAACGTCCTCGAAACCCCACCGCGATCGGCTGTACCTTGCGCGGCCAACCCGGAGTGTCTTCCGCGTCCTCGCTCAGGTGATGCTCCGGGCGGTCCCTTCCCAGAGGAGCCCTCATGCTTCGTAACTGGTTCCACCGCGTCCTTCGCACGCCAGGCCGCCGCAAGCTGTACCTGGTCGCCATGATGCTGGCCTTCGGCACCGCCTACGCCCTCGCCCCGGGTGAGGGGTCCGGGGGCTCCTTCGAGTTCTTCACCCCGCTGGGCTTCGAGACCTTCGAGAAGGTGTGCATCTTCGTGGTGCTGGCCATCGCCGTGGCCGGCCTCCTCTACGCCGTCCTCCTGGCCAGGCAGGTGCGCGGGGCCGACGAGGGCACGCCCAAGATGAAGGCCATCGCGGCCGCGGTCCGCGAGGGCGCGAACGCCTACCTGTACGCCCAGATGAAGCGGATCTTCCCGCTCATCATCGTCATCTTCCTGCTCCTGGCGGCCACCTACACCGGGCAGCAGAACGCCTTCCGCTGGGGCCGGGCCATCGCGTTCCTGATGGGCTCCGTCTTCTCCTGGGCGGTGGGGTTCGTGGGCATGCGGTTCGCCACCGCCGGCAACCTCCGCGTCGCGGCCGCCGCCAAGCACAGCTACGGCGAGGCCATGCAGCTCGGCTACCGCACCGGGACCATCACCGGCATGCTCACCGACGGCCTGGGCCTGCTGGGCGGCACCGTCATCTTCCTCTTCTACGGCGCCCAGGCCTACGAGGCCCTCCTCGGCTTCGGCTTCGGCGGCACGCTGCTGGCCCTCTTCATGCGGGTCGGCGGCGGCATCTACACCAAGGCGGCCGACGTCGGCGCCGACCTGGTCGGCAAGATCGAGAAGGACATCCCCGAGGACGACCCACGCAACGCCGCCACCATCGCCGACAACGTGGGCGACAACGTCGGGGACTGCGCCGGAATGGCGGCCGACATCTTCGAGTCCTACGAGGTCACCATCGTCGCGGCCATGATCCTGGGCATGGCCTCCTTCGGCCACAAGGGCGTCATCTTCCCGCTGCTCGTCCGCGGCATCGGCGTCCTGGGCTCGATCATCAGCACCTACACCGTCAAGGCCGGCCCCAACGACACCAGCGACACGGCCCTCAAGAGCGTGCACCGGGGCTTCTGGATCGGCTCCGCCATCTCGGTGATCGGCTTCATCGTGCTCGGCGCCTACTACCTGCACTTCGACGCCGGTTACCTGTCCGCCAACCCCACCGCCACGGCTGGGTTCCCGGGCGGCGATCCCACCCAGCTGCCCTTCTGGGCCAGCTTCGGCATCTCCGGCCTCGACATGCGGCCCGCCCTCACCTGCCTCATCGGCGTGGTCCTGGCCGTGGCCCTCAACAAGGCCACCAGCTACTACACCCACACCACCCACTCCCCGGTGAAGAGCCTGGCCAAGGCCTGCACCACCGGCCACGCCACCAACATCATCCAGGGCTTCGCCGTCGGGTACGAGAGCTCGGTCGTCAACATCCTCATCATCGCGGTGGCCATCTTCCTCTCGGTGCTGGTCTACCAGGGCACCCCGCCCATGTTCGTCGCCTACGGCGTGGCCATGGCCGGCATCGGCATGCTCACCCTGACCGGCAACACCATCTCCATGGACGTGTTCGGCCCGGTGGCCGACAACGCCAACGGCATCGGCGAGATGGGGTACGAGAAGGACGAGATGGAGAAGGCGCAGCCCGGCAGCTACAAGCGGGCTCGCCAGATCCTGGCCGACCTCGACGCGGTGGGGAACACCACCAAGGCCGAGACCAAGGGCATCGCCATCGGCTCCGCGGTCATCGCCGCCGTCTCGCTGTTCTCCTCCTTCATCGCCGTCATCGCGGTGGGGAGCGAGGAGAAGATGAGCCTGATGACGGTCGAGCAGTACCTGACCGAGGCCGGCAAGCTGACGGTGGCCAACCCGCTGGTGTTCATCGGCTTCCTCGTCGGCGGCGCGGTGCCGTTCCTGTTCAGCTCCTCGCTCATCCGCGCCGTGGGCAGGGCGGCCTTCAACATCGTCAACGAGTGCCGCATCCAGTTCCGCGACCCGGAGATCTGGAAGGGCACCAAGAAGCCCGACTACGCCCGCGTGGTGAACCTCTGCACCGTCGCCGCCCAGCAGGAGCTGATCGGCCCCGGCCTCCTGGCCATCGCCGCACCCCTCCTCGTCGGCCTGCTCCTCGGCCCCTACGCCCTGGGCGGCTTCCTGGCCGGCATGATCCTGGTGGGCCAGCTCCTGGCCGTCTTCATGGCCAACGCCGGCGGCGCCTGGGACAACGCCAAGAAGATGATCGAGGACGGCCTGTACGGCGGGAAGGGCAGCGAGGCGCACAAGGCCGCCGTGACCGGCGACACCGTGGGCGACCCGCTCAAGGACACGGCCGGTCCGGCCATCAACCCGCTCATCAAGGTGATGAACATGGTGAGCCTCCTCACCCTGGGCATCGTGCTCCAGCACTCGGTCACCGGTGGCACGGGCTCGCGCTGGGTCGGCTGGGTGGGCGCCATCGTCTGCGTGCTGGCCATCGCCTACGGCGTGATGATGTCCAAGAAGGAGACGGACATGGGCGCCGTCGAGGGGTCGGGCTCCAAGGCCTGACGGGCGCAGCCGTCCGCGAGGTGGCACGAGAGCGGCGGAGGCCTCCCGGCCTCCGCCGCTCGTGTTCTCCGGACCGGGTACGGCGCCCGGTCGCGGCCCCCGGGACCTTCGCCCATCGCCGCCCCGGTCCTCCCGTACCCGACCTTAGATCGCTCCGGCCCTGCAGGCCTCCCCATCTCCCGCCGGCGGTGCGGTCCGGGTGGGCAGCTCGCCGATCCGCGTGCGCGGGAGCTCCGCCGTCACCGGGACCGGCGCGCGGGCGCTCCCCGCCCACCGCCAGCCGGGCTCGGCGCACCCGCGGCGAGCCCGTGATCCTCCGCGCCGCCGGGGGCGTCTTCCTCCCGCCCGCGGCGGAGGCCCTGCAGGTGCAGCGGCGAAGACCTGCGGGCGCTGCAGGGCCTGGCTCGCGGCATGCCCGGGCAAGCCACCGCGCCTCGCGGCTGCCGCCGGGGCTCGCAGGATCCCGGAGGGCCTCCGTCCTGCCCTGGCCTCCCCGGCACTTCCACCGACCCGGGCCCCTCAATGGGCCGTGCATGGGCCCTCTCCGGTGCATACCGGAGCCAGGTGCTCGAGCGCCTCCCCGCTTTCCTACTCAACCGGATTGCCGGGGCGGCGTCGGTCCTCGCCCGCTCGGGCAGCGCGGCTCTCGCCCACGGGGCTGGAGGCAAGAACATGTCCGTGGAGATGCCCTCGCGTGGGGCAGGAGCGACGTGCAGCCTGCGGGAGCGGAGGTGCAGGAGGCCCCCGGTGCCGGCCCATGACCAGGCGCCGGGCATCGCCGCGCTGCGCCACGCGGTCCGCACCTCGATACCCGGGACCAGCGGAGCCCAGGACCCAGCGCTCATCCCGCCAAGGCACCGGGCGAGCGCGCGTCGGGCGGGCCCCGTCCGCGGGTGGGTACCCCGGGCGGAGATGTCGCCGTGACCTCCGCGTGGACGGCGAGGCGCGCCGCCGCCTGGGCCGCACTCGCCGTGACGGGTGCGCTGCTGAGGTCCGGCCCGGCCAGCGCGTCGCCCCAAGCCTCGGCCCCGCCGGTCAGGCGCTACACCATCCGGGCGGAGGTGGTGCGCCTGCCGGAACGTCCGGGAGGCGACCTCATCCTGCGACACGAGGCCGTCGACGAATTCACCGACATCGCCGGTGAGGTGGTGGGGATGGACTCGATGACCATGCCCTTCCCGGTGGCCCGGGGCGCCTGGCCCGACGGCCTCCAGGTTGGCGACAAGGTCGAGGCAGTCCTCCTGGTCAACTGGGAGGAGGGGTTCCAGGTGCTGGAGCGCATCACCAAGCTGCCGCACGACACGCGGCTCCACTTCGGGAAGGCGCGACACCCCGCCAAGGCCTCCTCCCCGACCCACGCGGGCCGGGAGAACTGACCGTGGCCCGGATCTCCCTCCCGGCCGCCGCGCTCGCTGCGGCCCCGACCCGTCGGTGGGAGCCGGTGCCCCCGCCGGCCGGGTTCATCCCGCCCCTCGACTGGCCCGCGAGAGCGCGCGCGGGGATCGCCTGGTCCAATTCTCCAGGCGCGCGACCGAGGACACCTGCATCACCGCCAAAGACATCCCGGCCGACGAGGAATCGCCGCTCGGGTTGCCGCTCGACGAGCCCACCCCGGTGACGATCACGACAGCGACGGCCGGCACGGAGCAGTTCCAAGGCTCGGCGGGACGGGAGGTGGCCGGCTGATCGTCTCAGGGTGACGTCCGCAGGAGCCGAGACGGCGGGAGGCTCGGCGAGGCCTGCCGCCGGGGTCCGGAGCCCTGCCGGCGGCGCGCCCGGGACCGCGTGCAGGTCGCCGCCCGATTTCGGCCGCCGGCCGACGGAGGGTGAAGGGCCGGGCCGGACCGGTGATCCCCGGCCCGTCACCTACCCCGCACCCCTGGTCACACCGCCGGATACACCCGCCGACATCTCACCGCCGGCGCGGGGGCGCGGCCGCGGTGGAGCGCCCATCGCGTGGTACGATCTCGCGGTCGGGCCCACCGATGCCCTCCTCCATCGTCGACAAGTACCAGCAGATCTTCGCAGCCGATCCGCGCTCGCGGATCTTCGTGGAGCTGGCCAAGGCGCTCCTCGAGCGGGGCGAGCCGGAGCAGGCCATCGAGGTCTGCCGGACCGGCCTGGAGCACCACCCCTCCTCGATCCTGGGGCGCGTGGTCTGGGGGCGGTCGCTGCTCGAGCAGGGAGACGTGCCGGGCGCGCGGGACCAGTTCGAGATCGCCATCGCCCTCGACCCGGGCAGCCCCTACGCCTACAACCTGGTGGGCGAGGCGCTCCACCGGAAGTCCCTGTTCCGCGAGGCGCTGCCGGTGCTGGCCCGCGCCGTGGACCTGCAGCCCGCCGACGCCCGGCTCAGGGCCTGGCTGGAGGAGGCCCGGGCCGGCGCCGCCCATGGCGCGGCGGCCGAGGTCACCGCGTCGTTCCAGCTCCCGCCGCAGCGGCCGGACGGCGCCGGCCCCGCGACCGCCCCGGCTAGTCCGCCTCCCGGCCCGGGGCCGGCCAGGGACCCCTCCCCGCCCGGCCCTGCCCCCGCCCCGGCCGCCGCGACCTCCCCGGCCCCGACCCCGCCGGCGCCGCTCGTCCCGCCGCCGGTGCCCGCCACCGCGCCGCCGCCCCTCTCTCCCTCGCTGCACAGGGACGAGGTCCCGCGATCGCTCCTGGCCATCATCCCCGGCGCCACCCGGCCCGGCGTCGCCGCCGCCCAGGCACCGGCCGCGTCCCCGGTGGACGAGGAGGAGGCCGAGCGGATCGCCGCCCGCTACGAGCAGGAGGTGCGGGAGCGGCTCCTCTCCGAGCCCGAGCCGCCGCCGCCCTTCCACCGGCGGCACCGCGGGCTCCTCCTCGCCGGCATCCTGGTCGCCGCCGGCGCCTGCGCGACCGCCCTGTTCCTCTTCATCCGCGCCGCCGGCCTGGAGCGGGAGGCCGCCGGCGCCGCCTCCCGCGCCCGCGCCGGCCTGGCCCGGGACACCGCCGGGGCGCTCCGGGAGGCCCACCGGCTCCTCGGCGCCGCCCGCCAGCACTCCTCCGCGCCCGAGCTCACCTCCCTCGCCGCCCAGGTGGCGGCCGTGCTCGCCACCGAGCACGGCGACGAGGAGGCCCGCGCCCTGGCCGCCGAGCTCTCCACCCGCGCCGAGGCGGGCGACGGCGGCCGCGCCGCCGCCTACCTCCTGGCCGAGCCGGCGGCCCGCGCCGCCGCCGAGGCGTCGGTCCTCTCCGCGCCGCCGTCCTCCGATCCCTTCCTCCAGGCGCTGGCCGGCCGCATCCTCCTGCGCCGGGGCGAGACCGAGGCCGGCCGCGGCCGCCTGGAGATCGCCGCCCGCGCCGCCCCGCCGCTCCTCCGGGCCCTGTCCGACCTCGGCGACGCCGCCCTCGACGCCGGCGACCCGGAGGGCGCGCTGGGCTACTACGGCGCCGCGCTCTCGGCCGTGCCCACCCATCCGCGCTCGGTGGTGGGCGCCGCCGAGGCCCGCCTGGCGCTGGGCCTGGACCTCCCCCGGGCCCGCGCCGAGCTGGAGGCGGTGGCCGCCGACCCCGGCAGCGCACCTCCGCACGACCTGCGCCTGCGCTACGAGGTGGCCTTCGCCCACGTCCTCGTCGCCACCGGCGAGCCGGCCTCTGCCGCCGCCCGCCTGGCCACCGCCGCCGAGCAGCTGGGCGAGAGCGCCGCGCTGGCCTCGGCCGCCGCCGAGGCCCACCTCGCCACCCGCTCCTACGAGCGGGCCGAGGCCTCGGCCGCGCGCGCGGTGGCGCTCGCGCCCGGGGACGCGCCGGCCCGGGCGCTCCTCGCCCGCGCTCGCATCGGGCGAGGTCGCTACGCCGAGGCGCTCGCCGCCACCGCCGGGGTGGAGGGACGAGCCGTCTGCTTGCAGCGGGCCATCGCCCGCTTCCGGCTGGGCCAGATCGCCGAGGCCCGCCGCGAGCTGGAGAAGACCGCCCACGAGGGCCGGATGCCGGCCGAGGCGGCGGTCTGGTACGCGCTCACCGACCTGAAGCTCGGGCGGGTGGAGCAGGCTCGCTCGCTCCTGGAGAAGCTCGTGGCCTCGCGGAGCGCACCCCCCCTGACCCTGGTGGCGCTGGGCCAGGCGCTGGAGGCCTCGGGGAAGGCCGAGGAGGCGGAGGCCGCCTACCGGGCCGCGGTGGGTCGCGACCCCGCCGCTCCGGAGGGGCACGCCGCGCTGGGCCTCCTCCTGCTCGCCCACGGCCAGACCGCCGAGTCCGTCCCCGAGCTGCAGAAGGCCGCCGCGGCAGATCCCGCCGACATGGACCTCCGCCGATCGCTCGGGGCAGCCCGCCTCGCCACCGGCCAGCCGGCGCTGGCCCGGGCCGAGCTGGACGCCGTCCTCACCGGCCGGCCCGCCGACCTGGAGGCCCTTCGCCTCCTCGCAGCCGCCTGGTTGGCGGAAGGGCAGCCTCGGGAAGCCCGGCGCGCCGCCGACCGCGGGCTGGCGCGCGACCCGGGGAACGTCCCGCTGCTCGTCTCCGCCGCGCGCGCTGCCCTGGCCCAGGGGGATCGCGCCGCCGCCCGCCAGCTCACCGACCGGGCCCTGAAGGCCGCCGGCCGCGGGCCCCTCGCCGCCGAGGCGCGGGCGCTGCAGGCGGAGCTGAAGAGGCGCTAGGATCCATCGCCCCGAGGTCCTCCGCTCCGGGGCCCGCGACCCACCTCCGGCCCTGCCCGGCCCGGGGCCCCAAGGGCCGAGCGCGGCCCCCCGATCACCACCCCCGCGGCACCCTTCTCGACCGGTGAATGCCCGCCGGGGTGCTGGCAGCCCGCCTTGCCGGTGATCCCTTCCCACCTGTGACCCGGTGCCCCGCCTGGCACGGCGGGGGTGCGATGCGCTTCTTAGTGAGAAGCGAGGTCTTCGATGCGCCCAGCACTGCAGGGTGTCTCCATCGCGGTAGCCGCCGCCTGCGCGTGGATCGGGCCGGTCGCGGCGCGCGCCTCTCCCGGGGCGGGCGATGCTTCCCCGTCCGGCGGGGCCGCGCAGGGCTCCGAGCGGGCCCCCCCCGGCAAGCTCCTCGAGCCCCTCCACATGCAGGTGGCCCGGGCTGTGTTCCCCAGGGAGCGCTGGCAGAAGTTCGTGCGGGAGAACTCGGAGGCGCTCGCCGAGTCCATCGCCGAGCATGGGAGGGGCCACCTCCGGCTCTCGCCCGAGTTCCTCAACCGCCTCCGCGAGCAGTACGAGGAGATGCTGCCCTACGAGGAGATGGTGAGCGACCAGGCCAGCGAGCTGGGCAGCCACTACAGCCCGCCCGAGCTGAGGCGCATGCTGCGGTTCTACACGAGCCCGGTGGGGAAGAAGACCGTCCTCACCCTTCCCACGCTCATGACCATCTCCATGGCCCAGGCGCAGGACCGGCTGCGATCGCGCCTCCCGGAGGCGCTCGAGCACCTCAAGCCCTTCGTCGAGGTCCTGCCGCCAGGCGGTGGCTCCGACGGAGCGCCGCAGGGGGAGCATCCCGACGGAACCGGCCCGGGCTCATCCGCAGCGCCCGGGAGCGGGGGGAGCGCCTCGGTGGGGCTGCTCGAGCTGTGAGATCCCGTCGCGCCCAGCTCCGCGAGCCGGGTCCATGGGGCGGCGCGGTCCACCGGCGGGACGAGTTCACCATGCGGTTCCGCCGACACAAGGCGGATGCCTTCGCGTGCCTCGACGGCGGCCGGGACCGACGGGCGGCTGGAGCAAAGCGTGCTCCCCCGGGGCTACGCCGACGAGCCCGGCTGGCGCGGGCTGACGGCCGCCGTTGTCCGCCGCTCGCTGCCGCCGGGGAGCGGGCGCTCGCCGCGGTGTTCGCCAGGGAACTGCGGCGTGGCCTTCGCGCCCGGAAATCCCGGGGCCGGTACACGGGCTGGCCCGCGGCCTGGCTTGTCCGGCCGCCGGCAGTTCCGGTTCCCGCGCGTCCCGCCGGGCTTGGGCGATCCGCCCATCGTGCGTCAACTCCACCGACCGCGGGATCGAGGGCGGTTGGGTCACCGCAACACCGCCGCCCCAAGCCGCGCACGAGCATCGATCCGCGACGGAGAAGCGGCGCTCCGCGGGAGGGCTGCTGATGGGTCCGGCCCCTCCAGGGTCCCGTGCGACCCTGCGATGAAGCCTCGCGGAGGTCGCGATGGCCCTCCCTCGGCGGCCGAGGCGGCGATGCGCGGATGCGAGGTGGGTGAGCGGATAGCGACGTCAATTCCGAGCCACGCGCGAGCAGGCGTGAGTGCTTTGAGCGTCTCGGCGACCCGTCGACACCCTTGCCGCAGCGCCAGAGAGGACGCTTACCGCCAACCCGCCGGATGGCACGGTGGCAGCAGCTGGTCACCTGGGGTGGGGCTGCGAGCACCACTCCAAGGAGGGGTCGTGTCCGAACTGGTCCCGGTCGTTGGCGAGGCGTCGGTCCAGCCGAACGTGTGCTCGGCCCTCGCGGGCAGGTACATGAGCTTCCAGCTGGCCGACGAGGACTACGGCCTGGAGATCCTGAAGGTCCGCGAGATCATCGGCCTCCTCGAAATCACCCGCATCCCGCGCGCGCCGGCGTTCATCCGCGGTGTCATCAACCTGCGCGGCCGGGTCATTCCAGTCGTCGACCTCCGCGTGAAGTTCGGGATGGAGGCCACCGCCGCGACCGAGCAGACCGTGGTCATCGTGCTCCAGGTCGCCTTCGCCGGGCGCGCGCTGACCATGGGGGTCCTCGTCGACCGGGTCCTCGAGGTCCTCAACTTCGAGGCGTCCGCCATCGAGCCGCCGCCCGATCTCGGCCAGGCGTCCGCAGGCAGCGACTTCATCCTCGGCGTGGGCAAGACGGCCCACCGGGTGGTCTTCCTCCTCGACATCGCCAAGATCCTCTCCGGCGAGGAGGCCAGCCAGCTGGCTCAGGCCGCGGCGCAGCAGTGACCTTCGGAACCCCTCTCGAATCGCTCTCACGAATGGAGCAGCCAATGTTCCACGGTACCCGGAGCAAGCTTCTCGCGGCCTTCACGCTCATGGCGCTGCTGGTGGCCGTGGTCGGCGTCGCTGGCATCGTGGGCCTGTCCCACGCCCTCCTCTACGCCGTCACGGGCTGTGCCCTAGCCACCGCCGTGGTTCTGGCGCTGATCGTGAGCCGCTCGGTCACCCGGCCCATTGCCTTCCTCACGGCCGAGTCCAGGCGCCTCCGGGAGGCGGTGCTGGCCGGCAAGCTCGACGAGCGCGGCGACGCCACCCATGCGGGCGCAGAGTTCGCGCCGGTCATCGAAGGGCTGAACGAGACCATGGACGCCTTCGCGAAGCCCATCGCGGTCACCGCGGAGTACGTAGCCCGGATCTCGAAGGGCGACATCCCCCCGAAGATCACCGACAGCTACGAAGGCGACTTCAACCGCATCAAGGAGGCCCTGAACCGCTGCATCGACTCCCTCGCCGGGCTCATGGACGAGATGAACCGGATGAGCGGAGAGCACGAGAGAGGCGACATCGACGCGCTCGTCGACCTCCAGAAGTTCGAGGGCGTCTACCGCACCATGGCCCAGGGGGTGAACGACATGGTGGGTGCCCACATCGCCGTGAAGAAGAAGGCCATGGGCGTCTTCGCGGAGTTCGGGAAGGGCAACTTCGACGCGACGCTCGAGCCGCTGCCCGGGAAGAAGCGCTTCATCAACGACACCATCGACCAGGTTCGCAAGAACCTGAAGGACCTCATCGCCGAGTTGAACCGGATGTCCGGCGAACACGATGCCGGCGACATCGACGCGACCATCGACACGCATCGGTTCCACGGCGCGTACCGGGCCATGGCGGAGGGCGTGAACAAGATGGTGGGCGGCCACATCGCGGTGAAGAAGAAGGCGATGGCCTGCGTGGCCGAGTTCGGCCGCGGCAACTTCAAGGCGCCGCTCGAGAAGTTCCCGGGCAAGAAGGCCTTCATCAACGAGACCATCGAGCAGGTCCGCGACAGCCTGAAGGCGCTCATCACCGATGCGGACGGACTCGTGCAGGCGGCCGTGTCCGGCAAGCTCTCGACCAGGGCCGACGCATCCAAGCACCAGGGGGACTTCCGCAAGATCGTGGATGGCGTGAACAAGACCCTGGACGCGGTGATGGCGCCCATCAACGAGGCGGCTCAGGTGCTGGAGCAGTTCTCCCAGCGCGACCTTCGCGCCCGGGTGGCGGGGCAGTACCAGGGCGATCACGCCAGGATCAAGGAGTCCGTCAACGCCACCGGCATGGCGCTCCACGATGCGCTGGCCCAGGTCGCCCAGGCAGTGGACCAGGTCTCGTCCGCGTCCACGCAGATCGCCGCCTCCTCGCAGGCGGTCGCCTCGGGGGCCTCGGAGCAGGCCGCCTCCCTGGCGGAGACGACCTCCTCCATCGAGTCGGTCTCCGCCATGACCAAGCAGACCGCGGACAGCGCCCAGCAGGCGAACGAGCTGGCCAAGGCCGCGCGCACGGCTGCAACCGACGGTTCCTCGGCGGTCGAGCAGATGCAGGGCGCCATGGGCAAGATCAAGGCGAGCGCCGAGGGCACTTCCCAGATCATCAAGGACATCAACGACATCGCCTTCCAGACCAACCTCCTCGCCCTGAACGCCGCGGTGGAGGCGGCCCGCGCCGGCGAAGCGGGTCGCGGCTTTGCGGTGGTGGCCGAGGAGGTGCGCTCCCTGGCGCTGCGCGCCAAGGAGGCGGCCACCAAGACCGAGGAGCTCATCCGTCAGTCGGTGAAGGAGGCGGGCCAGGGAGAGGTGACGGCCAAGCAGGTCGCCGGCAAGCTGGGTGAGATCGCCGGCGGCGTCTCCAAGGTCAGCGACATCATCGCGGAGATCGCCTCCGGCGCCCAGGCACAGTCGACCGGCATCGAGCAGGTGACCCGGGCGGTCACCGAGATGGACAAGGTGACCCAGCAGAACGCTGCCAGCGCCGAGGAGTCCTCCTCCGCCGCGAGCGAGCTGTCGGGCCAGGCGGAGGAGCTCGCCTCCATGGTCGCGGCGTTCCAGCTCCACTCCCAGGAGAGGACCAACCCCACGGTCGCCCCGCGGAAGGCGCCTTCCCTCCCCCCATCCACGGCCTCGGTGGCCCGGAGCGCCCCGGTGCGCCCATCGCAGCGTGCGGGCACGACCGTGCCGCGCGGCGTGCGGAGCGAGGACGCCCCGGCGGCGTCGGCACGGCAGGCCTCGACACGAATGGCCCATCCCCCGAAGGCCGACGACCCGTTCCCGATGGACGAGGCCAAGAGCCTGGTGGACTTCTGAGGAGCGCGGACCGATGGGCGCGCCGCGGCGACCCGTGCCTCGACGCGCCTCGGCCAGGGCAGGGAGGGGCACTCTTTGGGCGGGTCGCTCTGGGTGCCCGGTGCGACACCACCGGGCCCGGCGCAGGCCGCCGCTCGCCCGGCTTCGAGACCGGGCATCACCACGTCTGTGATGAGGAGCTGCGGGCTACCTCGCGCTCTCGCCGCGACCTCGAGGGCCTCCGCCAGCAGGACCATCGCGTCGAGCGCAGTGCGCGCGTGGGCATCCTGCGGGGCAGGCTGGGGCTCCTTGGCGCGTCCGGGGGGCCCAGGCGGGGTGGATGTTCGCTGGCGCAAGCGGCGGAGCGGAGCTCCACGCCCGGGATTGCATTCGCCTAGGGCGGCAGCACCAGCCCGTGCAGGAGGTCGGCCCGGTCCACGATGCCCACCAGCCGGCCGGCGGGATCGGTCACCGCCAGCACCTTCTGCCCGTCGCGGAGCATGGCGGCGATGGCCTCGGAGAGCAAGGCGCTCTCCGGCGCGCGGGCGAAGGCGCGGGTCATCACGTCGCCTGCGGTCCGGCCGCGGGCGTGCGACCCGACCGCATCCTCCCTGGGGTGCGCGAAGGGGAGCCTCTGCATGAGGGCCCGGAGCGCGCTGGGGCGGAGGGCCGGGGTCACCCGCTCGATGAGCTCGGCGTCGGAGACGAGCCCCACCACCCGACGCTCCTGGTCGACCACGAAGGCGCGGTTGAGCCGGGTGGAGATCACCGCCTGGAAGACCTCGGCGAGCGAGGTGTCGGTGTGGACGGTGGGGACGTCGGTGCGCATGACCCGGGAGAGCGGCTCGTCGCGCGCCAGCCCCAGCTCACCGGCTCCCGGCACCGCCGTGGGCAGCCCGGCCGCCGCGGTGCGGAGGAGGTCGAGCCGGCTCACCACCCCGACCAGGAGCCCCTCGGCGTCCACCACCGGGAGCCGCTTCAGCCGGCGCCGGGCCATGAGCTCCGCCGCGACCGGCAGCGGGGAGTCGGCATCCACCGTCACCGGCGCGGGGGTCATCACCTCGGCCGCGGTCCGGTCCTGGCCGGAGAGGCGCTGCAGGGTCTCGTGCAGCTCCGGCCCCTCCAGGCTCCGGAGCAGGTCGACGCGGATCCCCAGGCCTCCGCGCCGGACCAGGTCGGAGTTGGTGACGATGCCCACCGGCCGCCCGGCCTCCACCACCGGGACCGCCCGGTAAGGCCGGCCCATGAGGAGCTCCACCACCCGGTGCACCGGCGTGGCGGGCTCGACCGAGAGGACGTCCCGGCTCATCACGTCGCGGACCTTGACGCTCCCCTGGAGGTCGCGCACCGGCCGCGGCGCCGCCAGCGCCACCTCGGTCTCGTCGACGGTGATGAGGCCGTGCCCGACCAAGGCCACCACCCGGGGCAGAATCCGCTCGACGTCCTCGGCGCGGTCGATCCACTCCACCACCAGCGGCAGCGCCGCCGCCACGTCCACCAGCGAGCTGGCGTGGAGCCGCCCCGCGGGCCCGAAGCCCTCCACCGCGCGCAGCACCGTGGCCCCTGCTGCCCGCTCGGCGCGCAGGAGCTCCAGCACCGCCCGGAGCAGGAGCTTGCCCTCGCGCCGGTCGTTCTCGCTCAGGTAGATGCGGACCCGCTTCGCCTTCCCGGGGGTTTGCATGGGAGCTCCCGCGGACATCTTCCCCCGCACGAGCGCCCATGGCCCGAACCCACATGAGGCGGGACCGCGCGCCGCGATTGCCGGGGGAGACCACCGAGGGTACGCTGGGCCCGACACGATGGCGGTGGGGTCCGCCGAGAACCGCCACCGGTGAGTGGCCAATGACTCCTGCCATGGCATGGGTCGCCGGCAGGGGCCTTCCCCGAACACCGCGGGAGCTCCCCGGCGCCTCGGGGAGGGAGAGGCGTGCGCAAGCTGGTCCTGGTCTTCGTGGGGGGCGCGCTCGGGTCGGTGGCCCGCTACCTCATCGGCCTCTGGGCGGCGACCTCCTTCGGGCCCGGGTTCCCGGTGGGCACCCTCACCGTCAACCTGGCCGGATCCTTCCTCATCTCCGTCCTCTTCGAGGCCTCGCTCCGATCCACCGCCATCCCCGTCGACCTCCGGCTCTTCCTCACCACCGGGATCATGGGCGGCCTCACCACCTACTCGTCCTTCAACTACGAGACCCTGCGGCTCTTCGACGACGGGGCGGTGGGCGCCGCGCTCCTCAACATGGCCGTGACGGTGCTGGGGTGCCTGGCCGCCGGGACCCTGGGGCTGCTCCTCGTCCGCGCGCTCCTGCGCGCCGGGGCCGGGGCGGCCGGGTAGTGCCGCGCCGGGCGGACGGCGCGAGACCATCGCTCCGGGTTCCTGCTAGCATGCGCGCCTTCCTCGAGGTCCCTCCATGAGCCCTCCCGACCGGACGCCCTCCGCCTCGCCACACCGTACGCCCGAGGAGCTGGAGCGCCACTGGTTCGAGCACGTCTACGCCGGCGACCACGTTCCCCAGCTCACGCTGCGGGCGGTGCTGATGGGGACGGTCATCGGCTGCGTGATGGCCTTCAGCAACCTCTACGTGGGGCTCAAGACCGGCTGGGGCCTCAACGTCGCCATCACCGCCTGCATCATCTCCTACACCGTCTTCCGGCTCTTCCACGCCGTCTTCCCGGCGCGCCGGCCCGGCGGCCCCAAGAAGATCTTCGGGCTCTTCGACCGCCCCGATCCGGGCGAGGTCTCGGTCCTCGAGAACAACTGCATGCAGTCCACCGCCTCGTCGGCCGGGTACTCGACCGCCTCGACGCTGGTCTCGGCCTTCCCCGCCTACCTCATGATCACCGGCCAGCACCTCTCCTACTGGACGGTGGCCGGGCTGGTCCTGGGGACGGGGCTGCTGGGCGTGTTCCTGGCCGTGCCCATGAAGCGGAGCATGATCAACATCGAGCAGCTCCCCTTCCCCTCCGGCACGGCCGCGGCCGAGACCCTCCGCTCCCTCCACCAGGCCGGCGCCGAGGCCAGGCACAAGGCCCGCGGGCTCTTCACCGCCATGGGGCTCGGGGCGGTGATCGGCTGGTTCCGCGACGGGATCCCCTCCCTCATCCCCACCTACCTGCCCGTCTCGCAGCTCTGCACCCGGCTCGGCCTCGACCGCCTGGCGCTCTACACCAGCCCCAGGGGCTACACGCTCACCGTCGAGGCCTCGACCGTCTACCTCGCCGCCGGCGCCATCATGGGGCTCCGCACCGCGGCCTCGATGGCCCTGGGGGCCATCGTCAACTACGCCATCCTGGCACCGTGGCTCCACCAGAGGGGCATCATCACCGACCTCGGCTACCGCGGCATCGTCGCCTGGTCGGTGTGGGGCGGCGCCTCGCTCATGACCTCGGCCGCGCTCATGAACTTCTTCTTGGGCTGGCGCACCATCGCCCGGGCCTTCAGCGGCCTCTCCGGCATGCTGGGGGGCCGCCGCAAGGCGGCGGACGACCCCATGGAGCGCATCGAGGTCCCCGGCTCCTGGTTCGTGGTCGGCGTCCTCCTCACCGCCCTCCTGGTGCTGATCCTGAACGACCGCACCTTCGGCATCCCCATCCTCCTCGGCTCGATCGCCATCCTCTCCACCGCGCTCCTCTCGGTGGTGGCCTCGCGGGCCACCGGCGAGACCGACACCACCCCGCTGGGCGCGCTGGGCAAGATCACCCAGCTGCTCTACGGCGTGCTCATGCCGCAGAACATCGCCGCCAACCTCATGACCGCCAACATCACCGGCTCCTCGGCGGCCACCTCGGCGGACCTGCTCACCGATCTCAAGTCCGGCTACCTCCTGGGCGCCAACCCCCGCAAGCAGTTCCTGGCCCAGCTCCTGGGAGTGTTCAGCGGGACCCTGGTCGCCACCTGGGGCTACTACCAGCTGGTGCCCAACCCGCAGGCCATCGGCGGCGACAAGTTCCCGGCGCCGGCGGCGCAGATCTGGAAGGCGGTGGCCGAGATCCTGGCCAAGGGCTTCCACGCCCTCCCGCAGTACGCCGGCTGGGCCATGCTGGTGGGCGCGCTCCTGGGCGTCGGGCTCACCCTGCTGGAGAAGACGGCGCCGCCCAGGGCGCGGAAATGGGTGCCCTCCCCGGTCGGCTTCGGCATGGCCTTCACCTTCCAGGGCTACACCGCCATGGCCTTCTTCCTGGGCGGGCTCCTCGCCTGGATCTTCGAGAAGAGGAGCCCCAAGGCCGCGGACGTCTTCACCATCCCGGTCGCCTCCGGCTTCATCGCCGGCGAGACGCTCATGGGCGTGCTGGTCACCTTCCTGCAGGTGAACGGCTGGCTGGGGTGACGGCCGCGGGCGTCGCCGCGGATGGACCTCCTCGAGAGGCGCCCTGACCGGCGGGGGGGGGGCGAGGCCGGCAGGGCGCGGATGGGGCTGGCCCGTCGGGTCAGCCGGCCGAGACGATCTCGGCCTCGATCTCGATCTTCACCTCGTCGCCGACGATGGGGCCGGCCTCGACCATCTTGTTCCACTTGAGGCCGTAGTCCTGCCGGTTGATGGAGGTGGTGGCGGTCAGGCCGCGGCGGAGGCCCTTGCCGTCCTTGATGGCCTCGGTGGGACCCTCCACGTCGAGGACCACCGACTTGGTCACGCCGTGGATGGTGAGATCGCCGGTCACCTTGAGCTTGCCCGCGGACACCTTCTCCACCTTGGTCGAGTGGAAGGTGATGTTCGGGTACTTGGCCACGTCGAAGAAGTCCGGCGAGCGGAGGTGGCCGTCGCGCTGCTCGACCCGGGTGTCGATGGAGGCGGCGTCGATGGTGGCCTCGACGCTGGAGCGGGACGGGTCCGCCTCGTCGAGCTTGACGGTGCCGCCGGTCTTCTGGAAGGCGCCGCGAACGGTGCTGATGACCATGTGGCGAACGGAGAAGGTGGTCTGGCTGTGCGCCGGATCGATGCTCCAGCTCTGGGGCTCCGCCAGGGCGGCCAGGGGGGTGAGGGTCAAGAGGACGAGGATCTTCTTCACGGTCTTCTCCTTGCGGTGTGGAACGGCCCTGCTAGCGCCTGCCTCGGTCGATGCCCCGGGAGCCTGCGGGTTTCCGGGTAGTCCGGGGCGCCAGCCGCGCAACGGCGGCGGCGTGATCGGCCAGCGCCTCGGCCGAGGCGCGGTACCAGTGGAACGGTCCCTCCTTGCGGGCCGAGACCAGCCCGGCCTGGGAGAGGACCTTGAGGTGGTGCGACACCGTCGCCTGCGCCAGCCCCACCTCCCGGGTCAGCTCCTGGCAGGAGATCTCACCCCGCGACACCACCAGCCGCAGCATCTCCAGCCGGGTGGCATCTCCCAGGGCGCGGGCCACGCGGGCCAGTTCTTGGGGGGAGGGGGCGGGCATCGACGTATCGAAGTACGTCGATAGATAACCGCCCCCGGGCCACGTTCAACCGGAGGTCCGTGTCCCCGAGGGGGCCTCCCCTGCGGGGCGGGTCCGGGCCGCCCGACGGGGGCCCCGGGAGGCTAGCGGGCCGGCCGCCGGCCGAGCTCGTTCTGCACCACCTGGTCGAGCGTCTGGGACCTGCGGACGAGCTGGAGCGTCCCGTCGCCCGCCAGCAGCACCTCGGGCGCCTGCAGGTGGGAGTTGTAGTTGAAGGGGGACATGGCCGAGCAGTAGGCGCCCGCCCCCCCCACCACCACGAAGTCGCCCACCTGCCCGTCGGCCATCATCCGCGGGATGATGTGGCCGTGGTGATCCAGGCTCTGC
>DATKMW010000036.1:0-2091 GCA_035541675.1 Anaeromyxobacter sp. | reverse complement strand
CTCCGCGACCCCGCCGACCGGCGCCACCGCTACCCGTTCACCAACTGCACGAGCTGCGGCCCGCGCTTCACCATCGCCCTGGGCGTGCCCTACGACCGGCCGGCCACCACCATGGCCGGCTTCCGGATGTGCCCGGCCTGCGCCGGCGAGTACGCCGACCCCGCCGACCGGCGCTTCCACGCCCAGCCCAACGCCTGCCCGGCCTGCGGCCCGCGGGTGGAGCTCCTCGACCGGGCCGGGGCCGGCATCGCCTGCCCCGACCCGGTGGCCCGCGCCGCCGAGGCGCTCCGGTCCGGCGCGGTGGTGGCGGTGAAGGGGGTGGGCGGCTACCACCTGGCCTGCGACGCCACCAGCCCGGAGGCGGTGCGGACCCTCCGCGCCCGCAAGCGCCGCGAGGAGAAGCCGCTGGCGGTGATGGTCGCCGACCTCCCCGCCGCCCGCGCCCTGGCCGAGCTGACCCCGGCGGAGGAGGCCCTGCTCGACTCGGTGGAGCGCCCCATCGTGCTCTGCCGGCGGCGCCCCGGGGCGGCGCTCGCCCCCGAGATCGCGCCGGGGAGCCCGCTGGTGGGGCTGCTCCTCGCCTACGCCCCGCTCCACCACCTGCTCCTCGGCGACGCAGGCCGGCCGGTGGTCATGACCAGCGGCAACCTCTCCGAGGAGCCCATCGCCTACCTCGACGAGGACGCCCGGGCTCGCCTCTCCGGCATCGCCGACCTCTTCCTGTGCCACGACCGCCCCATCGCCTCGCGCTGCGACGACTCGGTGGCCCGGGTGGTGGCCGGGCGCCCCCTGGTGATGCGCAGGGCCCGCGGCTTCGTCCCGCGGCCGGTGCGGGTCGCTCCCCGCCTGTCGCGCCCGGTGCTGGCGGTGGGCGCGCAGCTCAAGAACGCCTGCTGCCTGGCCCGCGGGGAGGAGGCGACGCTCGGCCCCCACGTCGGCGACCTGGACTCGCTGGAGACCTACCAGGCCTTCGAGGGGGCGGTGGCACGGCTGGAGGAGTTCCTGGCCTTCCGGCCGGAGGTGGTCGCCTGCGACCTGCACCCGCTCTACCTCTCCACCCGCTACGCCCGCGAGCGGGCCGCCGCGCTCTCCGCCCCGCTCGTCCAGGTGCAGCACCACCACGCCCATGCCGCCGCCGCCATGGCCGAGCACGGCCTCCCCGGCCCGGTGCTGGCGCTCGCATGGGACGGCACCGGCCTCGGCTCCGACGGGACGGCGTGGGGCGGCGAGCTGCTCCTCGCCTGGCGCGGCCGCTTCGAGCGGCTCGCCACCTTCCGCCCCCTGCCCCTCGCCGGCGGCGACCTGGCGGTCCGCCAGCCCTGGCGCATCGCGCTCGCCGCCCTGCTCGACGCCTTCGGCGAGGAGGCGCCCGTCGACCGCCTGCCCCTCTTCGCCTCCGTGCCGGCCGAGGAGCTCAGGGTGGTGCGGAGGATGCTCGCCGCGGGCCTCCACTCCCCTCCGGCCCACGGCGCAGGGCGGGCCTTCGACGCCGCCGGGGCGCTCTCCCTCGAGCGGGCGCACTCCCGGTTCGAGGGGCAGGTGGCCCTGGCCCTCGACGCCGCATTCGACCCGGGCGAGCCGGAGGCCTATCCCTTCGAGATCGCGGCCGGGGCCGGGGGCGTGGAGGAGCTCGACCTGCGCCCCCTCTGGCGCGCGCTGTGCGGGGACGTCCTGGCCGGGACCTCTGCCGGCAGGGTCTCCGCCCGCTTCCACCGGGCCCTCAGCCGGGCCGGCGCCGAGCTGATCCGGCGAGCGTGCGGGCGCCTGGGCGACCTCCCGGTGGTGCTCACCGGCGGCTGCCTGCAAAATGCCCGGCTGGCCGAGGGGATCCTCGGTGGGCTGGACGGCTCCTTGCAGGTATATCTGCACGGGGAGGTCCCGCCCGGCGACGGGGGGATCGCCCTGGGCCAGGCGGTGGTGGCGGACGCGGTGGCGAGCGGCCGGAGCGAATGAAGGAGGACAGGTTCCCATGTGCCTGGGCGTGCCCGGCAAGGTGATCGCCATCGACGGCCTCAAGGCCACGGTGGACTTCTTCGGCGTGCAGCGGGAGCTGCGGCTCGACATCGTCGACCAGCCGGTCCAGGTGGGCGA
>DATKMW010000035.1:0-18460 GCA_035541675.1 Anaeromyxobacter sp. | reverse complement strand
CAGTTCACGCCCGACCTCATGCCCGCCGACATCCTCGGCACGAGCGGCTTCCGGCCGAACTCGGGCACCTTCGAGCTCGTGCGAGGCCCGGTCTTCACCGACGTCCTGCTCGCCGACGAGGTGAACCGAAGCCCGCCGAAGACGCAGGCGGCCCTGCTCGAGGCGATGGAGGAGAGACAGGTCACGCTCGAGGGCACCCGGCATCCGCTCGGGCCGTTCTTCCTCGTGATCGCCACCCAGAACCCGATCGAATACGAGGGCACCTGGCCGCTGCCCGAGGCGCAGACCGACCGGTTCATCGTCAAGGTCCGCGTCGGCTATCCCTCTGCCGCCGAGGAGGGCGAGATCCTCCGCCGCGCCGGCGGCGGGCAGGACGTCCACGACCTGGCGGCGGCCGGTGTGGGCCCGGTGCTCGGCCGCACGGAGCTCGCCGATCTGCGCGCCGCGGCGCGGCGCCTGCCGGCGTCACCGGAGGTCCTCGACTACGTGGCGCGGCTCACGCGCGAGAGCCGGACCCTCCCGCGGATCCGGCTCGGGGCGAGCCCGCGCGCCGGGCTGGCGCTTCTCGCGACGGCGCGCGCCACGGCGGCGCTGCGCGGCGCCGAGTGGCTCTCCCCCGACGACGTGAAGGCGGTGGCGCGCCCGGTGCTGCGCCACCGGCTCCTCCTCGCCCCCGAGGCCGAGCTCGAGGGGGCGACCCCCGACGACCTGGTGCAGGAGCTCCTCGAGACCGTCGAGGTGCCGCGGTAGCTCGGCTAGCCGCCGAGCACCCCGGCGGCGCGGAGCGCAGCCACCAGCGCGCGGCTCACCCGGGCGTGGTTCGCCTTCCACTCGGAGTGGGCCTCGGGGCCGACCCGGTTGGCCACCCCCAGCGCCGCCGCCGCCGGCACGCCGGCGGCCTGGCAGGCCGCGAACACCCCGGCGAGCTCCAGGTGCTCGGCGGGTGCCACGCCCGAGAGCGCCCGCGCCCCCTCGGTGCTGCGGGTGATGGCCGGCGGGACGGCCACGGGGTGGGCCGGGAGCGGCAGCGCCCAGGTGGCCGCCCAGCGCGTCCGCTCCGGCTCGGGCCGGTAGGCGCGCCCCTCCCGCTCCTCCACCGAGGTGGCCACCGCCTCGGCCGCGGCCAGGAGATCCCCCACCTGGAGCCGGTCGTCGTATGCGCCGCAGGTGCCGAGGAAGAGCACGCGGTCGGGGCGGTGCGTGGCCAGGAGCCGGGCCGTCTCCAGGGCCGCGGCCAGGGCGCCCACGCCGGTGGTGGCCGCATACCAGCCCGCGGGCGGCGCGGCCTCGAGCCCGGAGAGCTCCGGCGTGAAGGCGGCGAGGAGGAGCGAGGGCATGGGCCGATCCTGGCGCAGCCTCCCCGTCGAGGCCAGCCCCGACCGCCGAATGGCCGGCTCGTCTGGCGGCGCCACGAGGTGGTAGCATCCCCGCCCCAGGGCGGGGGGAGGTGTGCATGAGGCTCGCGGTGCCGAGGGAGCGGCTGGCCGATTTCCTCTGCGGCCTGCCCAAGGCCGAGCTCCACCTGCACGTGGAGGGGACGCTCGAGCCGGAGCTGATGTTCGCTCTGGCCCGGCGCAACGGCGTCCCGCTCCCCTACCCCGACGAGGCCGCGCTGCGGAGCGCCTACGTGTTCGAGGACCTGCAGTCGTTCCTCGACCTCTACTATGCCGGCGCCAGCGTCCTGCGCACCGACGGCGACTTCCACGACCTGGCCTTCGCCTACCTCTCCCGCGCCGCCCGCGAGGGGGTGGTGCGCGCCGAGATCTTCTTCGACCCCCAGACCCACACCGCCCGGGGCGTGCCCATGCGGACGGTGATCGAGGGGCTGGCCAGCGCCTGCGACGAGGCCCGGGCCCTGGGCCTCTCGACCGGGCTCATCCTCTGCTTCCTCCGCCACCTCTCCGAGAAGGATGCTTTCGCCACCCTGGAGGAAGCCCTCCCCCACCGCCATCGCCTCCTGGGCGTGGGGCTCGACTCCGGCGAACGCGGCAACCCGCCGGAGAAGTTCGCCCGCGTCTTCGCCCGCTGCCGCGCGCTGGGGCTGCGGCGGGTGGCCCACGCCGGCGAGGAGGGGCCTGCCGCCAACGTGCGGGGGGCACTGGACGCGCTGGGGGCGGAGCGGATCGACCACGGCGTGCGCTGCGTGGAGGACCCGGCCCTGGTGGCCCGGCTGGCCCGCGAGCGCGTCCCGCTCACCGTCTGCCCGCTCTCCAACGTAAAGCTGCGGGTGTTCGACCGGCTCGGGGACCACGTGCTGCCCCGCCTGCTCGAGGCCGGGGTGGTGGCCACGGTGAACTCGGACGACCCTGCCTACTTCGGCGGGTACCTCAACCAGAACCTGGTGGAGACCGCCGCGGCGCTGGGCCTCCCCGCCGAGGCCGGATACCAGCTGGCGCGGAACAGCCTGGAGGCAGCCTTCCTGGAGCCCTCGGAGCGCGCGCCGCTCCTGCACCGGCTGGAAGCGTACGTGGCCCCCTTCGCCCGCTGAGCCCGCCGCCGCCCTAGCCGATGCGCAGCTCGGTCTCCCCGTCGAAGAGGTGGAGGCGGTCGATCTCGACCTGGACGGTGGCCCGGGCGCCCACCTCGGGGGCGCGGTGGGCGTCCTCCTGGTAGACCAGGACGTCGTCACCGACCCGGGAGTGGACCACGATCTCGTCGCCCAGCGTCTCGACGATCTCCACCGCCACCTCCAGGGGCAGCACCGGCCCACGGTGCTCGTGCCCCTTCGGGAGAACGTGCTCGGGGCGAATGCCCGCGATGACCTTGCGCCCCCCGAGCTTGCCGGCGGCGTCCCGGAGCGAGGCCGGCAGGGGAACCGAGAGCGACCCCACCGCCACCGCGCCGTCGCGCAGCGTCCCGCGCAGGAAGTTCATGGGCGGCGTGCCGATGAACTGTGCCACGAAGGCCGAGGCCGGGCGCTCGTAGACCTCGAGCGGGGCGCCCACCTGCTGCAGCACCCCCCGGTTGAGCACGCAGATGCGCGTGCCCATGGTCATGGCCTCCACCTGGTCGTGGGTGACGTAGACCGCGGTGGTCCGCAGCCGCGCCTGCAGCTTCTTGATCTCGGCGCGCATCTGCACCCGCAGCTTGGCATCGAGGTTGGAGAGCGGCTCGTCGAAGAGGAAGACCGCGGGCTTGCGGACGATGGCGCGCCCCACCGCCACCCGCTGGCGCTGGCCCCCCGAGAGCTGGCGCGGCTTGCGCTCGAGCAGCTTCTCGATGCCCAGGATGGTGGCGGCCTCGGAGACCAGGCGGTCGATCTCCGGCCGGGGAAGCTTGCGGATCTTGAGGCCGAACTCGATGTTCTCGCGGATGGTCAGGTGGGGGTAGAGCGCGTAGCTCTGGAAGACCATGGCCACGTCGCGGTCCTTGGGCTCGACCTCGTTCACCACGCGGTCCCCGATGGAGATGGTCCCGCCGCTGATGCTCTCCAGCCCGGCGATCATCCGCAGCACCGTGGACTTGCCGCAGCCGGAGGGCCCAACCAGGACCATGAACTCGTGATCGGCGATGTCCAGGTCCAGGTGCTCGATGACCGAGGTCTCCCCGAAGCGCTTCGCCAGGGACGAGATGCGTACGCCTGCCATGCGCGACCTCCGCGTCGCCGAGCCACTCCGCCGTGCCGGTGTTAGTAACACCCAGCTGGCCACAGCGCGCGGCCGAAGGCAAGCCGAAACGAGGCGTCACCCAATTCGCCCTTGCCTTGGCCGGAGGGTTATGGCCAAGTGCGCGTTACTAACCCCTGCGATCCGCCCGGCTGGGAGCACCCGCGCACGGAGCTCGAGGGGGCATCGTCCCGCTGGAGGAGGTCACCACAATGAGGAAGCTGTTTATCGCCGTCGCCATGCTGGCGCCGCTGGCCGCGCTGCCGGCCGGGAAGATCGGTGGGAAGGTCTCCGTGCTGGGTGTCTGGGGAGGCGCGGAGCTGGAGACGTTCAACAAGATGGTAAAGCCCTTCGAGGACCGGACCGGGGTCAAGGTGGAGTTCGAGGCCACCCGCGATCTGGACGCGGTGCTGACCACGCGGGTCTCGGCCGGCAGCCCCCCCGACCTGGCCGTGCTCCCCAGCCCGGGCAAGATGGCCGACCTGGCCCGGCAGGGGAAGCTGGTCGACCTGGGCGGGGTGCTGAACATGGCCGCGCTCAAGAAGTCGTACGCCCAGGGGTGGATCGACCTGGGCAGCGTCGACGGGAAGCTGGTCGGGGTCTTCCCCAAGGCCGACCTGAAGGGGTTGGTCTGGTACGACCCCAAGAGCCTGAAGGCCGCCGGGCTCTCCGACGCGCCTAAGTCCTTCGACGACCTCCTGGCCGAGGCCAACGCCGCCGCCGCCAAGGGGGTCACGCCCTTCGCCATCGGCATCGAGAGCGGCGCCGCCAGCGGCTGGGTGGGCACCGACTGGCTGGAGAACATCTTCCTCAAGACCTACGGGCCGGCCAAGTACAAGGAGTGGTACGAGGGCAAGCTCCCCTGGACCTCGCCGGAGGTGAAGTCCGTCTGGCAGACTTGGGGCAAGATCGTCGGCAACCCCAAGCTCTGCTACGGCGGCAGCCAGTACATCCTCTCCACCAACTTCGGCCAGGCATTCATCCCGCTCTTCGACAACCCGCCCAAGGCCTACTTCCACTTCCAGGCGACCTTCATCCAGGGGTTCATCGGCAAGCAGTTCCCCGCCCTCAAGGCCGGCGAGGACTTCGCCTTCTTCGCCCTGCCACCGGTGAAGCCGGAGTACGCCAAGTCGGCCGAGATCGCCGGCGACCTGGTGGGCATGTTCAAGAAGACCCCGCAGTCGGCGGCCTTCCTCGACTACCTGACCACCGCCGAGGCGCAGGCCTACTGGGTCAAGGGCGGCAACGGACTGTCCCCGAACCGCGAGGTCCCGCTCTCCGACTACCCCAACGCCCTCTCCAAGAGAGCGGCCCAGATCCTGACCTCGGCCGAGATGACCGTCTTCGACGCCTCGGACATGATGCCCGGCAAGATGAACACCGCCTTCTGGGCGGCGGTGGTGAACTTCGTCTCCGACCCCGACCAGCTCGACGACATCCTGCGCCAGCTGGACACGGTGCGGGCCGACGCATACGGGAAGTAGGCCTGGCCGGGCGGCGCGGGGGTGGATGGGCCTCCGCGCCGCCCGGAGCGAGGTGAGCCATGTGGGAACGGCTGGTCTGGGGGCTGGTGGCGGTGGCGGGCGTTCCCCTGGTGCTGTCGGGCTACGTCTTCGCCGTCGAGCGCGCGCTGAGCCCGTTCGCGGCCCGGCGGCGCAACGCGCTGCGCCCGTGGCTGTGGTTGGTGCCCGGCGTCGTGCTCCTGGCCGGGTTCCTGATCTACCCGGTGGTGCACACGCTGGTGCTCAGCCTCTTCAACGCCACCTCCACCCGCTTCGCCGGGCTGGGCAACTACGTCCACATCTTCACCGAGCGGAGCATGCTCACCGTGCTCCGCAACAACCTGCTCTGGCTGCTCATCTTCCCCACCGTCACGGTGGTGCTGGGGCTGGTGCTGGCCGTCCTCACCGACCGGGTCCGGTACCAGTGGGCGGTCAAGGCCGCCATCTTCGTCCCCATGGCCATCTCGCTGGTGGCCGCCGGCGTCATCTGGAAGTTCATGTACCAGTACCAGCCGCCCGGCCAGCCGCAGACCGGCACCGTGAACTCGTTCCTCTCGACGCTGGTCCCGGGCTTCCAGCCCCGCGCCTGGCTCTTCGATCGCGCCCTCAACAACCCGGCGCTGATCTTCGTGCTGGTCTGGATGTGGGTGGGCTTCGCCATGGTCATCCTCTACGCGGCGCTGAAGGGGATCGACGAGGCGCTCCTGGAGGCGGCCCGGCTGGAGGGGGCCACCGAGTTCCAGATCTTCTTCAAGATCACCCTGCCGCTGATGATGCCCACGGTCACGGTGGTGACCACCACCCTGGTGATCAACGTCCTCAAGGTGTTCGACGTGGTCTACGTGATGACCAACGGGAGCCTGGGTACCGACGTGATCGCCAACCGGATGTACAAGGAGATGTTCAACTACAACGACTTCGGGCGGGCCAGCGCCTTCGCCACCCTGCTCTTGCTGGCCATCATTCCGGTCATGTTCATGAACATCAAGCGGTTCGGCCGGGGAGGTCGCGCGTGAGCACCGCCGCCCCCGCCGCGCTGGCCCCTCCCCGTCGCGGCCTCGAGGCCGTCGCCGCGCGGGTCGCCGCCCGCGGCCTGCTCCACGCCGTGCTGGTCGGCCTGAGCCTGCTCTGGCTGCTCCCCACCGTCGGCCTGTTCGTGTCCTCGCTCCGGCCCGCGCAGCAGATCGCCACCAGCGGCTGGTGGAAGGCCCTCTCCACCCCCTTCAGCTTCACGCTGGAGAACTACGGCTACGTCCTCTCCCAGGCCAACATGGGCCGCAGCTTCCTGAACAGCCTGATCATCGCCATCCCCTCGACGGTGATGCCCATCCTGGTGGCCGCCTTCGCGGCCTACGCCTTCTCCTGGATGCGCTTCCCCGGCCGGAACGTGCTCTTCCTGGTGGTGGTGGGGCTGCTGGTGGTGCCGCTGCAGGTGACGCTCATCCCCGTGCTGCGCATGTTCGTGGCCACCGGCATCTCCGGGACCGTGCCGGCGGTGTGGATCGCCCACAGCGCCTACGGCCTGCCCTTCGCCATCTACCTCCTGCGGAGCTTCATGGACGAGCTCCCGGTGGAGATGATGGAGTCGGCGGCGCTCGAGGGCGCCAGCCACGCCCAGATCTTCTTCAAGCTGGTGCTGCCCACCTCGGTGCCGGCGGTGGCCTCCCTGGTCATCTTCCAGTTCATGTGGGTGTGGAACGACCTGCTGGTGGCCCTGATCTACCTGGCCGGCTCGCCGGCGGTTCAGCCCATGACCGTCACCATCAGCAGCATGGTGAACTCCTACGGCGGCGGGTGGGAGTACTTGACCGCCGCCGCCTTCATCTCGATGATGCTGCCCCTCGTGGTGTTCTTCGCGCTCCAGCGTTACTTCGTGCGCGGCATCCTGGCGGGGTCGGTGAAGGGATGAGCCGTCGCCGCGCCTCGAGGAGCCGACCGGTCTCCTCGCTGGACGTGGCCCGGCGGGCCGGGGTCTCGCGCACCACCGTCTCCTTCGTGCTCAACAACGCCCCGGGGAAGAGCATCCCCGAGGCCACCCGGGCCCGGGTGCTGGCGGCCGCCCGCGAGCTGGCCTACGTCCCCAACGCCCGGGCGCGCAGCATCGCGCTGGTGAGGCACCGGACCATCGGCTTCTTCATCCCCCACGCCGGCTACGTCTCCTCCGACGCCTACGTCCACCGCATCATCCAGGGCATGTCCCCGGTGCTCAACAAGTCCCGCTTCCGGCTGGTGGTCCAGGCCCTGGCCGTCGACCAGCGGAACTACCTGCAGGTGGCGCGCCAGGACGAGGTCGACGGCGTGGTGTTCATGAACGCCCACGGCGGGGACCGCGGCCTGCAGGAGCTCATCGACGCCGGCCTCCCCCTGGTGGCGATCGGCACCCTGGCCGACAAGCGGGTGACGCAGCTCGACATCGATAACCGGCTGGCCGCCGCCGAGGCGGTCCGCTACCTGGTCGGCCTCGGCCACCGGGACATCGGCATGGTCGTGCACGCCTCCCTCTCCTACCTGGCGGCCCGCGATCGCCTGGCCGGCTTCCGGGCGGCGATGGCGGCGGCCCGGCTCCCGGTCCGCAAGGAGTGGATCCGGGTGGCCGACCTCACCGAGCAGAGCGGGTACCGGGCCATGGGCGAGATCCTGGCCAGCCGCCGCCGCCCCACCGCGGTCTTCGCCTCCAACGACGTGGTGGCCTACGGCGCGCTCAAGTCGCTCCAGGAGCGGGGCTTCGCGGTCCCGGGCGACGTCTCGCTCATGGGCTTCGACGACGATCTGCTTTCCCGCTTCCTGAAGCCGCAGCTCACCACCGTCTACAACCCCGCGGCCAGCATCGGCGCCGAGGCGGCCCGCCTGCTCATCGGGCTGGTGCGCGGCACGCCGATGCCCCCCCACGCCAGGCTGCGGACCTCGCTGGTGGTGCGGGAGAGCTGCGGGCGGATCGGCTGAGCCACCGGGCGCCTCCCCGCGGCGGAGGGTCCTGGGGGCGGCTCCAGGAGGACCCCCGATCCCTGTACAATGGGGCGATGCGCTTCCCCGTCGACCCCCACACCCACACGGTGGCCAGCTCCCACGCCTACAGCACCATCAGCGAGTACGTGGCCGAGGCCCGGAAGAGGGGCGTGCGCCTGTTCGCCAGCACCGACCACGGCCCGGCCTTGCCCGGCGCGCCCCACCCCTGGCACTTCGGCAACCTCAAGGTGGTCCCGCGGCTCCTGGACGGCGTGGGCGTCCTGCGCGGCATCGAGGCCAACATCCTGGACCCCCGGGGCCGCATCGACCTCCCCGGGGACATCTCTGTCCCCCTCGACCTGGTGCTGGCCTCCCTGCACGAGCCTTGCTTCCCGCCGGCGACCAGCGAGGAGCACACCCAGGCGCTCGTCAGCGCCATCCGCGGCGGGCGGGTGGACGTGATCGGGCACCCGGGGAACCCGTCCTACCCCATCGACATCGAGGCGGTGGTCCGCGCCGCGGCCGAGCACGGCGTGGCCCTGGAGATCAACAACTCCTCCTTCAGCACCTCGCGCAAGGGGAGCGGCCCCAACTGCCTCGCCGTTGCCCGGGCGGCCCGCGACCTGGGGGCCTTCCTGGTCATGGGATCCGACGCCCACTTCTCCAGCTCCCTGGGCGAGTTCTCGGAGTCGCTGTCGCTGCTCGAGGAGGCGGGCTACCCCGCGGACCGAACCCTCAACGCGTCGCCCGGAGCGTTCCTCGACTTCCTGGAGCGGCGCGGGCACCCGGCCATCCCCGAGCTGGCGGCGATCCGGTAGGCGGCGCCCCTCAGGCCCGGGCCCGGAACGCGGCGGCGTGCGAGCGCCAGCGCACGGCCGCGGCCTGGTCGCCGGCGGCGGCCTCGATCTCGGCCCGCTCCTCGCAGAGGGACGCCAGCGCCCCCAGCCGGAGCCGGTCGTCGAGGTGGGCGGCGATGGCGGCGGGGCCCAGCGCATCCAGCAGCGAGACGTCGACGCCCGCGATGCGGGCGGCGGCATCGGCGAGCTCGCGCCGCGCCTCCTCCAGCCGACCGGCCCGGCGCCCGTCCGCGATGCGGGCCAGGACCCGCGCCAGCCCCTCGACCATGCGCTGCACGTAGTCGGCCACTCGCCCATTGTGCGCATCGGCGCGGCGTCGTCCAGCCCGGACGCCCCGGCCTTCTCGCCCGGGGAGGGAGCCCTTCCCGGGCGGGCGCGCTAGGGGCGCACCAGCGGGAGCTGGTGATCGCGCGGATCGATCCCCGCCAGGACCGCGGCTCCGTAGGCGCCGGCGCGATCGCAGGCCTCGCGGACCCCGAGGCCGGCCGCCAGGAAGAAGGTGAGCGCCGCCGCGAAGCTGTCCCCCGCGCCGTACGATCCGACCCGCCGGCGGACCGGCGGCGGCGCGGCGAAGCGCTCCGTCCCCCCCGCGGTCTCGATGGTGCCGCCCGATCCGCCCTCGGTGAGCACCAGCGCCGACGGCGCCGGGTGGTAGTCGGCCAGCCGGCACACCTCGCGCTCGTCGGCGGCGCTGCCCAGGGCCACGTCGACCTTCACGCCCGAGCGGACGATGGCCTCGCGCCGGCGCGTGGCCGCCACCAGGACTCGCGCGGCGCGCGCCGCGCGCAGCGCCTCCGGATCCTGGGCCGTGAAGAAGGCCGCGTCGCAGCCGGCCAGGAGGTCCCAGGGCAAGGGATCGTCGCGGCGGGGGTACTGCGACTCGCCCAGGACGAGGATGGTGCGCTCCCCGCCAGGCGTGATCAGGACCACGTTGCGGGTGTGCGGCTCGCGCCGCCTTACCGCGTGCACCTGGGCGCGGGTGGCGCGCAGCTCGGCCTCGACCTGGGCGCCGGCCTCGTCGTCCCCGAAGGCGGTGAAGAAGTGGACCTCGGTCGGGCCCCTGAGCAGCTGCCAGAACGGCACGCCGCTGCCACCGCCGGGAAGCCAGCGCAGGTCCGACAGGTGGACGATCTCCCCGTCTCGCGGCAGGGCCGGGACCAGCCCCAGGGTGATGTGCTGGACGTGGCCGACCAGGGCGATGCGCAGGGGGCGCGCGGACGGGGCGGATGGCACGGCCGGGAATTCTACCCTCCCGGTCTGGCCGCCGCTGCACCCGGGGCCACCGCGCTCCCCGTCTCGCCCGCCCCTGCGGTCCGGCCGGCCCTCTGCTCGATGGCCTGCCGCACCGGCGGGAAGAGGTCGAGGGCCAGCGCTCGCGCCGGCGGGTAGAAGGCGGCGGCGACGACCTCGCGCCCGTCGACCCGCACCTCGGGCCGCTGGGACAGATCCGCCTCGAAGACCTCCACGTGGTCCCTCTTGCCCTCCCAGAGGTGGTGCACGTCGACCACCCGGCACAGCTCCCCGCTGCCCAGGGAGAGCCCGACCTCCTCGAGCAGCTCGCGCCGGGCCGCCTCGAGCGGGCTCTCACGCCTGCGGACGTAGCCCCCCGGCAGCGAGTGGTAGCGGGTGTAGCTGTTCCGGACGAGCAGGATCTCCCCGCCGCTCCAGAGCGCCACCAGCGCCCCGTGGGTCCTCGGCCGCGCCATGGCCCAGTAGACGCGCATGGCCCGGTAGGCCAGGAGGTAGAGGAGGCGGAGGAGGCGATCGATCATCGAGCTCCCGGAGGGCGTGTGGGAGGACGGGTTGAACTCTCATACCCGCCGGCGCCGTCGGGCGCCAGTTCCGGTGGGGCGCGGTCGGGAGAGGGCGGTCCCTGGCGCACCCGGGGCGAGTACCTAGTCACCCTGGGTCACAGCGTGGAGAAAGGCGACGACCGTTCCAAAGTGGACGGGGGCGCACCGAAGCGAGCATAGTGGCGCTCGCGTGCTTTTCCGGGACGCCGGAGGGGCCGCGCCGAGCCCCTGACCCGTCGGACCGAAAGAACACGAACTCGTAGTGGAGGGAGACCGATGAAAACGATTCTTCGGGCTATTCCTGCGGCCGTGCTCCTCCTCGGACTTTGGGCCTGCGGTGGCACATCCGACAAGTGCCTGGGCAGTTCCACCAAGTGTGATGGGACCTGCGTCTCGCTCAAGGACGACGTGATGAACTGTGGCACCTGCGGCAACGCCTGCGCCGACGGGCAGACCTGCTCGGCCGGCACCTGCGCCGCCACCTGCGCCACCGGCTACGACGTGTGCGGCGACATCTGCGCCGACCTCGCCAGGGACGCGGTCCACTGTGGCTCCTGCGACAACGCCTGCGCCGTGGGCTATGCCTGCGTCTTCGGCAACTGCAATGCCTGGGAGTCGATCTCCCAGGGTCCGCCCAGCGCCATGGGCTGGCCAGACTTCGTCCCCTCGGGCGCGGACCCGATCTACGTCGTCAGCGGCTGGGAGGTCGATGCCTACTCCATCAGCGGCGACAGCTGGTCTGCCCCCTCCTCCGGAGGCACCTTCGGCTCCGATTACGCCTATCCGGCCTGGGTGGGCGACAACCTCTACTCCATCGACGGCGGCAACCTGTACGCCTACTCCATCTCCGGGAACAGCTTCAGCTTCACCGCCATCACCGACATGCCGACGTCGACCGACTCGCAGGCCACCTCCGACGGCGCCGGGAACCTCTACTCCCTGGCCGACGACGGGACCATCATCGGTTACAACCTCGACACCTCCACCCTGACCACCTGGGACGGCCCGACCGACCTCTCCGGCGAGGAGCGCGCTGCCTGGGACCAGAAGACGGGCCTGGTGTATCTCGGCGTCTACTCCGGCTCGAGCTTCTACTCGTTCGACCCGACCTCCGGGACCGTCACCGCCCTGCCCTCCTTCCCCTCGGACACAGGCATGAGCGACGCCTTCTGCTCCGACCGCCAGGGCCACATCTACACGGCCGACGCCGAAACCACCTTCCCGGCGATGTTCGACACGGCCACCGGGACCTGGTCGACGGACCTGCCCCCGTTCCCCTACCCGCTCCAAGACAGCGGCGGGTGCACCGTCACCGCCGACGGCTATCTGTATTACAGCGGCGCTGGAGCCACCCTCCGGATGCAGGTCTTCACCCCCTAGCGGCCCTCGCGCCGGCCCGGCGCCCCGCCGCCGGGCCGGTCCCATCTCAGCGACCGGTGACTCACGCGCACCCGGTCCGGGTGAGGTAGCCTCTCGTACGCGTGCCCTCCCCCACCCCGCGCGCCGCCCTGCTCCTCGCCCTGGGCGCCCTGCCCGCGCTCCTCGCCCTGGCGGCGCCCTGGGTCCCGTGGTTTGTGGCCGCCCTCGACCTGGCCGTCCTCTCCCTCGCGGCCCTGGACGCTCTCCTCCTCCCCGGGGTGGGTTCGCTCGAGGCCTCGAGGGTCCTGCGCGAGCCGCTCTCCGCCTTCGCCCCGAACCCGGTGGCGCTCACCCTGCGCAGCCGCGCCCGGCGCCGCCTCCGGCTGGAGCTGGCCGACGCCCCGCCCCCCGAGCTCGACGCCGAGGGCCACCGGCGCCGTCTCGACCTCCCGCCGGGTGGTTCGGCGACCCTCGAGTACCGGGCCACCCCGCGCCGCCGGGGGGAGGCGCGTTTCGGCGACCTGCACGCGCGGGCCACAGGTCCGCTGGGCCTCGCCCGCCGGCAGTGGCGCCTGCCGCTCGCCCGGACCGTCTCCGTCTACCCCGACCTGCGCGGCCTCGCCGCCGCCACCGGCGCCGAGCGGATCGAGGAGGGCCGGGCCCGCACCCGCGGGCTCCAGGGCGGGCGGGAGTTCGCGGCCCTGCGCCCCTACCTGCCCGGCGACGACCTCCGCAGCGTCGACTGGAAGGCCACCGCCCGGCGCGGCGCGCCGGTGGTGCGCGAGTGGCAGCCGGAGCGCAACCAGGAGGTTTGGCTGCTCCTCGACTGCGGCCGGCAGCTCTCGGCCCGGCTGGGCGGCGGCCGGACCAAGCTCGACCACGCCGTGGACGCGGCGCTGGCCGTGGCCCGGGCGGCGGCGCTGCGGGGCGACCGGACCGGGGCCGTCCTCTTCGGCGCCGAGGTGGAGCGGGTGGTCGCTCCCGGGGCGGGCCGCGCCGGGCTGGGCGCCCTGGCCGAGGCGCTCCACCGCGCCGAGGCGCGCCCCGAGGAGTCGGACTACGGTGCGGCCCTCGGCGCCCTGACCGCCCGGCAGCGCCGCCGGGCCCTGGTGCTGGCCTTCACCGACCTCGCCGACCCGGACACCAGCGCACCGCTCAGGGAGTGCGCCGCGCAGCTCGCCCGGCGCCACCTGGTCCTGGTCGTGGCCGTGGCCGACTCGGAGCTCTTCGAGGCCGCGACGGCCCGGCCCGCGGGGACCGAGCAGGCCTACGCGCGGGTGGCGGCGGAGCGGATCCTGGCGGAGCGCGACCTGGCCGCCGCCGCGCTCGCCGCCGCCGGAGTGCGGGTGGCGAGCGCCCCGGCGCGCGGGTTGGTGGCCATGGTGGTGGACCGCTACCTCGAGGTGAAGCGCCGGGGGGAGCTGTAGGAACCCCGGCGCTGCGGCGCGGTCCCGGCTCGGGCGACGGGACCGGCCAACCGTCACGACTTGCGCGAGGGCTCGGGGCGGCCGCCGCGGGCCAGCTCGACCACCCGGGACTTCACCGCCGCGCCAGCGCGGGCCAGGGTCGGCGCGGGGATGGACGCCGAGAGGAGGAAGCCGGCTTCGAGGGCGACGGCGAGGGCGAGGATGGCGAGGGCCTTCATGGTCTGTTCAACCTCCGTTGCCGGGGATTACGGGCGCGGCACCGGGCTATTTCGGGCGCGGGGCGGTGGCCCCCTCCGAGCCGCCGCCCCGATTCGCCGAGAGGTGTCGCGGGGATCGGATGCTGGTAGAGTGATGCCTGGGTGGGTCGGGCGGCGGCCACAGGGGTGGCCGCGCGAGGGCGGAGGCGTGGGGATGGGGTCGCAGGTCGCGTCGCGTCAGGAGCGGGCCGAGCCGCGGCTCACCCGCTTCCACCAGCGCATCGCTGCGGAAGCTCTCACCGCCCGGGGCGGCGGCGGCGCCTCGCGCCTGGCGCCGGCCTTGGCCCACGCCGCCGTCGACCTGAACCCGCACCAGATCGAGGCGGCCGCCTTCGCCCTCGACGCGCTGCCCACCGGCGGCGCCCTGCTCGCCGACGAGGTCGGGCTGGGCAAGACCGTCGAGGCCGGCATCGTCCTGGCCCAGCTCGCCGCCGAGGGGAAAGGGCGGGCGGTGATCCTGGTCCCGGCCTCGATCCGGGCACAGTGGCGCGACGAGCTCCGCCAGAAGTTCGGCCTGGAGGCCGAGGTGCTCGACGGAGATCGGGTCCGCGAGCGCGAGCGCCAGGGGCTGCGCACCAACCCCTTCGACACCGGCGGGCTGGTGATCGCCTCTCACCCCTTCGCCGCCATGCGGGCGGCCGAGCTGGAGCGGGTGCGCTGGGACGTGGCGGTGATCGACGAGGCCCACCGCCTCCGCAACGCCTACCGCAAGGACCACCGCACCGGCCAGGCGCTGCGCCGGGCGCTGCGGCGCGCACCCAAGCTGCTCCTCACCGCCACCCCTCTCCAGAACGACCTCCTCGAGCTGCTGGGGCTGGCCGGCTTCATCGACGAGGCGCTGCTGGGCAGCGAGGAGTCCTTCCGCCTCCAGTACGCCTCGAGCGAGCTCACCGAGGACCGGGCCGCCGACCTCAAGGCGCGGCTGTCGCCGGTGGTGGTCCGCACCCTGCGCCGGCAGGTGAAGGAGTACGTCAAGTTCACCTCCCGGCGCTCCATCGTCGAGGACTTCGCCCCCACCCGGGCGGAGCAGGAGCTCTACGACCGCGTCTCCGAGTACCTGCGCCGCGAGGACGCCCAGGCCATCCCCCCCGCCCGCCGGGCCCTCCTCGTCCTGGTCTACCGCAAGATCCTGGCCTCCTCCTCCTTCGCCCTGGCCGCCACCCTGGACCGGCTGGCCGACGGCCTGGAGCGCAAGGTGGCCGGCGCGGAGTGCGCCGCCCAGGCGGACCTGGCCCTGGAGCTGGAGGGCTTCTCCGAGGAGGTGGAGGAGCTCCTCGACGACGGCTCGGCGGCGGCGCGCCCGCGGGGGCAGCTGGCCCTCCGTCGCCTGAACGACGAGCTGGCCGAGCTGCGCGCCTGCGCCGACCTGGCTCACCGCATCACCGCCAACGCCAAGGGCGACGCCCTGGTGCGCGGGCTGGACCGCTGCTTCACCGTGGCCCGAGCCTGCGGCTGGCCGGAGAAGGCGGTGGTCTTCACCGAGTTCCGCCGCACCCAGGACTACCTGCGGCGGCTCCTCGAGGGGCGGGGCCATCGGGTCACCTGCCTCTCCGGCGACGTGGCCGGCGCCGACCGGCGCCAGGCGCTGGTGGAGGAGTTCCGGGGCTCGAGCCAGATCTTGCTCATGACCGAGGCCGGCGCCGAGGGGCTGAACCTCCAGTTCTGCAACCTGGTGGTGAACTACGACCTCCCCTGGAACCCGCAGCGGGTGGAGCAGCGCATCGGCCGCTGCCACCGGTACGGCCAGGAGCGGGACGTCCTGGTGCTCAACTTCCTCAACCGCCAGAACGCGGCCGACGCCCGGCTCTTCGAGCTGCTCTCCCAGAAGCTGGCCCTCTTCGACGGGGTCTTCGGCTCCTCCGACGAGATCCTCGGGGCGCTGGGGAGCGGCATCGACTTCGAGAAGCGGGTGCTGGACATCTACCAGTCCTGCCGCTCGCCCGACGAGGTGGAGCGGGCCTTCGAGCGGCTCCGGGATGACCTGGACGGACGGATCGCCGCCCGCCTGGCCGCGGCGCGGGCGCTGCTCTTCGAGCGCTTCGACGGCGAGGTGCGGGGCAAGCTGCGGGTGGCGGAGCAGCAGGCCCAGGCGGCGGTGGCGCGGCGCGAGGCCGACGAGGAGGCGTTCCTCTCGGCCGCCTTCGAGGGCGAGGCGCCCGCCGGCGCGAGCGCCGAGGCGCCCTCGCCCGGCCCGACCGGGGCGGCCCGAGGCCGGACTCGCCGCGCCCGGCTGGTCGAGGCGGCCGCGGAGCGCGTCCGCGCCCGGCCCCAGGACGCCGTCTCCTTCCTGGAGATCCAGGGCCGCGCTCTGCCCGCCGCCCTGGGCAAGCTGGCCGGGCGCGAGGGCTGGTGGTTCGCCTACCGCTACTCGCTGGAGGCGCTGGTCTCGGAGGAGCGGGTCGTCCACCTCGTGCTCTGGTTCGACGGCGAGCGGTTCCACGCCCTCGCCCCGGAGGAGGCAGAGGCCTTCGCCGCCCTCCCCGCCGGGGAGGGCAAGGGCGGCCCCCGCGGCGCGACCGCCTCCATCGGCGAGGCCCAGGAGCAGGCGCTGGCCGCGCTCCACGCCCGGCTCCTCGCCTCGGTGCAGGAGCGCGCCGGGGCGGCCTACGACGCCTCGCGCGAGCGCTGGGACCGGGCGGTGGAGGATGCGCTGGCCGCCCCCCGCCGGGCGACGGACGAGGCCCGCGCCGCCTGGGCCCGCGCCCGCGAGACCCTGGCCGAGCGCTCCGGCCTCCCCCTGCGCGATGGCCGCGCCCTCCTGGAGCGCGCCGAGCGCGACTACCGCCGCCGGCTCGAGGACCTGCGCGCCCTGGAGGCCACCCGCTACGGGGAGAAGGACCGGGCCGTGGCCGAGCTCAAGAAGCGGGCCGAGGTCCGCGAGCGGCGGACGCTCATCGCCACCGCCTACTGGCGGTGCGAGTGAGGCCGGGCCGCCCCTGGCTACCGGCCGCGGGCGGCCTCGCCGGACGGCACCCCGAGATCGAACCGGATCGGCACCGAGGCGCGGGGCACCGGCCCCAGCGTCGCCAGCGCCCGCTCCACGCAGCGGGCCAGCTCGGCCGAGCCGGTCGAGTCGGCCTCCACCGCCACCGTCCGGCCCACCCCCACCACCACCACCCCGTCCACGCCGGCGTCGCGCTGGAGCACGTCGGCGTAGCAGGCCGAGAGCTCGGCGGCATGTGCCGCCACCGCCCGCCGGGCCTCGGCCGGACCGTTCACCGGCTCGCCCACCTCCACCGTCGGCCGGGCGCCCACCGCCGCGCTCACCCCGGGCCGGTCGGCGGAGGCGCCGCCCCAGGCCAGCACCGCCTCGCCCTCCAGCCAGCGCCACTCCACCGGCTCGACGCCCAGCGAGTACTGGCGCCCGCGCCGGTCGCCGCCGCAGACCGCGTCGTCGGGCAGGTCGAAGGTGACCCGCAGCGAGAGCCGGCCCGCCCGCTGCGCCCCCAGGATGCGGCGGGCCGTGCCCGCGTCGACCCGCACCGGCAGGTCCCGCTCCATGGTCGCGGCCAGGACCACCGCGCCGCCCTTGAGCCGGAGCGTGGCCGGCGCCACCACCTCCAGGCGCTGCTCCTCCCCGTCGTAGGGGGCGAAGACGACGCCGCGGGCGGGGGCGGTGAGCTCGTAGCGGGCGGTGATGGCGTCGTCCCGCCCGGCCTCCTGCCGGGCGCGGGCCTCCCCCTGCGCCACCGCGTCGCCCGCCGGGCGCAGCCGCTCGGCCGGGACCAGCCTGTGGCACAGCTCCACCACCGCGGGAGCCCCGTCCAGGGCTCGTATGGACGCCGGCGCGGGCTCCTCGTCGACCACCCGGGGGACGTCCTCATGCGGGGCAGCCGCGACCAGCAGGGCCAAGAGCGCGGGGACCATGCGCCATGCTAATCCCGGAGCCGGCCGGCGCGCGATATCACCCTGCCACCCGGATGCGGAGGGCCCCAGGGAGGACGCTGAAGCGTGCCGGCAGGGTACCTGGGTTCTCCCCGTCCACGTCGAGGTGGACGGTGGCGCCGCCGAGCGGCTCGGCCTCCACCGTGCGGGCCCGGGCCACCCGGGTGTTGGGGAGCCGCACGTGGGTGCCGTCGTAGAGCATGGGCCGCTTCACCAGGAAGTCGAGGATGCCGAACCCCTGCCACACCACCACGTCGAAGAGGCCGTCGTCCATCCGGGCGTCGGGAGCCACCTGCATGCCGCCGCCGAAGTAGCGGCCGTTGCACACCGAGAGCGCGGTGAGGCGCTCCTCCTGCCAGGCCCCTCCGTCCAGGCGCCAGCGCACCGGCTGGTCCTGCCAGGTGACAAGCGCCCGGGCGCTGGCCAGCGCGAAGGCGAGCTTGCCCGAAGGGAGCCGGATGCCGTGATTCACGCTTCGTGACACGACTCCGGAGACGCCCAGCCCGGCCACGTTGGCGAAGTGCCGAACCACCCGGCCGCCACCCGCCGCGGCCAGCTCGATCCGCCCAAGGTCCAGCACCACCTCGCCGCGGCCGGCCAGGGCCCGGGCCGCACCGTCCACGTCCTGGGCGATGCCGATGGTGCGCCGCAGATCCCCCCCCGTTCCGCGGGGGATGAAGCCGAACAGGGTGCGCGGGCCGCGCTCGCCGGGATCGCTCTGGATCCCGTCGATCACCTCGCTGGCGGTGCCGTCTCCCCCCACCGCCACCAGGAGCTCGCCGCCGGCGGCCAGCGCCTGGTGGGCCAGGCGCACGCCGTCGCCGCGCTG
>DATKMW010000034.1:0-29016 GCA_035541675.1 Anaeromyxobacter sp. | reverse complement strand
TGCCCATGGCCTTCCACTCATTCGGAGGCTGGAAGGCCTCCCTCTTCGGCGACCATCACGTGCACGGCCCGGAGGGCGTGCGCTTCTACACCCGGCTCAAGACCATCACCAGCCGCTGGCCCACCGGGATCCGCGGCGGGGTGGATTTCGTCATGCCCACCATGAAGTGAAGAAACGGGGCCGCCCGCTCGACCCAACCCGGGAGCCCCGGCGCCGGGAATCCCCAGCGGTGGCGGCCCCGCGGAGCATCCTGCCCCCGATGGGACGTCGGCATCTTAGAAACCACTTTCCAGCTGGGCCATGGATGGAAATGCAGTTGCACAGTCCGCGCGAGCTGCGGTAGTGTGGCGCCGCTTCCCCGTTTCCCCGCTTCCCGCAGCCGCCCAGCGACGGAGAGTCACGACCATGAAGACCGTTCGTGTCACGGCCGCGGAGGCGGTCGTCCGGTTCCTGGCCGCACAGCGAGTGGAGACGCCCACCGGCCAGGTCCCCCTCTTCGGCGGTGTGTTCGCCATCTTCGGCCACGGCATCGTGGCCGGCCTGGGGGAGGCCCTGTACCGGTATCGCAAGGAGCTGCCGACCTACCGGGCCCACAACGAGCAGGCCATGGGCCACGTCGCCATCGCCTACGCCAAGGCCCATTTCCGGCGACGGATGATGGCGGTGACCTCCTCCATCGGCCCCGGCGCGACCAACATGGTGACCGCGGCCGCCACCGCCCACGTCAACCGGCTGCCACTCCTGCTGCTCCCCAGCGACGCCTTCGCCAGCCGCGCCCCGGATCCGGTGCTGCAGCAGGTGGAGAGCTTCGACGACGGCACCCTCACCGCCAACGACTGCTTCCGCCCGGTCTCCCGCTACTTCGACCGGATCCAGCGCCCCGAGCAGCTCATCACCGCCCTGCCGCGGGCCATCCGGGTGCTGACCGATCCCGCCCAGTGCGGGCCGGTGACGCTGGCCTTCCCCCAGGACGTCGAGGCCGAGGCCTTCGACTACCCGGCCGAGCTGTTCGAGGAGCGGAGGGTGCACTTCCGGACGCCGCCACCGGACGAGGGTGAGCTCACCCGGGCGGCCGAGGTGCTGCGCGGCGCGAAGCGGCCCATGATCATCGCCGGCGGCGGCGTGCTCTACGGCCAGGCCTCCGAGCCCCTCCGCAGGTTCGCCGAGGCCCATGGCGTGCCGGTGGCCGAGACCCTCGGCGGCAAGGGCGCCCTGGCCTGGGACCACCCCCTGCAGGCGGGCGGCATCGGCCACACCGGCGTCCCGGCGGCCAACGAGCTCGCCCCCCAGGCCGACGTCATCCTGGGCGTCGGCACCCGGCTCGGCGACTTCTGCACGGCTTCCCACACGCTCTTCCCGGAGGCCAGGGTGGTCGGGCTCAACGTGGCCCCCTTCGACGCCAACAAGTGGTGGTCGGTTCCCTTGCAGGCCGATGCACGGCTCGGGCTGGAGGCGCTGGAGGGCCGCCTCTCCGGCTGGAAGGCCGATCCGGCCTGGACCGGGCAGGCCAAGCAGAAGTGCGCCGCCTGGCAGCAGGCGGTCCTGCGCATCACCTCCCGGCGCGACGCCCCGCTGCCCTACGACGGCGAGGTGATCGGCGCGGTGCAGCGCTTCGAGCGCTCCGAGATCGACGACATCGTGGTCACCGCCGGCGGGACCATCCCCAACGAGCTGCAGAAGCTGTGGCGGACCCGGGTGCCGGGCGGGGCCCACATCGAGTACGGCTACTCCTGCATGGGCTACGAGATCGCGGGCGGCATCGGCGTGAAGATGGCCCACCCCGAGCGCGAGGTGATCGTCATCCTCGGGGACGGCAGCTACCTGATGCTCAACTCGGAGATCGCCACCTCGGTCCTCCTCGACCAGAAGATCATCATCATCGTCGAGGACAACCACGGGTTCGGCTGCATCAACCGCCTCCAGAAGCACGTGGGCGGCGAGCCCTTCAACAACCTGTTCCAGGACTGCGCCCAGGGATCCCAGGGCGCGCCCACCCTCGACTTCGCCATGCACGGCCGGGCGCTGGGCGCGCTGGGCGAGAACGTGAAGACCATCCCCGAGCTGGAGGCGGCCCTGGCGCGCGCCCGCAAGGCCGACCGGACCACCGTCATCTGCATCGAGACCGACCCCACCCGCACCACCACCGACGGCGGCGCCTGGTGGGAGGTCGGCGTGCCCGAGATCTCCCCCAGCGAGAAGGTCCAGCGCGCCCGCGGCGCCTGGGAGCAGGGGAAGCGCCGGCAGAAGCCCTAGGAGCCTCCTTGGCCCTCGATGTCCAGCTCGGGGTGAGCCCCGCCTCCTGGATGAGCGACGAGCTCCCGTGGCTCGGCGCGGAGACGCCGGTCCCCGTGGCGCTCTCCGAGGCCCGGCGCATCGGCTACCAGGGCATCGAGCTCTCGGGGCGGTTCCCGCAGGACCCGGCGGCGCTCCGGGACCTCCTCGCCACCCACGGGCTGGCCTGCGCCGCGGGCCGCTACCACGGCCAGCTCTCGGCCCGGCCGGTGGAGGAGGAGCTGCCTGGGGCCCTGGCCCAGCTGCCGCTCCTCGAGGCCGGCGGCGCCCGGGTCCTCCTCTACGGCGAGGCCCGCGGCTCGATCCGGGCCCGGGCCGAGGTCCCGTTCTTCAAGCGCCCCTGCCTGCGCGGCGACGATGCCTGGCGCACCTTCGGCGAGCGGCTCACCGCCCTGGCCCGCCAGCTCCTCGCCCGCGGGGTGCGGCTCGCCTGCCGCCACCAGGTGGGCACCTGCCTCGAGGCGGCCGAGGACGTGGACCGGCTGGTCAAGGCCACCGGCCCGGAGGTGGGGCTGGCCCTCGACACCGCCCAGGCCTCCCTGGGCGGCGCCGACCCGCTCGAGCTCCTCGAGCGCCACGGCGATCGCGTCTGCCACGTGCACCTCTCCGACCTGCGGCCGGCGGTGGTGCGCATGGCCCGGAACTGCCGCTGGAGCTATCCCCAGGCGGTCCTGCGGGGCGCCCTCACCGTGCCCGGCGACGGGGCGCTCGACTTCTCGCGGCTCCTGGCCGCCCTGGACCGGCTCGGCTACCGCGGCTGGCTGGTGGTGGAGGCGGCGCAGGACCCGGCCGTGGCCCCCGCCCACGCCTTCGCCGAGAAGGGCTTCCGCCACGTCCAGGATCTCTTGGGGCAGCTGGGCGCGCGACCCAGGGAGGCGGCATGAGCCTTCTGGTGAAGGCGAGCAAGCAGGGGCGGGACATCGTCCGGGTGACGGGCGCCTCCTCCGGCCTCAAGTATGTGGGCTTCAGCGCCCACCGGCTCGGCGCGGGCGAGGCGCTGGCCCTGCCGGCCGGCGACCGCGAGGTCTGCCTGGTGGTCCTCTCCGGCGTGGTCACGGTCCGGACCGCCGGCGCCGAGTACCGGGAGGTCGGCCGGCGGCAGAGCGTCTTCGAGGACCTCCCCCCCTTCGCCGTCTACGCGCCGGGCAGCTCGCCGCTCGAGATCTCGGCCCGCTCCGCCGCCGAGGTGGCGGTCTGCACCGCCCCCGGCAAAGGCAGGATGCCACCCCGGCTCATCGCCCCGGAGCAGATGCGGCGCTCGGTGCGGGGCAAGGCCCTCAACACCCGCTACGTCACCGACATCCTTCCCCAGGACCAGCCGGCGGAGAGCCTGCTGGTGGTCGAGGTCCTCACCCCCACCGGCCACTCCTCCAGCTACCCGCCCCACAAGCACGACCGGGCCGCCTCCGACGAGACCTTCCTGGAGGAGACCTACTACCACCGGCTCGATCCGCCCCAGGGCTTCGTCTTCCAGCGGGTCTACACCGACGAGCGCGACATCGACGAGTCGCACGCCGTGGAGGACCACGACGTGATGCTGGTGCCGCGCGGCTACCACCCGGTGGTCGTCCCCTGGGGCTACCGCAGCTACTACCTGAACGTGATGGCCGGGCCGGACCGGGCCTGGCGGTTCCACAACGATCCCGCGCACGAGTGGATCCTGCGCGAGGGCTAGGCGATCCGGAGGGAGGACCAACATGGCGAAGCGCATCACGGTGGGCGTCATCGGCGCAGGGCGGATCGGCAAGATCCACTCGGAGAACATCCGCTACTTCATCCCCGGGGCGCGGCTCAAGACGGTGGCCGACCTCTACGCCGACAAGCTCAAGGACTGGGCGACCGGGCTGGGGGTGGAGAAGCTGGCCAGCGACCCCAAGGCGGTGCTGGACGACCCGGAGATCGAGGCAGTGCTGGTGTGCAGCTCCACCGACACCCACGCCGACCTGGTGATGGCCGCGGCCGAGAAGAGGAAGCACGTCTTCTGCGAGAAGCCGGTCGACCTCTCGGTGGAGAAGGTCAAGCGGGCCCTGGCCGCGGTGGACAAGGCCGGGGTGAAGCTCCAGGTCGGGTTCAACCGCCGCTTCGACCACAACTTCCGGCGGGTGCGGGAGCTGGTGGCCGCCGGGGCGGTGGGCGAGCCGCACCTGGTGCGCATCAGCTCGCGCGATCCGGCCCCGCCGCCGGCCGAGTACGTGAGGGTCTCGGGCGGGATCTTCCTGGACATGACCATCCACGACTTCGACATGGCCCGCTACCTCTCCGGCAGCGAGGTGGTCGAGGTCTTCGCCAAGGGCGCGGTGCTGGTGGATCCGGCCATCGGCCAGGCCGGAGACGTGGACACCGCCGTGGTGACCCTGACCTTCCAGAGCGGCGCCATCGGGGTGATCGACAACTCCCGCCGGGCCGCCTACGGGTACGACCAGCGGGTGGAGGTGTTCGGCTCCAAGGGATCGGCCGCCGCCGCCAACGATACCCCCTCCACCGTCCTGCTCTCCGACGAGAAGGGGGTCCAGGGCGACAAGCCCCTCTACTTCTTCCTGGAGCGCTACAAGCAGGCGTTCGTCGACGAGCTCAAGGAGTTCTTCGACGCGCTGGCCAACAACCGCACCCCATCGGTGACCGGGAAGGACGGCCTGGCACCGGTGCTCATCGGCCTCGCCGCCAAGAGGTCGCTGGCAGAGAAGCGCCCCGTCCGCATCGCCGAGATCGAGGGCTGACCGCTGTTCCATGAAGCCGCTGCACCCAACGAGGAGGAGAAATCAATGAAGCGAGTCGCACTTGCACTGACCCTGATCACCGCGGCGCTGGGCTTCGCGTCCCCGGCCTCCGCCAAGGCGCTGAAGATGGGCGTCACCATCGAGGACTTCAACGACGTCTTCATGCGGTACGCCCTCGATCAGCTGACCGACGAGGCCAAGAAGAACGGCATCGAGGTGGTGGCGGCCGACGGGAAGCGCGATCCCAACGAGCAGATCAAGCAGATCGAGAACTTCATCACCCAGGGCGTCGACGCGATCATGATCCACGTGATCGACCAGAGCATCGCGCCGCGCATCAGCAAGCTCTGCCTGGAGGCGAAGATCCCGCTCGTGTACTTCAACCGCAAGCCCGATGACTCGGCCCTCACCGCCGGCAAGGTCGTGGCCGTCGCCTCGCCCGAGGTGGTCGCCGGCAACCTCGAGGCCGAGTTCGTGGCCAAGAAGCTGGGCGGCAAGGGCAACGTGGCCATCCTCATGGGCTCGATGGGCACCGCGCCGCAGATCGGCCGCACCCAGGGCACCAAGGACGTCATCGCCAAGTACCCGGGCATGAAGGTGGTCCGCGAGCAGACCGCCAACTTCGCCCGCCCCGACGCCGTGACCGTGGTCGAGGACTGGCTGGCCAGCGGCGTGAAGATCGACGCCATCATCTGCAACAACGACGAGATGGCCATCGGCGCGGTGCAGGTCCTCACCGAGAAGAAGATGAAGGACAAGGTCCTGGTGACCGGCGTGGACGCCACCTCCGACGCGCTCAAGTTCATCGCCGAGAAGCGGCTGGACATGACCGTGTTCCAGAACGGCGGCGCGCAGGGCCGGGGCGCGGTGCAGACCGCCCTGAAGCTGATCAAGGGGGAGAACGTCCCGATCTTCACCGCCATCCCCTTCGAGCCGGTGACCTACGACAACTACAAGAAGTACATGAAGTAGGCGTCACGCCCCGGGGCCGGGCCCGGCCCGGCCCCCGGGGCTCCTCGTCGGCCGGCGGGAAGCGAGCGCGCAACATGAGCGACTACATCCTGCAGATGGAGAGCATCCAGAAGAGCTTCCCCGGCGTGCACGCGTTGAAGGGCGTCCAGCTGCATGTCAAGCCCGGCACGGTCCACGGCGTCATGGGGGAAAACGGCGCCGGGAAGTCCACCCTGATGAAGATCGCCATCGGGCTCTACCACCCCGACTCCGGCACCATCCGGCTGCGCGGCAACGAGGTGGCGTTCGAGAGCGTCCACGACGCGCTCGAGCAGGGCATCTCCATGATCCACCAGGAGATGAGCCCGCTCCCCTACATGACCGTGGCCCAGAACATCTTCCTGGGGCGCGAGATCCGGAACCGGCTCGGGCTCATCGACCACAAGGCCATCGACCGGGAGTCGGCCCGGATCCTGGAGGAGCTCAAGATCAGCCTGCGCCCCCGGCAGATCATGGGCCAGCTGAGCGTGGCCCAGATGCAGCTGGTGGAGATCGCCGAGGCGGTCTCCCGCAAGGCCGACCTCATCATCATGGACGAGCCGACCTCGGCGCTGACCGAGAAGGAGGTCGCGCACCTCTTCACCATCATCCGCAGCCTCAAGGCGCGCGGGGTGGCCATCATCTACATCACCCACAAGATGGACGAGGTCTTCGCCATCACCGACGAGGTGAGCGTCTACCGCGACGGCGAGTTCGTGGGGCGGGAGGACAGCAAGGACCTCACCCGCGACAAGCTCATCCGGATGATGGTGGGCCGCACCATCGATCAGTTCTTCCACAAGGAGGCGGCGAAGGTCGGCCAGCCGGTGCTGGAGGTGGAAGGGCTCACCCGGCGCGGCCACTGCCGCGACATCAGCTTCAGCGTGCGCGAGGGCGAGATCCTGGGGGTGGCCGGCCTGGTAGGCGCCGGGCGGACCGAGGTGATGGAGGCCCTCTTCGGCGTGGCCCCTCACCAGGCCGGGACGGTGAAGATCCACGGCAAGCCGGTCCAGATCCGGAGCCCCTCCGACGCCATCCGGCACGGGATGGCGTTCCTGACCGAGGACCGCAAGCGCTCCGGGCTCTACCTGAACCTCTCGGTCCGCGACAACATCACCATGCCCAGCCTCCGGAACAACCTGAAGGGCCTGTTCCTCAAGCACAAGGCGTTGCGCAAGATCTGCGACGACGCGGTCGGGAAGCTCCGCATCAAGACCCCCAGCCTCGAGCAGCTGGTCATGAACCTCTCCGGCGGGAACCAGCAGAAGGTGCTGGTCTCGCGCTGGCTGGCCACCTCCCCCTTCCTCCTCATCCTCGACGAGCCCACCCGCGGCATCGACGTCGGCGCCAAGGCCGAGATCTACCGGCTCATGTCGTCGCTGGCCAAGGAGGGAAAGGCCATCATCCTCATCTCCTCCGAGATGCCCGAGATCCTGGCCATGGCCGACCGGGTCATGGTCATGCACGAGGGGCGGAAGGTCGGGGAGGTCGGCCGCGGCGACGCCAGCCAGGAGAAGATCCTGCACATGGCCACCGGCGAGTCACTCAGCACGTTCCAGGCGGCTCCTCAGCACTGAACATCACGTCCGATCGGGTACACACATGGCCGAGCCCAGCGCGCAGAGTCAAGTCGCCGTCGAGGCAGAGGCAGGAGCAGCCAGGCGGGAGTCCCCGGTGCTCAAGTTCATGAGCACCTACAGCATCCTCCTCATCCTGGTGGGGCTCGTGGTCCTGGAGGCCATCCTCTCCGGCGGAGTCTCGCTCCGCATCGTCAACCTGCTCAACGTCCTCCGGCAGATCAGCGTCATCGGGATCATCGCCCTGGGCGTGACCATGTGCATCATCACCGCCGGCATCGACCTGTCCTCGGGCGCGGTGGTGGCCATGGTCTCGGTGGTGGTGGCCAGCCTGCTCCAGGAGGCGGACGCCATGGACCGGCTCTTCAAGGGCGGCCACCCCTGGCCCGTGCTCTTGGTGATCGTGATCGGCCTCCTCATCGGGGCGTTCCTCGGCTTCCTGAACGGCGCGATGATCACCAGGCTCCGCATCCCGCCCTTCATCGCCACCCTGGGCATGATGACCTTCGCCCGCGGCTGGGCCTTCATCTACTCGCAGGGGCGCCCCCGCGGCAGCCTGCTCGATTCGTTCCAGACGCTGGGCCAGGGGGCGACCCTGGGCATCCCCAACCCCGCCCTGATCCTGCTGGTCTGCGTGGCCCTGACCTACGTCATCCTCAAGCACACGCTGTGGGGGCGCTACACCTACGCCCTGGGCAGCAACATGCAGGCGGCGGTGGTGTCGGGCATCAAGACCGACCGGTACCTGATCCTGGTCTACACCTTCGCCGGCTTCCTGGCGGCCGTGGCCTCCATCGTGCTCACCGCCCGCATCGGCTCCGGCCAGCCCGGCCTCGGCCTCGGCTACGAGCTCGACGCCATCGCCGCGTCGGTGATCGGCGGCACCAGCCTCGCCGGCGGCCTGGGCAGCGCCGGAGGCACGCTCATCGGCGCCCTGATCATCGGGGTCATGAAGAACGGCCTCGACATCCTCAACGTCTCCGCCGACTTCCAGCAGGTGGCACGCGCCATCATCATCGTGGTGGCGGTCACCATCGACGTGCGCAAGAACGCGCGGCGGAGCTAGCCAAAGGGAGGTCACCGTGCTCCAGGGTGTCACGCTGTCCTTGAACCGCATCGCCAAGCCGCAGCTACCCCTCCCCGAGTTCCTCCGGCTCGCCGCCGACCTGGGCATGAGGTACGCCGAGGTCCGCAACGACCTGGGCGGCGCGCCGGTGCTCGACGGGCTCTCCGAGGCCGAGCTCCGCAAGGCCATGGCCGCGACCGGCGTGCAGATCGTGACCATCAACGCCCTCTATCCTTTCGAGCACGGCCCGCACCTCCAGGCCAACCTGGAGAAGCTCCGGGCGCTCATCGCCGAGGCGCGCAAGGTCGACTGCCGGTACATCGTCATGTGCCCGTTCAACGAGACCGGCGATACCCGCTCGCCGGAGAGGCGCGCCACCGATCTGGTGGCGGCCCTGAACGCCTACGGCCCGCTCTTCACCGAGGCCAAGATGGTCGGGCTCATCGAGGCGCTGGGCTTCGAGCGGAGCGCCCTGCGCACCAAGCGCGCCGCCCTGGACGGCATCCGGAGGTGCTCCCACCCCAGGGCCTTCGCCCTGCTCCACGACACCTTCCACCACTACCTGGCCGGCGAGACCGAGTTCTTCCCGGCCGAGACCGCCTTCATCCACGTCTCCGGGGTGGCGCGGGGGAAGCCCAGGTCCGCCATCCAGGACGACGACGACCGGATCCTGGTCGACGCCAGCGACGCCATGGACAACAAGGGGCAGCTGGCCGCTTTGCTCGCCGGCGGCTGCAAGGCCATCGTCTCCTACGAGCCGTTCGGCCCCGCCGTCCGGGCCCTGCCGGTGCCCGAGCTGAAGAAGGCCCTGCAGGAGAGCGTGAGGTTCCTGCTGGGCTGAGGGTGAGCGTGCGACCCATGGCGTCCCCGTTCGACAGCGTCGACGACTTCCTGGCCGCCGTGGCCTCGCAGTACGAGGGGCTGCCCAAGCAGCTCCGGGCCATCGCCCACCACATCGAGACCAACCGGGCTCGCATGGTGGTGACCCGGATCACCGACATCGCCCGGGCCTGCGGGGTGCAGCCCTCGGCGGTGACCCGTTTCTCGCAGCGCTTCGGGTTCTCCGGCTACAGCGAGCTGCAGACGCTGTTCCGCGACGCCTTCAGCGCCAGCACCACCCCCTCCACCAGCTACGCCAAGCGGATCCGGGGGCTGATCGAGTCGCGACGGCTGAAGATGGACGCGGGCGGGATCCTGCGCCAGCTGCTGCTGGCCAACCAGGGAGCCATCGAGGAGTTCGCGCTGCACCTCGACGACCGGGCCCTCAAGGCGGCGGTGACGCTGCTCCACGACGCCGAGCAGATCTACATCGTGGGGGTGCGGCGGTCGCTCTCCGCCGCCACCTATCTCACCTACCTCTTGCAGCACACCTCGAAGCGGGTCCACCTGGTCTCCGGGCTGGGCGGCACCTTCGCCGGCCAGATGCGCTCCATCGGCAGGGGCGACCTCCTGGTGGCCGTCAGCTTCACCCCCTACGCCCGCGAGACCCGCACCTGCGTGCGGATCGCGGTGGCCCGCGGCGCCAAGGTCCTGGCCATCACCGACAGCGGGATGAGCCCGGTGGCGCGGGCCTCCGGCACCCGCATCCTCGTCAAGGAGGCGAGCACCTTCTCCTTCCGCTCGCTCACCAACACCCTGTGCCTGTGCCAGGGGCTCTTCATCGCCCTCGCCTCCCGGCTGGAGGTGGACCTGGAGCGGTCCCACCCGGAGGCGGGCCTGGACGAGGCGCTGGACCACGGCACCGGCCCCGGCTGACCCGCCGCGCACTCCCCGGCCGGGCCTAGCCCCGGCTCCCGGCCCACGGCAAATAGAAATTGGCTTCTATTCTGTGGCTCTCCATGGAAACCGACTTGCGAACGCCGGACAGATGAGATAGCGTGCTCGGAACGGGAGGAGGACCGCGCCGGCTCCCTCGGTGCCCCTTCGCCCGATCCCAGGAGACAAAGCGATGGCAGCGACGCAAGAGGCCGTGGCGAAGCGGGCTCCCCAGGCGGCGGAGAAGATGCGCCGGCTGCGCTACTGCGTGGACAACGAGTGGCGGGAGTCGAGGACCGGCAAGTACATGCCGGTGATGAACCCCTCCACCGGCCAGCAGATCGCCGAGGCACCCTGCTGCACGCAGGAGGAGGTGAACTCGGCGGTGGCCGCCGCGGCCCGCGCCTACCCCCGCTGGTCGGGCACGCCCATCCCCGAGCGCATCCAGCTCATGTTCCGCTTCAAGCAGCTCCTCGACCAGCACCTGGAGGAGCTGACCGTCCTGCTCGCCACCGAGATGGGCAAGGTGCTGGCCGAGGCCCGCGGGGACGTGCTCAAGGCCATCGAGGTGGTGGAGTGCGCCTGCTCCACCCACTACCTGATGCAGGGCGACACCACCATGAACGTGTCGGAGGGCTACGACACCGTCTCCTTCCGGGAGCCGCTGGGCGTGTTCGTGGGGATCGCCCCCTACAACTTCCCGGCCATGATCCCCATGGGGTGGATGCTCCCCTTCGCCATCACCACCGGCAACACCTTCGTGCTCAAGGCCGCGTCGATGGTGCCGCAGACCGCCATCCGCATGCTGGAGCTGCTCATCGAGGCCGGCCTGCCCAAGGGCGTGGCCAACCTGGTCACCTGCAGCCGGGTCGAGGCGGACAGCCTGCTCGTCCACCCCGACGTGCGCGGCATCTCCTTCGTCGGCTCCACCTCGGTGGGCCAGCACATCTACCAGACCGCCGCCGGCGCCGGGAAGCGGGTCCAGGCCCTCACCGAGGCCAAGAACCACGCCCTGGTCCTGGAGGACTGCGTGCTGGAGCGGTCGGTGAAGGGGATCATCAACTCCACCTACGGCTGCGCCGGCCAGCGCTGCATGGCCCTGCCGGTGGTCTGCGTGCAGGAGTCCATCGCCGACGACGTGGTGGGGCTGCTCTCCCAGTACGCCCGCGAGCTCCGCATCGGCCCGGCCTACCTCCCCGAGTCGCAGCTCGGCCCGGTGGTCTCCACCAGCCAGAAGGAGTGGGTGGAGAAGTGCATCGCCCGGGGGGAGAGCGAGGGGGCGAGGCTGGTCCTCGACGGGCGCGGGGCGCAGGTGCCCGGCTACCCCGGCGGCTACTACGTGGGCCCGACCATCTTCGACCAGGTGAGGCCCGGGAACTTCGTGGGCGACGAGGAGGTCTTCGGCCCGGTCACCAGCATCAAGCGGGTGAAGGACTTCGAGGAGGGGCTGGCCATCATGAACGCCAACCGCTTCGCCAACGGGTCCTCCATCTACACCAGCTCCGGCCGGCAGGCGCGCGAGTTCGCCAAGCGGACCCACGGCGGCATGGTGGGGATCAACGTCGGCATCCCGGTGCCCTTCTCCATCTTCCCCTTCACCGGCCACAAGCAGTCGTTCTTCGGCGACCTCCACACCCTGGGCAAGGACGGGGTGGCCTTCTACACCGAGACCAAGGCGGTCACCTCGGTCTGGTTCACCCAGGAGGACGCCAAGAAGAAGGTCTCCACCTGGGACGGGACGCTGACCCGCGGCTGAGCACCGTTTGCACGGGAGGAGGACGCGATGAGCCAGTACCTGGGCCCGCTGCACGAGATGACCGAGACCACGCCCACCTGCCTGTGGACCGACACCGCCGGTCTGGAGGAGCTCAAGAGCTCCATCGCCTACGGGGCCGTGGGCGCCACCTGCAACCCGGTCATCGCCCTCTCCGTGCTCAAGAAGGAGGTGGCCTACTGGAAGCCGCGCATGCAGGAGCTGCTCACCGTCATGCCCACCGCCTCCGAGGACCAGCTCGGCTGGCGGCTGGTGGAGGAGATGTCCGTCCGCGGCGCCGCCCTGCTCAAGAACGTCTTCGAGCGCGACAAGGGGCGCAACGGCCGCCTCTCCATCCAGACCGACCCGCGCTTCTTCCGCAACACCGCCGCCATCGTCGACCAGGCGGTGCACTTCAGCCAGCTCGCCCCCAACATGATCGTGAAGATCCCGGTCACCTCGGCGGGCGTCCCGGCCATCGAGGAGGCGACCTACCGCGGGGTCTCCATCAACGCCACCGTGTCCTTCACCCTGCCCCAGGCCGTGGCCGTGGCCGAGGCGGTGGAGCGGGGCCTGAAGCGGCGGGAGAAGGAGGGCAAGCCCGTCGACACCATGGGGCCGGTCTGCACCATCATGGTGGGGCGCATCGACGACTGGCTCAAGCTCCTCCTGGAGAGGGAGGGCATGAGCGTCGACCCCGGGTGCACCGACTGGGCCGGCGTGGCCATCTTCAAGAAGGCCTACGCGCTCTACCGCCAGCGCGGCTACCGCATCCGGCTCCTCTCCGCCGCCTACCGCAACGTCATGCACTGGACCGAGCTGGTCGGCGGCGACGCGGTCCTCTCCCTGCCCTTCCCCTACCAGACCCGCTTCAACCAGAGCGGCATCTCCCCCAGGCCGCTCATGGACCGGCCGGTGGAGGGGCGGATCCTGGAGGCGCTCGATCGCTTCCCCGACTACCGTCGCGCCAGCACCGAGAACGGCCTCTCCCTCGCCGAGTTCGACACCTTCGGCCCCACCCGCCGTACCCTCCGCCAGTTCCTGGCCGCCAACGTCGAGCTGCAGGCCATGGTGCGCGACGTGATGGTCCCGAACCCGGATTGATCGTCGGACGTCCTCCGGCGTGCGGACCTGGAACGGGACCGTCTCCAGCGAGGACGACCCCGGCCCTGGCCGGCGCGTTGGAGGCAGCCACGAGATCCCCGGCGCCGGGCGACGAGCCCGAGGGGGGGCTCGGACCGCACCGTCGCCGCCCGCTGCCGCCGCGCCCAGGCTGACCCGATCCGGCCTGCGCCGGAGGAGGTCGCGGATGGCCTCGTGGCCGTGGCGACGGGCTCGGGCAGCTCCAGCGGCGCCAGATCGGTGGGCGAGGAGGCCGGTCTCGGTTCCGGGCGTGGGGCAGCGGCGGCTGCGGGGGCAGACGGCCACCTTCGCCGGCCCCCGCGGAGGGGAGGCGGCCCACGCAGATCGCCCTGGATCCGCCCGTGCACCGGCAGGTGCCCTTGGCGCATGGGGCCGGCCCGGCCCGTTGCGCCGGCCGGGGACGCGATCCTGGCAATGCCGCCGCCTCGGCGAGCCTGCCGGGGAGCTCCCCGGGCGCTCGCCCTCCCGCCGCCCTCCCCACGCCGCGGCCTGCCTGGGCGCGCCGCGCGGGGCCACACCCCGCCATGTGTTTGCTGGCCGGCCCGGCCCGCTTAGAGACGAGGCGACGAGGGAGGCAGCCTGGCCGTGGAAACCTCCATCCCCGAGCTCGCGATCCGGGCGGCGTCCGCCGCCGGCGGGGCCGCGCACGCTCTCCTCGCCCTGGTGCAGCGCTCCTGGCAGCCGCCGCCCCTCCCGGCCTGGGCGCTCGCGGGATGGGCCTTGACCTACTACCTCGCCTACCGGCTGGGCCGGCAGCGCGGCCGCCTCCTCCTGGGCCGGATCCTGGATCCGAAGCCGTGGACGGCCCGCGGCGTGGTCTGGGACGAGCGGCTCTCCCTGGACGGAGAGCACCAGCGGGTTTTGGACGCGCTGGGCAGGGAGAAGGCTGCCGCGGCCACCTCGGTCGCCACCCTCACCAACCTGACCTGGGAGTCGGTGCGGGAGGTGGCCCAGGAGCTGGAGGGGGCGGGCTACGTGCAGGTCCACCGCTTCAAGGTCGGCGACTGGCTCCTGAAGATGACGCCCGAGGGGCAGCAGGCCCTGCGCCGCGTGGTCCGGGCAGGGCGAGTGGTTCCGCCACGCACCGGCTTGGCGGCCGCCGGCGCCGTCGAGCCCCGCCGCCCCGCGCCGGCCCCGGCCGCCCCGCGCCGCCCGGCGCCGCCGAGCGTGCCCCCCGGCGCCTCCCCGGGCGGGCGCGGACCCGCGGATCGGTGACCGCCTGGGCGCCCCCGACCGTGCAAGGCCGGCCCGGTCAGGGACCCGCCTCCGCCGGCGCGGCGCTGCGCGCCGCCGCGGCCTGGCCGATCTCGTCCTGGAGGTCGCCGGCGGTGACCACCACCGGCGCCAGGGCGTCGAGCACGTCGCGGAGCCCGTGGAGCTCCGGGGCCGTGCCCGGGGACCGCCGCAGCACCACCAGCCCGACCGGTCGAGCGTGGTCGTCGAAGGCGGGGGAGCCCAGCCCGGATAGCCCGTCGACGCTGGGGGGGACCAGGAAGGTCCGCGGCCGCCGGATCACCGCCCTGACCCGCCCGATCGACACGGCCACCGCCCGGTTGAGCGACTTGCCCAGCTGCCCCAGCAGCACCAGGTCGTCGAGCGGCGCCGGCGCGGCGGTGCCCTTCTCGAAGCGGACGAAGGGGAGCGCGGCGGCGGGCTCCACCGGGGCCAGGAAGGCCAGGTCGAGGTCCGAGTCGCGCAGCACGAAGCGGGCCGGCAGCTCGCGGCCATCCTGGAGGAGGAGCCTCACCTCGCTGGTCTCGGTCTCGAAGCGCGGCCCGCGCTCCTCCTCGAAGAGGGCGGCCGGGTTGGTGCTGAAGTCGGAGACCACCGTCAGGCCGTCGGGGGAGACCAGCGTGCCCGCCACCTCCAGGGTCGATTCCGGGCCGTCCTGCTGCCGGCCCTCGTGCACCATGCGCATCTTCACGGTCAGGCGAACGGTCACCAGCGCCGGACCGTAGCGGGCCAGGGCGGCGCGGGCCGCCTCTCGGGTGCGGGCCTCCTCGGCGCGGGCCGGGGGCAGGACCCCGAGCAGGGCGGCGGCGGACAGCGCGGCCATCGACCAGGTCCTCATCGGCTCTCCCCTCTCCCGCCCGCCGGCACCGGCCAGGCGGGCTCCAGCTCCAGGAACAGCGTCTGCACGCCGCGGAGCACGAAGAACACCACCCGGGGCGGCCGGCCGGCGGCGATGCGCGCCATCTGCGCCCTGAGCGCCCCGGCATCCTCGACCCGCGCGCCATCCACGGCCAGGATCACGTCGCCCACCGCCAGGTGGGCCAGGGCCGCCCAGCCGCCCCCGTCCACCCGGGTCACCAGGGCTCCCTGCTGCTGCCGGTCGAGCATAGCCTCGACGCGGTCGAGCGTGGTCAGGTCCCGGGCGGCGAACTCGAAGTGGGCATCGCGGTACTCGCGCAGCTCCCGCGGCGAGGGCGGGGAGGGGGCCAGCTCCACCTCGATCGAGAGCGGCGCGCCGGCCCGGACGCCAGCCAGCCGCACCCGGCTGCCCACCGGGTAGGCCCGGACCAGCGCCTGGAAGACCTCGACCTCCTCGGGCCGGGAGGTGGGGATGGCCTGCCCGTCCAGCGAGAGGAGCAGGTCGCCCACCCGCACCCCGGCGGCCTCGGCGGTGCTGCCCGGGAAGACCTGGACCACGCGCACGCCGGTCCGGCCCTTCTGGCCCAGGGCCTCGGCCAGGTCCGGGGTGAGCACCTGGACCGCCGCCGGCAACCAGGCCTTGCGCGCCTCGGCCGAGCGGTCGGCCTCGTCGCGCGCCCCCGGCCGCACCACCGTGAGCAGCGCCTGGCCCTGCCGCTCGAACCCCACCACGACCGCGGGGCGGGCCTGGCCCGCCGCCGCCTGGGCCACCGCCTCGGAGAGCTCGGCCACCGTCCGCACCGGCCGGTCGGACACCGACACCACCACGTCGTCGGGGCGCAGGGCCGGCTTGGCCTCGGAGGCCGGCCCGCCGGGGCGCAGCCCGGTGACCAGCACGCCGGAGCGGGGCTCGCGCCGCCGCTCCCGGGCCGCGAGGAGGGTGAGCTCCCGTGCGGTGAGGCCCAGGGAGGAGAGCTCCACCTCCCCGCCCTGCGCCGCCCCGCGCTCCACCGTCTCCGCCGTGGCCCGCTGGGGGCGACCGTCGCGCAGGTAGGAGAGCTCGACCCGCGTCCCCACCGGCACCCCCAGCACCCGCCGGTTGAAGGCCGGCAGCTCCTCGAGGTGGTGGATGTCGACCGGCTCCCCCTGCAGCGCCAGGAGCACGTCGCCCGGGCGCAGCCCGGCCCGCTCCGCCGGCGAGCCGGGAACCACCCCCGAGACCAGCGCCCCGCGCCCCTCGGCCGCCTTGAGGAGCGGCTGCACGTCCAGCCCCAGCCAGCTCCGCCGCACCTGGCCGTGGCGCAGGAGCTCCTCCGCCACCGCCCGGGCCAGGTCGGCGGGGATGGCCCCGGCCAGGCCCAGCGAGATCTCGTTGATGCCCACCACCTCACCGGCCAGGTTCACCAGCGGTCCGCCCGAGTTGCCCGGGAAGATGGCCGCGTCGTGGCCGATCCACTGCACCAGCGAGCCGACCTCCTCGCCGTCGAGCCGGAAGGTCTCCGGCCAGAACAGCTGCGGGAAGGCCATGGCCGTGTTGCTGACGATCCCCTGGGTCACCGACTGCGAGATGGCCAGCGGGCTGCCCATGGCCAGCACCGGGTCGCCCACCCGGAGCCGCGACGAGTCGCCCCAGGCGGCCACCGGGTACGGCCCGCCGGCGGGGTCGAGCTGGAGCACGGCGATGTCGGCCAGGGGGTCGCTGCCCAGGAGCACCGCCTCCACCTCGCGCCGGTCGGAGAGGGTGCAGGAGAGCCGGCGGGCCCGGCCGGCCACGTGGTGGTTGGTGACCACCGTCCCCTCGCGGGAGACGATCACGCCGCTGCCGGACGCCTCCTCCTTGACCTCCCGCCCCTCGCGGTAGGCGCTGGCCACCACGTGGATCCGCACCAGCGCCGGGAAGACGCGCTGGATGGCGACGTCGACCGCCGGCCGCTCCGCCCGCGCCGGCTCCGCGCCCGTCCCGGGCCCCGGCGCCGCCCGCGCCAGGAGCGCCGCGGCCGCGCCCAGCGCGGCAACCGCCCACCTCCCTGGAACCATGGTCGCACCCCCGCTCGGCCGCCGTGGCCGGCCGCGCAGCGAGGGCGAGCCTACCAGAACCGCCCGGGCCGGGGCGCGTGGCCGGTGTGGCCCCTCCTGCTACACTCGCCCCGTGCTCGTCGAGGTTGCCGTCGCCGCCGCGGTCCGCGGGACCTTCACCTATCGTGTGCCGACGGCGCTGGCCCCGGAGGTGGCCCTGGGGCAGCGCCTGGCGGTCCCCTTCGGGCGGAGCCGCCGGGCCACCGGCTACGTGGTGGGGTTCCCCACCGCGCCGCCGCCGGGCCTGGAGCTGCGCGACGTCCTGGAGGTGCTGGACGAGGTCCCGCCCTTCACCCCCAGGCTGGTGGAGCTGATCCGCTGGGCCGAGGACTACTACCTGGTGCCGCCCGGCGAGCTCCTCCGCGCCGCGCTGCCTCCCGGCCTCAACGCCCGCGGCGGGCGCGCCGCCCCGACCCGGCGCGGGGTGGAGTTCGTCGGCCCCGCGCCCGGCGCGGCCCAGGCCCTCCCCTCGCTCTCCCGCGCCCGGGCCCAGCGCGCGGTGCTCGACTACCTCCTGGCCCGGGGCCGCATCCCGCTGGACGAGCTCAAGGCCGCCTTCCCCCACGGGCGAGCGGCGGTGAAGGCGCTGGCCCGAAGGAGCCTGGTGACCCTGGAGGCCGAGGTCCCGGTGGCGCAGGGCGGGGTCCTGCCCGACGGCGCCCCCCCGCCCACCCTGACCGCCGCCCAGGCCCAGGCGGTGGAGGCGCTCACCGGGGCGCTGGGCGCCTTTGAGCCCTTCCTCCTCCACGGCGTGACCGGCTCGGGGAAGACCGAGGTCTACCTGCGCCTCATCGCCCGGGCCCGGGGAATCGGGCGCGGCGCGCTGGTGCTGGTGCCGGAGATCGCCCTCACCCCCCAGCTGGCCGGCCGCTTCCGGGCCCGCTTCGGCGGCGACGTGGCCCTGCTCCACTCCGGCCTCTCCGACGCCGAGCGGCACGCCGAGTGGCGACGGCTCCGCGGCGGAGAGGCCCGCATCTGCGTGGGGGTGCGCAGCGCCGTGTTCGCCCCGGTCCAGGATCTGGGGGTTTTGGTGGTGGACGAGGAGCACGACGGGAGCTTCAAGCAGGAGGACGGTCCGGCCTACCACGCCCGCGACCTGGCGGTGGTGCGGGCCAAGCTCGAGGACGCGGTGCTGGTCCTGGGCTCGGCCACCCCCTCGCTGGAGACCCTGGACAACGCCGCCCGCGGCCGATACCGCACCCTCTCCCTGCCGGCCCGCGTCGACGACCGGCCCATGCCCGCGGTGGAGCTGGTCGACCTCTCCCGCCTCCACCGGCCGGGGGCCAAGGTGCTCCCCGGCCTCCTCTCCCCCCGGCTCGCCGAGGCGGTGGAGGAGACCCTGGACGCCGGCCAGCAGGTCATCCTCTTCCTCAACCGGCGCGGCTACCAGACGCTGGTGGTGTGCGAGGCCTGCGGCGCCGAGGCCCGCTGCAGCGAGTGCGCCGTCTCGCTCACCCACCACGCCCGGCGCGGCGTCCTCCTCTGTCACTACTGCGGCAAGTCCGAGCCCATGTCGGCGCGCTGCCCGGCCTGCGGCGGCGTCCGCTTCGGCGTGGGGGTGGGGACCGAGCAGGTGGAGGAGGCGGTCCGGTCGCTCTTCCCGCGCGCCCGGGTGGCCAGGCTGGACCGCGACGCCGTCTCCTCCGCCGACGACACGGCCGGGGTGCTGGCCCGGTTCGCCAACCGCGAGCTGGACGTGCTGGTGGGCACGCAGATGGTGACCAAGGGCCACGACTTCCCGGGGGTGACGCTGGTGGGCGTGGTCCTGGCCGACACCGCCCTGGCCCTGCCCGACTTTCGCGCCGCCGAGCGGACCTTCCAGCTCCTCGCCCAGGTGGCCGGCCGGGCCGGGCGGGGCGCCGACTCGGGCCGGGTGCTGGTCCAGACCTTCAACCCGCGCACGCCGGCGGTGGCCTGCGCGGTGGCCCACGACTACGCGCGGTTCGCCGAGGGGGAGCTGGGCCGGCGGCGGGCCCTGGGCTACCCGCCCTTCGGCCGGATGCTGGCGGTGCGGGTCGAGGGCCGCCAGGACGCCGCCCGCCGCACCGCCGAGGCGCTGGCGCGGGCGGCGCGGCCGGCGCTGGGCCGGGAGGTGGCCATGCTGGGCCCGGCCCCGGCGGCCATCGAGAGGCTGGAGGGGCGATACCGCTTCCACCTCCTCTTCCGCGCCGACGGCCCACGCTCGCTCTTCCGCGTGCACCGGGCGCTGGCCCCTGCGGCGGCGCGCCCGCCCGGCGGCGCGGCCGTCCGCTTCGACATGGACCCGTACTCCATGCTGTAGGGAAGCCTGCGTTCGGTGGGTGAAGGCGCCTTCGCCAACTTGGTTCCCCGCCCGGCGGCGATGCATAATCGGCTGTGCCCCGGATCCTGCTCGTCGACGACGATATCGCCGAGATCTCGGCGGTGAAGCGTGTGCTGGCGCGCGCCGGGCATCAGCCCGCGCTGGCCACCAACGCCTCCGACGCCCAGGTGGCCGTCGACCACGAGCGGCCCGACCTCCTGCTCGTGTCCTCGACCTGCGAGGGCGGGGACGCGCTGGGCCTGGCGCGCCGGCTGGCCGAGGATCCCGCGACCGCCGGCATCCCGCTCATCGTGCTGGGCGAGGCCGCCTCCCTCCCCGAGAGCGCGCGCCGGCTCGCCCGTCCCGTCGACCCGGAGCAGCTCACCGCCGAGGTGACGGCCGCCCTGGGGGACGCCGGGATCGCGCCGGCGGAGGCGCCCGCGCCGGGCGCGCGCGCCACCGCCCTCGGCCGGCTCAAGCCAGGCAAGGCGCCACCTCCGCCGCCGCCCGGCCAGCGCCCGGCGCAAGCCGGGCTGAGGGACGCCGCCGCCGCGCGCCGCGCCGCCGCCGAGGCCCTCCGGGCCCGCGCCGAGGAGCTGCGACGGTCGCCGCCCCGGGCCCAGGCCGCCGCGGCCGCCGCGCCCGCGGTCCCGCCCCCGGCCCGCCCCTCGCTCTCGGCGCCGATCCTCCTCCCCCCGCTCCCCGAGAGGACGGTCGCCCCTCGTCCCCCGGCCGCCGCCCCCGCGCCGGCCGCGGCGCCGCCGCAACCCGCCCCGGAGCTGGACCTCGAAGACGGCCAGCTGGAGGCGGCGCTGCGCCGGGCCAGCACGGCCGCGGACGAGGCCCCGGACGGCGCGCTCCCGACCGGCGCCCTCGAGGTGGCCGCGGACCAGGACGCGCGCCACCGGGCCGCCGACGAGGCCCTGCGGGCGCTGGAGGCCGAGGCCCAGGCCCGCCCGGACCGGCAGGCCGAGGAGCGCGCCCTGCAGCAGGCCATCGAAGCCGCCCGGCGGGAGGCGTTCGAGACGGCGCGGCGCGAGCTGGAGGAGCGCGCCCGGCACGAGGCAGCCGAGGCGGCGCGGCGGCTGGAGTCGGAGGCGCGCGCCCGGCGGGAGGAGGTCGAGGAGCTCTCGCGCCGGGAGGCCGAGGAGACGCGGCGCCGGGGCGAGGCCGAGGCGCAGGCACAGGCCGAGGCGGAGGCGCGCCACCACGCCGAGAAGGAGCTGGCCGCGCTCCGCGCCCAGAGGGAGGCCGAGCGCCGGGAGGCCGAGCAGCAGGTGGCGGCGGTGAAGGAGCGGGCCGCCGCCGAGGGCCAGGCGGCCGAGGAGCTCCGGCGCCTGGCGGAGGAGGAGGTCCGGCGGCGCGACCAGGCAGCCTCAGAGCGCGGCGCCGAGGAGGAGCGGCTGCGGGCCGCCATCGCCAGCGCCCGCGCCGAGCTGGACGAGCTGCGGGAGCGGAACGCCGAGGAGGTTCGGCGCCGCGGCGAGGCCGAGGAGTCCCTCCGCAAGCTCGCCGACGCGGCGCGACGGGAGGCGGAGCGCCGCGAGGCGGAGGAGCGCGAGGCCGCCGAGCGCCAGGCCGAGGCCGCGGCAGCCCCCCGGGCCGGCCCGGAGAGCGCCGCCTACACCCCGCCGCCGTTCTTCGGGCCCTTCGAGGACCCCCAGGCCCACGCCGGCGAGCGCGAGGCCGCCGAGGGTGCCGCCCGCCGCAGGGTCGCGGCGCTGCGCACCGCTCCGGCCGAGCCCCCGCCCCCCCCGGACGGCGCCGCCCCGCCCCAGCGCGCCCCCGCGCCCCTGGCCGCGCTCCCGGCCGACGGCGGCGACCTCCTGGCTGCCCTGGCGCCGCCCGAGGCCCTCGAGGAGCCGGCCCGCCTCCTGGTCCAGCCCCCGGCCCAGCTCCGCGGCGGGAACCTGGCCGAGCTGCCCGCGCCCCGGCTCCTGGCGCTGGCCGCCCGGGCCAGGGCCTCGGGCCGCTTCGACTTCGAGGGCGAGGTGGCCCGCTCCATCTGGCTCGAGGACGGCCAGGTGGTGGGGGCCTCCAGCGCCGACCCGGCCGAGCGCCTGGAGGAGGTGGCGCTGCGGCTGGGCCTGGTCACCCGCGACCAGCACCGGCAGATCGCCCAGGCGGCGGCGGCGCTCCCCGCCCGCCGCGCCGCGCTGCTGCTCCTCGAGCGCGGGTTCCTGAAGCCCACCGAGCTCACCGGCCTGGTCCGCCGCCGCACCGAGGAGGTCGTGTTCGGGGTGTTCGCCGACCCGGAGGCGATCTTCCGCTGGGTGGCGGCCGAGGTCCCGCCCGAGGAGCGCATCGCGCTCTCGCGGGGCGCGCTGGCCCTGGCGGTGGAGGGCGTGCGCCGCCGCTGGTTGGCGCCGCGCGTCGACGCGCTCCTGGGCGGGCCCGGGACGCTGCTCGTTCCGGTGGCCGGGGGGCCGGCGCCGGCCGAGCTGGGGCTCTCCGCGGAGGAGCGTCGGGCGGTGGCCCTGGCCGACGGGCTGCGCACCCTCGACGAGATCTCCCAGGCCAGCCCGCTCGACCCGCTCAGCACGCGGCAGGCCCTGGCCGCCCTGGTGCTGTGCGGGGCGCTCACCGTCCGGCTGCTCCAGGCGGGCCGGCCCGCCGGGCAGGCGGCGGCGGCCATCGATCTCGCCCGCGTGAAGGACAAGCTCGACCAGGTGCGGCGCGCCGACTACTTCACCGTCCTGGGGGTGAGCCGCCTGTGCACGCCGCACGAGGTGCGGGAGGCGGCCGACCGGCTCCGGGCCGAGTTCGAGCCCCGCCGCTTCGCCGGCTTGGCGGACGACGGCCTGCCCGCCCGCCTGGCCGAGATCCTCCAGGTGGTGGAGGACGCCCGCGCCGTCCTGGCCGACGACCGGCTGCGAGACGAGTACCTGCGCGGCCTGGGGTAGGGCCGTTTCGCCCTTTGGTGCGCCGGTCGCACCTACCCGTTACATTCCCGGTACCTAGGGAGCGAGAGCATGGTGCGCGAGATCGTCATCTGGCCGGATCCGGTCCTGAAGGAGGTGGCGGCGCCGGTGGCGCGGGTGGACGATGGGATCCGCCGGCTCCTCGACGACATGGCCGAGACCATGTACGCCGCCGACGGGGTCGGCCTGGCGGCGCCGCAGGTCGGGGTGGGGAAGCGGGTGATCGTCATCGACACCTCCCCGCGCCAGGAGGGGCAGCGGCTCATCCACCTGGTGAACCCGGAGATCGTGAGGTACGAGGGCAAGATCACCTCCAGCGAGGGTTGCCTCTCCATCCCCGGCGAGGCGGAGGAGGTGGAGCGCGCCGCCAAGGTGTGGGCGCGGGCGCTCGACTACCACGGCAGGCCGTTCGAGCTGGAGGCCGAGGGGCTCCTGGCGGTGGCGGTGCAGCACGAGACCGACCACCTGAACGGCACGCTCTTCGTCGACTACCTCTCCAGCCTCAAGCGCGAGCTCATCCGGAAGCGGATGAAGCGGCTCAAGGCGGAACGGGCCGCGGAGGCCGCCGAGGAGATCAAGACCGCCGCCCGGCACGAGAAGGCGCTCTAGGCGCCGGCCTCCTCGCCCACCTACAAGCGCTCGTCGATGGCCCGGTTGGACATGGCGTCGGCCTGGGCGTTCTCCTCGCGGGGGATGTGCCGGAGCGCGATCTCGGGGAAGGCCTTGAGCAGGGCCTGCGCCTCCAGGTGGAGGGGGAGCAGGTGGTCGGCCTTGACCGCGTACTCGCCGTTGAGCTGTCGCACCAGGAGCTCGGAGTCGGAGAGGACCTCGAGCTCCTTGATCCCCATGGCCTTGGCCCGCTTCAGGCCCAGGATGAGCCCCATGTACTCGGCCACGTTGTTGGTCGAGTCTCCCAGGAACTTGCCGATCTTGGCCACGATGTGGCCGTCCGGGCTGACGATGACCGCTCCGGCGCCGGCCGGGCCGGGATTGCCGCGGGCCGCTCCGTCGGTGAACAGCCGCGTCCGCTTGGCCGCCTCCGCCTGCGCCGCCGCCTCCTGGGCGGCGCGCTCGGCCGCCTCCTGGGCGGCCCGCTCCTTGCGCCGCTGCTCCCGCTCGTTGCGGGAGAGGTCCATGGCCTCCTCGATCTCCACCGCCGAGCGGGCGGCCGCCTTCTCCACGTCGGACTGCCGGCGGACCTTGATGCCCTTGTTGCCGGCGGGCGCGGCCTCGCGCGACTTCTCCAGCTCCTCCACGCGGTCGGCGGCGGCGTTGATCAGCTTGCCGATGGAGTCCCGGTCGTAGCCCCCGTAGCGAACGCGGGTGCGGGGGAGCTCCTCGTTGGCGGCGATGAAGCGGAGGAGCTCTGCCAGGACTGGCCGCACGGTCAAGCGGGGGACGGTGCCGGCGGGTTGAGCGCCTCCGCCGCGTAGATGATCCTGTGGCAATTGGGGCAGGTCTCGATGGAGTCCGCCCGCTGGAGGGTGATGGCCAGCTGGGGCGGGACGTTCCGGTGGCAGCCCTTGCAGGTCATTCCCACCACGGGCGCCAGCGCCACCCCGGCGCGGCGCCTCTTGATGTTCTCGTACTTGCCTAGGAGCGACGGCTCCACCGCGTGCGCCGCCTCGCCCCGACGGGCCTCGAGCTGCTGGAGCCGCCTTTGCACCTCCGCCTGCCGCTCGTCGAGCTCCTTGAGCTCGCCCTGCGTGGCCTCCTCCTGCTCGGCGAGCCATTCGGCGCGCTCCTCCAGGGCCTTCTGGATCTCGGCGGCCTGCGCCGTCAGGGCCCTGAGCTGTTCCGACTGCGAGTCGTTGGTTTTCCGGGCGATGTCGATCTCCCGGGAGAGGGCCGCGTACTCTCGCGGCGTGCGGATCTCGCCCAGTCGCCCCTCCCACTTCTTGACCTTGTCGCGCTCCATCCCCAGGAGCGTCTCCAGCTGCCGCCGCTCCCGCTCGTTGCCGTCCAGCCGGCCCTGCTCGTCGTCGTACGATCGGCGGGCCTCCTTCACCCGGACCTCGACCTCGGCGCGCCGCGGGCCGATGCCCTCGAGCTCCGCCTTGACCTCGTTCACCTCGAGGTCGATCTGTTGCAGCTCCTCGAGCGCCTTCAGCTTCTCTCGCAGCGACGGCAAGTGCGTGTCTCCCGGGAAATGGCAGTGGGCCCACCAGGATTCGAACCTGGATCGCATCGGTTATGAGCCGAGCGCTCTGGCCGTTGAGCTATGGGCCCCTTGGCCCCTGGCAGGCTTGCTCCTATCACATTATCGCCCTTCTTAGCTCTCCACGAAGCTCTTCAGGCGCTTGGAGCGGGAGGGGTGGCGCAGCTTGCGCAGGGCCTTGGCCTCGATCTGCCGGATGCGCTCGCGGGTCACCTCGAAGTCCTGCCCCACCTCCTCCAGCGTGTGGTCGCTCTTCTCGCCGATCCCGAACCGCATGCGGAGCACCTTCTCCTCGCGCGGGGTCAGGGTGGCGAGCACCTTCCTGGTCTGCTCGGCCAGGTTCATGTTGATGACCGCGTCCGAGGGCGAGACCAGCGACTTGTCCTCGATGAAGTCGCCCAGGTGGCTGTCCTCCTCCTCGCCGATGGGGGTCTCCAGCGAGATGGGCTCCTTGGCGATCTTGAGCACCTTGCGGACCTTGTCGAGCGGGAGCTCCATCTTCTCGGCGATCTCCTCCGGCGTGGGCTCCCGCCCCAGCTCCTGGACCAGGTAGCGGCTGGTCCGGATGAGCTTGTTGATGGTCTCGATCATGTGCACCGGGATGCGGATGGTGCGGGCCTGGTCGGCGATGGCCCGGGTGATCGCCTGCCGGATCCACCAGGTGGCGTAGGTCGAGAACTTGTAGCCGCGCTTGTACTCGAACTTGTCCACCGCCTTCATCAGGCCGATGTTCCCCTCCTGGATGAGGTCCAGGAACTGGAGCCCGCGGTTGGTGTACTTCTTGGCGATGGACACCACCAGCCGGAGGTTGGCCTCGACCAGCTCGGTCTTGGCCCGCTCGGCGTTGCGCTCCCCCTCGCTGATCATCCGGTAGCTGCGGCGCAGCTCGTCCACCGGGACGCCGGCCTCCTCCTGCACCCGCAGGATCTTCCGGGCGGCGGTGCGCACGGTCCGGTCCAGGTCCTCGACCTCCTCCACCGGAACGTGCAGGCGCTTGGCCAGCTTCCGGCGCTCGCCCTCGTCCTCCCGCGCCTCGCGCAGGAGCCGGCGGAGGTCCCGGATGGGCACGCCCGCGCGACGCTCGCAGTCGATCAGCTCCCGCTCGGCCTCCTCCACCCGCTTGATGAAGCCCTTGAGCTTCAGGACGATCCGGTCGATCTGCTTCTTGTTGAGCTGGATGGCCTCGAGGTTCTCCATCATCTCCGCCTCGATGGCCTTGATCTCGTTGCGCAGCTCCTTGCGCTTCACCTCGGAGAGCTTCTTGGCGCCCAGGGTCTCGCGGACCTTCTCGGCGTCCCGCTCCAGCTTGCGGATCCGGTCGATGTGCTCGAGCACGTGCTCGACCTTGCGCTCCTCTTCCTTGGGGATCCGGGCCGGCGCGGCCTCGCCCACCTCGGCGGCGGCGCCCGCGGCCGCGGCGCCCGGCTCGGCCACGCCCTCGGCCCCGCGCTCGGTCGCCTCGCCGTCGACCCCGTCGCCGCCCTCGGCCTCGGCCTCGGCCGGCTCGGGCGCCTCGTCCAGCTCCTCCTCCTCCTCGCCCTCGGCGCTCTGCTCGTCCCCGGCGTCCTTGACGATCTCCCGGACCCGGATCTTCCCCTTGCGCAGCCGCTCGCCCAGCTCGGCGATCTCGCGGATGGCGATGGAGGAGGAGAGCACCGCGGAGAGCACCTCCTTCTCGCCGTCCTCGATGCGCTTGGCGATCTCCACCTCGCCCTCGCGGGTGAGCAGCGAGACCGACCCCATCTTCCGCAGGTACATGCGGACCGGGTCGTTGGACTTCCCGTACCCGGCGTCGTCGTCCTCGTCCTTGTCCTCCTCGGCTTCCGCCTTGGCCTCCGGCTCGGGCGGCTTGTCGGGGAGCTTCATCTTCTTCTCGGCGCCGTCGACCACCTCGATGTCGTGCTCGCCGAACATCGACATGACGTCGTCGATCTGGTCGGAGCCGATGTCGGAGGGGAGCGCGTCGTTCACCTCGTCGTAGGTGAGGAAGCCCTTCTCGCGCCCGCGCGCCATGAGCTCCTTCACCTCGGACCGCTCGGTGATGTCGCTCATGTCATCCTGGGGAATCTCCTCCTCGGCCTCCTCGGCCTCCTCGGCCTCGGCGACCTCCTCTCCCTCCTCGACCTCCTCGCCCTCGCGCTCCTCGCCGCGCCGGTGCTTGGCCGACTTCTCCTTGCCCCGCCGGGCCGGGCCGCCGGCCGGCGCCTGCGCCGCCGCAGCCTTCTTCTTCAGCTTCTCCAGCTTCTCGGCCTGCTCGGGCCGGTGGGCGGCCTTGCCGTGGGCACGGTCGGGCCGGCCGGCCTTTGCCGGCCGGGATGCGGCCGAGCGGGCGGCCTTGCCGGCCGGGGCGCGGGGCTCCTTGCGAGCGGGCGCCTCCTTGCGGCTCGGCTTGGCCTTGGCCTTCGCCTTGGGGGCGGGCTTCCGGGTCGTCTTCTTGGCGCTGTGGCCCTTCGTGGTCATCTGGCTCTGCTCCTTCGACGGCTCGGCCGCTCGGTGTCCAATTCTGTAACCGCGCCCGGGCGGGCTGGCCCGGCCAACGTGCTCCCCCGAAAGCCCCCCGCTGCCCTCATCCGCTCCGCTCCAGGGTCCGGAGCCGCCTCTCCAGATCCGCCCGCCGCCGCGCCGCCGCCTGGGCCGCCGTGCCCAGCTCCTCCGACAGCGGCGCGCCCTTCTTGGCGATCAGGGCCAGGAGGCGATCCTGCTCCACCCGGACCGCCTCGACGCGGGCCTTGACCACCGCCCGGCGCAGCTCGCGCTCGGCCGCCTCCGCCGGCGGCCGGCCCGGCCCCGCCCAGTCCCGCACCCGCCGCGCCGTGACCGCGTCGGCGCCGGCCTGCACCCGCGCCAGCGCCTCGTCCGTCGCCACCGGCCCCTTGCACAGGTCGCTGGCCAGCTCGGCCAGCGGCCCGGCAGGGAGCATCTGCGGCAGGCCCTCCTCGGCGGCCACCGGCCCCAGCTCCGGGAAGGCGGCCAGGATGCCCAGCGCGTCCGCCGCCGGACCCGGCAGGACCAGCCGGACCCGGCCCACGCCGCGCCGCGGCTCGGGCGTGGCGCCGCGCACCGGCCCAGCGGCGCCTCGGGCCGGCCCCGGGGAAGCCGGGCGGGGGCCACGCCGATCGGCGGCGAGCTCCGCCCGGAGGGCCGCCGGATCCAGGTCGAGGCGGCGCGCGATGGCGTCCTCGAAGACGGAACGCGCGAGCCCCTCCGGCATCATCCGCACGAACGGCTCCAGCTCCCGCACCGCCGCCAGCTTGCCCTCCAGGGGTGCCTCGCGGGGGATCGGGCCGCAGGAGCGGGTCGCCGCCCGGTCGATGAGGTGCTCGGACAGCGGCACGGCGGCGGCGAGCAACGCCTCCACGCCGGCGCGCCCGTGGGCCCGGGCGTAGTCGTCGGGGTCGGTCTTGCCCCCCTCGGAAGGGAGCGTGGCCACCTTCCCCGACAGCCCGGCGGGGAAGAGCGCCGCAGCGGCCTTGGCCGGTGCGGCCAGGCCAGCCGGATCGCCGTCGAAGAGGACGATCACCTCGCGGCAGTCGCAGCGGCCGAGCAGCTCCACGTGCTCCGGGGTGAGCGCCGTGCCGCACACCGCCACGGCGCCGGTCACGCCCACCTGGTGGAGACCGATGACGTCCAGGTAGCCCTCCACCAGCACCGCGGTCCGGGTCTTGCGGATGGACTCGCGGGCCAGGTCCAGGCCGTAGAGGACCCGCGACTTCTTGTAGAGCAGGGTCTCGGGGGTGTTGATGTACTTCGCCCCCCTGGGCTCGGCGCCGGCCCCGGGCAGCGCCCGACCCCCGAAGCCGATCACCTGCCCGTCGATCCCGGCGATGGGGAACATGAGCCGGTCGCGGAAGCGGTCGTAGACGCCCTCCGCCTTCTCCCGGTCGATGACCAGCCCGGCGCGGCGCAGCGCGCCAAGACCGATCCCCTTCTCCTTGAGGCGGGCCACCAGGTCATTCCAGGACGGGGCGGAGACGCCCAGCCGGAACCGGAGCCGCGCCTCCTCCGACACCCCGCGGCCGTCGAGGTACTCCCGGGCGGCGGCCCCGAAGCGGCTGGAGAGGCGCGCGGCCCAGTAGCGGGCGGCGGCGTCGCTGGCGGCCAGGACCTCGTTCCGCTCCTTGCGGCGGGCGCGCGCCTCGGCCGAGTCCTCCTCCGAGGACTCGGGGATCTCCACCCCCACCTCCTGCGCCAGCGCC
>DATKMW010000033.1:0-7934 GCA_035541675.1 Anaeromyxobacter sp. | reverse complement strand
CTTCTCCGCCCAGCGCGCGGACTCGTCGGCGCGCCCCAGCCGAAGGTACAGATCGCGGAGCGCCTGGTAGGACAACTGCGTCCGGTGGAAGCGGGCGCCGCGCGCGTTCTCCAGCGCCCGCGCCGCCTCGAGCAGCGTGGTCTCGGCCTGGGACAGGCGGCCCAGGGCGAGGAGGCAGGCGCCGACGCCGACCCGGGTGCTGGCGACGTGCCAGTCGCCCGGTCCGTAGAGCCTCTCCCGCGCCGCCGCCACCCGGCCCAGCACCTCGAGCCCTTCCGCGGCCCGGTCCGTCTGGCAGGCAGCGGTCGCGTAGGTAGCCCAGCCGTAGAGGGTGATGGCGTGCTCGAAGCCGAGGTTCCGCTCGAGCCCTTCGGCCGCGAAGCGTCCCGGCGCCGCCGCCTCGCCGTAGCGGCGCTGCTCGTTCAGGCAGTCCACCAGCCCGACCTCCGCCATGAGCGTGTCCTTGTGCTCGGGGCCGAGCACGCGGGCACGCGCCTCCACGACGTGCCGGAACATGGGCTCCGCCTCCGCGGTGTGATGCTCGCCCATGAGCGCGCCAGCCCGGTTGATCTCGAGGTCCAGGACGTCCGGGTGATCCGGTGGAAGGAGGTTCCGGGCCAGGGTCAGCGCCTCGGCCTCGAGCGCGCTGGCCTCGGCGTAGCGCCCCTGCTCGCCAAGGAGCACCCCCAGGTTGCCCAGCGGATAGAGCGCCTTTCCCCCGGCGTCGGCTCCGGCGGCGGCATAGAGGGCGATCGCCTCGCGGTAGGCGGCCTCGGCCTCCCTCTCGCGCCCGGCCTGCTTGAGCGTGATCCCCAGCAGGTCGTGCGCCTGCGCCCGCGCCGTGAGGGACCGGCGTCCGGTGCCGAGCAAGGTCAGGGCCTCCCGCAGCGACGCCTCCGCCTCGCCCAGCCTGCCGGCGTTCCGGAGCGAGTCGCCCCGCGTCGACAGGAGGTCGGCGATGCTGGCCGCGTCGCCGCCGTGGCCTCGCAGGAGCGCCAGCCCGCGGTCGCAGGCCTCGATGGCCTGCGGGTAGCGGCCCAGCTTCTCGTCCGTCTCCGCCAGCACCGCCAGCAGCGAGGCGGCCACCAGGGGATCCTCGCCGTGCTCTCGCTCCAGCTGGGCGGCCGAGGCGTCCAGCACCTCGGCCACGGTCACGTCGCGCCGGCCGCCGGCGGGGTTGGCCGATCGGAGCACCTCCTCGAGGAGCTGCCCGCGGCGGGCCGCGGCGGCGAGGGCCCGGGCGGTGGTCCGCCCCTCCACCGCGTACAGGGCTCCGCCGGTGGCGAGGCTCAGGGCCAGGGCGGCGGTCAGGGACACGCCGACGGCGTGGCGCCGAACGAACTTGCGGGACCGGTAGGCCAGGGTCGCGCGGCGGGCGCGCACCGGCTCGCCGTCGAGGAAGCGGCGCAGGTCCTCGTCCAGCGACGCAGCGGTCGGGTAGCGGTCGGCGGGGTCGGCCCGCAGCGCCTGGGCGACGATGCAGTCCAGGTCCCCGCGCAGCGCCCGCGGGTCGACGGTGCCCCCGGCCAGCAAGGGCGAGGCCGCGGCCAGGGCGGCCGCGCTCGCCGGCAAGGGGTCGGCGCCGAGGCCTCCGCCCGCCCCGGGGTCCCCGGCGAAGCGCGGCAGGCACCCGGCCAGCAGCTCGTGCAGCAGGACCCCCAGCGAGTAGACGTCGGAGGCGGTGGTCACGGGCGTGCCGGCGCGCTGCTCGGGGCTGGCGTAGCCAGGGGTGAGGAAGCGGCCCAGGTCCTGGGTGGCGTCGGCCGGGGCGTCGGGCCGCAGCAGCTTGGCGATCCCGAAGTCGACCAGCCGGGGCGTCCCGTCGGCGCAGACCAGCACGTTGCTGGGCTTGAGGTCGCGGTGGACGATGAGCCGCCGGTGGGCGTACTCCACCGCCGCACAGACGCAGCGGAGAAGGCGTACCCTCCCGGCCGCGTTCAGCGCCCGGGCGGCGCACCAGGCATCGATGGGCTGCCCGTCGACGTACTCCATCACCAGGTAGAGCCGGCCGTCCTCGGTCACCCCCCCGTCGAGGAGCCGGGCGATGAAGGGGTGCTCCAGCGCCGCCAGATACTGGCGCTCCAGCCGGAAGCGCGCCGCTGCCTGCGCGCCGTCGAGGCCGGGCCGGGCCAGCTTGACGGCCACGCGCGCGTCGTACTGTCCGTCGGCCCGCCGCGCCAGGTAGACCGCGCCCATCCCCCCGCGGCCGACCTCGGCCTCCAGCCGGTAGGGCCCGACCCGCGCGCCGATCTCCGCCAGCGGTTCGACCTCGGCCACCGCCGCCCCGACTGCGGCGGCCGTGAGCGGAACGTCCGCGTCCTCGCCGGCGAGCAGCTCCTCCACCTCTCGCCGCAGGGAGGGATCGCCGGCCCCGGCGCGGTCGAGGAAGGCACGGCGCTCCTCGTCCCGGAGCTCCAGCGCCCGCTCCAGCACGGCCTTGACCTCGCGCCACCGCTCCGGGGTCATGGCGTCAACCGGCGCGAAGCTCCCGGAGGAGCCAGAGCCGGGCCGTGGCCCACTCCCGCTTGGCGGTGGCCGGGGAGATCTCCAGCGCCGCCGCGATCTCCTCGACGGTCATGCCGCCGAAGAAGCGCAACTCCACGACCCGGGCCTGGCGCGGATCCAGGTCGGCCAGGCGCTTGAGCAGATCGTCGATCTCCAGCAGATCCAGCTCGCGCGGCTTCGCCAGCTGGCCGGGGAGCTCCAGGCCGGTGTCGATGGTGACGCGCTGCCAGCCCTGACCGCGCTTCTTCCGGTGACGGGCCACCGCGTGGTTCACCAGCACCCGGCGCATCATCTGGGCGGCCAGCGCCACCACGTGGGCGCCGCTCTTCCAGCTCACCCCCGGCTGCTCCATGAGCCGCAGGTAGGCCTCGTGGACCAGGGCGGTGGGGGAGAGGGTATGGGACCGGCGCTCGTGGGCCAGGAACCCGCGGGCGATGTCGCGCAGCCGCCGGTACACCACCGGCAACAGCGCCTGCAGCGCGGCCTCGCCTTCGCCCTCGGGCGAGTTGGCGGCGACGGCGGCGCGGAGGAGCGCAGGGGCGTCGCCGGGCGGGATCAGGGCGTGGTCGAGCTCCCGCACGCGAGCGAGCCGATCGGCGCCCCCGTCCCCAGCGTTGAAGGCCACGCTCTCCTATACCACCGGGCGGGTCTCGCGACGAGCGTGGGACGCGGGTGTCAGGGGAACGCGGGATGACGGACCGGCGCGTGCCGGACCCGCCTCGTCGAGTCCGCGGGGAGGCGCGCTCGCCGCTCCGCCAGGCGCATCGGGGCTGCTCCGCCGAGACCACCATCCCGGGCACCCGCCGCACCGAGAGACGGGCGGCTCCCGCAGCTCGGGGAGAGCGCTGGTGCCCATCCTGCGAACGCGGCGCAGGGAGATCCCGACACCATGGAGCAGAGGACGATGGAGGTGGGGCGGGCCGGGGTGGAGTCGCCGGGCCATACCTCTTGCGCGCCGGGGACGCGCGGCGAGGTGTCTGCGGCACGGGGCGGGCGGAGAGCTGGGGCTCCGCCGCCGGACCGGCGGAAGCCGGTCGGGCAAGCGGGACGCCCGCAGCCCACCTCCGGTCCGGCCCGGCACGGTTCGGCTCCCTCAGGGACTCCCGGTCCCGGCCCTGGCGGCGCGCAGGTCATAGCGGCGCTCGCGGAACCGCTCGGCGATCTGGCGGGCGCGCTCGACCTGGTCGGGGCGGAGCAGCCCCTCCGCCTCGCGGAATGCCGCGGTGTCGTTGTCGTCCCAGACCGCGTCGCGATCCGCCGGGCTCGCCTTGGCCTCGGGCCGCTCCGATCCCCCGGCGCGGTGGCCGCCGCCGCGGCGCTCGAGCGCGCCCTCGCCCTGGGATGCAGCCTTGGGAGGGTGCGCCGTGGCGGCCTCGCGGAGGGTGCTCTCCTGCTTCCTCGCCAGGTCGTCGTCGATCCGCCGCAGGCCGCGCACCTGGGCCTCGTCCAGGCCCAGGTCCTGGCCCTGGGCGAGCACCGCGGCGATGGAGGAGCGCGGCAGCGCCGGGTGGAGCGGGCGGGCGGTCGCCGGCGGCGGTCGGGGCGAGGCGCAGGTGGCAAGGAAGAGCGCCAGGGGAGCGAGGAGGGCGAGGCGAACGGGGGCGGGCGGGGTCACGAGGTGCACCAGGCTCCGGGCTCGGACGGCCCGGTGCCGGGCTGGCGGAGCAGCCCCCCAGACCCCCGCGCCCAGGGAACGTTACCCGCCCCGAGCCTCGACACCTCCTCCGAGCCCCTCCCTAGGTCAGCGCCTTCACGGCCTCGCGCTCCGCGGCCAGGCCCCGGCGGTGCCGGACGAAGAACGCGTTGAAGCCGGCCACGTCCTTGGGGTTGGGCTTCACCGGCTTGCCGATGCTCCGGGCGATTCGGGCGTCGAGGTAGTCGGGCAAGGAGCGGTCCCCGTCCTCGCGGACCATGAAGGCGGCCAAGAGCGCCATGCCCCAGGCCCCGCCCTCGCCGGCGGTGGCCGGCAGGCTGACGGGGGTGTTGAGCGCCGCGGCCATCACCCGTTGCCCGGTGTCTCCGCCCTTGAAGAACCCGCCGTGGCCGCGGATCTCGTCGATGACCACGCCCTCCTCGACGGTGAGGATGTCCATGCCGGTGCGCATGGCGCACAGGGAGGCGAAGAGGAGGGAGCGGATGAAGTTCTCGATGGTGAAGACGCTGTCCGGCCTGCGCGCGAAGAGGGGGCGACCCTCGGTGAAGCCGGTCACGTGCTCGCCGGAGACGTAGTTGATGGAGAGGAGCCCGCCACCGTCGGGGTCGGCCTTGAGCGCCAGGGGCATGAGCTTGGCGTAGAGCTCCTCGGGTCGGGCCTTGGCGCCGAGGGCCCTGGCCGCCTGCCCGAACAGGGCCAGCCAGGCGTCGAAGTCCGAGGAGCCGTTGTTGGAGTGGGCCATGCCCACCGGCTTCCCGTCGGGCGTGACCACGATGTCGATCTCCTCATGGACCCTGGCCAGGCTCTTCTCCAGCACGATCATGGCGAAGACCGAGGTCCCCGCGGAGACGTTGCCCGACCGGGGCCGCACCGCGTTGGTGGCCACCATCCCGGTCCCGGCGTCGCCCTCGGGCGGGCACAGGGGGATGCCGGGCTCGAGCTTGCCGGTCGGGTCGAGCAGCCGGGCGCCCTCGGCGCTCAGCGACCCGGCGGGCTGGCCGGCGACCAGCACCCGGGGAAGGATGTCGAGGAGCCTCCAGCCCAGGTTGCGCGGAGCGTTCAGGGCGTCGAACTTCGCCACCCGGCCCGCGTCCCAGTCGCAGGTGGCCGGGTCGATGGGGAACATCCCCGAGGCCTCGCCCACGCCCATGACCTTCTCGCCGGTCAGCTTCCAGTGGACGTATCCGGCCAGCGTGAAGAGGTGGGCGATCCGGGACACGTGCTCCTGCCCGTCGAGGATCGACTGGTGGAGGTGGGCGATGCTCCAGCGCTGGGGGATGGCGAAATCGAAGAGCGGGGTCAGCTCGGCGCAGGCCTTGCCGGTGATGTTGTTCCTCCAGGTCCGGAAGGGGACGAGGAGCTGGCCGTCGCGGTCCAGCGCCACGTAGCCGTGCATCATCCCGCTCACCCCCAGGGCGGCGAAGGTCTTGAGCGGGACCTGGTGCTTTGCCCGCACGTCTCGGAGCAGCGACTTGTAGCAGCCGGCGACGCCCTTCCACACCTCGGCCAGGTCGTAGGTCCAGATCCCGTCCTTGAGCTGGTTCTCCCAGCTGTAGGAGCCCGAGGCCAGGGGCGCGCCCCCGGGGGACACCAGCGCCGCCTTGATGCGGGTCGAGCCGAACTCGATGCCCAGGACCGCCTTGCCGGACCGGATGATCTCTGCACCCTTGCCGCCCTTGCCTGCTCGCCGCTTGGTCGGTTTCAAAGGACCCTCCTATGCGCGTGGGGCCGCGAGTATCGCACGCGGAGGGCGGCTCGTCCCGGTCGGCGGCGCCAGCGCGCGCGGCTCGTTGACGTCCGCAACCCGATGGGCCATGGTCTCGGCGGAACGGGCAGGGAGGGCCGGAGGGCCCGTCGGACCGGCGGACGTCACGCCGCCGGCGGCCGGTCGAGGACGTTCCGCACCCTGGCCAGCAGCGTCGCCCCCACGAACGGCTTCTCCAGGAGGTTCACCCCGGGCTCGACCACCCCGTGCTGGGCCAATGCGTCGTGGGTGAATCCGGAGACGTACAGTACCCGCAGGCCGGGGTGGCGCCGACGCAGCTCGTCCGCCAGCTGCCGGCCGTTCCGCCCGGGCATGACCACGTCGGTGACCAGGATGTCGATGCGCGCCCCCTCCCGGTCGCCAGTCAGCGCCTCCTCCGCGTCGGCCGCCACCCGGACCAGGTAGCCGGCCGCCCGCAAGGTCCGCTCGGCGACGGCCCGGACCACCGCCTCGTCCTCGACGAGGAGCACGGACTCGCCTCCGCCACCCTGCGGGAAGGGGTCGATCGGGGCGGCCGGGGGCTCCACCTGCTCGCGGCAGCGGGGGAGGTAGAGGTGGATGGCCGTGCCGCAGCCGGGCTCGGACTCCACGGCGATGGCACCCTCGCTCTGCTTGACGATGCCGTGGACCACGGCCAGACCCAGCCCCGTCCCCCGCCCCAGCGTCTTGGTGGTGAAGAAGGGCTCGAAGAGGTGGGCCCGGGCCTCGGGAGAGATGCCGGTGCCGGAGTCGCGGACCGTGAGCCGGACCCAGTCGCCCGGCCCCGAGGCGGCCAGGGCCGCCGCTGCGCCCGCATCCAGCGGCACGTTCTCCACCGCCAGCACCAGCAGGCCGCCGGCGGGCATCGCGTCGCGCGCGTTCACGGCCAGGTTCACGATCACCTGCCGCAGCTGGGCGGCGTCGACCCGCACCGGCCAGGGGGACGGCGCGAGCTCCAGGCGCAAGGCGATGCTCTCGGGGAGGAGCCGGCGCACCAGCCGATCCATCTCCTCGATCAGCGCGCGCGGGTCGAGCGGCCGCGGGTCGATGGGCTGGCGCCGGGCGAAGGCCAGCAGCTGCCGGGTCAGCTCCGAGGCGCGAGCGCCGGCGTCGAGCACCGCCTGGACGTCCTCCTGGAGCGGGGGAGTGCCCTCGGCCAGGCTCTCCTGGAGGCCGTTGGCCCCGCTCAGGATGGCGGTGAGCATGTTGTTGAAGTCGTGGGCCACGCCGCCGGCCAGCTGGCCGATGCCCTCCAGGCGCTGGACCTCGATGAGCTGCTCCTGCAGGCGCTGCTGCTCGGTGAAGTCCCGGGCGTTCACCACGATGCCGGCCAGGACCGGGTGGGCGCGGTGGTCCCGGATCACGGCGTCGAGGAGCCGGTAGCCCCCGTCGCGGTGGCGGAAGCGGAAGGTGAGGCGGGCGGTGCCGCCGGGCTCGGCCAGCAGCGCCCGGAAGCGCTCCCGGACCCGCTCCTCGTCGTCGGGGTGGATGAACTCCGGGCCCCAGTGACCCAGGACCTCGTCCTCGCGCCACCCGAGGGCGGCCGTGGCGCCCGGGCTGAAGAAGCGGACGGTGCGGTCGGCGTCGATGACGTAGATGACGTCGCTCGACTTCTCGATCAGCGCCCGGAAGCGCGCCGCGCTCTCCTCCAGCAGCCGCTCCCGCTCGATGGCGCGGGCCGCCTCCTCGGAGCGCTTCCGGTCGGTCACGTCCAGCAAGAGTCCCACCAGGCGCTCGGGCCTGGCCGCGACGGCGGGGAGCGTCCGCCCCCGCGCCTGCAGCCAGCGCTCGGGGCTCCCGTCGAGCCGGCCCTCCACGTCCAGGTCGCGGCCGTCGCGCACCGAGGCCTCGACCGCGGCGGCCACCCGGGCCCGGTCCTCCGGGTGTACGCGCGCCAGCCAGGCCTCGCGGCTCGGCTCGAGGCTGCCGGGTTCGAGCCCGAGCAGCTCGAAGAACCGGGGCGACCAGAAGCCCCGGCCGGTGCGGAGATCGGTCTCGAACGAGCCACCGCGGGCCGCCTCCAACGCCATC
>DATKMW010000032.1:0-7693 GCA_035541675.1 Anaeromyxobacter sp. | reverse complement strand
ATCGACGAATGTACCGACATGGTCGAGTCCGGCCGGGCTGGCCGGAGCGCACCGGGAGGAGCGATGAGCGACATCGGAGCAGCGCTGACCGGCAAGACCTGCGTCGTCACGGGGGCCGCGCGGAGCATCGGGCTCGCCATCGCCGAGGCCTACCGGGATGCGGGGGCGAAGGTGGCGATGCTCGACCTGAACCCGGAGGTCACCGCCCAGGCCGAGCGCCTGGCCAAGAGCGGCGCTGCGGTGCGGGGCTTCGTGGTCGACATCACCGATCGCGGAGCGGTCCTCGAGGCCTTCGGCCGCATCGCCGCGGAGCTGGGAGATCCCTACGCCCTCGTCAACAACGCCGGGATCGTCGACCAGCGACCCATCGAGGAGACGACCCCGGAGTTGCTCGACCGCGTCTTCCGCGTGAACGTCCACGGCGCCATCTACTGCATCCAGGGCGTGCTGGCCGGCATGCGGAAGCGGCACGACGGGAAGATCATCAGCTTCTCCTCGAAGTCGGGGAAGACCGGCTCGGCCCTCATGGCACCGTACTCGGCCGCCAAGGGCGCGGTCATCTCGCTCACCCAGGCGCTGGCCCACGAGCTGGCCCCGGACAACATCAAGGTCAACTGCATCTGTCCCGGGATCACCGACGCCACCGGCGTCTGGTCGGCGGTGAGCAAGGGCTACACCGAGAACCTGAAGCTCCCCCGCGAGCAGGTGGTGAAGCAGTTCACCGCCAAGGTGCCGCTGGGCCGGCTCACCGACGTCCGCGACCTGGTCGACTTCGTCCTCTTCCTCACCGCCAGCGGCGAGTACTGCACCGGCCAGGCGTTCAACGTCACCGGCGGGCGGGAGATGCACTGATGGCCGCCCCGGACCGCAGCTTCGACCGGGTGGTCTACCGCGCTCCTCGCGAGGTGACCATCGAGCAGATGCTCGAGCCGCCCGTACCACGTCGCGGCGAGCTGGTGGTGCGGGTCGAGGCCTGCGCCATCTGCGGCACCGACATCAAGTCGTTCCACAAGGGCAACCCGCGCATCCGGCCGCCCCAGACCATGGGCCACGAGTTCGTGGGCACGGTCGAGGCCTCCGGCCCGGACGCCGCGGGCCCCCGCCCCGGCGCGCGGGTGGTGATGGCCACCACCATCGGCTGCGGCGAGTGCCGCTACTGCCGGGCGGGGCGCTCCAACCTGTGCCGGAGGGCGGAGGCGATCGGGTTCCACTACCCCGGGGCCATGGCCCCCTGGCTGGCCATCCCGGAGCGCGCCGTCCGGCTCGGGCACCTGGTGGAGGTGGGCGACCTGGAGGCGGGGGTGGCCGCGCTGGCCGAGCCGCTCTCCTGCGTGGTGAACGGGCTCTCCCGCCTGCCCTGGGCCGAGATTCGCACCGTGCTGGTGCTGGGCCTCGGGCCCCTCGGGTTCCTGCACGCCCTGGCGGCGCGATCGAAGGGGGCGGAGCGGGTGGTGTGCTCCGAGTTCCCCGGCGGTCGGGCCGACCTGGCCCGGGCGCTCGGCTTCAGCGAGGTGGTGCCGCCGGGCGAGCTCGACGCGCGGTACCTGGAGCTCTCCGGGCAGGAAGGGTTCGACCTGGTGGTGGTGACCGCGCCCCACAACCCCACCCAGGCCAAGTCGCCCATGTACGCCCGCAAGGGCGGGTACGTCTCCTTCTTCGCCAGCCTGGCGCAGGGCGAGGAGATGCTGGCGGTCAACTCGCGGACCATCCACTACGGCGAGCTCTTCGTGTTCGGGACCTCGGACTCGACCCCGGCCCACGTGCGCGAGGCGGTGGCGCTGCTGGGGCGCGAGGCGGCCACCTTCGGACGGCTGATCACCCACCGGCTGCCCAACCGGAGCTTCCACGAGGCCATGGGCGAGATCGCCGCCGGCCGGGCCGTGAAGGTGGTCCTGACGCCCTGAGCCGGCGCCGGGGAGAAGCCAGAAAGGGAGAAGCCATGGACTACGCCAAGTACATCGATCACACCGTCCTCAAGCCCGAGACCGTCCGCGAGACGGTGGCCCGGTTCTGCGACGAGGCCAGGCGGTTCGGCTTCGCGGCGGTGTGCGTCAACCCCTGCTGGGTCCCCTTCGCCAGGGAGCGGCTGAAGGGGAGCGGGGTCAAGGTGGCGGCGGTGGTGGGGTTCCCCCTCGGTGCCAACGCCCCCGAGACCAAGGCCTTCGAGGCCGGCCAGGCAGTGGCGGCCGGCGCCGACGAGCTGGACATGGTCATCAACATCGGCGCGCTCAAGGACCGCGACGACCAGCTGGTCGAGCGCGACGTGGCCGGCGTGGTGCGGGCCGCGGGGGGGGCGAAGGTCAAGGTGATCATCGAGACCAGCGCCCTCACCGACGAGGAGAAGGAGCGCGCCTGCCGCCTGGCCGCCCGGGCCGGGGCCGCCTTCGTGAAGACCTCGACGGGCTTCGGCAAGGGCGGGGCCACCCCCGAGGACGTGGCGCTGATGAAGAGGGTGGTGGGGCCGGGCGTGGAGGTGAAGGCCTCGACCGGCGTGAAGACCCGCGAGGACGCCCGTCGGCTCATCGCCGCCGGCGCCACCCGGCTCGGCACCAGCGCCGGCCCGGTCATCGTGGGGGAGCCGGTGGGGGAGGGGGCGGCCTGAGGGCGCCCGGGCCAGGAAGGCGAAGGTGCAGGGATTCCCGGTCGTGAAACCGAGGCAGCAGGCAGGAGGCGTGGAAGGCACTTCGTTCACAGGAGGACGGCAAATGAGGAAGTTCCTGTTCGGTCTCGTCGCAGTCGCGTTGCTCACCCCCCAGGCGTTCGCCAAGGACAAGCCCACGAGGATCGCCTTCTTCGTGTCCGACCTGAGCAACGTCTTCCACCAGGCGCAGTTCGCCGAGGCCAAGAAGTACGCCAAGGAGAAGTACGGCGCCGAGGTCTTCGCCTTTGACGGCAAGTCGGACAGCGCCACCATGACCGCCAACATCGATCAGGTGGTGGCCCAGGGCATGGACGCGGCCACGCTGCACATCTGGGACGGGGAGGCGGCCAAGCCGGGCGTCCTGGCGGCCCTGAAGAAGAACATCGTCATGACCGCCTTCTTCAGCCCCATCGCCGACACCGGCATCCCCACCGCCCGCAGCGACGAGGCCAGCGTCTCCTTCGAGATGGGCGCGCAGATGGCCAAGCAGTGGAGGGCCGCCCACCCGGACAAGCCCATCGTCATGGTGCAGCTGGGCTGGCCCAACCACACCGAGGTGAACTCGGGCCGCACCGCCCCCTTCGTCAAGGGCGTGCTCTCGGTGGACCCCAAGGCCACCAACCTCGGCTGCCAGGACGCCAGCAAGGGGCCCGACGCGGCCAAGCAGATCGTCCTCGACCTCGTCACCCAGCACCCGGAGGTCAACCTGATCTACTCCGAGGCCTCCAACCTGACGGTGGGCACCATGGCGGCCCTGACCCAGGCCGGGCGAGGGGTCTTCAAGGACGGCAAGCCGGCCACCGAGATCGTGGCCAGCGTCGACTTCGACGAGGTCGAGTACAAGACCATCTACGATCCCAACAGCTCGCTGAAGCTCTCCATGGGGCTCCCGCCGGTGGAGACGGCCCGCGGCCGGATCGACCTGATCATGGACGTGAAGGCCGGCAAGGTGGCCCGCACCAGCCAGCCCGCCAAGGAGTTCTTCTACAAGGCCTACACCATCTCCTTCTGGACGATGAAGAAGGCCGATGCGGCCTCCTGGCTCAGCAAGCAGTTCGGGGCCAACGTGATGTGAGGCGTCGAGGGGACGCCCGCCGGCGCCGCGCGCGGGGCGCGGCGCCGGGCCGGGCGCAGAGGTGCGGAGGGAGCCATGGACCGGCCCGACAACGTCCTGGAGATCCGCGGCCTGGTGAAGGACTACGCCAGCGTCCGGGCGGTCAACGAGGTCAGCTTCGACGTTCGCCGCAACACCGTGCACTGCCTGGTGGGCGAGAACGGCGCCGGCAAGTCGACCCTCATCAAGATCCTCACCGGCGCGGTGGGCCGATCGGGCGGCCGGATCCTCCTCAACGGCCGCGAGTACGCGCCGCGGAGCCCCCGCGAGGCCAGGCAGAGGGGGATCAGCACCCTGTTCCAGGAGCTGAACGTCGTCGACCAGCTCACCGTGGCCGAGAACCTGAGCCTGGGGAGGGAAGACACCACCCTCGGGTTCCTGCGCCGGACCGACAAGGTGCAGCGCATGGTCGGGGTGATGAACAGCCTCGAGCCGTCCATCGACCCCCGGCAGCGGGTCTCGACCCTGAGCGTGGCCCAGAAGCAGATCGTGGAGATCGCCAAGGCGGTGGCGGCCGAGTCCGAGATCCTGATCATGGACGAGCCCACCGCGGCCATCTCCGAAGGGGAGATCGCGCGGCTCTTCGCCATCGTCAAGCGCCTGCGCGAGCGGAACGTGACCGTCATCTACATCTCCCACCGGCTCGACGAGATCTTCGAGCTGGGGGACGCGGTCACGGTGATGCGCGACGGCCGCCACGTCGCCACCCGGCCGCTGGCGGAGGTGAAGGACCGGGCCGAGCTCATCCGCATGATGCTGGGCAAGGCGGTCTTCGAGGGGTACCAGGCCCGGCCGGCGGGCTCGCGGGAGGTGGTCCTGCAGGTGAAGGGGCTCTCCAACCGCAAGCTGCAGGACGTCTCCTTCGAGGTCCGCCGCGGGGAGATCGTGGGGTTCTACGGGCTGGTGGGCGCCGGGAAGACCGAGCTGGCGCGGGCCATCTACGGCGCCGACCCGCACCGGGGAGAGGTCCTCTTCCAGGGGGTCCCGCTGCCGCGCCGGCCCGACCAGGTCATCGAGGCCGGGATCGCCCTGGTCCCCGAGGAGCGACGCTCCCAGGGGCTGTTCACCATCCTCACCGTCAGGGGCAACGTGCCGGTCATGAACATGGCGCGCATCTCCCGCCACGGCTTCATCCGCGCCGGCGAGGAGCGGCGGGCGACGCGGGAGGCGATCCGCCGCCTCCGCATCGCCTGCAGCGGCCCGGAGAAGGAGGCGGCCAAGCTCTCCGGCGGGAACCAGCAGAAGGTGGTCTTCGCCAAGTGCCTGTTCGCCGACGCCCAGCTGCTCCTGCTCGACGAGCCGACCCGCGGGATCGACGTCGGGGCCAAGAGCGAGATCTACGCCATCATCCGGCGGCTGGCCGAGGAGGGGAAGTCGATCCTGGTCTTCTCCTCCGAGCTCCCCGAGATCCTGAGCCTCTGCGACCGCATCCACCTGCTCTACGACGGTGCGATCAAGGGCACGCTCGAGAACGGCGCCGGGGTGGACAGCCAGGAGGTCATGCACGTCGTCACGGGAGGGCGCTGACCGTGGATACCGCCGCCGTGGACCAGGGGTCCGTGCAGGTCGGGCCGGCCGCCGGCCGGCTGAGCAACGAGTCCTTCATCACCTTCTTCATGATCGCCGTGCTGATCGGCCTGTTCGGCATGGCCTGCGCCTTCGTGCCCAACTTCTTCCTGCCCCGGAACGTCCTCAACCTGCTCACCAACTACTGGTACATCATCATCCTGGGCATCGGGGTGACCTTCCTGCTCGTCACCGGCAACTTCGACATGTCGGTGGGGGGCAACGTGGCGCTCACCGGGGTGGTCGCCGCCTGGGCCTGCCAGGCGGCGGCGGCCTCGCCCAACCCGCTGGCGGTGGGGCTGGGGCTGCCCTACGGGGTGGCGGTGGCCCTGGCCCTCTGCTGCGCCGTGGGCGTGGGGGCGGTGAACGCCTTCTTCATCGTCAGGCTCCGGGTGCCGTCGATCATCGTCACCCTGGGGACCATGATGCTCTCGCGCGGCCTGGCCCAGGTCATCACCCGGGGGGCGCAGCGCAACACCAGCCTCCCCGAGGTGTTCGGGGTGATCGGCAACACCTTCCTGCCCGGCACCCCAGTCAAGGTGGCGGTGCTGATCATGGTGGCGCTGGTGGCGGTGGCCTCGGTGGTCGAGAAGGCCACGGTGAGCGGCCGGCGCACCTACCTCATCGGCGCCAACGCCGAGGCGGCCCGGCTCTCCGGGCTCAAGGTGGGCCAGCACGTCGCCCGGCTCTACCTCCTGAGCGGGCTCCTGGCCGGCATCACCGGGATCCTGCTCTCCTCCGAGTTCAAGGCGGGCGTGTCCGGCCGTGCCAGCGGCTACGAGTTCGACGCCCTGGTGATCACCCTCCTCGGCGGCGTGAGCATCTCCGGCGGATTCGGCTCGGTCCTGGGCATGTTCGTGGGAGCCATCATCCTCTCGGTGGTGACCTCGGCCGCCACCGGGCTGCTGCTCTCGCCCGACTGGCAGTTCACTCTGAAGGGCGTCGTCACCTTCCTGGCCATCCTGGCGCAGCGGTTCGCGCTGGACCGGCGCAACGGCTAGCGGGAGGAGCGTCATGACCGAGGCGAGGGCGAGCGTGCTGCGGGCGGACGGGACCACGGCGGTTCGGGCCGCGGTCAAGAACCTCTACATCTACGCGGTCCTCCTGCTCATCGTGCTGGCCTTCAGCGTGGCGCGGCTGGACCAGGTCGAGCTGTTCGGCCCCGGCCACTTCCTGAGCCCGGACAGCGTGGTGAACATGCTCCGCATCGCCGCCCCCATCCTCACCCTGAGCGGCGCGTTCACCCTGCTCATGATCTCCGGGTACATCGACCTCTCGGTGGGGAGCGCCATGAGCCTCGCCGCGGTGGTCTTCGCCTTCCTGGTGCGGGCCGGGGCCCCGCTGCCGCTGGCCCTGCCCCTGACCCTGCTCCTGGGGCTGGGCTTCGGCCTGCTCAACGGGCTCCTGGTCATGCGCCTGCGCATCACCCCGGTCATCGCCACCCTGGTGACGCTCAACCTCTTCAAGGGGGCGGCGCTGCTGGTCGTCCCCAAGGGCCTCTCGGCCATCAAGGGCGTGCCGGGGCGACCCATGCCGGCCTGGATCAACGACTACGCCCGCGCCGAGGTGATCCTGGGCCTGCCCTGGGCCTTCTGGGTGGCGGTGCTGCTCGTCGGCGTCCTGGTGGTGGTGCAGCGCCGGACGGTGCTCGGCAAGTACGCGGCCGCCATCGGCGGGAACCGCACCGCGGCGGAGCTGTCGGGCATCGACCCGGTCCGCTGGGTCTGGATCCTCTACCTCCTCGTCGGGGTCTGCGCCGCGCTGGCCGGCGTGGCCCGGGCCAGCTACATGTCCCTGGGCGACCCGCTCTCCGGCGACGGCATGGAGCTGGACTGCATCATCGCCGTGCTCCTGGGCGGGACCGCCTTCTCCGGCGGGGAAGGCTCGGTCGCCAAGACGGTGGTGGGGGCGCTCATCATCGTGTGCGTGACCACCGGCCTCATGACCGTGATCCCCGCCTTCTGGCAGACCTTCGCCAAGGGGACGGTGCTCATCGCCGCCGTGGCGCTCAACCACCTGCTGGTCCGGGAGCGGACGCCGCTCTAGAGAGCCCGGCGGAGAGCCCATGGCCTACCGGAAGACGCAGGGGTGGCGGAGGGGGGGGGTGCGGGGCCGCTCCCCGCGGCGGCGGGTGCGCCAGGACGAGGGCCGCGGGCCCTCCCCAGCGCGCCGAGCCAGCGCGCCGGAGCGCAACCCTGTCGGCCTGGCCGGTCCCGGCGTATCCTCCCGCGGGAGGAGGGCAGGAATGAGCTCCCGGCTCGACGTGCAGCTCGTGGTCAAGGTGGCCCAGATGTACTACCTGGACGGGCTCAAGCAGGAGGAGATCGCCAAGCAGATCGGCATCTCCCGCTCGCTCATCTCCATGATCCTCA
>DATKMW010000031.1:0-31666 GCA_035541675.1 Anaeromyxobacter sp. | reverse complement strand
CGCCGCCGACAGCCGCATCAAGGACGTCGACGTCGCCTCCGAGACCTCCGCCCTGGCCCGCACCGAGGTCCTGCAGCAGGCCGGCGTCAGCGTCCTCGCCCAGGCCAACCAGCAGCCCCAGCTCGCCCTGAAGCTCCTCGGCGGGTAAGGCAAGGCTAGACGGCAGGCCGCCCCCGGCGAACGGCCCGGGGCGGCCCCCGCCCACTGACGAGACGAAGAGGTAGCCGATGAACTCCGCCGCCCATCGTTACGCCCGGTCCCAGAACGAGACCGCTTCCCCGGAGCGCTTGATGGTGCTCCTCTTCCAGGCCGCCCTGAGGAACATCCGCAGCGGGGCGGCCCTGCTGACCTCGGGAAAGTACACCGAGGGGGCACGCGTCCTGCTCCGGGCATCCGACATCGTGCTCGAGCTGCGATCCACGCTCTGCCGTCCCAGGGCACCAGAACTCTGCGACAAGCTCGGATCCGTGTACCACTTCGTCTGCGCCCGGCTGAACAAGGCGGCGCTCTCCCGCAGCGTTCAGGCCGCACGCGAGGCCGAGTTGGTGTTCGCACCGATCGCAGAGGCGTTCGAGACGGCAGTGGCGTCCTTGCAGCAGGGTGCGGCGCGGCGGTAGGCGCGAGGCGCGTCGGCCACATCGGAGTCTCGTCCGGGCGGCGCCGCGAGGCGCCGCCCGTCTTTTCCCCGCCGGATGGAGCGCCGGACGACCCTCTCCGCCAGCGCCCCGCACGGGGTCCCCGCCGGGACCACCCGGCGTCCGGACCCGCTCCTGCGCGGCGGGACGGGGCGAAGCAAGGCCCGGCGACCACCCCGGGGCGCAAGCTAGCGGCGCTGCGCCGGGCCGATCGCCCCGGCCCGGGCAAGGAAGGCGCGCGCGTCGGCGGCCGCGCCCATCGCCTGCGCCGCCCGGGCAGCCAGCATCCAGCCCTCCGGCGGCGCGCCCGCCTCCGCGCCCAGGGCCAGCAACGGCTCCAGGGCGCGCAGGGCGTCGACGGGACGGGAGAGGGCCAGGAGCGCCTCGGCCTCGCCGAGGGCGATCCGCGCGGTGGCGCCGGCAGCCCGCGAGGCACCGAATGCCTGGAGCGCCTCGGCCGGGCGGCCCTGGCGCAGCGACAGCACCCCCAGGCGCGCCCACACCTGGGCGTGCGAGGCGTGCATCACCTGCTCGAAGCCTCCGCGATCGAGAAGGGACCGCGCCTCTTCCAGGGCGGCGCGCGCCCGGGCCCAAAGGACCTCCTGCTCCGCGGCGCCGGCGGCCCGCGCAGCCAGCAGTTCCAGCGCGCAGCCCCGGTGGTAGGCCAGGTCCGGGTTCTTCCCCTCCCGGGCCTCGAAGGCCGTGGCCGCCTCCAGGGCGGCCTCGGGTCGCTCCCGGCGGACGGCCACCGCCGCCCGCACCACCGCCAGCCGCCGGACGGAGCGCCACCGCGGCTGCCGGTCGAGGAGGGCCCAGCCCTCCTCCGCCACCCGCTCGGCCTCGGAGAGCGCACCGTCGGCCAGGAGCTCCGCGGCCAGGTACCCGAGGCTCACGGCGCTCTCCGGCTCCTCCCGGACCCGCTTGCGGAGCAGGGCCAGGTTCCGGGCCCGCTTCTCCCTGCTGGCGAACACCGAGTTCGTGTACCCGAGGTGAACGATGTCCACCGGCACCGGCTCGAGCCGGCTGCCGCGGGCGGCCGCCCACTCCAGCACGCTCTCGTGGATGCAGCCCTGCCAGCGCAGGTCCGGGGCGCGGCGCAGGAGGCGGGGCAGGAGCCCCGGCTGGCCCGCGCGCCGCGCCCCCGAGAGCACCTCGGTCACCGGGGCGTCGAGGGCGTCGGCGTTGTGGCAGCGCAGCATGCCCACGTCGAACCGGGCCCGGCGGGCGGCCTTGCGCACCGCGAGGCCTGCACCCGGCGCCAGCCGCTCGTCGGCATCGAGCTGGAGGAGGTAGTCCCCGCGGGCGTGGGCGGCGGCCAGGTTGCGCGGGGCCGCGAAGTCGTCGTCCCAGACCTGCTCCAGCACCATCGCGCCCGCCGCGCGGGCGATCTCCCGGGTCCGGTCGCGGGACCCGGTGTCGACCACGACGATCTCGTCCACCGCCTCGCGGGCCGACTCCAGGCAGCCCGCGAGCATCCGCTCCTCGTCCCGGGCGATGAGGCAGAGGCTGATCCTTGGCGCGCGGGTACCCACGCCTGGCAGGGCTGCAAGGCCGGTGCCCGCCGGGAATCCTCCGTCCGGCCGGAGGGCCTGGGGGAGCGCGTCAGGAACCTGACGCCCGGCGGTCAGCGGGTGCGCCCGTGGGCGCGGCGTGGAGATGGCACCCCGTGCGGGCGCGGCCTGGCCGTGTCCCGCCCCGCCCTGCGCAGGGCCGCGGCGCGCCGCGAGCGGCTCTTGCCGCCCTTGCGCCCGATCCGGGAGAAGAACTCTGGGCCCCGGGCCCGGAGGGTGGCCCTGCCACCCTTGCGGCCCGCGTCGCTGCGGGACCGCCGGGGGGTGCGGCCTCCGGTCCTGCGTGCGCTCGTCTTCTGCATCGTTGCCCTCCAGGGCGCGGACGCTCGCTCGCCTCGCCCTGGGCGAAGGCTGCGCACGCCGCCGCCGCGCCGCAAGCGGCGGCGCCGGAGGCCCAGGCGGCGGCAGACGAGCTCGGCCAGGCGCTCGACCTCGCCGGGGCGGAGGTGGGGTACCGGGCAACCCGAGCGCGCCCCGCCCACCACCGCGAACACGCCCGGGTCCCGGGCGCACCGGAACGGTCTCGGCACTGACCGCCGGTGAACCTCGATGCGGGGCAGCGCCGCCTCGCGGAAGCCCTCGGCCACGACCAGGTCCGCCGGCGGGAGCAGGCGGACGAGCGCCTCCAGCGTCGCCTCGGGGGGACCGAAGTAGGCGATCCCGCCCGGTCCGGAGATGGCCACCGCCACCGCGCCCGCGCGGCGGAGGAGGTCGGTGTCCTTGCCGGGGACGTCGAGGCGGTGGGTGTGCCGGGTGTGCTTGAGGGCCGCCACCCGCAGCCCGCGCCGGGCCAGGGCGGGGATGAGCCGGCGCAGGAGCCGGGTCTTCCCCGCGTCGCTCGGTCCGGAGACCGCCACCACCGCGACGCCGGCGACCCGCCCTAGTCCTCTCCGAGAACCCACGCCCTCACCTCCGCGCCCTCCGGCAGCTCGCCGGTCCCTGCCGGCAGGTGCAACAGCGCGTCGGCCAGGGCCGGACCGCGGACCTGGGCCGCATCCCGGCCGACGGGGCGCACGCGCCCGTCCGGCTCCAGCGCCGCCCACAGCAGGCGGGCCCTGCCGGCGCGCCCCGCCACCGGCTCGGCCAGCCGGGCCACGATCTCGGGGCGCGTGAGGCGCGCCGCCCCGCTCGCCGCCAGGAGGGCGGGCCGGGCGAAGACCTCGAACGCGACCAGGCAGGCCGAGGGGCTGCCGGGCAGCCCCAGCACCGGCGCCCCGCCGAGGAGCGCGAACAGGAACGGCTTGCCCGGCTTCATGGGCACGCCGTGGATGCGCACCTCCGCTCCGAGCTCGCCCAGCACCTCCGGCACCAGGTCCTTGAGCCCCACCGACACGCCGCCCACGGTGATCACCAGGTCGGCCGCGGCCGGGGCGCCGGCCAGGGCCGCGCGGAGCTCCGCCCGCACGTCCGCGACCCGGGCCACGGACACCTCCGCGCCGGCGCGCTCGCAGGCGCCGGCGACGGCCAGCCCGTTGGAGTCGGGGGTCTGGCCGGAGGCGATCTCGTCACCGGTGGACAGGATCCGCACCCGGGGCCGGCGGTGGACCTCGACCACCTCGGCGCCGACGGCCCGCAGGAGCGCCCTCTGGCGCGCGCCCAGCCGGACGCCGCGCGGGAGCGCCAGCCCCCCCGCCGCCACGTCCTCCCCCGCCCGCCGGACGTTCTCGCCGGGACGCGCCGGCGTGGAGAAGGCGACCCTCCCGTCCACCTCGCGGGCGGCCTCGCTGCGCACCACCGAGTCCGCGCCCGGGGGCAGCGGCGCGCCGGTGTAGATGCGGGCGGCCTCGCCGGGCGCAAGCGCCTGCGACGCCGTCTGCCCGGCGAAGAGGGTGGCCCGCACCGACAGCGGGGCAGGCCCCTCCGTGTCCTGCGCGCGCACCGCGTAGCCGTCCATGGCCGAGCAGGTGGTGGACGGCGCCGGCCGGGCGGCCCGCACCGGCGCCGCGAGCCAGCGTCCGGCCGCCTGGTCGAGCCGGACACCCTCGGCGGGCGTCCTGCGGACCGCCGCGGTGACGGCGTCTCGCAGCCCGGTGATCGCGTCCACGTGTCGCATCATGCCAAGCGGCAGCCTGGGCGGACAGCGGGGCGCAAAATGTGCGTCCCCCGCGACTTGACGGAGGCCAAGGCGCAACCGCTGCATCTCGCTTTCCGTAATCTCCTGGAGTTTCGCGGGCCTGTCGAATGCAAGTCGACGCAGATCAAGACCTCGCCCACCCGGAGGACGCGCTGTGCTCTCCAACGCTCCCGTGTCGGATTGCAACGCCTGCACGCTGGGCCTCGCGTCCGCTGGCCGCTGCCGCCTCACCCTGGCCTCCCGCGAGTCGGGGGCCACCATCTGCGCCCAGGGCGAGCGCCCCCGGAACGTCTACTTCGTGAAGGAGGGGTTCGTCTCCCTCTCCTCCGTCTCCCCCCGCGGCGCCGAGCTCCTGCTCTCCTTGCGCGGCCCGACCTCGCTGCTGTGCACCGAGGCGCTGCAAGGCGAGGCGTCCGCGTTCGAGGTCCGGGCCCTCTCGCGGGTCCGGCTCTGCGGGCTGAGCGGCGACGCCATGATGCAGTGGATCGGCCCCGAGCGCAGCGCGGCCCGCGTGGTGCTGGAGCTCCTCCTCGCCGAGGGGAAGCAGCAGCGGGACGAGGTGAACTGGCGGCAGGGCGACTGCCTGTCTCGGGTGGCGCGGTTCGCGTTGGCGCACGCGCGCTTCCTCGCCGACCGCCCCACGGCGGTGCGCAAGCAGGTGGTCGCGCGCCTGCTGGCCATGCGCCCGGAGACCCTGTCGCGCTGCCTGACGCGGCTGGAGAAGGAGGGCGTGGTGGACGCCTCCCGCGGGGTGCGCGTCCTGGACCAGCGGCGGCTGGCCACCATCGCCCTGGAGGACGGCGCAGCGTAGCGGCTGCGGTCCCCCGGCCGGCTCTGCTTGTCAACGCGGCCTGCATCGAGGACGATGGGCCCGAGCGGTGCCCCGTCCCCCGCGACGGCGCCGCCGTGGAAAGGAACACCATGTTCGGACTCAGGATGCCCGAGCTGCTCGTCATCCTCCTCATCGTCGTGCTGCTCTTCGGCGCCAACAAGCTCCCGCAGATCGGGGCCGGGCTGGGCCAGAGCATCCGCGGCTTCAAGAAGGCGCTCGACGGGCACGACGAGAAGGAGGAGCCGCCTGCCTCCGGTTCCCCGGGCCAGCAGCAGCCGCCACAGAAGCCCTGAGGCGAAGATCTGCGGCCGGGCCCCTCGCCCCCGGCTGGCAGTTCGTGCCCTCGACCCGCGCAAACCTCCTCACGCCTAGCCGATCCATCCCCGTCCGGGGCCCTCCGGGGGCTCGCGTCGGCAGGCCGGGGCCTCGGCGGCCGTGCGCGGCACAACGCACGGCCGTGCCTGCGTTTTCACGGCAATCCCGCAGCGAGCGGACCGCCCCAGCGCCCTTCGGCGAGCCCGGGCGCCTCGGCGCAGATGCGGTGCCTTACCCGATCCGCCTTGGCACTGCGGTTGCTCGACACCTGGGCGGGACGCGCATCACGAGGCCGAAACCGCCGCTCGAGCCTCTGCCCGAGAAGTTCGGGCGAGGGCCTGGGTGGCCGCTCGGCACCCCTCGATTCGCCCGGAGCGGCTGGTTCTGGGCGAGCCTGGAGATCGCGGGGCTGCCGGCGCGGGGGAGGAATGGCTGCGGGCTCGCGGCGGCCGGCGCGCGGTGTAGCGTCCCAGTTCTTTTCCCGCCGGCTGGCACATACTGGACCCGAGGGCGAGTCGCCTTTCCTCACGCAGGGGGTGCGACATGTTCGAGCGAGTCCTGGTAGCGGTCGACGGCTCCGATCCTTCGCTCAAGGCCGTCCGCATGGCCGCCGAGGTCGCGAGTCGCTTCGGCGCCGCACTGTCGATGGTCCACGTGGTCCCGAGGCTCCTCCTCCCGCCCGACGTCTACGGGTTGACCATCGCCACCGTGGAGCGGGAGCACCGGGCCTACGCCGAGCGCGTGCTGGAGGACGCGCGAAAGGCCCTGGACGTGCCCGGGCTGTCGGTCAGCACCGCGGTGCTCTTCGGCTCGCCGGCCGAGTGCATCGCCGAGCAGGCGGCGGCCCCGGATGTCGGGATGGTGGTGGTGGGGAGCCGCGGGCACGGCGCGGTGGCCCGGGTCTTCCTGGGTAGCGTCTCGGACCGGCTGGTGCACATCTGCACCAAGCCCGTCCTCGTGGTGCATTGAGGCTCGACAGGCCGGCCGCCCTGGCCTAGATACGGGTGGATGGCCGAGACGTCGGTGGCGGAGCTCGAGCGTTACGTGGGCTTCTCCGAGGCCGACCAGGCGCTGCTCCGCGAGCTCCACGCGGCGGCGGCCACTCACCTCGCCGCCGTGGCGACCGTCTTCTACGAGCGCATCCTGGAGCACCCGCAGGCACGCCAGGTGCTCGAGGGCGGCGAGCGGCGGGTGGGCCACCTCCGGATCACGCTGACCGCCTGGCTCGACTCCCTCCTGCAGGGCCCCTGGGACGACGGGTACTGGCGTGGCCGCGCCCGCATCGGCCGGATCCACGTGCGCATCGGCTTGCCGCAGGACTACATGTTCGGCGCCATGAACGTCCTGCGGGCCGAGCTCGACCGCCTGGCCCGGGACAGCTTCGCCGCCGACCCGGAGAAGCTCCACCGGGTCCACGACGCCCTGGGGAAGATCCTCGACCTCGAGCTGGCGGCGATGCTCCGCACCTACCGCGACGACCTGCTGGCGCAGCGCGCGCGGGCCGAGCGCCTCTCCACCTTCGGGCAGCTGGTCGGCTCCATCGGCCACGAGCTGCGCAACCCGCTGGCGGTGATCGAGGCCTCGCTCCACCTCCTGCGCGCCCGCCTCGGCGGCGAGGAGGCGACGCGCAGGCAGCTCGACCGCATCGGCCAGCAGGTCGGGGTGGCGAGCGGCATCATCACCAACCTCCTGGACATGATCCGCGACCGGCCTCCCTCGCGCGAGCGTGTGGAGCTGGCCCCGCTGGTCGAGGGCGCAGCGGCCTCCCTGCAGCGCCCGCGCGAGGTGACGCTGGAGCTGGTGGGGCTCCACGAGCTGCCCGCCGTGCAAGGGGACCCGGTGCAGCTCCGGCAGGTCTTCGCCAACCTCCTGGAGAACGCGGTCTTCGCCGCCTCGCCCGCGGGAACGGTGTGGGTGCGCGGCCGCCTCACCGAGGCCGGCGTCTCGCTGGACGTGGAGGACTCCGGCCCGGGCGTGGACGCCGCCACCCTGCGCCACCTGTTCCATCCGCTGGTCACCACCAAGGACGGCGGCGTCGGGCTGGGGCTGGCGCTGGTCAAGCGCATCGCCGAGCGACACGGCGGCAGCGTCGCCTACGCCGACCGGCCCGGCGGCGGGGCCCGCTTCACCGTCGCCCTGCCCGGCTCCTCCCCCCACCCCGCGGACCGCCCCGGGTGATCCCCGCCCCCGCCAAGGAGCCCCGGGTGCTGGTGGTCGACGACAACGCCGACCTGGCCGAGAGCCTGGCCGAGGTGCTCCGTGACGCCGGCTACGCGGTCCGCTGCGCCGCGACCTGCGCCGAGGCCCTCCTCCGCGCCGGGGAGGAGCCCTTCGACGTGGCCCTGGTCGACCTCCGCCTGCCCGACGGCGACGGCACCGCCCTGGCCCCCCGGCTCAAGGAGCTGGCCCCCGACGGCCAGGTGGTGCTCCTCACCGGCTTCGCCACGCTGGAGTCGGCGGTGCGGGCGGTGCGGGCGGGGGCCTGCGCCTACCTGGTCAAGCCCTGCGCGGTGCAGGACCTCCTGCTCGCGGTCGAGCAGGCCATGCGCCAGGTGCGGCTGCACGTCGAGAAGCGGGAGCTGGCCCGGCGGGCTCGCACCGCCGAGAAGCTGGCCGCGGTGGGGACCATGACCGCCGGGCTCTCCCACGAGATCCGCAACCCCTTGAACGCCGCCGCCCTGCAGCTCAGCGTGCTGGAGCGCCGGCTCCGCGCCCTGCGCCCCGAGGAGCAGGAGCCGCTGCGGGAGCCGCTCCGGCTGGTCCGGGACGAGATCCTGCGCCTCGACCACGTCCTCGAGGACTTCCTGCAGTTCGCCCGGCCGCGCGAGTTCGAGGCCAAGCCGATCGAGATGGTCGGGGTGCTGACCAAGGTCCTCGACCTCCTGGGCGGCCAGTTCGAGCGCGGCGCGGTCCAGCTCGAGCGACGCTTCGGGGGGCCGGTGCTGGTGCGCGGCGATGAGGAGCGGCTGCGCCAGGTGCTGGTCAACCTCTGCCTGAACGCCCTCGAGGCCGTGGGCCCAGGTGGGCAGGTGTGCGTATCCTGCGCCGTCCGCGCACCGGAAGAGCCGGAGGGCGCGGATCCGTGGGTGGAGATCCTCGTGGACGACGACGGCCCCGGCATCCCCGAGGCCGATCGGGACCGGATCTTCGAGCCTTTCTTCACCACCAAGGCCAAGGGATCGGGGCTCGGGCTCTCCATCGTCCATGCCATCGTGACCCAGCACGACGGCACCATCCAGGCGGAGGATCGGCCCGGCGGCGGGGCGCGGATCGTCCTGCGCCTCCCCTCGGCGAGCGCCTGACCCCGCGACGGCCTGCCGCGCCCGCCTCAGCCGTGGGGCTGTCACACACCGGACCCCGGGCGTTCCAAGGGAACGGGAGGAGGCGGTAGGCCTCCCGGAGGCTTCGGTGGGGGGATCAAGAGAGCCCGCCCGCGATCGCGCGGGCGGGCTCTCTGCTTCTCAGCGACCGCGCTCGCGGCGGTCCTTCACGATGGTGGCGAGCCGCGCCTTGATCCTCTCGTAGCGCTTGCGGAGCGCGGCCGCGTCCACCTCCCGGCCGTCGACGGAGAGCACGTCCGCGACCTCCTCCCAGGAGAGCTCCTGGTCGAGCCGCAGGGCGAGCAGGGTCTGGTCCTCCGCGGTGAGCTCGGACCGGAGCAGCTCGAGCTCCTGACGCAGGGACTCGAAGCGGATGGCGGTGTTGGTCCGGACCTCGTCGGCCAGGTGCGAGGCGGCGCTCGACGGGAATCCCTCCCGCAGCCTCCGCCAGGCATCGTCGCGCACCTTCATGGCCGCGCTCCAGGCCGCCTTGAAGGCCCATGTCTTGACCGAGGAGCGCCCCTCGAAGTTGGCCATCCCCCTCCACACCTGCTCCGCGAACAGCGAGAAGGCGTCGGCGGCGTCGGTCTCGTTCCCCAGGAGGCGGTGCAGGTACCCGAGCGCCCGCGGCCCGTAGCCACGGATCACCTCGGTGGCCGCGGAGCGGTACTCGCCGTCCCTGAGGAACGCCCCCACGCGCGTCTCGACGTCCTCGGCGTGCGCCATGGCCCCCAGGGTATGCGACCCGCCGGCCCGCGGTCGAGGGCGAGACGCGGCGGCGGCTTGGCCACACCGCGCGGCCGGCCACCCCTGCCGGAGGCCGGGCCCGGTCCGTTACCTCCCCCTGGCCAGCAGGGCGGCGACCGCGTCGCTGATGCGCAGTCCCGTCCGCTCCTCCACGAACAGCCACTGCCCCACCGGGTTCAGCTCCAGGAACCGCCAGTCCCCGCCGGGACCACGCCGGAAGTCGGCCGCCCCGAAGCGGAGCCCCAAGGCCCGCCGGAGCCGCTCGACTCCCCGCGCGACCTCCGCGGGCAGGTGGCAGGCCGTGAACCGGCACTCCCCCTCGTGGCCCCGGTAGTCATCGGGCGAGGAGGAGCGGCGCGCATCGATCTCCGCGGCAAAGACCTCGCCCCCGACCATCGTCACACGCACGTCGACGCCGGGGATGCGCTGCTGGAGGATCACCGGGGCGAGATGAAGGTCCCGTATTCCCGCGGCCCCGCGTCGGCCGACCTTCCGGGTCCGTCGCCAGTCGCCCTTCGAGGCCGTCACCGCCTTGTGGACGGCCCCGGCACGGCCCCTGCCTGCCAGGAACTCCCGGGCCTCTGCCGGGTCGCTCGTCACCAGCGTCTCCGGGACGCGGAGGCCGCAACGGACGGCGAGGTCGAGCTGGAGCACCTTCTCCCCGGCGGCATCGGCGCGCCAGGGGTGATCGACGAGCAAGGCGCTGGGCTCGAGCGAGGCGACGAGCCCAGCCACGGTCGAGAGCATGTGCAGGGCGGCGCGCTCGGCCCGGCCCGCGGGGAGGCCCGGCGGCGGCCGGGGCGGGCGCGGGCGCCTCCACCAGAGGGCGGTGACCTCCGACAGGTCGAGCGGCCCGCGGCCATCGAGGTGGAGCCGCCGCGCCCCCGCCCCACCGTAGCCGAGCGCCAGCCGCCCGCGCGCGGGCAGGGCCGCCAGGTCGACGAGCAGCGCCTCGGCGCCCCGGCGGGCCAGGGCCCCCAGCACCGCCCGGGCGTGCTCGTCCCGGCGGTGGCTGACCGCGAGGATCACCCGCGCTTCTTCCCCCGCGCCGGCCTGCCGGCCCGCTTGCGCGCGGGGGACTTCCTCCCCCGCCTGGCGGCCTTGGCTGGGGCCGGCCCCTTGCCGCGACGGGTGGGGCCGGGCTTCCGCACCGGACCCACGAGCCTGTTCAGCACGTCCTCACCGCTGGAGGTGTTGCCGCCCATGGAGCCTCCTATCGGCCGCCGCCGTCGGCCGCCGTTGCGCGCTGGCGGGTGAGCTCCCGGCGAAGCGCCCGCGCCTGCCTCGCCAGGGGAACGTCGGCGTCCGCCCGCGCCAGGAGCGCGAGCAGCCGGTCGACCTCGCGACGGGCAGCGTCCCGCTCGCCGAGATGGGCGTGGGCCACCGCCGAGAGGTACATCGACCTCGGATAGGCCCAGGCGCGCCAGATCCGGTCGGGAGGGAGCCGCTGGAAGCGCTCCACCGCGGCCAGCGTGTCCACGTCGTCGCCCACGGCCGCCTCGATCTCCGCCATGAGGTAGGAGGGCGCGATGCCCTCGTTGGGCCAGGGATCCCGCTCCTCCTCCCGCGCCAGGGTCGCGAGCGCCCCGGCCGCGTCGCCGGCCCGCCAGGCGCGGAGCGCCTGGACCTGCCGGTCAGCCGGCGACCCGGGCTCCAGCGACTGGGCGAGCTGGTCGGCGTGGCGCGTGTCCCCGAGGAGCTCGAAGAGCACCGCCAGCTGGGCCGCGTCCTTGGGCGCCCGGGCCAGGACGCTGGCGGCATAGCGCCAGCTCCGCTCGGCGCTCCCGGTGGCCGCGGCGATCTGGGCCTGGCGGTAGTGTGCCCCGATGGCGTCGACCGCGAGGGAGGCCGTCGACTGGATGGTCTCGTCCAGCCAGCGGAGCGCCTCGGTGACCCGGCCCTGGGCGGTGAGGGCCATGTCCACCCGGTACCGCACCGCCTGGGCCGCGGGCAGCGCCGCCACCTCCCGGCGGGCCACGGCCTCCGCCTCCACGAAATCCCCCGCCGCCTGGAGCGCGTAGCGGAGGGTGTCGATCTGGGCGTCGCCCAGCTCGGCCACCGCGCGGCGGGCCTCCTCCACGGCGGCCGACGGCTCGCCCAGCCAGACGAACACCTTGACCCGCTGCAGCCCCTTCCTCGGGCCGAGCGGCTCGAGCCGGGCGGCCAGCGCCCGCAGGGCGTCCTGCTCGTTGGATCGGCCCAGGGCCTCGATGAGGTAGTCGAGCGGTGGATCGGCGTCCCCCTCGACCGCGTCCAGCTTCTGCAGGTAGCGCACGGCCGAGGGCCAGTCCACCGCCTCGCGGTTCACGTCGGCGGCCGCCTCGAGGAGCTGCGGGTCCTCCGGCGTGGCGGCGAGAAGCTCGTCGTAGATCCGGAGCGCGTCGCCTCGGCGCCCCTCGATGCGTGCGGAGAGCGCCCGGACCAGAGCCGCCTCCCGGGCGGGGAGCCGCGCCAGCGCCCCGATGGCCGCCTGGAGGTGCGGCGCGGCGGCCTCCCCCGACTGACCGGGCAGGAAGGACATCGCCGCCAGCTGGTAGTGGGCCAGCGGGAAGCTGGGATCGAAGGCCAGCGCCCGCTCGAAGAGGCCCTGGCACTGCGTCTCGTTGCCGAGGACCTCCACCTGCCGAGCCAGGCAGTCCGTGCCCTCGTAGTAGTAGCGGGCCGCCTCGGGGCTGGCCGTGACCGCCTCGGCCACCGGCCGGCGGATGCGTCGGTCCGCCGAGCGCTCGTTCAGCTCGCGGCGGATGCGGTCGGAGAGCTCGTCCACCGCGCGCGCCAGGCCGCCCGGGCTGCCGAGGGCCGCCTTGGCCCGGAACAGGGCCTTCCCGGTCTCGGACTCCACCGCCCGCACGCCGATGACGGCCGCGCCGTCCTCCCGCCAGGAGGACGGCAGCAGCAGGATCGCCGCGCCGGCGATCCGGGCGAGCTCCTTGCCCCGCTCGGCGTCGAGCCTCCCCGCCTCGCCCAGTCCGGCCTGGCGCGACAGGTAGCCGAGGCGGGACTCGGGCAGGATGCGGACCCGGCGCGAGGGTTCCAGGGCGGCCGTCAGGAGCCCCGGCACCGCCTCCAGCGACGCCTCGCCGGCCCCGTTCTCCATGGAGGCCACCACCACCCCCACCCGCTCGCCCGGTGGTGGCTCGTGCCGGAGGAGGAGCCACCCGGCCGTGGCCAGCGCGGCCGCGGTGACCCCGGCCGCGGCCCACAGCGCCCAGCGCCTCCTCGCTCCCTCCCGCGACCGCTTCAGGGCAAGCAGGGCGTCGCGGACCGCGCGGGCGTTCTCCGGCCGGCGCCCGGGCTCGCGGTCGAGGAGCGAGCGCACCAGCCGTCGGAGCGGGGCCGGCGCCGCCCGGCGCTCGAGCCGGGGCGTCTCGCCGGGCTCGAGCGCCTCGCTCCACCCCTTGTCCACCTGGTAGGGAAAGGTGCCGGCGACGGCCTGGTGGAGGATGACCCCGAGCGCGAACAGGTCGGTCCGCTCGTCGCCGCGGTCGCCCTCCCACTGCTCCGGCGCCATGTAGGCCGGGGTCCCGCCGTCGTTGGCCCCGTCGCGCCCGAAGAGGTGGGCCAGGCCGAAGTCGAGCACCTTCACCGCGCCGTCGCCGGAGAGGTGCACGTTGGAGGCGGTGAGGTCCCTGTGGATCACCCCCGAGCCGTGGGCGTGTACCAGGGCGCGGGAGACGGCGATGCCCACCTCGAGGAGGTCGTCGAGCGGCAGCGTGCCCTCCTGGAGCCGCTCGGCCAGCGACCGGCCGCGCAGCATCTCGAACACCAGGTAGGGCCCGGTGGGGCCCTGCCCGAAGTCGTGCAGGGTCACGATGTTGGGGTGGTTGAGGCGGGCCACCGCCTCGGCCTCGCGCATGAGCCACTGGCTTCCGCGGGCCGCCACCCGGGTCCCGGGCTTCACCACCTTGAGGGCCACGGTGCGATTGAGGTCGGCGTCCATGGCCTCGTAGACCACGCCGAAGCCCCCCCGCCCCAGCTCGCGGATCAGCTGGAATCGACCGATCGAGCCGCCGGCCTTCACCTCCGGCGACCAGGCCTCCGCGACCGAGATCTCCTGGGCACGGACCATCTCGGCGAGAAGCGCCGAGAGCTGGGTAGAGATCCGCTCGTAGCTCTTGGGCTCCGCCGGTGCGTCGCCGCTCTGTCCCCTCGCCGGTTCACCCGCCACGCGCCGACCCCCGGTCGAATCGTTGTAGCACGGGCGGCTCCCGCTGCCCGGCCCCAGCGTGACGCCCCGCCCCGGCCCGGCTCGACGGGGCGCCCGGCCCCCTACTCCGCCGCGTCCGGGCTCCCCTCGCCGGGGCGGCGCGGGGGGGGCCCGCCAGCGGCGTACTCCTTCAGCCGGTACTGGATCTTGCGCACGCTGATCCCGAGGATCTCGGCGGAGCGCGAGGTGGAGCCGCCCACCATCTCCAGGGTCCGCAGGATGGCCTCGCGCTCGATCTCGTAGAGGGTGGCGCCGGGGATGAGGGCGCCCGGCGCGCGCTCGCGCGGACGGGGGCCGCGCAGGGTGGGCGGGAGGTCGTCCGCGGTGAGCTCGGAGCCCTTGGAGAGCACCACCGCCCGCTCCACCACGTTCTCCAGCTCGCGCACGTTGCCGGGCCAGTCGTGGCTGAGGAGGGCGTTCAGGGTGCCCGGGGCGAGACCCTTCACCTCCTTGCCGTAGGCCCGCCCGTACTTCTCCATGAAATGCGAGACCAGCGCCGGGATGTCGCCCTTGCGCTGCCGCAGCGGCGGGAGCGTCACCGCCACCACGTTGAGCCGGTAGTAGAGGTCCTCGCGGAACTTGCCGGTCCTCACCTCGGTGGAGAGGTCCCGGTTGGTGGCGGCCACCAGGCGCACGTCCACCTTGAGCGTCTGGGTCCCGCCCACCCGCTCGAACTCCTTCTGCTGCAGGACGCGGAGCAGCTTGATCTGCAGGGCGGGCGAGATGTCGCCGATCTCGTCCAGGAAGAGCGTGCCGCCGTCGGCCAGCTCGAAACGCCCCTCCTTGCGCCCCACCGCGCCGGTGAAGGAGCCCTTCTCGTGCCCGAAGAGCTCGGACTCGAGCAGGGTCTCGGAGAGCGCGGCGCAGTTCACCTTGATGAAGGGGCGGTCGGCCCGGGGCGACTCCTCGTGGAGCGCCTGGGCGATGAGCTCCTTGCCGGTGCCGGACTCGCCCAGGATGAGGACCGTGGCGCGGGTGGGCGCGGCGCGCTTCACCACCTCGTAGACCGCCTGCAGCTCCGGAGCGTCGCCGACGATGTTGTGGAAGCGGTAGCGCTCGCGCACCCGCTCGCGCAGGTTGGCGGTGTCCCGCTGCAGGCGCAGCTTCTCGAGCGCCTTGTCCAGGATGACCAGCACCGCGTTCACTTCCAGCGGCTTCACCAGGTAGTTCTCGGCCCCGGCGCGCATGGCCTCGACGGCCGCCTCCACGCTGGCGAATGCGGTCATCATCACGAACACCGCGTCGGAGCCCAGATCCCGGGCTCGCCGGAGCAGCGTGATCCCGTCCATCCGCGGCATGCGCACGTCGGCGAGCACCACCGAAGGCGCGAAGCCGGGGAGGATCTGGATCGCCTCCTCGCCGTCGCCGGCCTCGGCGACCTCGTACCCTTCGTCGACGAGGATGGAACGCAGCGCGATCCGGGCGTTCTGCTCGTCGTCGACGACGAGCACCCGTTCCTTCGCGGGACGGGGTTGGGGCAAGGAGGTCGTCATCTCGCTCCTGGAAAGAGCGCAAAGCCTGCGGGTGCCGCAACCAATGCACCAAAACGTGACAAAGATCTAGTCCCGCCGGGGCCGGGCAGGCATGGCCTTACCGGGAGGGTTGCCGTCCGATCGCCCCGAAGGGTCGCCACCGGAACCTGGCGCCCAGCTCCTCCGCCGCGACACGGCAGGCTTCCTCGGAGAGGCCGGGGACGCCCACGGCCGAGGCGGTCACCTCGGGGATGCAGCGGACCGCGCTGCTGATGAACTCGCGCACCGCCGGGTAGGCTGCGGCGCCGTAGCGGCTGGGGCAGAGCCGCGCGTAGGTCTCGGCGTCGGCGGCGTTGAGCGAGACCGAGACGGCGTCCAGTCCGGCGCGCGCCAGCTCGGGTGGGACGTCGCGCCCCTCGCGGAGGCTGGCCAGTCCGTCGGTGTCGAGCCGCACTCGCGAGACCCCGGAGCGCTTCAGCCGGCGGGTCAGATCCAGCACCAGGCCGAGCCGGCGCGTCGGCTCGCCGAATCCCGTGAACACCACCTCGGAGCGGCCGGAAAGCCCGGCGCCCTGCGCCGCGGCCCACACGTCTTCCAGCGCCGGCGCCCGGGAGAGGCGCAGGTCGAACCCGCCCACGGTGAAGTCGTCGTCGCTGATCTTGGGGCAGAAGGTGCAGGCGAGGGTGCAGGCGCTCGTCAGGTTCAGGTAGAGCGCGTCCTTCAAGGGATAGGCGAGGACGGGGGCGCGGTCGCGGGGGCGGCTTTCCACGGGGTCACCTGTAACAGGGACCCCGCCCCGGCACCAGCGCGGGTGGCCCGCGCGTCTACTCCTCGGGGCGGCGCCCGGAGCAGGAGACGCAGTAGCGCGCCTCGGGGATGGCCCGGAGGCGCTGGAGGCCCATGGGCCCACCGCAGGCCAGGCACCGGCCGTAGCTTCCCTCCTCTATCCGGGCCAGGGCGGCGTCGATGTCGCTGAGCTCCCGCTGCGCCGCCTCGGAGAGGGGCGCCGGCCGCCCGTCGTAGTCGGTCCAGCGGGCCTCCGGCTCGCCGATGCCGGGCGCGCCCCCCTCGCGCAGGGACTTGCGCCGTCGGAGCAGGACCTCGCGGGCGTCCGCATCGATGTCGGCCATCTGGAGCGAGTCGGTTCACGACCCGTGCCGGACGGACACCGCCCGGACACGGGGCCATCCCTGGGCGGCGCCGCGAGTTCTGCGTTGCGCCCTGGCCGCAGCGCAGCCATTGCGGGGAGCGAGCCCCCGACGGGTACCGCCGGGCGTCAGCCGGGCACGGCCCGACGGATGCGCGGCCCACGGGCGAGGTCGATCACCTCGGCCATGAGCTCCCGCGTCCGCGGGTCGAGCGGCCGGACCAGGGGCCGGTCCCACAGCTCGGGCCCTCGCGCCGGAGCCGCCACGCGCGCGTACCGGCCGTCCTCCAGCTCGAGCAGCGTGCCCGGCGGGTGGCGGCCGAGCGTGTTCACCAGCACCTGCGAAAGGACGGGGTGGTAGAGCGTGCCGCCGCCCTTCACCAGCGCGCCCAGGGCGTCGGCGCGGAGCACCTGCGTGCCGTAGAGGCGGGTCACGTTCACGTAGTCCTCGGCCAGGCGGAGGATCGCCCCCCCCGGCGAGGGGCGCGCGTTGGGCGTGGCGAAGTCGCGGTGGTGCTCGAGCACCGCGCGCAGGCGCCGGACCTTGGCCTCCTGGAAGCCGCGCTGGCGCAGCACCACCCTCGCGCCCTCCAGGGAGTGGCGGGCGAAGGCGGACTGTCCGGTCCCGATCCCCGGCGACAGGTACCCGGCGTCGTGCACCAGCGCGGCCACGCCCAGGTCCTGGAGGAAGCTGGCCGGGAACCCGGCCGCGCGAGCGGTGGCGAGCGACACGGTCGCCACCTCCAGGGCGTGGAGGGCGTGCGGCGCCGCCTGGGCCGGGAAGCCGCCCCAGAAGGCCGGAGCCCCCAGCCCCGCGTCGAGCACCGCCAGGATGGCTCGGCGGAGGGGGAGCGGGTTCAACGGCCTGCCGGCGCTGAGGTTGGCGCTGGTCTCGGTGACGAGGCCAAGCACCCGCCGCACCACGTCGTCCGGGGAGCGCTTGTCCTCCCCCTCCTCGAGCCGGAAGCGGAAGATCCCGGCCGGCTCCACCGCCGTCACACCCTCCGCCTGCAGGCGGCCGAGGAGCGCTGAGCGCTTGGCCTCCCCCTCCGCCGCCGCCGCCAGGGCCCGCACCAGGGCGCGGACGGAGGGGTCCGGCAGCGGCGCGTGGAAGGAGAGGCCGCCCGTGTCGTGCCGCCGCAGCTCGGTCCCCAGGTCGCGCGATCCGGCCTTCCCCTCGATGCGGATGCGGACGTCGTTCACGTAGATCTGGTCCTCCACCGTGACCAGGTGAACGGTGCCGAGCAGCTCCACCAGCGCGGAGAGGGCCCGGCCGAACTCCGCCACCGGTGCGTCGAAGGCGCGGTTCTCGGGGGCGTGGACCCGGGTGAGCTTGAGCAGGCCGGAGAGAAGGTGGGCCACCTGCTCGCCCGCCTCCCGCACCCGCTGCGCCAGGTCGCGATCCTCTCCGACCCGGGCCCGGCCCAGCGCCCGGGCCAGATCCTCCTGCGCCTGGAGCAGCTCATCCATTGCGGCGCCCCTCCGCCCGCCGGCGGGCGCCCGTGGCGTGCACGTGGCGCCGCAGCGCCTCGTCCGCCCACTTGGCCACCGCCTCGAGCCGCTGCTCGGCCTCGACGCCGGGGATGGCCCCCAGCCCGGCCACCGCCGCCCACCGCAGGAGCTCCTCGTGCTCGCCGACGCGCAGCACCCCCAGGAGCTTCCGCTTGTGCTCCAGCCAGCCGTCGAAGAGGCGGAGCGCGGCGCCGGCGTGCAGTGCGCCCAGGGTCCGCCCCAGCACCGCCGCCTCGGCCCGCGAGTAGGACTTCCGGCCGGTGAGCGAGTCGGCCACCGCCCGCGCCGCGGCCGTGTCCCCGTGGTGCTCGAGCGCCTGGGCGGCGGCGATGCGCAGCGCCTCGTCGTCGTCCTCCAGGAGCTTCACCAGCGGCGCGGAGGGGATCTGCTGGGAGGACGCGGCCAGCGCACGCAGCGCCTCGAGCCGCAGGGCGGGGTCGGCGTGGCCGAGCAGCGAGAGCGAGGCCCGGTCCCCCCACTCCGGGGCCCTCTGCGCCAGGATCCGCAACAGGCTGCGCACGTGGGCGCTGGGCAGGCCGCCCAGCCGCGCCGCCACCACCTCGGCGTCGGCCGGGAGGCGGGCGGCCACCACCCCCAGGAGCGCCGCCTGCCGCCCCCCCACCTCCTCGCCGGCCAGCCGCTCGAGCACCGCCGCCGCCGGCACGAAGGGCACGAGCCGGGCCGCCTCGGGCGGCAGCTCGCCACCCTCCTGCGGCAGGCTGGCCAGCACCGCCTCGAGGAGGCGCGGGTCGGCCAGGCCACGCAGGAGCTCGTCGCGGAGCTGCCCCGGCGGCTGGCGCTGGGCCAGGTCGGCCAGCATGGCCAGCAGCCCCAGCTCGCGATCGGCGAGGAGGTAGTCCCGCAGCTCGCCGCAGAACTGCCCCACCTCGCCCGGCGGGAGGGCGCCCCGGGCCGCCCAGGCGACCAGCTCGGCGGCGAGCTTGAGCCCGGCCCTGGAGAGCGCCTCGGGGGCCTCCTCGCCGCGCAGGGTGGCCAGGGCGTCCGCCGGAAGCTCGGCCCAGGCGATGGGCCCGGGCGGCGGCAGCCGGGGGAACGGCGTGTCGAAGTCGGCGGGCGGCTCGCCTCCGCGCCGGCGCAGACCCTCCTCCGGGTCCTCGTCCTCGGGCGCGTACCCCTCCACCGCCACGAAGGTGATGCCCCGGAATTCCGCCTTGCGCAGCAGGGTGACGACGTCGTCCTCCGCCTGCCGGATGCCCACGAAGCGGAGGGCCAGGATCTGCAGCAGGCGGACCAGCTCGTCGACCGTCACCCCCCGTCCGAAGGTGAGCTTGCGGACGCCGTCGCGGAAGAGCTTGAAGGCCAGCGATCGCTCGCGGTCCTCCTCCCGGTAGACGACCTCCGTTCCCAGGGCCATCTCGAAGGGCTTCACCTCCAGCGTCACCGGGCCTTGGGCCGTGGCGGCGTCGGCCTTGGCCCGGTAGTCGCCGATGAACTGCCGGACCAGGGTGTTGCCCGGATCGTAGAGCGTGAAGGCACGCGCGGCCTTGGCCAGTGCCCCGACCAGCGCCGCGGCGGCCTGCGCCCGCGGCGATCCCGCAGCGATGGTGGCGGCAGCGTCAAGCTCGGGGGCGCGGGGAGGAGGTCCGGCGCTGGGCGGTTCGGGCATCGCACGCTCCGCGGACGACTCCACACCGGAGGACGACCCCGGTCAAGGCGGGACACCGTGGGACGTGTGGGATAGGTTCCCCGGCATGTGCGGCCGCTTCACCCTCACCGTCGCCGACATCGCCGCCCTGGCCCGGGAGTGGGCCGCCGAGGTGGACCGGGCGGTGGTGGCAGCCTGGCGGCCGCGGTTCAACGTCGCGCCGGGCGACCACCACCCGGTCCTGCAGGCCGAGCGGGGCCGGCGGCGGGTGATATCGGCCGCGTTCGGCCTGGCCGGCGGGGGCAAGCTCCTGGTGAACGCGCGGGTCGAGTCGGCCGCCTCGCGGCCCGCCTTCCGCGACGCCTGGCGATCGCGGCGCGTGGCCGTCCCGGCGGACGGGTTCTTCGAGTGGGGCGGCCCGCCCTCGGCTCGCCGACCGACCTGGTTCCACGCGGCCGGGGGGCGGCCCATCCTCCTGGCCGCGCTCCTGGGCCCCGCACCCGACGGCGGGCCCGGGTTCGTCCTCCTCACCACCGAAGCGCGCGCGCCGGTGCGCGCCCTCCACGACCGCATGCCGGTGGTGCTGCCCTCCGATCTCCTCGGCGCCTGGCTGACCGGCCCGCCGCCTGCCCTCCCCGCCCCCGCCGAGGGAGAGCTCCAGGGTCGGTCGGTGTCCTCACGGGTCAACTCAGTGGAGAACGACGACCCCTCCTGCCTCGACGCCCCCGGACCGCCCGACCAGGGGGAGCTGTTCTAGGGCGCGTGCGGCACCTGCCGCGCCCCGCCGCCCAGCTCGGCGCTCGACGCCCGCCCCACCCCGGCCGCAGCGAGGGCCGCGTCGACCTCGGCGGCGCGCTCGGGGAAGACGGCGCGGGTGAGGTCGTCGAGCACCACCACCTCGAAGCCCTCGGCCGCGGCGTCGAGGGCGGTGGCCCGGACGCAGAAGTCGCGGGCCAGTCCGGCCACGAACACGCGCCGGATCGAGCGAGCCGCGAGCCAAGCCCCCAGCCCGGTGGTGGGCCGCTGCCCGTCCGGCCCCACGTTCTCGCGGAAGGCGCTGTAGGAGTCCACCTCCGGGCGCGTCCCCTTGCGCAGGACCAGGGTCACCCACCGGTCCGGGAGGCGCGGGTGCAGGGCCGCCCCGGGGCTCCCCTGCACGCAGTGGTCGGGCCACAGCTCCTGGCGGCCGTGGGGCAGCTCCAGCACCTCGAACGGCCGGCGGGGCGGGTGGGACGAGGCGAACGAGACGTGGCCCTGCGGGTGCCAGTCCTGGGTGGCAACCACGGTGGCGAAGGCCGGCGCCGCGCGCGCGATGGGCTCGAGGATCTCGTCTCCTCGAGCCACCGCCAGCGCCCCCCCCGGCAGGAAGTCGTGCTGCAGGTCGACCAGGAGCAGCGCGTCCCGGGCTCGATCGATGCGCATGGATCCTCCCTAGTCGCGGCGCAGGGCGGCCTCACGGCCCGCCCGCATCTGCCCCGGCGGGGGTACCGGGCGCCGCGCCCGTTTCCCCTCCGCCGGCCGCCGAGCGCGCGTTTCCGGCCGGAAACCGTGTTGTCTCGCGCCCCGCGCTGAGCTAGCTTACCGCCCCCATGGAGAAGATCTGGGTCAAGGACGTCAAGGAGGGCGAGCGCCTCAAGAGCGCCTTCCTCGTCGCCCGCAAGGCCACGCCGACCGCCAAGAGTGGCAAGACGTACCTCTCCGTCACGCTCCAGGACAAGACCGGCGAGCTGGAGGCCCGCTCCTTCGACCGCGTCGAGGAGCTGGGGGCGCTGTTCGAGGAGAGGGACCACGTCGAGGTGGAAGGGGCCGTGGGCGCCTTCCAGGGCAAGCCCCAGCTCAGGCTGGAGAGCGTGGCCAAGCTGGACCCGGCCGCGCTCGATCCGGCCGAGTTCGTGTGGCTGCCGCCGCCGGAGCCCAAGAAGCCGGAGCGGCCGGGGCCGTCCGAGGCGGAGGAGGCGCTGTGGAAGGAGCTGGTGGGCCTGGTGGATGCGGTGGCCGACCCGCACGTCCGCGAGCTCATCCACGCCTTCGTGGACGACGAGGATGTTGCCTCCCGCCTTCGCCGCTTCCCGGCGGCCAAGAGCGTCCACCATGCCTACCCCGGCGGCCTCCTGGAGCACACCGTCTCCTGCCTGAAGCTGGCCCACCGCGTGGCCGATCACTTCCCCCAGGTGGACCGCGACCTCCTGGTCGCGGGGGCCTTCTTCCACGACCTGGGGAAGATCCGCGAGCTGTCCGGCGAGCGGAGCGTCGAGTACACCGACGAGGGGCGCCTGGTGGGCCACCTGGTCATGACCGCTCAGTGGATCCACGACAAGGCCCGCCGCGTGGGCGCCTCGCGGGAGCTGGAGCAGCACGTGGTGCACATGGTCATCTCCCACCACGGCAAGCTCGAGTTCGGCTCGCCCAAGGTGCCGATGACCCTCGAGGCCTTCATCACCCACGTGGTCGACGAGCTGGACAGCCGGGTGAACTCCTGGCTCAACCTCATGGGGCGCGAGGGCGGCAGCCGGCGCTGGACCGACGCCAACAACGTCCACGAGCAGCCCATCTGGCGGGGCACGCTGCCCACGATCCAGGCCGAGAAGAAGGGGCCGGCGCCCGAGCTGCTCACCCCGGTCATCTACGTTCCGCGGGAGATGGCCTCCGGCGGCGCCGCCGCCCAGCGAAAGCGGGCCCGCGACCAGCAGCGCCGGCCGCAGCTGGCGCGCCCTGCGCCCGCGCAGCCCGGCGAGCCGCGCCCCGCCGAGACCGCTCCCGAGCCCTCCGCTCCCGGCGACGGCCCACCGCCTCCGGAGGCGCGGCCTGAGCACCCGCCCCGCCCCGAGCGCCGCGAGCGGCCCGGCCGGCCCGACCGCGGCCCCCGCGAGCACCGGGGCCCAGGCGGTCCGGGGGACCGCCCCCGCGGCCCTGGCCCGCGCCCGCCGGGAGAGGCCGGCGCGCCGCGCCCCGCCGAGAACCGGGCGCTGACCCACAATCCCTTCGCCGCCCTGGCCCACAAGCTCGACGACGCCGGGAAGGGCGACAGGCCCGCCGAGGTCGCGCAGGAGGCCGCGGAGGCTGCCCCCGAGCCGCCTCCCCCGGCCGAGCCCGTCGAGGCGGCCGAGTCCGGTGCCGCTCCGCTCCCCGGGGAGGCCACCCCCGAGCCGAAGCCCGGCGAGTGAGCCCCGGCGCAGGCCTCCAAGAACGGCCGGCCGCGCGCTATGCTCCAGCCTCGCGCCCCGCGCCCGCCGCGGGCGCTTGCGGGGCGTGCGCATGATCCCCTTCGGCCGGACTGCCGCCATCTTCGACGTCGACGACTCGCTGCTCGACGGGAACGCCGGCACCATCTTCGCCTGGTACCTCTACAGCGAGAAGGTCATGCGGCCGGAGATCCGCTCGCGCATCCCTCGGCTTGTCTACGAGTACGCGCGCGACCGACTCACCGAGAAGGACATGGTCGAGGAGGGCTCCAAGTGCCAGCGCGGCCTCTACGCCGACGTGGTGCGGGCCCACGCCCACCGCTGCTTCGAGCGCCACCTCCGCAAGCGGATCACCAGCGGCGCCCTGCGGCAGATCCGCCGTCACCTCCTCTCGGGCCACTTCGTGGCCATCGCCTCGGGCTCCTCGCAGTTCATCATCGACGAGCTCGGCCGCCACCTCCGGGTGCACGCCGCGCTGGGAACCCGCTCGCGCATCGAGAACGGGCGGATCACCGACGAGATCGTCCCGCCGGTGGTGTTCCGGGACGGGAAGCGCGCCGCGGTGGAGCGGCTGCTGGAGCAGTTCGACCTCGACCCGGGCCGCAGCTACCTCTACTCGGACTCGGCCGCCGACATCCCGCTCTTCGAGTCCCTGGGCCACGCGGTGGTGGTGAACCCCCAGCCCGCCTTCCGCGCGACGGCCGTGCACCGGGGCTGGGAGGTGGTCCACTGGAAGGAGAGGAGCCGGCCGGGCGAGCCGGACCTCGCCGACGAGTGGGGGAGCTGGGAGGGCTGAGCGGGCCGTTCGCCCGGCGTGAGCCGGTCGGACCCGCGATCCTCCCGCGCCGGGGGGGGCCGTGGCCCCCCGCGGCGGCCCTGGCCCCTTGCCTCAGTCGGTCCGGACCGTGATGGTCCGCGGCCTGGCCTTCTCCACCTTGGGCAGCTCCAGCCGCAGCACGCCGTCGACGAGCCTGGCACCGATCCGGGCCTGGTCGATGGTCTCCGCCAGCGTGAACTGCCGGAAGAAGGTGCCCGGATAGTACTCCCGCAGGATGTCCGACTCCTTCGGGCCCTCCGCGGGCGTGACGCGGCCGGTCAACGTCAGCACGCTCTCGCGCAGGTCGATGTGCAGGTCCTTCGCCTGCACTCCCGGCATGTCCGCGAGGACGGTGATGGCGGCGTCGGTCTCGAAGATGTCGGCGGTCGGGCTGTAGACCGGCCCGGGCCGGGTCTGCTCCGGGGCCGACGGCAGGCCCGCCTTCTCGGACTTCTGGATCTCGGTTCTGGCTTCCCGTGCCATGGCGTCTCCTCCTCTGGCTCAGGCCCGCACGGCGATCTGCCGGGGCTTCGACTCCTCCGCCTTCGGCAGGGTCAGGGTGAGGACACCTTCGGCGTAGCGCGCTTCGACGCGGTCGGCGTCGACCTCCGACGGCAGCGTCACCGTCCGGCTGAACGACCCCTCGGCGCGCTCCTTGCGGTGGTAGCTCACCCGCTCCTGCTCCTTGGGGATCTCGCGGCTGCCGGAGATCGACAGCCGGTTCCTGACGGCGGTGACCGACAGATCGCCGACCTTGATGCCGGGCACCTCGGCCCGCACGTAGTAGTTGTCGTCGTCCTGGGTGATGTTCATCGGGGGGAATACGCCCGCCCCGACTTCGCCGGTCACCTCACCGGCGACCGCGTCGAACAGGCGCAGCATCTCGCGCCGCGCCTCCTCGAAGTCGGTGAGCGGGTTGTCGAAGGATGGCCTCGTGGGCCATACCCGTCTCACGATCATGGCGCACCTCCATTGGCCAAGGGCGCGAATACACGGCGCATTCGGCCCAGCAACCCGAAGCTAAGCACCGCGGGACCCGTGTCAAGAACGCCCGCTTCTCAGCGCCTCAGGCCGAAGAGCCGATGCGCGTTCTCGCCGGTGACCCGCGCCGCCTCCTCGAGAGACGTCCCCCAGAGTTCGGCCACCTTCCGGGCCGTCTCCACCACCCGGGCCGGCTCGTTGCGCCTGCCGCGGAACGGCACCGGGGCGAGGTAGGGGCTGTCGGTCTCGACCAGCAGCCGATCGCGCGGCACCAGCTGCACCGCCTGGCGGATCGCCTCCGCGGTCTTGAAGGTGACGATCCCGGCCACCGACACGTGGAGCCCCAGGTCGAGGTAGGCGCGTGCCGCGGCGGCGTCGCCGGTGAAGCAGTGGACCACGCCTCCCCGGGCCGGCAGCCCTTCCTCGCGCAGCACCCGCACGCACTCGGCGTCGGCCTCGCGCACGTGGACGACGAGCGGCTTCCCGGCGTCGTGGGCCAGCCGGATCGATCGGCGGAAGCTCCGCACCTGCGCCTCCCGGGGCGACAGGTCGTAGTGGTAGTCGAGGCCGGTCTCGCCCACGGCCACCGTGGCTGGGTCCCGGGCCAGCCGCTCGCACGCCGCCCAGTCCTCCTCCGCCACCCGGACGCAGTCGTGAGGGTGCACGCCGGCGGTGGCCGAGAAGAAGCCTGGGTCGAGCCCGGCCAGCTTCCGGGCGTTGCCGAAGTCGCCAGGCCCGCGCCACAGGCCAACCAGCACCACGTGGCCCAGCACGGCCCGGGCGCGCTCGATCACCGCCGGGAGGTCGGCTTGGAAGTCCTCGCCGTCGAGGTGCGCGTGCGAGTCGATGAGGTCGGGCACGGAGCTACTTCACCCTCGTCCCCGGCGGGATCCCCTCCCCCACGGTCACCACCGCGAGGTTCGGGGCCTCGCCGGCCGCGAGGAGCATCCCCTGCGAGGTAATGCCCCGGAGCGCGCGGGGCGCGAGGTTGGCCACGACGACGATCCGCTGGCCGAGCAGGGCCGCCGGGTCCGGGTAGGCCTGGGCGATCCCCGCCACGATGGTCCGCAGCTCGGGGTCGCCGGCGTCGACGGCGAGCCGGAGGAGCTTGTCCGCGCCCTTCACCTTCTCCACCGCCCGGACCACAGCCACCTTGAGCTCCACCCGTGCGAAGTCGTCGTAGCCGATCACGCCGGGCGAGGCCGGGGAGGGCGCAGCGGCCGGCGGCCCCGCGGACCGGGCGGGCGCCGGCGGGGGGGCCGGAGCGGCGGGCGCCTCTACGACGATCAGCCTCTCCACCTGCTTGGCCTCGAGCCGGGCGATCTGCGGGGGCTTGCGGGCTGCCACCACCGGCGGGCCGGCGAAGGGGTCGAAGGCGGCGTCCCACACCGCCGGGCGCGCCTGGCCGAAGGAGTCCGCCAGGGCGTCGGCGAAGCGGGGCATCACCGGCCACAGCAGCGTGGCCACGCCGCGGAGCGCCTTGCCCACCGAGAAGAGCAGGGCGCGGCTGGCGGGGCTCGAGGGGTCCTCCCAGGGCTTGGCCTCCTGCATCCGCTTGTTGCAGCGGTCGGCCACCTGGTTGACGAGGCGCACCACCTCGCGCAGCTCCAGCGCCAGGTAGGCGGCCTGGCCGCCGGCGAGCGCCGCTCGGGTGGCCTCCACCAGCGCCGGCTCCGGCGCCTCCTCGAGAGGTTGCCCGAGGCGCGCGAGCAGCGCCCCGGCCCGGGAGGCCAGGTTGGCCACGTTGTTGGCCAGGTCGGCGTTGATGCGGTTGCGGAACTCCTCCAGGGAGAGGTCCAGGTCGGCGACCCCAGGCCCGAGATTGGCCGCGTAGAAGTAGCGGAGCAGCTCCGGGTCCAGGCCCGAGGCGAGGTAGGTGGCGGCGGTGATGAAGGTCCCCCGCGACTTGGACATCTTCTCGCCGTTCACGGTCAGGTGGCCGTGGACGGCCATCCGGTCCGGCCGCTTGAGCCCCGCCGCCCAGAGCATGGCTGGCCAGAACACCGCGTGGAAGCGAAGGATGTCCTTGCCGATGAAGTGCTCGAGCCGCGAGGGGGCGGCCGGGGCAAGGTAGCGGGCCTCGTAGGCGGCCGGGTCGAGCCTCCGGTCCGGAGGCGCCTCGGCGGCGAAGTAGTGCTCGCCGCTGGAGAGGTAGCCGATGGGCGCGTCCACCCAGACGTAGAGGAACTTCCCCGGGAACTCGGGGTCGTTCACCGGAAAGCCGAAGTAGGGCTCGTCGCGGGTGATGCACCAGTCCTGGAGATCGGCCAGCCAGCCCTTCACCTGCTCGCGCACCGCCGGCTCGAGGTGCCCCTCGCCGTCCACCCAGCCCTCGATGATTCCCTTCACCTCCGGCTTGCGCAGGTTGACGTAGGCGTGGTCGCTCTTGCGCACCACCGGCGTGTTCCGGCAGATGGCGCAGGTGGGCTGCTTGAGCTCGCGCGGGTCGTAGGTGGTCCCGCAGCTCTCGCACACGTCCCCGTACTGGTCCCGGGTGCCGCAGCTGGGGCAGGTCCCCTTGACGAAGCGATCGGGCAGGAAGCGCCGGTCGGTCTCGCAGTAGAGCTGCTCCACCGACTTCTTGTAGACGAGCCCCTTCTGCTTGAGGGCGTCATAGATCCGGTAGGCCCAGCGCCGATTCTCCTCGGAGTCGGTGGTGTAGTAGGTGGCGAAGTCCACCCCGAAGCGCTGAAAGTCCGCGTACATCTCGGCGCGCCACCTCTCCACGAAGGACTTGGGGGAGACCCCGGCCTTGGCGGCGTTCACCTCGATGGGCGTGCCGTGCGAGTCGGCGGCGCAGACGTAGGTGACCTCGTCGCCGGCGGCCTTTCGCCAGCGGACGTACACGTCGGTCTGGATGTACTCGACCAGGTGGCCGAGGTGCACCGGCCCGTTGGCGTACGGCAGGGCGCTGGTGACGAGGAGTCTCTGGCTCAAGCTCCGCTCCTTTCGGTCTGCTGCGGGGCGAGCAGGGAGAGGAGGACCCGCTCCAGCGCGGTCCGGCCGTCCCGCCCGCTCTTCATGGCCACGTCGGCGTCGCCCAGGCCGGCCAGGGCCGCGAGCAGCTCCGCCCGTGAGAACCTCAGGGCCGCCTGGTACTTCATCCAGAACCCGTAGGGCTTGCGGCTTCCCAGATCTGCCTCGGGGATGGCCGGCAGGACCAGATCCTGCCACTCGTCGTAGGAGCCGATGCGGCGCTCGCCGGCCGCCCGACGCGCCCGCTCGCGCTCGGCCAAGAGGCGCCGCACCGTCCCGGCCAGCGATCCCAGGACGAGGAGCGGATGGGCGCCGTCGCCCAGCGTCCGCTCCAGCACCGCCAGTGCGCCGGGGAGGTCGCGCCCCTCCACCGCGTTCCCCAGGGCGAAGAAGGGGTCGGCCGCCACCCGGGGCACCACCGCCTCGACGTCGGCCGCGCCGATCACCTTCCGGTCGCCCACGTAGGCCCGGAGCTTCTCCACCTCCTGGGCCAGCACCCGAGCATCCTCCCCCACCCGCTCGACCAGCGCCGCCTCGCCGCCCCGGTCGACCCGCTTGCCGGTGCCGGCCAGGAGCGAGGCCAGCACCGGCCCCAGCACCGGCCGCTGGGAGCCCCACGGCCCCTCCTGGGCCAGCGCGGTGGAGGCGCGCCCGCCCGCCGCGGCCAGCTTCTTCACCAGGGGCAGCCGGCCGTCGACCTTGCCCGCCGCCACCAAGAGCACGTGGCCCGGCGGAAGCCCCCGGGCCAGCGCCGCGTCCAGCGCGCCGGCGTCGTCGCCCTTGGCCACCTTGAGCTCCCGCTCGGCAGCGTACCGCGCCGCCGCATCGACGAAGGACCCGCCGGCGGCGTCGAGCTCGACTCCCAGCCCGGCGGCCAGGGCCGACTTGCCCTCCGGGGTCAGCTTCCCGTCCGGTCCGGGAACGAGCGCCCGCGAGGCCACCCCGGACCGCGCCGCCAGCGCCAGGAGCCTTCGCGCCCCTTCCCGCTGCCGCCCCTCGGCGAAGACCCGGGCCGCCGAGGCGAAGGCCTCGCCGGCGTCCTCGCGCGCGGTGAGGAAGGCCGGCTCCTGCACCAGCACCACCTTGCCGCCGCCGAAGAGACCGGGGGTGGCGAGCTCGGCCGCGACCTCGTCGGGCGCGGTGGCGGCGTCGAGCTCTACCAGGTTGAGCGCCCGGGCGCCCTCGGGTACCAGCGCGTGGGCCACCGCCCGGGCGGCGCGGAGCGAGAGGAAGGCGTCGCCGTCGAAGAGGTAGACCGGCCGGGGCCGCCCCGCCTCGGCCTCGGCCAGGCACTCCTCCACGGTGGCGTCCGCCGCGGCGCGCCCGCTCGCCCTAGGCCCGGCCACGGAGCTCCCCCGCAGACCGGCGCGGCGCCGAGGGTGTGAACCAGGCGATGACCAGGCGCTCCAGCGCCAGCACCGGCGAGGCGTTCTGGAGGAGCGCCTGGGCCGTGAAGCCCACCTCCCCCTGGCGCCGCACCACCTCCGCAGGCGACAGCTCCTCCGCCGCCCGCCGCGTCTCCTCGGCGAGATCGAGCAGGGCCGGCCTGCCCCCGCCGGCCTGGGCGGCCAGCACGTCCCGCAGCCAGACCGCCAGGAGCCCGCACAGCTCGCCCGCCTGCGCCCGGTCCTCGCCGTACTGGCGCGCGAAGGCCATCCAGGCCAGGGCGTCGTCGGCGCGGAGGGCCAGCGCGGCCCGCACCGCGTCGCGCAGGGCGTCGAGCTCCTCCGGGTCCAGGGCCAGCGCCCGCCCCAGCGAGCCGCCCGCCAGCGCGGTCGCCAGATGGGCCTCCTCCGGCGTCCGCCCGGCGGCCTCGAGCCGCGCCACCAGCAGCTCGTCCGGCGCCGGGCTGAAGGAGATGCGCAGGCAGCGCGAGCGGATGGTGGGAAGCAGCGCATCCGGGCTCACCGCCACCAGCACCAGCGTCGTCTCCGGCGGTGGCTCCTCCAGCGTCTTCAGCAGCGCGTTCTGGGCCTGCGGGTTCATGGCGTCGGCCGGGTCGATGATCACGAAGCGGCGCCGCCCCTCGGAGCGGGCGAGGGCCAGCCGGTGATCCACCACGTCCCGCACCTGGTCGACCACGATGTCCTTCGAGGCCGAGCGCCCGCCCTTGGGCTCCCAGCTGCCGGCCTTGACCATGACTCGCTCCTCGGCCAGCCGGATCACGTCGGGGTGGACGTCCCGATCGATCTTGCGGCAGGGCAGGCAGCTCCCGCAGGGCTCCTCGCGGTAGCCTCCCGGGCCGGCGGTCCCGCCCTGGCAGTTGGCCGCCTGGGCCAGGAGCCGCGCCGCCCGGCCCTTGCCGGTGCCGGCCGGGCCGCCGAAGAGGTAGGCGTGGTGCAGCCTGCCCCGGCGCAGGGCGGCGCGGAGGGCCCCGGTGGCGCGGTCCTGCGCGATGACCTCCGAGAAGGGCATGGACGGGAATACATAGCACAGGGGTCCGGGGCGGACCGCGGGAAGCCTGCCGCAGGGCGCGCGGCCCGGGCCGGCCATCTCAGTGCAGCCGCCCGGCGAGCCGGGCCACCGCCGCGGTCAGCTCGGCCGGATCGATGGGTTTGGCCAGGTAGCTCTGGAACCCGGCGTCCTGGGCGGCGCGCCGGTCCTCGGCCTGGGTGTAGGCGGTGAGCGCGGCGGCCGGCACCCCCCCGCCGGCGTCCTTGGCCAGCGCCCGCACGCTCCGCAGCAGCTGGTAGCCGTCCTCCTCCGGCATGCCCAGGTCGGAGAGGAGAACGTCGGGCGGCTCCTCGGCGATGGAGGCCAGCGCCTCGCGGGTCGAGGCCGCCACCGCCACCGTGGCCCCGGCCTGCTCCAGCACCTCGCGCACCACCTCGCGCGAGTCGGGGTCGTCGTCGACCACCAGGACCCGGATCCGCGACAGGTGCGCCAGCGGCCAGGGGCCCTCCGGGCCAGCCGGCGCGCCGGCGGTCAGCGCCCCGCCGGGCGCGGCCTTCTGCACGGGGATGACCGGGAGACGTACCGTGAAGGTCGCGCCCTGGCCCCGGCCCGAGCTCTCGGGCCGCACCGTCCCGCCGTGCGCCTCGACCAGGTGGCGGACCATGGCCAGCCCCAGTCCCAGGCCGCCGTAGGCCCGGGTCGAGGAGGAGTCGGCCTGCCGGAAGCGCTCGAAGAGGTGGGGGAGGAAGGCCGGGTCGATGCCCATGCCCTGGTCCTTGACCGCCAGCTCCATCTCCTCCCCGGCGCGGTCGAGCCGCACCTCGATCCGGCCCCCGGCCGGCGAGAACTTCACCGCGTTGGAGAGCAGGTTCCAGGCCACCTGCTGCAGCCTCACCGGATCGCCGGAGACTCGCCCGGCGCCGGGCCGCAGGAGCACGGCCACGGAGATCCGCCGCGCCGAGGCGGAGGGGCGGACCGCGTCCACCGCCGCCTCCACCAGCGGCGCCAGGTCGACCGGACGGAGGTCCAGGCGCAGCCCGCCCCGCAGGATGCGCGAGACGTCGAGGACCTCGTCGACCAGCTTGGCCTGGACGGTGGCGCTCCGCTCGATGGTGTCGACCGCCCGCGCCGCCGTGGCGGGGTCGAGCCGGCCCAGGCGCAGGAGACGAGCCCACCCCAGCACGGCGTTGAGCGGGGTCCGCAGCTCGTGCGAGACCGTGGCCACGAACTCGTCCCGGGAGCGGGCCGCCCGCTCCGCCTCCTCCCGGGACCTCCGCTCGGCCTGCCGCAGCCCGTCCGCCTGCTCCAGGAGCCGCCTCTGCCCGTCCTCCAGGGCGCGGCAGCGCCGGCGGAGCGAGCGTGCGCTCGCAAGGGCCACGCCGGCGGCACCGAGCGCCAGCACGAGAAGCGCGAGCAGGAGGTCCTCCACGATGACCCCAGGGAGATGGCGTGGCCGGGGACAGGGTTCCCGGTCCTGGAGGGGCATGTAGGCCGGGGTGGGAGACCGAAATGGACTCCGATCGCGGCGCCGTTATCATGGGGTCCTCCCGGGGGCGCCCCAATGAACATCACGCCGCTCGACATCACCCAGAAGCAGTTCCGCAAGCGCCTTCGCGGCTACGAGCCCGAGGAGGTCGAGGCCTTCCTGTCGCTGGTGGCGGTGGAGTTCGAGGCCCTGGTCAAGGAGGTCGTGGCCCTGCGCGAGGAGAACCAGCGCCAGGAGGAGGCCCTGGCCGAGCACAAGGGGCGCGAGCGCGCCCTGCAGGAGACCCTGGTCACGGCGCAGAAGGCCTCGGAGGAGATCCGCGATGCGGCCCGCAAGGAGGCGGAGATCACCATCTCCGACGCCGAGCTGCAGGCGGAGAAGATCGTCCAGGG
>DATKMW010000030.1:0-5518 GCA_035541675.1 Anaeromyxobacter sp. | reverse complement strand
GCCCAGCCCGCGGTCCCAGACGATGTTGGCCAGCACGCCCAGCGCCCGGCCCACGCCGAAGAGCACGGTGTAGAAGTCCTCCTCCGTGACCCCGTAGTGGACCTGGATCACGCCCGAGTGGGCGTCGACGTTGGGCCAGGGGTTCTTGGTCTTGCCGTGCTCGGTGAGGACGCCGGGCGCCACCTGGTACAGCATGTTCACCAGCTGGAAGAGCGGGTCGTCCGGCAGGTGCTTGCGGGCGAACTCGTTCTGGGCGGTGAAGCGCGGGTCGGTCTTGCGCAGCACGGCGTGGCCGTACCCGGGAACCACCTGGCCGGCGTTGAGCGTCTCCCAGAGGAACTGCTTGAGCTGCTCCTCGGTGGGCGGCCTGCCGCCCAGCTTCTTCATGGCCGCGCGGATCCAGGCCAGCACCTCCTGGTTGGCCAGGCCGTGGAGCGGTCCGGCCAGGCCGTTCAGGCCGGCGGAGAGCGAGTAGTAGGCGTCGGAGAGCGCCGAGGCCACCAGGTGGGTGGCATGGGCGGAGACGTTCCCCGACTCGTGGTCGGAGTGGAGGATGAAGTACATCCGCATCACGTCGTCGTAGGGCCTGGGCACGCCCATCATGTGGGCGAAGTTGCCGCCCCAGTCGAGCGCCGGGTCGGCGGCGATGAAGCTGCCGCCCTTGTACTTCAGCCGGTAGATGGTGGCGGCCAGCGGTGGGAGGCGCGCCAGCAGGTTCATGGCGTCCTCGAACATCGGATCCCACATGTCGTTCTTCTTGAGCGTCCCCTCGGCGTGGCGCCGGGCAAAGACCGACTCGCGCTGCATGGCCAGCACGCCGGCCGAGAGCATGGTCATGGGGTGGGTGTCGGGCGGCAGGGCCCGCAGCACCTCGACGACGTAACGGGGCAGGGCGGCGCGGCCGCGCCAGTCGGCCTCCACCTCCTCGGCCTGGGCGACGGTGGGGAGGTCGCCGGTGAGCAGGAAGTAGAAGAAGCCGCCGACGAAGGGCTGCTCCCCGCCGGCCACCTTGGGGAGGGCGGCGAAGGTCTCGGGGATGGTCTTGCCCCGGAAACGGATGCCCTCCTGCGGGTCGAGGTAGGAGATGTCGGTCACCAGGCAGTGCACGTCGCGCGCGCCCCCGATCACCTGGCCGATGGTGACCTTGTCGATCACCACTTCGGCAAGGTCCTTGCTGAGCTTCTGCATCCGGGGCCGGAACGCCTCGATCCGGCTCTTGAGGGTCTGCTTCAGGGTGGATTCGGCCATGGTCACTCCGGACGCGGACGGGCGGTGCGCAACGCGTCACCTGGTCGTTCGGGACGAGACAGCATGCCACATCGCCCCGGGTCGCGAACAAGTCCTTCCGGCTGGTTGGAGCCCGGTCACGGCGAAACGGGTCACCTCCTCGTGGGAGGGGCGGGAGCGACGGAACCGCAGGGCGCGGGCGCGGCGGGCCTCGGGCGGGCGCCTCAGCGCCGGCCGGCGGCCAGCGCCGCCGCGATCTCGGCGGCCACCGAGCCCGGGCGGCGGTGCTCGGGGGCGGCTCCCCGATCCGCTGCCTGGCCCGGGGGCTCCCCCGGAACCGGGGACTCCCCCGTCGCAGAGGCCTCCTCCGGACGGGTCTGGCCGCCGTCGGCGGAGGCCGACGGTGCCGACCGGCAGGCCCGGCACCAGGGCTGGTTGCGGATCGAGCCGTCGGACATCCGTCGCAACCCGAACTGGGAAAGTGGCCGGATCTTCCGGCACTTCAGGCAGATGAGGGTGATGAACACCTCGTTGCCGTCGGCGTCGTAGACCGACGAGCGCCGCCGCCTGGCGCGGGACGCCTTCGCCGGCGATCTGCCGGCAGGTCCATCCGCTAGCCCGCCCCGCGCGATCGCTGGGGCCACCATGACCTTCACGGCCATCCTCGAGACCTCCCCGTGGAGGGAACCAGAGCCTCGCCCGCCTGGCGCGACGGGCCCGCGGGCCGCCGGTCCCTCGAAGCTAGCCCGCCGCCCTGACAGCCGGGCCCGGGGCAAGGCCACCCGCGGACGCGATCGGCCAGCAGGTCCGCGGGCTTGGGCCCGCCCGCCCGGGATGCGGGCTGGGGGTCGGCCGGGCGCCGGAGCCGGCGGCGGCCGCTGCGAACCGCGCGAAGGGAGGACCGAGGGCCAGGCGGCCGCCGGCTCGGGCCCGGGGGCACGGCTTCGGACCCCGGCGCGAGGAGCGGCCGGGAGGGGGTGATCACAGCCTGGGCGCCGCGTACGCCAGAAGCTGGACCAGCCCGACGAATGCGGCCAGGGCGCCGGCGGTGATCGCCGTCTTGGAGCTGGCGCGGAACCAGGCCACCAGAGAGGGCACGGCCAGGGCCAGGGCCAGGGCCAGCGGGATGTGGGCCACGTGCAGCTGGAGGGTCCCGTGCAGCAGCAGCACCTGGAGCGCCGCGGCCAGGACCGCGATCAGGGCGATGCCGCGGGACTGGCCCGCGAGGAGGAGGACGGCCGCAGCGATGAGCCCGCAGTAGGAGAGCGCGCTGTGGAGGAGCATGGCCGCTTCTAACGCCGCGCGCGGCGCGGCGGCAAGAGCGGTTCGCCGGGCCTCAGCTTGCGCCCACGATGTGCCGCAGCACGAAGGGCATGATGCCGCCGTGCCGGTAGTACTCGACCTCGATGGGAGTGTCGATGCGGACGGTCACCGGCACCTCGTCGGCTCCGCCCCCGGCGCGGTGGATGACCAGCCGCGCCTGCTGGCGAGGCCGGAGACCCGGGCCCGCCCCCAAGACGTCGAAGGTCTCGGTGCCGTCGAGCCCCAGCGACTGCGCCGACACCCCCTCGGGCAGCTGGCAGGGCAGGATCCCCATGCCCACAAGGTTGGAGCGGTGGATGCGCTCGAAGGAGCGGGCCACCACCAGCCGCACCCCCAGGAGCGCGGGCCCCTTGGCGGCCCAGTCGCGCGACGATCCGGTCCCGTACTCCAGCCCGGCCACGATGCACAGGGGCACCCCCTCCCGCGCATAGGCCTCGGCCGCCTCGGGGATCGACGTCCGCCGCCCCTCGGGCTGGTGCAGGGTGACGCCGCCCTCCGCGCCCGGCACCATGAGGTTCTTCACCCGGACGTTGGCGAAGGTGCCCCGCACCATCACCTGGTGGTTGCCGCGCCGGGCCCCGTAGCTGTTGAAGTCCGCCGGCCCCACCCCCAGGGACTGCAGGTAGGCGCCGGCGGGGGAGGAGGGGCGGATGGAGCCGGCCGGGCTGATGTGATCGGTGGTGACCGAGTCGCCGAAGATGGCCAGCGGCCGGGCGCCGCGCACCTCGGCCGGCGGCGGCGGCGTGAGCGGGAAGGGTCGGAAGTAGGGGGGCTCCTGCACGTAGGTCGAGGAGGGATCCCACTCGTAGCCGACCCCGCCGCGCAGGGGGAGCGCGCTCCACGCCCGCTCGGCCTCGGTGGGCTCGGCGCCCGGGTCTCGGTAGTTCCGCCGGTAGTCCTCGGCGTCCTGGGCCACGGCCCGCACCGCGGCCAGCTCCTCCGGCGTGGGCCACACCTCGCGCAGGAACACCTCGCGCCCGTCCCGGCCCCGGCCCAGCGGCTCCCTCTCCATGTCCAGGTCCACCCGGCCGGCCAGGGCGAAGGCCACCACCAGCGGCGGGCTCATGAGGAAGTTGGCCTTCACCGACTGGTGCACCCGGGCCTCGAAGTTCCGGTTGCCGGACAGCACGGCGGCGCCGACCAGATCGTGGGCCACCACCAGCCCCTCGATGCGCGGGTCGAGCGGCCCGGAGTTGCCGATGCAGGTGGTGCAGCCGTAGCCGACCACCTGGAAGCCGAGGGCGTCGAGGTCCTCTTGCAGGCCGGTCCGGGCCAGGTAGCGGGTCACCACCCGCGAGCCGGGCGCGAGCGAGGTCTTCACCGTGGGTTTCACTCGCAGGCCTCGGGCCACCGCCTTGCGGGCCACCAGGCCCGCCGCCAGCATCAGATCGGGGTTGGAGGTGTTGGTGCAGGAGGTGATGGCGGCGATGAGCACGTCGCCGTGGCCGAGCTCGAGGCCCCCCTCGCCGCGGTGCCGGGCGGCGGCGGCGTCCGGCTCCAGCCCGTAGCCGGCCGCGTCCTTGCGGGTGAGGAGCCCCCGGAACGTCCGGCCCAGGGCCGGGAGCTCGATCCGGTCCTGGGGGCGCTTGGGGCCGGCCACCGCCGGGCGGATGGAGCCCAGATCGAGCTCGATCACCTGGGAGTAGTCGACCTGGCCCGGGTCGGGGATGCGGAGCATCCCCTGCGCCTGGTAGTAGGCGCGGAAGGCCTCGACCACCTCGGGCGGCCGGCCGGTCTGCTCCAGGTAGCGGACCGATTGCGGGTCGGGGGGGAAGAAGCCCACCGTGGCGCCGTACTCCGGGGCCATGTTGGAGAGGGTGGCCCGCTCCGGGACCGTGAGCGAGCGCGCCCCCGCGCCGAAGAACTCGACGAACTTCCCCACCACCCCGGCCTTGCGCAGCAGCTCCGTCACCCGGAGGACCAGGTCGGTGCCGGTCGAGCCGGGCGGCAGGGCGCCGGTGAGGTGCACGCCCACCACGTCGGGGGTGAGGAAGTAGACCGGCTGGCCGAGCATGGCCGCCTCGGCCTCGATCCCGCCCACCCCCCAGGCCAGGAGCCCCAGCCCGTTCACCATGGGGGTATGGGAGTCGGTGCCCACCAGCGTGTCGGGGAAGGAGAGGCCGTCGCGCTCCAGGACGCCGCGGGCCAGGAATTCCAGGTTCACCTGGTGGCAGATGCCCACGCCGGGCGGGACGATGCGAAGCTCCCGGAAGGCCTGGGTCCCCCAGCGCAGGAACTCGTAGCGAGCCCGGTTCCGCTCCATCTCCCGCCGCACGTTCTCGGCCAGCGCGCCGGCGGAGCCGGCGGCGTCCACCTGCACCGAGTGGTCCACCACCAGGTCCACCGGCACCACCGGCTCGACCAGGGCCGGGTCCTTGCCCAGGCGGGCCACGGCCGACCGCATGGCCGCCAGGTCGACGAGCAGCGGCACCCCGGTGAAGTCCTGCAGCAGCACCCGGCCGACCACGAAGGGGATCTCGCGGCTCCGCTCGGCCCGCGGTGCCCAGCCGGCCAGGGCGCGAACGTCCTCCTCGGTGACCCGTTGGCCGTCCAGGTTGCGCGCCAGGGACTCGAGCACGATCCGCAACGAGACCGGCAGCCGGGAGACGGGGCCGTACCCCCGGCGCTCCAGCTCGGGCAGCGACACCAGCCGGCCCTGCCGGCCAGGAGAAGGCGAGAAGGGCGTGACGAGGCCGAGCGGATGATCCATGGTCGAGGTGATAGCCGCCCGCTCCGCCGAAGCAAGCGGCGAGTCGGGGGCTCGGGTAGATCTCCATGGCCCCTCCGACCGCCATGCCCACGCTCGCCCAGCTCTACAAGCCGTCGTTGGCCCTGCTCACCGACTTCTACGAGCTCACCATGGCCTGCGCGGCCCACCGGGCCGGGGTGGCCGGGAAGGAGGCCGCCTTCACGCTCTCCTTCCGCGCCGAGCCGTTCCAGGGCGGGTTCACGGTGGCGGCCGGCCTGG
>DATKMW010000029.1:0-33054 GCA_035541675.1 Anaeromyxobacter sp. | reverse complement strand
AGCTGCATCGCCTCGATGTCGGTGGCCCCCTTGGATTCGGGGTCGTAGCCGAAGATGGGGCACCCCTCGCTCGAGGCCTGGGCGAACTTGGTGCACTGGCGGACCACGGTGTGGAGCAGGTACTCGGCGTAGTGGGTCCGGAGCGCTTCCAGCGCCTCGCGGGCGATCTTGAACGTCTGGTTGAAGGCGTTCACCACGATGAAGATGTTCTCCAGCTGATGGGAGAGGTCGTCCTCCAGCCCCTGGATGGTCTCGAAGAGCAGGCGGAGCCCGTCGTAGGAGAGGAAGTCGGCCAGCACCGGGATGACCAGGTCACCGGCGGCCATCAGGGCGTTGAGGTTCAGGAGCCCGAAGGAGGGCGGCGCGTCCATGACCACGAAGTCGTACTTGCCCTCCACCTCCCGGAGCGCGTTGCGCAGCCGGAACTCGCGGCCGGCCAGCGGCATGAGGGCGAGGTCGATGGTGCTCATGGCCAGGTTGGCCGGCACCAGGAACAGCCCCGGCATGCGGGTCGGCACCGTCACCTCGCTGAGCGGCCTCTTGCGGATGAGCACGTCGTGTAGCGTGCCCTCCACCGCCGAGCCCTGGCCCAGGCACTTGGTGGCGTGGCCCTGGCTGTCGAGGTCCAGCATCAGCACCCGGTAGCCGCGCTCGGCCAGCCGGTAGGCGTAGGAGGAGGAGACGCTGGTCTTGCCGGTACCCCCCTTGAAGTTGAGGAAGAGCTGGCAGCGGGAGGGGAAGGGCTCGGGCGCGCGCCCCAGCTTCTCGCGGAGGACGGGCAGGTCCTCGGGGCCGTAGGCGTCCTTCTTCCCGAGGGCGTGGAGCACCTGCCGCTCGGTCGCCTCAACCACCTGGGCCAACCGCTTGGGCGTGTACCGGACGTTGTCCATGGGGTCCTGGGTCCTCGCTCTAGGCCGTGAACCAACGTGCGCCGCGCTGCACCAGCGCGCCCCGCGCCCGGAGGACCTCCAGGGCGGCCCACACCTCCGGCGCCGGCGCCTGCAGCGCCGCGGAGAGGTCCTGCGCGCTCGCCCCCCGCAGGGCGGTCCGGACCTCGGCCACCACCGCGGCCTCCAGGGCGGAGGGGACGGACGGACGCTGCGCCGGCGGCTCTCGCACCGCCACCGCCACCCGCTGCGCCGGCGCGGCGGCGGCCTGCGCGGCGCGGACCGCCGCCGGGGCGATCGCCGCCGCCGGCCTCCCCGGGGCCCCGGCGCGCTCGGCCGGCGGCGGGCTCGCCGCGGGCGCGTCGGCCGCGCCGGAGAGCACCGCCGTTCGGAGCGCCACGCCGTCCATGGCCGCGAGCTTGGCGGCCACCCGCCGGGCGGCGGCTCGCAGCGCCGGGGCCGGGCCGTCGGCCGACACGGGCTCGCCGGCCACCCTCGAGAGCGAGGTGGCCGCCGCCTGCCTCACGCTCCGGTGCGGGTGCTCCAGGGCGCGGGCCAGCGCGCCCTGGGCGCGCGGGGTGGGCCGGCCCGAGAGCGCCGCGGCCGCGGCCCGGGCCACGCCGCGGTCCGGGTCACCCAGCGCCACCGACAGGGCCGCCTCGGCCCGGTCGCCGCCGGCGAAGCCGAGGAGCAGCGCCGCCCTGCGGCGGACCAGGGGGCTGGGATCCCCGAGGGCGCGGGTGAGCCGAGGCTCGGCCTCGCTGGTGGCCAGGGAGGAGAGGGCCTCCAGCGCCGCCACCCGCACCGCCGGCCGCGCGTCGTCGAGCGCCCGCGCACACAGGTCGGCCGCGAACGGCTCCTGGAACCGGCCCAGCGCCGTGAGGATGGCCGCCTTCACCCCCTCGTCGGCCTCGCGCCCCAGCGCCGCCGCCAGGAGCGGCGCCGCGGCCCGGGCGCCGAGCGCCTCCAGGGCCCGGACCGCCCTCGTCCGGGTCCGGGCGTCGGGCGCGGCCAGGTCGTCCATCGACCGCTCGTAGAGGACCCTGTCGGCCCGGGTGGTGAGGAGGTCCTTCAGCCGGTCGGCGTCGCGGCCGTGGAGGCCCACCCGGCCCTCGGCGCGGAACCGCTCGGCCAGGGCTGGCATGGCCTCGGCCGGCCGATCGCCGCGGGCCGCGCGGACCGTGCAGCCCCCGCGGATCCCCGCCTCCTCGGCCTCGGCCTTGAATGCCCGCAGGGCCACGATCTCGGCCCTGAGCTCGGCGATGAAGTTGGCCAGATCGGCCCCGCCCTCCTCGGGCCCGGGCGCGCCGTCGGCGGAGGCGGCCCCGCCCACCCGGGCGTGCTCCACCAGCCCGGCGAGGAGCCGCTCCCGCTCGCCCTCGAGGAGCCGCACCCGCTCGGCCAGATCCTCGGCCCGGGCGTCGGCGTCGGCTCGCGCGCCGCGCTCGGCCGCCGTCGCCTGCGACAGCTCGACCTCGCGCCGCCGGGACTCGGCCGCGTCTGCCCTCGCCCGCTCGGCCGTCTCCCGCGCCGCGTGGAGCTCTGCCTCGAGCTGCGACACTCGGCACTCGAAGAAGACGATCTTCTCCAGCGCGCTCCGGAGGATATCCTCCGGGCCGACATCGCCCCGCTGCCCCTGCACCCCGTCCGCCATTCACCCGCCCGAGACCCGCCGCTGTCCGCCCCGACCGCCCCGCGCTTGGATCCCTCCTGATCCCGGGATCTTGCGCCGATAGCGCAGCATACGGCGCCGGGATCCGGCATGCAAATGTTCGACGCGCCGCGGAACCCCCGCTCGGCGCTCGCCGCGGCCTCCCCTTCGCGCACCACCCCCGACGGGGACAGCGATCCCTTGCCCGCAGGGAGCTAGGTTTCGTGGAATCGATTCCTCGCGGTCCCACGGAGGCGGCACATGGATCTCGTCCAGGCGGCGCGGGCGCTCTTCTCGGGTCCCTCGCGCGAGTTCGCGGTCAGGCTCTGGGACGGCACCGTGCTCCCGCCCGCGCGTCCCCCGGGACCGCCGGGCGCCGTGGTCCTCGCCTCGCCCCGGGCCCTCGACGCGCTCCTCCCGCCCATCACCGAGCGCGCTCTCTCCGAGGCCTTCCTCGACGGCGACCTCGACCTCGACGGCGACGCGGTGGCGCTCCTCGAGGCCGCCATGGGCTGGGAGGGTCCGCCCGCCCGGCCCGGCCTCCTCCCCGCCGTGCTGGCCGTCTTCGTCCGGCGGGCCCTCGCCCGCCTCGGCAAGAAGGACATCGACGCCCATCTCCGGGGCCAGACCCACTCCCTGGGCCGGGACCGGAAGGCCATCGAGCACCACTACGACGTCTCGGACGACTTCTACCGGCTCTTCCTGGACGAGGAGATGGTCTATTCCTGCGCCTACTTCGCCCCCTGGGCCCGGTCCCTGGAGGAGGCGCAGCGGGCCAAGCTCGACCTCGTCTGCAGGAAGCTCGCGCTCTCGCCGGGCGACCGGCTCCTCGACGTGGGCTGCGGCTGGGGGGCCCTGGTGGGCCACGCGGTGGAGCGCTACCGGGCCAGCGCCGTAGGCGTCACCCTCTCCAGGAACCAGCTCGAGGAGGCCCGGCGCCGGGTGGCCTCCGGCCCCCCCGGCGGACAGATCCTGGCCGTGGACTACCGCCAGCTCCCCCCCGAGGAGCGGTTCGACAAGATCTCCAGCGTGGGGATGATGGAGCACGTGGGCCGGGCCCGGCTCCCGGAGTACTTCTCCACCCTCCACCGCCTGCTCAACCCGGGAGGCCTCTTCCTCAACCACTACATCGCCGACACCTCCCGCGGCCGGAGCGCCTTCCGCTTCGGCAGCCAGCGCGGCGGCAGCTTCATCGAGCGCTACATCTTCCCCGACGGGGAGCTCATCCCGCTCCCCGAGGTGCTCGACGCCGCCGAGCGCGCCGGCTTCGAGGTGCGGGACGTGGACTCGCTCCGCGAGCACTACGCCGACACCTGCGCGGCCTGGGTGGAGCGGCTGGAGCAGCGCTGGGGCGAGGCGGAGCGGCTGGTGGGCCGGCGCCGGGCGCGGGCCTACCGGCTCTACCTCGCCTCCTCCTCGGCGCAGTTCCGGCGGGGGGGGATCAGCGTCTTCCAGGTCCTCCTCGCCAAGCCCGCCGAGGCGGGTCGGGTGCGCGGCGTGCCGCGCTGGCGCGGCGAGTGGTACGAGCGCCCGGCGCGCCCGGCCACCGCCCGCGCTCCGGAGCCCGCCGCCCCGGAGCCCGCCGCCTGGGCGAGCGAGGCCCGCCAGACCGGCGCCCGGGCGCCCTGAGCGCCCTCCTCTCCCCCTTGCCGCGGGGCGGCTGGGCCCGTCCCGTGGGCCCATCGCTCGGCGCTTGCGCGGGCCCGGCGGTGGAGGGATACCGAGGAGGACCCGGCCGGCGGCTGGTAGGCAATCGGGTCGGGAGCCTCCATGAGCGAGGGGCGCCGCGTGGGAGTGAGCCCGCTTTCCAGCGCCGCCCGGCACGAGCTCGACGGCCTCGTGAGGGAGTGCTACGGCGAGCTCCGGGCCGTGGCCGTCCGCGCCCTGAAGGACGAGCGCGCCGCCACCCTCCGGCCCACCGCCCTGGTCCACGAGGTCTACCTCCGGCTGGCCCAGCTCTCGCGCATCGAGTGGCAGGGCACCCCCCACCTCCTGGCGGTGGCCGCCCGGGTGGCCCGCGAGGCCCTGGTCGACGACGCCCGCCGGCGAGGACGCCAGAAGCGCGACGCCGGGGCGCGCGTCACCGTCACCCTGGAAGGCCTCGAGGAGGTGGCCAGGGAGCGCGACATCCTCGACGTCGACGACCTGCTGCGCGAGCTGGAGAGCATCGACGTGACCGCCGCCCGCGTGGTCGAGCTCAGGGTCTTCGGGGGCCTCACCGTGGAGGAGTGCGCCGCGGAGCTCGAGACCTCCGCCTCCACCGTGCACCGGAAGTGGCGCGCCGGCCGGACCTGGCTGGTCCGAGAGCTGGCCGCATGACCAGCCGGAGCCCCGCCGAGCGCGCCCGGGCCTTCCAGCTCTTCGAGGAGGCCCTCGGGCTCGAGCCGGAGGCGCGCGCCACCTTCCTCGAAAGGGGCTGCGCCGGGAACGCCGCGCTGCGCGAGGAGGTCCTGGCCCTCCTCGGGGCCGAGGAGCGGCTCGGCCACGACGCCCAGGAGCCCCTCCCTCCCCTCTCCCCCGACCGGAGCGACATGCTGGGCCGGGTGCTGGGCCGGTTCCGACTCCTGGAGCTCCTCGGTCAGGGCGGCATGGGCGTCGTCTACCGGGCCGAGCGGACCGACGGCATCGACCAGAAGGTGGCCCTCAAGGTCCTGCTGGGCGGCGGCCTCTCCGGGACCCGGGGCGGCCGCTTCGCCCGGGAGATGAGGACCCTGGCCCGCCTCGAGCACCCGGCGGTCGCCAGGCTCGTCGACGCCGGGACGGCGGACGACGGCACCCCCTGGATCGCCATGGAGCTCGTCTCCGGCGCGGAGCCCATCGACAGCTACTGCCAGGCCCGCGATACGCCGCTGCGCGAGCGGGTGCGGCTCCTGGCCGAGCTCGCCGACGCCGTGGCCCAGGCCCACCGGATGTTCGTGGTCCACCGCGACATCAAGCCCTCGAACGTCCTCATGACCCGGGAGGGAACCCCCAAGCTCATCGACTTCGGGATCGCCAAGCTCCTCGACGACCGGTCCGCCGAGGCCACCCTCACCGGCGACGCCGGCGCGCTCTTCACCCCGCAGTACGCCGCGCCGGAGCAGGTGTCCGGCGCGCCGGCCTCGACCGCCACCGACGTCTTCGGCCTGGGCGCCCTGGGCTTCCGCCTCCTCACCGGCCGGACCATCCACCCCGAGGCCACCAGCCCCCTCGCCTACATGCTGGCCGTCACCCAGAGGGACCCGCCGCTCGCGAGCCACGCCGCCCGGGAGCAGGGGGCGCTCTTGGAGGCACGCCTCCTGCGCGGCGACCTGGACGCCATCCTGGCCCGGGCTCTCTCGCGGGATCCCCCTCGACGGTACGCCACGGCGGAGGAGCTGCGCGAGGAGCTGCGCCGCTACCTCGAGCACCGCACGGTCCGGGCCCGACCTCCGTCCCTGGCCCGCGGCGCCGCCAGGTTCCTCCGGCGCAACGCCCTCGCCTCGGCCCTGGTCGCCCTCCTCGCCGCCGCCCTGGCCTCGGCCGCGTGGAGCTACGTCTGGCAGGCCCACCGGGTGGCCCAGGAGCGCGACCGGGCCCTCTCGGCCTCGGCGCGGGCCGAGCGCATCAACGCCTTCCTCACCTCCATGCTCCAGGCCTCCGACCCCGCCGCCGGCGGGCGCCGCGACGTCACCGTGGCCCAGGTCCTCGACCGCGCCGCCGAGCAGGCGAACCGCATCGAGGGCGCCGAGCCGCTCGTCGCCGCCGACGCCCTCCTGACCGTGGTCCAGGCCGACTCCTCGCTGGGGCGCTTCCCCGAGGCCCTCGCCGCCGAGGATGGGCTGGTCCGCCTCCTCCGCGCCCAGCCGAGGGAGGAGGGGCGGCTCGGCACCGCCCTCCTCGCACGGGCCGAGACCCTCTGGTCCATGAGCCGCTACGGGGAGGCCGAGCCCACCGCCCGGGAGGCCATCGCCCTCTTCACCCGGGCGACGCACGGGGACCCGGCGCGCGCCCCGGAGCTGGGCCTCGCCCACGAGAAGCTGGCCATGATCCTGGCCAACACCAACCGGGAGGCCGAGGCGGAGGCCGAGTACCGTGCCGCCCGCGAGGATCTGCGGGCCGCCGGCGTGGCCGACGTCCGGCTTGCCGCCCTGCTCAACGACTGGGCGGTCCTCATCGGCGGCCAGGGACGGGCCCAGGAGGCCCTGGCCCTCCAGCAGGAAGCCAGGGCCGTGGTGGAGCGGTCGGCGCCCGCCGATCACCCCATGGCCCTGAGCGTGGAGTTCAACTACGCCGGGGCCCTCGAGGCCGTGGGCCGGCGGGAGGAGGCCGTCGCCATCTACCGGCAGCTCATCGCCACCCGGAAACGCGTCCTGGGCCCGACCCATGCCGAGACCCTGTGGGCCCAGGCGAGCCTGGCCTCGGTCCTCGATGACCTGGGCCGCTACCCCGAGGCGGCGGAGGTCGCGGGGCCTGCCGCCCTGGGGCTGGAGCGCACGGTGGGGCCGGCCCACAACCTCACCGCCTTCGCCTGGAACGTCCTCGGCAACGCCGAGTGCGGCCGGGGCAACTTCGAGGCGGGCATCGCCACCCTCAGGCGCGCAGAGGCAGCCCGGCTCGCCCTGGTCGGCGATCGCAACTGGCGGACCGCCAACACCCGGGTGCGGATCGGGATCTGCCTCTCCCTGGCCCGCCGCTTCGCCGAGGCGGAGGCCATCCTGGTCCCGGCGGTGAAGGCCCTGGAGGAGGCCCGCGGTCCGTCGTTCGAGCGCACCCAGGACGGCTACCAGGCCCTGCGCGACCTGTACCGCCGCTCCGGCCGGCCCGACGACGCGGCCGCCTGGGACGCCAGGATCGCCCCGCCCCGCCCCTAGCCAGGGGACCTGAGTCCGCGACCCGGGGTGAACGTCCCGGATGCCTCGGCCGGAGAAGAGGCCAGGCCGGGCGGGAGCGCTCATGCCGGGAGGATGGCGGGGCAGGTCGAGCCGCGGCCCCGGACCGGCACCGTCGGGTGACCTGGGGGAGCGGCCGTCGCTCCCGCTCGCGCCGCGATGCCCATATCGAGGGTGGAGCGATCACTGACCGTGCGGTAGGATCGAATCGTGAGATTGCGCTGGTGGCGACGCGGGCACCACGCCGCCCTGCTCGTGACGTTCGGCTCTGGCCTCGGGGGCGCCGCGCCGCGCCGCTTCGCTTGGCACGAGGCGGTCCGAGCTGCCTTCCTCGTCGGCGTCGCCTGCAATGTCGCCGCGGCCGTGGCGTGGGGCTCACGGGCGGTGCGCCGGGGCCTGGTGTCCCGGGGCCTCTGCCGGGGCGTGGCAGCCCTGCGCGGGCCGCTGACCAGGGCCGGCGTGGCGCTCGGCGAGTGCGGCCGGATCCTCGTGCGCGTGGCCCCCGGCTTGAACCGGCGCTGGCTCCTCCCGGTGGAGGAGGGCGGGCCGGGCCTGGCGCCGGAGGTCAAGGCGCGCCCCTTCCATCCGCTCTCCACGACGCGCGCCGGGCGGTGCGGGGCCGGCCTCGCCTCCGTCGAGGCCCTGGCCGGGCGGGGCGGTGGGGGCGTCGCCATCCGCTCGAGCCCGGGGCGAGGCGCGGCGGTCGAGGTGGAGTACCCAGGCATCGGGGATGGCACCGCCGGACCATGACCGTGCCCGCGTCGCCACCCGCGCCCCCGGATCGAGCGAGCGATCCCGCGAACGCCATCGCGGCACTGCTGGCTCCCTACCTGGGCCCGAATGCCGCCCGGGAGGCCCTTCGCGATTTCTGCACCCGGGCCCTCGCCATCTCGCCCGAGTCGCTGACCTGGTCGATGGTGCCGAGCCTGGCCGCGTCCTTGCAGCCCGCGATGAGGACGCTCCTCGGGACGGAGGCGGCCGATCGCCTGACGGCGGAGCTCCTGGCCATGGGGCAAGTCCCATGAGGTTCGTGCTGGCTCCCGTGCTCGTGGCCGCGGCCGCCCTGGCCCTGGCGATCCGATCGCCGCTGCCGCAGAGCTTCTGGGTGGCGGCAACCAGCGCCGCCGCCATCTTCGCCATCGCCGCCATGGTCGCAGCAGCCCGCTCCTTTCGCGGGGGCGACTTCATGCGCTGGGCGTGGAGCCTCTCGGCGGTGCCCTACGGGACCGCCACGGTCTCGGTGGTGGCGGCCGCCGTCTCGCCGGGGGCAGGGCCCTCGGCGCTGACGCTGGCGCTTTCGATAACCGGCAACGTGATCTCCGTGCCGGGTGCGGCCTTGTTCGTGCTGGCGTATCGCCGCGCGGGGTTCGCGCTCGTCGGTCGAGAGCGCGCCCCCGCCCTCGTGATCTACGCCGGTGGCCTGGCGCTGGCGCTGGTGCTGGGATCGATCGTCATCGCCCCCGTGGTTCGCGAACTCGCGGTCGCGCAGCCCCCGATCCAGCCTGCTCTCGACCTCCTCTCCACCCTTGCGGACGCCGCCTGCTTCGTCCTGGCCCTGCCGCTCCTGCGCATCGCCTTCGCGTTCCGAGGAGGCAGGCTGTCGTGGACCTGGACTCTCCTCGCGGTGACCAACCTGTTCTGGTTGACCGCCGACCTCGCCTTCGGCCTGGCGCACGGCAGCGCGGCGGCTACGCTCGTCTACCGGGTCATCTTCCTCACCGCGAACGTCGCCGGGGGAGCCGCGGCTCTCAGCCACCGCGCAGCGGTGGCGTACGCCCTGCGGGCCGCGACCCGGTCGCCCCGGCGAGCCTAGCGCACGGCGCCGGCCAGGGACTGGTCGATCCCGCGATGGAGCAGCGGGGCCTGCGAATGCAGCCCGTCGTCTCGCGGAGTGGCACCCTCATGAAGGCCAGGATCGGGATGGGTATGCGGCAGGACGCGTTGCAACCTGGGGACCGCCCGCCACGGGCCTGGAGAAACCGGCCAGCGGGCCGGGCCGCATTCGCCACCCCGGCGCTTGGATCGACGGACGGTGCTCTCGCTGGAGCGACTCGAGGGTGAACAACTCGGGGTCCGAGAGCATCCGGACCCAAGCGCCAGAGGCATGCGCCGGAGCATCGCCTGGTCACGGCCGCACCTCCCCGTGGAAGCGACCACGGCATCCGCTCCGAATGGCCGGCTGGTGCGGTCGCATTATGGAAGGTGAGGCCGCACGGAGCACACGTCCACGTGCACCTCCACCGACGCCCGGCCGAGCTGCGGACTCCGCCTAGCCTGCGTGGGGAGGCGCCGGGCTCTCCCCCGGGCAGCGGTCCGGCCCCGGAGGGGCCTGCGTGCGTCGCCACATGGAACCCAGGGTGACCTCCCCGGTGCACGCGATCGCATGGCTCCTCGAAGGGACCTCCGACCCCCCCGGCCACCTCTGGCCCCGGTGGATCTTCTTGCGTGCCCTCGGCGCCATCTACTTCTCGGCCTTCTACTCGCTGGCCTTCCAGATCCGCGGCCTCATCGGGCCGGACGGGATCCTCCCCGCGGAGAGCTATCTCAAGGCCGTGGCCGGGGCGCTCGGGCCCTGGCAGCGCCTCGCGTCCGCGCCGACCCTGCTCTGGTGGTCGAGCGGGCCCCGGGCCCTGAGCGCGCTCTGCTTCGGGGGTATGGCGGCCTCGCTCCTCCTCGTCGTCAACCTCTGGCCGCGCGGGACGCTGGCGCTGTCGTTCGTGTGCTTCCTCTCCTTCGTCGCCGCGGCCCAGGACTTCTCCGGGTACCAGTCCGACGGCATGCTGCTCGAGGCGGGGTTCCTCGCCCTGTTCCTCGCACCCGGGGGTCTGCGCCCCGGCCTGGGCCGCGGGCACCCTCCCTCCCGGGCGAGCCTCTACCTCCTGCGCTGGGAGTGGTTCCGCATCTACTTCGAGTCGGGGGTGGTGAAGCTCCTGAGCGGCGACCCGGAGTGGCGCAACTTCACGGCCATGGACGAGTACTACCAGAACGGGCCCCTGCCCACCTGGATCGGCTACTACGTGCAGCACCTCCCCCACGCCTTCCACGCTGTCACCGTCTGCGCAACCCTCGCCCTGGAGCTCGCCCTCGTCTTCCTGGTGTTCCTGCCGCGCCGCTTCCGGCTCGCCTGCTTCCTCATCGCCACGCCCTGGCAGATCGCCGTCATCCTCACCGCGAACTACGCGTTCCTGAACTACCTCGTCCTGTCTCTGGGCGTGCTCCTCCTCGACGATGGCCAGGTGGTGAGCCTCCTGCCGGCGAGGTTCCGCGAGAAGGGCGAGCCCGGCCTCGCGCCGGCCGCCCTGGGGCAGCCCGGCGAGCGCCCACGCCGCCGGTGGAGGGCGCTCAGGCTCTCCGCCTGTGCGCTGGCTCTCGGCTGGGTGGGGTACGCCACGGCCGCCGAGCTCGCCTGGCTGTTCGCGAGGGTGCCCGTCCCCTCCTCCCCGGTGACGGCCCTGGCCCCCTTCCGGATCGCCAACCGATACGGGCTCTTCGCGGTGATGACGCGCGGGCGATACGAGATCGAGTTCCAGGGCTCGGCAGACGGGCAGACCTGGGTGGCCTACCCGTTTCGCTACAAGGCGCAGTCCCTCGACCGGGCGCCGCGCATCTTCGCCCCCTATCAGCCGCGCCTGGACTGGAACCTGTGGTTCGCGTCGCTCGGATCGTGGCGGGAGTACTCGATCGTGCCGAACCTCGAGATCCGGCTGCTCCAGGACGACCGAGACGTGCTCGAGCTCTTCGCCGGCAACCCTTTCGAGCGGGATCCGCCGCGAGCGATCCGCGTGCTCCTCTGGCAGTACTGGTTCACGAGCCTTCCCGAGCTCCGGAAGACCGGTCGATGGTGGCGGCGGGAGCTGCTGGGCCTGTACGCGCCCACGGTGGAGCGGACGCAGGCCGGCGAGCTCAGGATCGTGGAGTGGCCCACGGTCGGGCCCCGGGATTAGCCTCGGGTCCGGGCCGGGTGCAGCCGAAGGAGGGGGAGGCACCATGGGGGACAAGGCATGCGTGGTGGGGTCCGGCCCCAACGGGCTCGCCGCGGCCATCGTCCTCGCCCAGGCAGGCCTCGAGGTAGAGGTGATGGAGGCGGAGGCTACGGCGGGGGGGGCGGCCCGCACCCTGGATCTCACGCTGCCCGGCTTCCTTCACGACTTCGGGTCCGCGGTGCACCCGCTCGCCGCGGGCTCGCCTTTCTTCTCCTCGCTCCCCCTCCAGGCCCACGGCCTGACCTGGATCCACTCCCCCGCGCCCCTCGCGCACCCGCTGGACGACGGGACGGCGGTCGTGCTGGAGCGCGACCTCCCGGCGGCGAGGGCATCCCTGGGGGCCGACGGCGCGGCCTGGGAGAGGCTCGTGGGCCCCTTCGTGCGGGGGTGGCCCGCCCTCGCAGCGGACGTCCTCCGCCCGGCGCTCGCGCTCCCCAGGCACCCCCGGCTCACCTTGCTCTTCGGGGCGCGCGCGCTCCTCTCCGCCGAGCGCCTGGCGGGCCGCCTCCGCGGCGAGCGCGCGCGAGCCCTGTTCGCGGGGCTGGCGGCACACTCCTTCCTCGCCCTCGACGAGCCCCTGAGCGCCGCCTTCGCCCTGTTGATGGCGGTGTCCGCCCACGCCGTCGGCTGGCCCATCCCGCGCGGAGGGGCCCAGGCCATCACCGATGCCCTGTGCCGCCACCTGGCGACGCTGGGCGGCCGGGTCCGGACCTCGGCGCGGGTGGAGTCCCTGGCCGCGCTCCGGGACGTGGGCCCCGTCCTCTGCGACGTGACGCCCCGCCAGCTCCTGGCGCTCGCCGGGGACCGCTTCCCGGAGGGCTTCCGGCGGAGGCTGGCGCGGTTCCGCTACGGCTCGGCCGCCTTCAAGGTGGACTACGCGCTCACCGCGCCGATCCCCTGGAAGGCCGGCGAGTGCGCGCGGGCTGCCACCGTCCACCTCGGCGGGAGCTTCGAGGAGATCGCCCAGGCAGAGCGGACCACCCGCCTGGGCGGGCACGCCGAGCGCCCCTTCGTCCTCCTCTCCCAGCCGAGCCTCTTCGACGCCTCGCGCGCTCCCGCCGGACGGCACACCGCCTGGGCCTATTGCCACGTCCCCAACGGATCGAGGGTGGACATGCTCCCGCGGCTGGAGGCCCAGATCGAGCGCTTCGCCCCCGGGTTTCGGGACTGCGTGCTCCGGCGGCGCGTGCTCTCCCCCGAGGGTCTCGAGGCCATGGACGCGAACCTGGTGGGCGGCGACATCGCCGGTGGCGCCATGGACCTCCGGCAGTTCCTGCTTCGGCCCACCTGGCGTGGCTATTCCACCCCTCTGCGCGGCGTCTACCTCTGCTCGGCGTCCACCCCGCCCGGAGGCGGGGTTCACGGAATGTGCGGTTACCACGCCGCGCGGGCCGCCCTCGCCCACCTCCCCTCGCGGAGGCGTTGAGCACGGTCGCCCCGCGAGCCGCTCCCGCGCCACCCGGCACGCCCAGGCGCGGGGAGTGATCGGCCCCGTGGCGCCACCGTCCGTTGATGGCTCGGGCGGCGTCTTGCGCGGACGCCTGGCAGTCCACCGCGCCAGGCTCGGAGAACGAAGCGGTCTCGATTGGACTCCCCAGGTGCCGGCGGGCTCCGAGCGGAGGGTGGCCCAGGCGATTTCGCAGCAGCGCACCTACCGAGGTGTTGGGGCCAGTCCTAGATCGGCTGCGAGCCAGCCGCTCTGCGCTCACGAAAGGAGCTGCCATGAGGTCCTTGCCGCGGACCCTCGGGGTCTTCGCGCTCGCTTCGCTAGCCGTTCTTCCCCTCACCCCCGCGCGCGCCAGCACCATCTACGGGTGCGTGTCGAAGGCGCTCGGCTTCCTGCGGATCGTATCCGGACCGAACGCCTGCTCGTCGCTCGAGAACCCCATCTCCTGGAACTCCCAGGGATCGCAGGGCCCGCAGGGCCCCGCTGGGCCCCAGGGCCCGACGGGAGTGGCTGCCGGGATCGACGCCGCCCTCTTCGCGGAGATCGTCCTCGACCCCGACCCCGCTGCCACCGACCAGTGCTCGGTCGACTTCTTCCGCGGGGCCGACGCGGCCTCCGGGACCCCCACCGGGAACCCCGACGAGTGCATCATCGGTTTCACGCTCCCCGCAGGCCAGCCGCCGACCTGGGGCACGGCCTACGAGTGCTTCACCGCGGTGCCGGGCGGCTACGCCGCGCCGTACGGCACCACCTGCCAGGTCCAGGCGGGCCTCGACGCGAACAACGGTAACCGGCCGCAGGTGTACATCCAGTGCCTGAACCCGGCGGGCCAGCCGCTGGCGAACTTCACGCGCGTCCAGATCCTCTGCGTGGAGTGACCGCTCCGCCCCTTCCGCCGCCGCAGAACGCCGGACACAGCATTCGCTTCACGTGAGGGCTCGCCCTCGCCGATCGCGCCTGGTTCAGCGGAAGCGATGGCGACCTTGGCCTCATCGGCGCGCGCGAGCTGAGCTTGCGTCGGCAGGCGGGGTTGGTTCGGCTTGGGGGCCTGGAGGGGCGGGGACGGAGAAGGGCGCCCGCGCGCGGCCGTTCAGCGGGTTGCTCCGAGGATGTCCTTCCTGGAGGGGAACGGGCCGCGCTGCCGTTGACCGTGCCGGGGGTCGCACCAAGGCCCGGGAGGCACAGCGCCCCCTGCATCTCGCGGCCACAACCCCGCTGGCTTCACCGCCTCATGATGTGGCCCGCGGGCGACGCAGCGACAGCCTCAGCGGCGCCAGGTGTCGCGACAGCCGCACCTGCTCGTCCCTGAACACGCCTGGCCTCCACTCGCCGTCCAGCGCCGTCTGTCGCTGGGAGAGCCACCGTGCGGCCTCACCAGTGCCGTGGGGGGCGCGCCAGGAAGCGAAGAGGATCAACATAGTCCGAGCCTTGCCAAACCCCTGACCCGGGGGGCTTGCGCACCTCCAGCCGCCTGTGGTGGTGTGTCCGCTCATAAGTACATCTCCCAGACTTAGTCTCATCGCGCCCGTCGGCGGTAGCGTCGCTGGCGGCTCGACGAGGTGACCCGAAGTGAGCGACCCCGCCAAGTCCGGCGCCCCGGAGCCGCTGCTGGAGATGCGGGGCGTCACCAAGCGCTTTCCAGGTGTGGTGGCGCTCGATTGTGTCGACTTCTCGGCGAACGCCGGAGAGGTCCACGCGCTCATGGGCGCGAACGGCGCCGGGAAGAGCACGCTCATGAAGATCCTCGCCGGCGTCTACCCCCTCGACGAGGGCGAGATCCGGCTGGGCGGGGTCCCGCTGCACGCGGACGATCCGCGGGCGGCACAGCGCCAGGGTATCGCCATCATCCACCAGGAGCTGAACCAGGTCGCGGAGCTCCGGGCCTTCGAGAACTTCTTCCTGGGGCGCGAGCTGAAGCGGGCGCGCTGGGTGCTGGACGAGGGGAGGATGAAGGTCGAGACGCGGCGCTGGGTCGCCCAGCTAGGCCTGGACCTCGACCCGGATCGGAAGGTCGGTCAGCTTCGCGTGGCCGAGCGCCAGCTCCTGGAGATCGGCAAGGCCATGAGCCTGAAGGCGCGCGTCCTGGTCATGGACGAGCCGACCACGGCGCTCAACGTCGAGGAGGTTGGCCAGCTCTTCATGGTGATGCGCCGCCTCCGCGCCGCGGGCCTCGCCATCGTCTACATCTCGCACCGGATGGAGGAGGTCTTCGCCATCGGCGACCGGGTCACGGTGCTCCGCGACGGCAGGCGCGTGGACAGCCGGCCCATCGGCGACTTCACCCGCGCGTCGCTGATCCAGGCGATGGTGGGCCACGAGCCGGCGGGCGCCATCCCCGCCCGGCCGCGGAGCGTCGGGGGCGAGGTGCTCGGGGTGCGCGGTCTGGAGGTGCGCGGCACCGCCGACCGGTGCGGCCTCCACGAGATCGACCTCACGGTGAAGGCCGGCCAGATCATCGGGGTGGCCGGCCTGCTCGGCTCCGGGCGCACCGAGCTCCTCGAGGCGCTGTTCGGCGTCCCGAACCCGCGGCGGGTCCGGGGCACCGTCACCGTCCGCGGCCGGGCGGTGCGGCTGTCCTCGCCGCGGGACGCCATCCGCGCCGGCATCAGCTTCGTCACCGAGGACCGGAAGGGACAGAGCCTGGTGCTGCCCCGCTCCGTGCTGGAGAACGCCAGCCTGGCCGGGCTCTCCCTCTTCGTCCGGCGGCCCCTCCCCTTCCTCGACCTCCGGGCGGAGCAGCGCGCGGTGGAGGAGATGGTGGCCCGCCTCGACATTAAGCCGCCCACCCTGCGCACCACCGTTGCCAGCCTGAGCGGCGGGAACCAGCAGAAGGTGGCGCTGGCCAGGTTCCTCCTGCTCTGCCCGGCGCTCTTCCTCCTCGACGAGCCGACCCAGGGCGTGGACGTCGCCGCCAAGGCGGAGATCTACGCGCTGGTCGACGACCTGGCGCGCGAGGGCGCCGGGGTGCTCCTGGCCTCCTCCGACATCCCGGAGCTGCTCGCGCTCTGCGACGCGATCCACGTGATGTGCGAGGGGCGGATCACGGGCAGCCTGCCCCGGGGGGAGGCCACCCAGGAGCGGATCCTCGACCTCGCCACCCGCTTCGGTCGCGCTCGGACCTCCGGGCGCCAGGAGACCGCCAGCCCATGAACACCACCGCCACCGCCGCCCCGGAGTCCTCGGGCCTGCAGGGCCTGCTCCGGCTGGCCAGCCGGTTCCAGGGATACGTCGGGTTGCTCGTCGTCGTCGCCTTCGGGGCCATCCTCTCCCCATCCCGCCACGGGGTGAACCTGTTCCTCGATCCGCCCAACCAGGCCATCATCCTGCGCGATGTGGCCGAGAACGGGATCATCGCCGTGGGGATGACCCTGGTCCTGATCGTGGGGGAGATCGATCTCTCGGTCGGCTCGGTGCTGGCGCTGGTGGGGACGGGGGCGGCCTGGCTCCTGGTCCAGCCGCACTGGGGGGCCGCGGCCACGGTGATCACCGCCCTACTGGCCGGGGCGGGGGTGGGGGCCACCAACGGCTTCGTGACCACCCGGCTGCGGATCCCGTCCTTCGTCGTCACCATGGCCATGCTCAGCTTCGCCCGCGGGCTGGCCCGGATCTGCTTCGGCGGCATCGCCATCCCGGTCCTGCCGGTGCCCGGGCTGGCGCCGGAGAGCCTCTTCGTGCTGGCCAGGCGCGTGGCCGGCCTGCCGGTGCCGGCCCTCCTCCTCCTGGTGGTGGCGGTGGCGATCGGGCTGGTGCTCCGCTACACCGCCTTCGGCCGCCATGTCTACGCCTGCGGCGGCAATCCGCTGGCGGCGCGCCTCTCCGGCGTGGCGGTGGACGACACCAAGGTGGCCGTCTTCGCGATCTGCGGCTTGCTGGTGGCGCTGGCCGCCATCATCCACGTGGTCCAGCTCAGCCAGGGCAGCCCCAACGACGGCGTCTCCTACGAGCTCAACGCCATCGCCGCGGCGGTCATCGGAGGGACCAGCCTGACCGGCGGGACGGGGAAGGTCGCCGGCACGGTCGCCGGCGCCTGGATGCTGGGGATGATCGACAACATCCTCGGGCTGAACAACATCGCCCCCGACGTGCAGCTGCTCATCAAAGGTCTGCTCATCATCGCCGCCGTCGCTCTGCAGCGCCTGCAGCCGCGCAGCTAGGCGCGGCCCTTCCTCGAACGCCGCGGCAGGAGAGGAACATGAACCGTGCGCAACGCACCACCACCGCGCTTCTGGTGCTCGTTGGTGCGGGCCTGACCGTTCCCCGGCGGGTGGCGGCCGAGGAGTACCTCGTCGGCTTCTCCCAGCTGGCCTTCACCGACCCCTGGCGCGTGGCCATGAACAACCAGGTGGAGGCAGCCGTCCGGAAGCACCCCGAGCTCAAGCTGATTATCGCCGACGGCCAGCGCGACAACGCCAAGCAGGTGGCCGACGTGGAGCGGTTCATCCAGCAGCGCGTCGACCTGCTCATCATCTCGCCCAACGAGTCCGCCCCCCTCACCGCCGTGGTCAAGCGGGCCTACGAGTCGGGGATACCGGTCATCGTCCTGGACCGGGCGGTGCTCGGCGACGCCTTCACCATGTTCATCGGGGCCGACAACCGGATGATCGGCGCCAAGGCCGGGGCCTACGTGGCCCGGTGGTGCGCGGAGAGGAACCGGAGGCCTTGCAACGTCCTCGAGGTCACCGGCCTGTCCGGCTCGCCCCCGGCCCCGGACCGCCACAGCGGCTTCGTGGACGGCATCAAGGCCAACCCCGACGTGCGGATCGTGGCCAGCCCCACCTCCGAGTGGCTGAAGGAGAAGGCCGTCCCCGCGGCCGCCGCTGCCTTCCAGGCCCACCCCGACATCGACGTCGTCTACGGTCACAATGACATCAGCGCCGAGGGGGCCTACATCGCCGCCCGGAACGCCGACTTGGACACGGAGAAGATGCTCTTCGTGGGTATCGATGGCCTGCCCGATCCCGACGGCAGCATCGCCAGCATCCTGCAGGGCCGCCTGGGCGTCAGCTACGTCTACCCCACCGGCGCCGCCGAGGCCGTCGAGTGGGCCTACCGGATCCTCACCAGGGGAGAGGTACCGCCGCGCAAGGTGGTCCTCGGCACCGAGGAGATCACCCCCGACAACGCCCGGGCGCTCTGCGCCAAGTACCACTGCCCGGCGAGGTAGCGGCCAGTCCGGCCCCGCGACCCGTGCGAGCCCAGGAAGGTCACCCGCCGCTGGACGTGCCCTCGGGACAGCCCGAGCGGGAGTGGCGCATCCTGCAGGCGCTCCGCTTCCGCGGGCCGCTCCCCAAGGCAGACCTCTCGCGGCTCACCGGCATCAACAAGCAGACCGTCTCCACGCTGGTGGACAAGCTGCTGGGCAGCGGCTGGTTGGTCGCCCAGCCCCCGGTTCACGGAAAGTCAGGGCGCCCGCCCATGCCCGTCGCGCTCAACCCCGGGGGCGCCTCCTGCGTCGGCGCGCGGATCGGCGCGCGGGGGCTCGAGATCGTAACCATCGACGTGCTCGGCCACGTGCTGTGGCGGCAGTCCAAGCGATACGACCCGCTCGAGCCCGAGGCGGTCCAGTGCGATCTCCGGGCCCAGGCCCGCGCCCTCGGCGAGCAGGCACAGCGGGATGGGGCCCGGTTCGCCGGCCTGGGGGTGGCGGTACCGCTCTGGCTGGGGAAGGGGAACGGCGCGGCGCGGCGGCTGCTCGGGTTGGCGGAGCGATGGAGCGCGGTGGATCTGAACGGCCTGCTCCAGGGCGAGGGCGGCGGGTCGGTGGAGGCCGTGCCCGAGGCGGTGGCGGCTTGCTGCGCCGAGCTGGTCACCGGCTGGGGGCGCGACTTCCGGGACTTCCTCTACCTGTACGTCGGGACCTTCCTGGGCGCGGGGCTGGTGCTGGAGGGACGGCTCTACACCGGCCCCGGCGGACGGGCCGGGGCCATCGGGCTGCTCAGCTCGGGGCTGGACGAGCTGCCCGGCGGCGAGCCGCTGCGCCTGCACGAGGCCTCGGGGCTGCATCTGCGGCAGGCGCTGGCCCAGGCCGGCCTGAAGGCGGAGCCGGAGCGGGCCGACGGGGTCTCGCTGCCGCTGGACGAGGTGACCCGCGGGTGGCTGGAGGGCGCGGCCACCGCGCTGGCGCGCACCTGCCACTTCGCCTCCTGCCTGCTCGGCCTGGAGGGGATCGTCATCGACGGCTCCATCCCGGGCCAGGCGCTGCAGGAGCTGGTCTGGCGGGTGGAGGCGGAGCTGGAGAACCGGCGCTGGCAAGGGATGAAGCCGCCGCGGGTGGAGCTGGGCCGGACCGGGCCGGACGCGCGGCTCCTCGGTGCGGCCTTCTTGCCCCTCTACCGATGGTTCATGCCGCAGGCCTGAGCGAAAACCCAACCGGGACAAGTGGGTCGATCGGCGTCGGAGATCAATTTAGTACGAAGTTAGCCTATCGACAGACTATCGACGGGGTTGCGCGCGGGCCTCGGTCCGTGGTCACCTGCCGGCCGTAAGTCCTTCTCCAGAATTTAGTACTCCACCTGGTGGGGTCGCCACCTCCACCCTGGATGGGCTAAGCGCCGTGACCACTGGCCAGACCCCAGCCCTCCGCCTCCAGGAGATCAGCAAGTCGTTCCCCGGCGTCCAGGCCTTGAGCGACGTCAGCCTCACCGTGGAACGCGGAGAGATCCGCGCGCTGGTGGGCGAGAACGGCGCCGGCAAGTCGACGCTCATCAAGATCCTCTCCGGCGCCTACATCGCCGACGCCGGGCACATCGAGCTGTTCGGCGAGGCGGTGGCCCACCCCACGCCGGCGGGGATGATCGCCAAGGGGTTGGCGGTGATCTACCAGGAGCTGGCCCAGGCGCCGCACCTGACCGTCGCGGAGAACATCTTCCTGGGGCAGCTCCCCCGACGCGGATTGCGCATCGATTGGGCGACGGCCCGGGCGGAGAGCCGTCGGGTGATGGACCGGCTCGGCTTTGACATCGACCCGGCGGCCCGGGTCCAGGACCTGTCGGTGGCCAAGCGGCAGATGGTGGAGATCGCCAAGGCCATGGTGCGCGACGCGCGCATCATCGTGCTCGACGAGCCCTCGGCGGTGCTGGCCCAGGCGGAGATCGACCAGCTCTTCGCCATCGTGCGCCAGCTGGCGCGGGAGCACGGGGTCGCCTTCGTCTACATCTCCCACCGGCTGGGCGAGGTCTTCGCCCTGAGCGACACCGTCACCGTCCTGCGCGACGGGAAGGCCGTCCACGACGGCAGGTCGGCCGACCTCGATCCCCGCGCGCTCATCCGGTTGATGGTCGGGCGCGAGATGGGCGACGTCTACCCCAGGCGCACGCCCCGGATCGGCGAGGTCGTGCTCCAGACCGACCGCCTCTCCGACCGGGATCTGCTGCGCGACGCCTCCATCACCCTGCGGAAGGGCGAGATCGTCGGGCTGTTCGGGCTCTCCGGCGCTGGGCGCTCGGAGCTCTTGCGGACCGTGTTCGGCGCCGCGTCCAGGAGCGGGGGCGGGGTCCAGCTCTTCGGGGCGCCGGCCGACGTCCGCACGCCGCGCCAGGGCATCGCCAGCGGGCTGGGGCTCCTGCCCGAGGACCGCAAGACGCAGGGGCTGTTCCTCATCCAGAGCGTCGGCTTCAACATCGTCGCCGCCAGCCTGCGGCGCATCGCGCTCCGGGGCTTCATCTCGCCCGAGCGCGAGCGCGCGGCGGTGAATGAGCAGATCCAGCAGTTGAGGGTCAAGACCCCCTCGGCCGAGGTCCAGGTCCAGGGGCTCTCCGGCGGGAACCAGCAGAAGTGCCTGTTCGCGCGGCAGGTGGCCGCCGGCTGCCGCGTCCTGCTGGCCGACGAGCCCACCCGTGGGGTCGACGTCGGGGCCAAGCGCGAGATCTACGACCTGCTCGTCGAGCTGGCCTCGACCCGCGACCTGGCCGTCCTCATGGCGTCCTCCGAGCTGCCGGAGGTGCTGGGACTCTGCGACCGGCTCTACGTGATGCGCGAGGGGCGCGTCGTGAAGGAGCTGGGTGCTCGCCAAACCAGCGAAGAGGAAGTGATGAGCTATGCGGCTCTCCACTGAGCACGTGCTCCCCAGTAAGCTCTCCCTGCCGCGCGGCGCCGGGCTCTGGATCGCGCTGCTCATCCTGGCCATCGCCTCGAGCCTGGTCTCGCCGCACTTCCTCAACCCGGCCAACCTGCTCAACGTCCTTCGGCAGGTGGCACTCTACGGGATCTTGGGCGTGGGGATGACCTTCGTCATCCTCGCCCGCTGGATCGACCTGTCGGTCGGCTCGGTGGTGGCCTTCTCGGGCGTGCTCGGCGCCAGGCTGCTGCAGCTCGGCTATCCCATCCCGACGGTGGTGGCCTGCAGCCTGGCCGTCGGGTCCCTGATCGGGGCCTTCAACGGGCTCGGCGTCTCCATCTGGCACGTGCCGGCCTTCATCATGACCCTCGGCACGATGGTGATGACCCGCGGCTTCGACCTGATGGTCGCCCGCGGCGGCCCGGTCGATCCCGGCCCGGCGGCCGAGCGTTTCTTCTGGCTGGGCGGCGGCTACCTGCTGCGCGTGCCGACGCCGATCTACGTGTTCGCGGCCGTATGCCTGGTCTCGCACGTGGTCCTCTCGCACACCACCTTCGGGCGGACCATCTACGCGGTGGGCAGCAACGAGGAGGCGGCACGCCTCTCCGGCATCAACATCGCATTCACCAACTTCTCCGTGTTCGTCATCGGCTCGTTCCTGGCCGCCCTCTCCGGCCTGATCTTCCTGTCGCGCCTCTCGGTCGGGGACCCCAACTCCGGCAACGGCCTGGAGCTGGAGGCGATCACCATCGCCGTCATCGGAGGCACCTCGCTGTCGGGCGGCGAGGGCAGCGTGGTGGGTGCCGTCGGCGGCGCCATGATCCTGGCCATCATTGCCAACGTGCTCAATCTGGCGGGGGTCACGACCTTCTCGCAGCAGGTGGTGAAGGGAGCAATCATCATCCTCGCCGTACTATTGGAGGCGGCGAGAAGCCGGCGCGCTTGAGCGCCATGGGTGTCCGAAGGAGGAGAGCAATGCGAAAGACGATGCAGTCGGTGGCACTGGTGGCCGCCGCCTTTCTCGCTGCGCCGGCGATCGCCGCCGACCAGATCATCATCGGCTTCAGCCAGGCGAGCTCGAACGCCGCTCACCGCAACAAGATGACCTCGGGCAACAAGGAGTACGCCGAGCAGAACTTCAAGGACACCAAGCTCATCATCACCAACGCCGAGGGCAGCTCGGCCAAGCAGATCAGCGACGTGGAAAGCCTCGTGGTCCAGGGGATCAAGGTGCTGATGATCTCGGCGCAGGATGACGCCGCCATCGCCCCGACCATCAAGGGCCTCCTGTCCAGCGGCATCAAGGTGGTGACCCTGGATCGCTCCCTGCCCATCCCGGTGACGGTGCACCTCGGGGCGCACAACAAGCCCATCGGCGTGCTGGCCGGGAAGTTCCTCGTCGACAAGCTAGGCGGCAAGGGCAGCGTGGTGGAGATCAAGGGCGACCCGGCCGTGCTGCCGGCGATAGAGCGCCACGACGGCTTCGCCGATGCGATCAAGGGCACGGCCATCAAGGTCATCGCCGAGACCCACGCCGACTGGGATCAGGAGAAGGCGATGAAGTTCATGGAGGATACGCTGCAGCGCTTCCCGGCCGGACAGATCCAGGCCGTCTACACGCACAACGACAACATGGCCTACGGCGCGCTGCGCGCCATCCAGGCCGCGGGCCGCCAGAACGAGGGCATCCTCATCGTCGGCATCGACGGCGAGAACAAGGCCATCCGCTCGGTCGCCAAGGGCGAACTGGCCGCGACCTTCACCTACTCGACCGTGGCTCCCGAGGGCATCATCGCCGCGCATGCGCTGGCCAAGGGCGAGAGCGTCTCCTCCCTGACCAAGCTCGGGAAGATCGGCAAGCTGGCCAACGGCACACCGGAGGTCGAGATCGCCTCCCAGATGATCACCAAGGACAACGCCGCGCAGTTCTTCTGCAAGGGCTTCGGGGACGATCCCGAGTGCAAGTAGGCCCACCCTGGCGGCGTGGGCGCCGGCACCGCCGGCGCCCGTCCGCCCGTCCAGGAACTCGGCTCATGCTGGCAGCAAGAAGCGCCCGGGCACGACGCGGGGAGCGCCGCCGCAAGTCACGGTCTGGGCCCGGAGGTGGATGGCGGACCAGTGAAGTTCACCACGGGTCAGCCACGGTGACCGGAGGCTCCACGGGCAAGCGCCCGTGGGGCCTCCGGTTCTGCTGCAGAACGTTCCCGGGGACGCTTGCCTTTGGCGATCGGATCCGCGCCCGGCCTCTCCGCGAATTCCGGGCGGGCGAACCCACAGCGGGCTTCAAGGGAAGCGTGGCGGAGCTTTCCGCGCAGAACGGGCATCGCGCGGTTCGCGAGTGCACGCCTGGATCGGCCAGTACCAGCGGATCCACCCGGTCGGTCAGCCCCCAGTTCCTTTGGCGCGCTTGTGTCACGAGGGCCGACGATGCGCGTTGCCCGAGGTGCCCGTGACCGTGCTCCCGCGGCCCTGAAGCGGCAGGGCGAGCGCCTGCCCGCTCGAAACCTCCGTGAGCTTCTCCAGCCGCAGATATACGGCGGATATGCGGTCATGCCACGTCCGTCACCTTGGCATGACCAGGGCGAGAGGAAGCGCCTCGTGTCGCAAGGCAGGCAGGAAATGGAGGCTCGTGCCCGCGCCTCGAAATCCGCCCCCGTTCCGCAAAGACCCGTGCCTTTTCGGTCGTTGGCGGAATCGACTCCCACGCCCTCCATGGGACCGGGCCCCGTGGAGGAATCCTGGGGGCCACCGCATCAGGTGCCTAGCCCCATTTCCACAGCAGGTCGCTCGTCGACCCCGACGGGCCATGGCCGGTGACGTCCCACCCGCGTAATGGGGCTCACCGACCGTGGAAGACGACGACCCCAAGCGAGAGCCCGAGGACGACCTCGATGATCTCCTCCGGCAAATGGTCCAGACCCCCAAGCCATTCGGGCCAAACGTGGCGCTCAAGCCTGGCGCCACGCCCCGCTTCGGGATGCTGAGGCTGCTCGGCGGGGGCAGCCACGGCACGGTCTGGCTCGCTCACGATCTCTCGACCGGCGCGGACGTGGCGCTCAAGGTGCTGAACCCACACCAGGCCGGCCTGCTCTCCCAGCTCAAGAAGGAATTCCGGGCCCTCGCCGACCTCCGCCACGAGAACCTCGTCTCCTTCTACGAGATGTTCATCACGGCCGAACACTGCTTCTTCACGATGGAGTACGTCCCCGGCGTGACCTTCCGTGAATGGGCGCGCCGCGACGCGAGCGAGGACGGGCGCGGGATCCGCGCCGCCCTGGCGCAGCTCGCCCGCGGGCTCGGCGCGCTGCACAGCGCCGGGAAGCTGCACCGGGACATCAAGCCGGCCAACGTCCTCGTCACCGAGGGAGGGCGGCTCCGGCTTCTCGACTTCGGGCTGGTCACCGACATGGACGCGGGGGGGCGCGCCCGGGGAGAGCGCGTCGGCACGCCCAAGTACATGTCGCCCGAGCAGGCGCTCGGGGTCCCGGCCACCGTCGCCTCCGACTGGTACGCGGTCGGCGTGATGCTCTACGAGGCGCTCCTGGGGCGCCATCCCTTCTACGGTCAGGGTCGACCGGCCGGAGGCGATGGCCGGGCCGCTCCGCCTGACGCGCGGCAGCTCGTGTCCGAGCCGAAGCGGGGACTTGGGGAGCTGGCGATGCGGCTCCTGTCGCGCGAGCCCGAGCTTCGTCCGGACGCGGCGGAGATCCTGGCGAGCCTCGGTCTCGTCGCGACCGGCGCGCCCTGGGCCGCGAACGCGGCGACGGCGGGCGAGGGGCCATTCGTCGGCCGCGAGGCGCAGATCCGTGTGCTCAAGGATGCTTTCCGTGACAGTGTGCGCGGCCGCGCCGTGGTGGCGCTCGTCTCGGGCCGCTCGGGGATGGGCAAGTCGAGGCTCTGCCGCCGCTTCCTCTCCGAGCTCTCGCGCGACGGGGATGGCCCGCTCGTCATCGAGGCGCGCTGCCACGAGCGCGAGTCGGTGCCCTACAAGGCGCTCGACGGCTTCGTCGACGCGATCGCGGCCCAGATCGCTCGGCGCCCCGCGGCCGAGCGCAAGGCTCTCGCCCCGGACGACGCCAGGATCCTTGCCCGCGTCTTCCCGGCGCTGCACCCGCTCTGGCGCGACGAGCCTGGCGACACGGCGCTGGGCGAGACAGTACCCGAGGCGCGGACGCTCCGCCGCCGGGCCGCCGCGGCATTGCGGGAGCTGGTCGACCGCCTCGTGCAGCGCTGGCCGCTGGTCGTCCACATCGACGACCTCCAGTGGGGCGACGCCGACAGCTTCGATCTTCTCGCGGTACTCCTCTCGGCCGAGGCGCCGCGGGCGCTCTGGGTCCTCAGCCACCGGAGCGAGGACGAGGGGACGAGCGAGGCGCTCGTCTCGCTCCGCGCGGCGCTGGACGCCGGCGCCGCTGACGTGCGCAGGGTAGAGGTCGGGCCCTTGCCACCCGCGGAGTGCATCTCCCTTGCGCGCCAGCTCCTGGGCGACGAAGGTGTCCGGGCCGGGAGCCGCGCCGAGGCGCTCGCCTCCGAGGCAGCGGGGAACCCCATCTTCCTCTTGGAGCTGGTCCGCTTCGAGCGCGAGCGGGCGAGCGCCGAGGTGCCGCCCGGGGTGCGCAAGGGGAGCGCCTCGACGCTCGAGGACCTGCTCCGGGCGCGCGTGGTCGCGCTTGCCGAGCCCTCGCGCCGGCTGCTGGCGCTCCTCGCGGTCGCGGGACGGCCGCTCCCGTGGCGAACGCTGTGGCGCACCATCGAGCAACCCGGGGCAGTCCTGGCACTGCAGGACGCCAACCTCGTGCGCACGAGCGGCATCCGCGAGGTGGACACGGCCGAGACCTACCACGACCGTGTGCGCGAGCTCGTGGTCTCCCTCCTGTCGCCCGAGGAGGAGGGGCGTACCCACGCCGCGCTCGCGGACGCGCTGCGGGGCGCGATGGAGGCCGGCGACGCCAGCCAGGCGGACGTGGAGGCGGTCGCGTACCATTCGCTGCGGGCGGGCGACAGGGCGACGGCGCTGCGCTACACTCTCACGGCTGCGCGCCACGCGAGCTCTCTCTTCGCGAGCCGCGACGCGTCCCGTCACTTCGAGACGGCGCTGTCGCTCCTGCCGCCCGGCGCAGCGGATGGCCGGGATGTGGAGATCGAGGCGGCGGAGGCCTTCCGCCAGGCCGGGCGCTACGTCCGCGCGATCGAGGTGCTGACCGCAGCGCTCGGCGCGGCTGACGGCGACGCACGGCGTGCCGAGATCCACGAGAGCCGCGGCCGCGTGTTCCAGGAGAAGGGGGACAGTGAGTCCGCCGTGGCCGACCTCGAGGCCGCCCTGGTGCTCCTCGGGAGGCGCAGGCCACCCGCTCGCGGGCGCCTCGTCACCGCGGTCGCCGGGGAAGCCCTTCGGCACGGCGCAGGCTCGCTGCTCGAGCGGATCCACCTGGGGCCGAGCGGCCCGTCCTCCGTGGATCGACAGGGCAGCGTGCTCCTCCTGCTGATGCGGATCTACTACTTCCTCGATCTCCGGAAGCTCGTCTGGGCGGGGCTCGCAGCCATGAACCTCACGCGTCGCTCGAGGCAGGACACGACGCGCGCGCTCGTCCGCGCCAACTTCGGAGCGCTGCTGCTCGGGATGGGGCTACGCCGGCGCGCCGCGCTCCGCTGCAAGCAGGCGGCCGCCCTGGCCTCGCGATCCGGCAGCCGGCTCGCGTCGGGCGTCGCGCTCGGCCGGCTCGGCGGGGTGGCGCTCTTCGCCAACGACCTCGATGGCGCGTGCGAGTCGCTCCTGCCGTCCATCGCCGCGCTCAAGGAGGTCTCGGAGACCTGGGAGCTGCTCACAAGCCTCATGCTGCTTGCCACCGCCCACTTCCTCGCTGGCCGGCTCGAGGCCGCCGAGGAGGTGTGGAACGACATGGCCGCCCGGGCCATCGACGTGGGCGGCAGGATGCACTCCGCGTGGTCGCTGAGCTGGACGCCGTACGTCCGCTACCTGCGGGGCAGTGTCGCAGCGCCGGCAGCTCGGCGCGAGCTCGAGGCTGCGTCGGCTCAATCCCGGTCGGTTCCCGACATCGCCAACCGAATCGCGGCTCACGGCCACCTGGCGGCCATCGCGGTCCTGGAGCGTGACCGGCCCCGGGCGGGCCGCGAGGCGCTGCGCCTCTTCAGGCTCCTCCGCGGCTACCGGGTCCAGGTACCCTTCCTCCAGGTCGGGCTCGTCGACGCCGCCGAGGCCGCGCTGCTCGCGCTCGAGGCGCCGGGCTCGGCGTGGCGCGCGGGTGCGCTCCGCGCCGTGGCGCGCCGCGCGCTCCGGCGCGCGGGGCGCGCGGCACGCTCCTACCCGCACCTCCGGGCGCCCATCCTCCGCGTGCGCGCCCTCGAGGCCGTGCGGGCCGGGCGCGCGGTGCGGGCCCGCGCGCTCGTGCTCAGCTCGGTCGCGCTGCTGGAGGGATCGCCCAACCGGCTCTGGCTCCTCTCCGCCTACCGTGACGCCGCGGAGATCGTGACCGAGCGTCGGGAGGAGTTCCGGGGACGGGCAGCGGATCTACGGCGCGCGGTCGGCGTCATTCCGGCGCCGGGATCGCCGAGCTAGGAGCCGCCGTGCGCATCGCTGTCGTCGCGATCTACACGGACCCGACGCGCCTCCCGCGCAAGGAGCGCTCTCCGATGCAGTCAGCGGTCCCGGAGATGATTGCCGGGCTTTGCCCGCCGTCCGCCGAGATCGAGCTCTTCCACGAGAAGGAGGTGAACGTCCCGCTGGACCGCGAGTGGGATCTGGTCTTCTTCTCGTACATGCACTCCGGCTACGAGCACGCCAAGGTGCTCTCCACGATCTTCCGCAGGCGGGGGACGAGGACCGTGGCCGGGGGCCGGCATGCCGAGCTCTTCGCCGAGGACTGCCTCAGCTGGTTCGACGCAGTGGTGACGGGGGACGCCGAGGCGAACGTCCCGCAGCTGGTGCAGGACCTCGAGGAGGGGAGGCTGCGCCGCGTGTATGACGCGCGCGGTACGCACCTCGACGTCCGCCCCTGGCGCTGGGACCTCCTCGACTTCCGCCGGAACCGCACCCGGTTGCCCACGCTGGAGGCGTCGCGCGGTTGCCCTTACTCCTGCAGCTTCTGCGTCCTCACCGGCCGCGAGCGGTACCGGTACCGTCCGGTGAAGGACATCATCGAGGACGTCCGCACCCGCCTCGCCTGGAATCGGAACTTCGGCCGCGCGCTCTCGGATTGGTTCGGGTTCTTCGACAACAATCTGGGTGGCTCCCGCGCGTTCCTCAAGGAGCTCTGCGAAGGGCTCGCGCCGCTCCGCAAGACCTGGGGCTGCGCCGCGAGCTTCGACGTGGTGCGCGACCGGGAGACGGTGCGTCTCATGGCCCGCGCTGGTTGCCGCTATGTCTACACCGGGATCGAGTCGCTCGATCCGGACGCACTCCGGAGCATGAACAAGCCCCAGAACCGCCTACGCGAGGTCGATGCCGTCATCCGCCACTGCTACGAGGAGGGCGTCGTGCTCTCGTTCGGGCTCCTGGTGGGGAGCGACGGGGACACGAACGAGTACCTCGAGAGACTGCCGCGGTACCTCGCCGAGCTGCGCTACTTCTCGGTCACGTTCGTCGGCATCATCTGTCCCTACCCCGGGACGCCCTTCTTCGCGGGCCTGGCACGGGAGGGGCGGCTCCTGCCAGAGGCGACGATCCGGGACTTCGACGGGTACACGATCTGTCACCGGCCGAAGCGGATCTCCCCGGACGAGGTGGCGGATCACTACCCGCGGATCTGCCGAGAGCTCTCCGGCCTCGGTCGGGTAGCCCGCCACTGGTGGGATCGCCTGGGCGCAAGCGACCTGCCCGGCTTCCGCCCATTGGTCCTCACCTCGGCGCACGAGATCCGCAGCGTTCGCAACCCGGTAGGGAACCCGGCCCGACGCTACATCGCCGGGCGCGACGAGATCGAGCGGTGGGACGCCGAGATGATGCGGCGCCTGGAGATCCCGCCACAGCGCGTGGGCTGAACGAGGCCGGCTTCGGGCCGCGAGGCGAAGCGGATTGGGGTCCTTCGGGAGGATGCACAGCAACCACGGCTGCCGGGCCGCGCACTTGCTGGCCCATTGTCGCCTGTCGATGGGGGGCCATCGTGTGGCTTCACCCGCACGGCAACCAGGTTCCTTTGCATCCCTTGCTTGGTTAGATCATGATAGTCATCCCCCCCGCGCACGAAGGAGACACGAACTTGCCAAGCAGTCAGCAGAAGTCGCAGAAGTTCACGGTCAGACCGGTCTGGCGGATCATCGTGAAGAAGAACGAGCGCCAGGGCCGCAAGCGATTCGACGTTCTGGTCTGTCAGCACGTGGTCCCAGCGAACGACAACGCGTTGCGCTCCTTCAGGGCGTGCCCAGAGTGCAGGGTGAGGGTCCAGCAGTACGCCGACGAGCTGGCCTCCCGCTCCGCCCCACCCCGGCGACGGCGCGCTGCGTGACCGCTGCCGCTGGAGCCGGCCCGCGATCAGTACCGGAAGCTTGACCCTGCGGGCGAGGATGCCGAGCCTTGCAAGCGTTGGCGGGAGCTTGGCTGATTGGCTTCCGATGGGCCGCGCCTTGGTCGAGATGGATGGGCTCGGGGGTGTGAAGGGCCGAGGGCACCTGCTCCTCCTGAGGTGGCCATCGGCGTTGCGCACCTGGGAGCCGTGCGCGGCCTGGTCGAGAGGGCGCGAAAGCCGCGCGCAGGGGGTCAGGGCGGGAGGCTCCCCTCCCGCAGCGCGCGTTCCGCACCGCAGCGGTCCTGCGGCCACACTCTGGCACCGAGGCCGCGCCCCCGACAACGAGCGTGGCTCGAGAGTCGGGGCCGTTCGATTGAGACGGGTTGCGGTGCGGGTGCCCAGTGCTCAGGGGCTTGGCGGCGGGGGCGAGATGGGTGGCGCAGCTGCCTCGCGAAAGGAATCGGTCTCGACCTGAACCGCCCTCCCGCCCCGGAACGACTCGATGGCGGCGAGCGCGAGCGCGAGTGCCCGCCGGCCGGCGCGAACACGGCTCGCTCAGGCCCGGCCCGGACCCGCCCTCCTCGTAGCCACCACCGGGGGCACCGCAGAGCTCTCGTCCGCGGCGTCCTCCAGCTCGTCGGCATGCGTGACCAGCGCCCGAGCCATCAGCCGGCACCGCCGCCGGTTCCACCAGTGCGCTTCCTCGACCAGCTGGTGCGCGGCAAGCCGCGCGACGCACGCCGAGACGCGTGCCCCGGCGCTTTTCCCCGCGGTGAGCTGGCACTGTCATGGGAGGTCACGACGTCCGCCTCTCGAGTCTCCGGGCGGCTGGGCCCGAGCTCCAGGTCGACCTGCTGCCTCGACGAGTGAACTTTCTGGCGGCCGGGCGGTGGCATCGCCCGGCGTATTCGAGGGGTGCTTCCGCTCGCCTCCACGGACTACCTGCTGCGGGCGAAGTCGATGAAGCCGTGCTCGACATCGGTCTTCAGGAGCTCGACCCGGACCCGGTCCCCGACGTCGAGCCCTTCGAAGCCGCGAACGACCTTGCCCTCCACCGGCGGCTTAGCCACCCGCACCCACGTCCCCTTGGCCGAGGCGCCGCTGACGACGCCGTCGAAGCACTCCCCGAGGCGGGAGGCGAGGAGCAGGGCCGCCGCCGACTTGCTCACCTGCCGCTCCACCTTCGTGGCGGCGTCCTCCTGTTCGGTGCAGTGACTGGCCAGCGTCGACAGCTCGTCGGCACCGTACGGGGTGGGCCGCCCGGCGAGCGCTGCCTTGAGCAGCCGCTGGGTCACGACGTCCGGGTAGCGGCGATTCGGCGCGGTGGAGTGCGTGTAGTCCTTCACCGCGAGCCCGAAGTGGCCCTGCACCGCCTGCCCGGGAAGCTCCAGCACGTACTCCCCCCGGCCGAGCAGCTTGATCACCGCCAGGGAGAGGTCCGGGAATCCCTGGGGGTCGGCCTGGCGGCGCGAGGTGAGAAAGGCCTCGAGCGCGGCAGCGCTCGGGTCGGGGGGCAACTGCTGCCCCAGGCCGGCGGCCAGGGCCGCGATCCGGTCCCAGCGCTCGGGCAGGCGCAGCACCCGGCGCAGCGACGGGAACCCGTGCCCGTCCAGGAACTGCGCGGTGGCGCCGTTGGCGGCGATCATGAAGTTCTCGATCAGGTCCTTGGCCCTGTTCTTGAGGTCGGGCCGGAGGTCGGAAAGCACGTCGCCCTCGAACACGGCGCGGGCCTCGGTGCTCTCCAGGCTGAGCGCACCGTGTAGGTGCCGGAGCGCCTTCATGGCCTGCGCCACCCGATCCTGGGTCCGGAGCTGCTGCTCCATCCCCGGCACCGCAGCCACCCGCGCCGGCGCGGGCGCAGCGCCCTCCAGCCAGGCGGCCACGGCGTCGTAGGCCAGCTTGGCGGCATTCCGGACCTGGGCGCGGTAGACCTCGGACCCCCTCACGGTCCCGTCGGGACCGACCGCCAGATCGATGACGATGGCCAGGCGCTCCTGCCCCTCGCCGAGCGAGGTGAGATCGGTGGAGAGCTTCTCCGGCAGCATCGGAAACGTCTGGGCGGCCGTGTAGACCGAGGTGGTGTTGGCCCGAGCGTGGGCGTCGAGCGCGGATCCTGCGCCGACCAGGGCGTCGACGTCGGCGATGGCGACCAGGATCCGGACCACGCCCTCCGCGCCTGGCTCGGCCACGGTGAGTTGATCGAGGTCGCGAGAGTCGTCGTTGTCGATGGAGGCCCAGAGCAGGGCGCGCAGGTCGCGGACGCCGGGGCCGCTCTCGACGGCTGCGCGGGTGATGGCCCCCGCCTCCTGCTGGGCCGCGGGAGAGAAGTCCGGCTGCAGGCCCCGCTGGGTCATGGCCCGCCGGGCGATGCGCTGGAGCACCATCTTGCCGTCGCTGATCGCTGTAGTCATCGGTGGAGCGACCATTACACCCCTCATCGACCTTCCACAACGGGCCACCGGCCGGTTCGCCCTCGGTGGATGGAGAGCGTGTTCCCGGGCGGACGAGTCGTGCAGGTTGTCGTTCGCGAACGTCCTCGCGCCGACTCGACTCGCCGGCTGCGCCGTTGCGGGCGGCCTCCCACGTCCCCGGGAGCGCCGAATCGCGCGGCCGGCGCCTGGCCGATCGCCTCGTCCGTGCTCGACAGCGTGCCCTGCGGCGCGATCGCCCCCCGGGCCTCCCTGGTGGCGCCCCCGTCCTCCACCATCGCGGCATGCGCTCGGAGCCACCGTCTTCCTCCCGCATCTCGCCATCTCCTGAGGGAGGCGGCGGCGAGCGGGAGGGACGGAGGACGTTCACCGGACGTTCAGGCGACGAGGGTCACGCTCCCGAAAGGCGCGGCGCCGCCCCGATCCCGTGCACAGGTTTGGTGGTGCCCGCCGTCTGCGGCCCCGGTCCTCGGTGCACAGACACGATGTTCCGGGCGCCCGAGCGGGCGCGAGCGCTCAGCACCTCGATTCCAAGGAAGTGTCTCCATGACGAAGATTCTGAGTGCGCTGCTGGCCATCTCGCTGGTGGGCCCCGCGGCCCTCGCGCTCGCCGACGATTCGGCCGGGGCCGATGCGAAGAAGGCCGGCGACGAGGCAGTGGTGGCAGGCGAGAAGGCCGAGAAGGCAGGCGACGAGGCGCAGTCCTCGATGAAGGCGGGGCACCACAAGGTCGTCCGGCACGACCAGCCAGGGGAGAAGAGTGCTCGCCAGGCCATCGACGAGCTCCAGCGGGCCGATCCGGGCCTCAGCCGGTTCTTCGACGACGCGGCCGGCTACGCCGTGTTCGCCACCGTCGGGAAGGGCGGCCTCGGCATCGGCGCTGCCCACGGGACGGGCGTGCTCTACGAGAACGGCGAGGCGACGGGCAAGACCACCCTCACCCAGCTGACCGTGGGCCTGCAGATCGGTGGGCAGGCCTACACCGAGGTCATCTTCTTCGAGACCAAGGAGGCCCTGGCCAGCTTCAAGAGGGGGGAGTTCGCCATGGCGGCGCAGGTGAGCGCCGTGGCCGCCGCGGCCGGAGCATCGGCGAACGCCAAGTACGTCCACGGCGTGAGCGTCTTCACCCTCGCGAAGGGTGGCGTCATGGCCGAGGCCAGCGTGGGCGGCCAGAAGTTCACCTACCGGCCGTTCGAGAGACCCGTCCTCACCAGCTCCCGGTAGGCAAGATCCCGATGAACGTTCATGCCCGAGCCCGGCGCCTCGCGGCGCCGGGCCCTTCTCTTCCC
>DATKMW010000028.1:0-14339 GCA_035541675.1 Anaeromyxobacter sp. | reverse complement strand
CGCCTACCTGAAGCAGATCGAGGAGGCGAAGAAGCGCGACCACCGCAAGCTCGGGCCGGCGCTGGGGCTCTTCGCGTTTCACGAGTTCGCGCCCGGCTCGGCATTCTGGCTGCCGAAGGGGACGACCCTCTACCACGTGCTCCAGGAGGCCATGCGCAGGCTGGTGAAGCGGAGCGGCTACCTCGAGGTGAAGACCCCGCTGCTCTTCAACAAGAAGCTCTGGGAGCAGAGCGGCCACTGGGGGGTCTACCGCGAGAACATGTTCCTGGTGCTCGACAAGGAGTCGGACCCTTCCTTGCCGGTGGAGGAGCGGCTGTCCATGAGCCTCAAGCCCATGAACTGCCCGTCCCACTACCTCATCTACAAGATGGCCAAGCGGTCCTACCGCGAGCTGCCCATCCGCTATTTCACGGTGGACGTCCTGCACCGGAACGAGCTGTCGGGCTCGCTCTCGGGCCTCACCCGCGTCCGGCAGTTCTCGCAGGACGACTCCCACATCTTCGTCATGGAGTCGCAGATCGCCGACGAGGTGCAGCGGATCGTCGGGCTGATGAAGACCGTCTACGGGGCCTTCGGGCTGGAGTTCGAGCTGGGGCTCTCCACCCGCCCGCCCAACCCCGCCGACCGGATCGGCGACGACGCGCTCTGGGACAAGGCGGAGGGGGTGCTCCGCGAGGCGCTGGCGCGGATGGGCCTGCCCTGGAAGCTCAACCCTGGCGAGGGCACCTTCTACGGGCCGAAGATCGACTTCGCCGTGACCGACTCGCTGGGGCGCAAGTGGCAGACCTGCACCATCCAGGTCGACTACGCGGCGCCCGAGCGGTTCGATCTCGCCTACGTAGGGGAGGACAACAAGGAGCACCGAGCGGTGGTGCTGCACCGCGCGGTGTACGGCTCGCTGGAGCGGTTCATCGGCATCCTCACCGAGCACTACGCCGGCGTCTTCCCGGCCTGGCTGGCGCCGGTGCAGGCGCGGGTGGTCACGGTGTCGGATCGCTTCGACGCCTGGGCCGGCGAGGCGACCGAGGCGCTCGTCGCCCAGGGGTGGCGGGTGGAGCTCGACCGCACCTCCGACAAGCTCGGGGCCAAGATACGCAAGGCCGAGCTGGACAAGGTCCCCTTCACGCTGGTGGTGGGGGAGAAGGAGGCGGCCGCCCGGGGCGTGGCGCCGCGCCGCCACGGCGGCGAGGACCTGAAGACCATGGCGCTGGAGTCCTTCGCCGAGCTGCTCCGGCGCGAGGCGACCCCTCCCTACTAGGAAGCCGGCCCGAAGGCCGCAGGCGGAGGCTCCGGCGTCTGCCAGGCCCGGGCGGGGCGCGCCGGAGGCGACGGTCCTACATCCGTTCCATCGGGATGGGCGGTCTGCTATATTTCATGGTTCGCGTCCGCGGAGCGCAGTGCGGGGTGCCGTGTAAGTTGGCGGAAGGAGTGCCGAAACCGTGAGCGAGGCCGCAGACAGGGTCACCATCTTCGACACCACGCTGCGCGACGGCGAGCAATCTCCCGGGGCCTCCATGAACCTCGGGCAGAAGCTGCAGGTGGCGAAGGCCCTGCGGGACCTCGGCGTGGACGTCATCGAGGCGGGCTTCGCGGCGGCCTCCCCCGGCGACCTGGAGGCCATCCAGGCCGTGTCGCGGCAGGTGCAGGGCCCGGTCATCGCCAGCCTCTCCCGCTGCAACCAGGGGGACATCGACGCCTCGGCCCGGGCCCTGGCCGACGCCCCGCGCAAGCGCTGCCACGTCTTCCTGGCCACGAGCCCCATCCACCGCGAGTTCAAGCTGAAGCTGGCCAAGGACGAGATCGTCCGGCGGGCGGTGGAGGGGGTGTCCCGGGCCCGGGAGCTGTTCGAGGACGTGGAGTTCTCGCCGGAGGACGCGGCCCGCACCGAGCTCGACTTCCTCACCGAGGTGGTCGAGCGGGCCATCGAGGCCGGGGCCACCACGGTGAACATCCCCGACACGGTGGGCTACGCGCTGCCCTCCACCTTCGCCGAGACCATCCGCCATCTTCGCCGACACGTCCGCGGCATCGACCGGGTGGTGGTCTCGGTCCACTGCCACAACGATCTGGGCCTGGCGGTGGCCAACAGCATCGCCGGGGTGCTGGAGGGGGCCCGCCAGGTGGAGTGCACCATCAACGGGATCGGCGAGCGGGCCGGGAACGCCTCGCTCGAGGAGATCGTGATGGCCTTCAAGACGCGGAGGGACGTGCTCCGCGTGGCCACGGGGGTCAGAACCGAGAAGCTCTACCCCACCAGCCGGGTGGTCTCCCAGGTGACCGGCCTGCACGTCCAGCGCAACAAGGCCATCGTCGGCCAGAACGCCTTCGCCCACGAGGCCGGCATCCACCAGCACGGGATGCTCACCCACCGCGAGACCTACGAGGTGATGCGCCCCGAGGAGGTGGGCTTCACCCACAGCTCGCTGGTGCTGGGAAAGCACAGCGGCCGCCACGCGCTCAAGGAGCGGCTGGCCCAGCTCGGCTACATCCTCGACGAGCAGGCCGTGGACCAGATCTTCCAGGAGTTCAAGAGGCTGGCCGACAAGAAGAAGGACATCTACGACGCCGACCTGGAGGCCCTGGTGGTGCACGGCCAGATGCTGGCGCTGGGCGGCCGGGCCTGGGAGCTGGAGTCGCTCTCCACCACCTCGGGGACCGGGACCTTGCCCTGCGCCTCCATCGCCCTGCGTTCCCAGGGGGGGGAGCAGTTCCGGGAGGTGGCCGCCGGCGACGGCCCGGTGGACGCGGTCTACCGCGCCATCGAGAAGGTGACGGGCATCGAGGTCAAGCTCCGCAGCTACGAGATCGCCGCGGTCTCGACCGGCGAGGACGCCCAGGGCGAGGTGACGCTCGAGGTCGAGCACCCCACCGGCGTCTACCGGGGCCGGGCCCTCTCCACCGACATCATCGAAGGCAGCGCGCGAGCCTTCCTCGACGTGGTGAACCGGATCGCGCTCAAGATGGCTCCGCGGGACAGCGAGGCCCGCGCCGAGATGGGGACTCCTTAGATGGCCGAGCGAGGCGAGGCGAGGACGTTGTTTCGCAAGGTGTGGGACGCGCACCTGGTGCGCCCGGAGACGGCGGATACACCGGCCGTCCTCTACATCGACCTGCACCTGGTCCACGAGGTGACGAGCCCGCAGGCCTTCTCCACCCTGCGCGAGCGCGGCCTCAGGGTGCGCCGGCCGGAGCGGACCCTGGCCACCATGGACCACTCCATCCCCACGCTGCCCCGGGACGGCGCCGGCCGTTGGCCCTTCGTCGACGCCCAGGCCGAGGCCCAGGTGCGGCAGCTGGAGAAGAACGCCGTCGACTTCGGCTTCGAGCTCCACGGCCTGGGCGACGAGGCCCAGGGCGTGGTCCACGTCTTCGGCCCGGAGATGGGGGCCACCCAGCCCGGCATGACCGTGGTCTGCGGCGACAGCCACACCGCCACCCACGGCGCCTTCGGCGCGCTGGCCTTCGGGATCGGCACCTCCGAGGTGGGCCACGTGCTGGCCACCCAGTGCCTCTTGCAGCGGCGGCCGCGCACCCTGGCGGTGCGGGTGGAGGGCCGGCTGGGGGCGGGGGTCTCGGCCAAGGACCTGGTGCTGGCCATCATCGCCAGGCTGGGCGTGGGTGGGGGGACCGGCCAGGTCATCGAGTACCTGGGCCCGGCCGTCCGCTCTCTCTCCATGGAAGGGCGGATGACCGTCTGCAACATGTCCATCGAGGCGGGGGCCCGGGCCGGGCTCATCGCCCCCGACGACACCACCTTCCAGTGGCTGTCCGGCCGGCCGCGCACGCCCCGGGGTCGGGACCTCGAGGCGGCCCTGGCCCGGTGGCGGGCCCTGGGCAGCGACGAGGGCGCCTCCTACGACCGCGAGGTGACGGTCGACGCCTCGGCGGTGGCCCCCTGGATCACCTTCGGGACCAACCCGGGGCAGGGGATCCCGGTCGACGGCCGGGTCCCGGATCCGGCCCGCGAGGCCGACCCGGCCGCGCGCGGAACGCTGGAGGCGGCGCTCCGGTACATGGGGCTCCGGCCCGGCCAGGCCCTGCTGGGCCAGAAGGTGGACGCGGTGTTCATCGGCAGCTGCACCAACGGCCGGCTGGAGGACATGCGCGAGGCGGCCCGGGCCATGAAGGGACGGAAGGTGAAGGTCCGGACCCTGGTGGTGCCCGGCTCTCACCGGGTGAAGAAGGCGGCGGAGGCCGAGGGGCTCGATCGGGTGTTCCGGGAGGCGGGCGCGGAGTGGCGCGAGCCGGGCTGCTCGATGTGCATCGCCATGAACGGCGACGACCTCCGTCCCGGCCAGTACTGCGTTTCCACCTCCAACCGGAACTTCGAGGGGCGCCAGGGGGCGGGGGGGCGGACGCTCCTTGCCAGCCCCCTCACCGCGGCGGTGGCGGCGGTCGCTGGGGCGGTGGCGGACCCCCGCCGTGCGGCGGAGGGAGCCTAGCCATGGAGCCCGTTCGCATCATCCGCAGCCGCACGCTGGTCCTGCCCCGCGAGAACGTGGACACCGACCAGATCATCCCGGCCCGCTTCCTCAAGACCACCGACCGCAGGGGGCTCGGCAAGGCTCTCTTCTCCGACTGGCGCTACGACGCAGCCGGTGCGCCGCGCCCGGACTTCGTCCTCAACCGGCCGGAGGCCGCCGGCTGTCGCATCCTGGTGGCCGGCGACAACTTCGGCTGCGGCTCCTCCCGGGAGCACGCCCCCTGGGCGCTCGTCGACCACGGCTTCCAGGCGGTGATCTCCACCCGCATCGCCGACATCTTCCGGGGCAACTCCCTCAAGAACGGCCTGCTGCCCGTGGTGCTGGACGCGCAGAGCCATGCGCGGCTCCTGGCGGCGCCCGGGGCCGAGGTGACCGTCGACCTCGAGGCGCAGACCGTCAGCCTGCCGGGTGGCGGCACCGCCGCCTTCACCGTCGACGCCTTCTCCCGCCACTGCCTGCTGAACGGCGTCGACGAGCTGGGCTTCCTCCTCTCGCAGGAGAAGGCCATCGCCGCCTACGAGGGGGCGAGATGACGCGCTGCCTCGCCGGACTCCCGTCCGGGCTCCGGGTCCTCCTCGCGTCGAGTGTATAGCGGCGGGCCGCCGCGCCGCGCGGGCCGTCGGCCTGCGGCGCGGGGGGGCCCGCCTCCTCCGTGGCGAGAAACCGGAACTTCGAGACGAACCCGACGTACACTTCGAGGAAACCAATGGCCAAGCAGAAGACGACGGGCGCGGTGGCGGTGGTGCGCGCCCTGCAGGCGGAGGGCGTGGAGGTCATCTTCGGCATCCCCGGGGGGGCCATCCTGCCGCTCTACGACGCGCTCCACGGGGTGAAGTCCCCCCGGCACATCCTGGTCCGGCACGAGCAGGTGGGCGGGCACGCGGCCGAGGGGTACGCGCTCGCGACCGGCAAGGTGGGCGTCTGCCTGGGCACCTCCGGGCCGGGCGCCACCAACCTCGTCACCCCCATCGCCGACGCCTACATGGACTCGGTCCCGCTGGTGGCCATCACCGCCAACGTGGCCCGCTCGCTCATCGGCACCGACGCCTTCCAGGAGGCGGACATCACCGGCATCACCGTGCCGATCACCAAGCACAACTGGCTGGTGACCGAGGTGGAGGATCTGCCGGAGGTGCTGAAGGAGGCGTTCTACGTGGCCCGCACCGGTCGGCCCGGACCGGTGCTGGTGGACATCCCCAAGGACGTCCTCAACGCCAGCCTGGAGTTCGAGTACCCGGAGCAGGTGGACATCCCCGGCTACCACCCGCCGGTGCGCGAGGAGCCACGGCTCAAGGACGCGGCCCTGCTCATCCGCTCCTCCACCCGTCCGGTGATCTACCTGGGAGGCGGGGTGCGCAGCGCCTCGGCGCACAAGGAGGTGTTCGCCTTCTGCGAGCTCCTCGACGCGCCGGTGGTCACCACCGTCCACGGCAAGGGGGCATTCCCCGAGACCCACCCGCTCTGCCTGGGCATGTTCGGCATGCACGGCGCCCGCTACGCCAACTACGCGGTGCAGGGCTCCGATCTGATCGTGGCCCTGGGGGCGCGCTTCGACGATCGGGTCACCGGCAAGCTGTCGACCTTCGCCCCCGAGGCCAAGATCGTCCACCTGGACATCGACCCGGCGGAGATCTCCAAGCTGGTCACGGCCACGGTGCCGCTGGTGGGCGACCTGAAGCTGCTCCTGCCCCAGCTGCACCAGGAGGTGCTGAAGGGCTTCGAGCAGCACCACCGGCCGGACATCTCCGCCTGGAAGCGCAAGGTGGGCGACTGGCGGGAGAAGCACCCGCTCCGCTACGCGCAGGATCCGGCCGGGCCGCTGCTCCCCCAGTACGTCATCGAGACCATCTGGAGGAAGACCCAGGGCAAGGCGGTGGTCACCACCGGCGTGGGCGCGCACCAGATGTTCGCCGCGCAGTGGTGGAAGACCACCGAGCCCCGCCAGTTCATCACCTCGGGCGGGCTGGGGACCATGGGTTTCTGCCTGCCCTCGGCCATCGGCATCCAGCTGGCCCGGCCCGAGGCGCTGGTGGTGGGCATCGACGGCGACGGCAGCTTCCAGATGACGCTGCAGGACCTGGCCACCGCCGCCGAGCACCGGCTGCCCATCAAGATGTTCATCCTCAACAACCTCTTCCTGGGCATGGTCCGCCAGTGGCAGGAGCTGTTCTACTCGGAGCGGTTCGCGGAGACGCCGCTGGCCGATCTGCCCGACCTGGTGAAGCTGGCCGATGCCTACGGCTGCCTGGGGATGCGGGTGCGGACGGTGGCCGAGCTGGACCAGGCCATCGATCGGGCCCTGGCCAACGACAAGGGGCCCACCATCGTGGATGTGCGCATCCGCCCCGAGGCCAAGGTCTACCCCATGGTGCCGGCCGGTGCCCCCCTCAACGACATGATCGATGGTGAGTGACATGGAACGGAACGAACCCCGACCCAACGGCAGCTCCACGCACACCCTGAGCCTGCTGGTGGAGAACAAGCCCGGCGTGCTGCACCGGATCACCGGCCTCTTCTCCCGCCGCCACTACAACATCGCCTCCCTCACCGTCGGCCCCACCGAGGTGCCCGACTACTCGCGCATCACCATCGTGGTCCGCCTGGGCAGCAAGTCGGTGGAGCAGGTGGTCCGCCAGGTGCAGAAGCTGGTGCCGGTGGTGGAGGTCCGGGAGCTATCGCCCCAGGACCTGATCGAGCGCGAGCTCCTGCTGGTGAAGATCCACACCCCGGAGTCGAACTACTCCGAGCTGCGGGCGCTGGCCGAGACCTACGAGGCCACCATCGTCGACGTCTCCCCCGACGCCCTGGTGGTGGAGGCCAGCGGCCCGGCCGGGAAGCTCGACGCCCTGGAGGAACGGCTGCGCAAGTTCGGCATCCAGGAGCTGTGCCGCTCCGGCCGCATCGCGCTGGAGCGCGGCTTCAAGACCCTGGCCCCGCCTTCGCTCAAGGGCGAAGCACACGGGGAGCTGCCGCCGCCGCAGATCTCGCCCCCCTGACACGAAAGGTGAACGACATGGCTGCGACCATCTACTACGACAAGGACGCCAACCTCGACCTGCTCAAGAAGCGCAAGGTGGCCATCATCGGCTACGGCTCGCAGGGGCACGCCCATGCCCTCAACCTGCGCGACTCCGGCGTGGACGTGCGGGTGGGCCTGGCCGCGGGCTCGAAGTCCCGGGCCAAGGCGGAGGGGGCGGGGCTCAAGGTGATCTCGGTGGCCGAGGCCTCGCGGGAGGCCGACGTCATCATGGTGCTCATCCCCGACCAGACCCAGAAGAAGGTCTACGACGAGGAGATCGCCCCGGCGCTCTCCAAGGGCAAGGCGCTCTTCTTCGCCCACGGATTCAACATCCACTTCGGGCAGATCCGCCCGCCCGCCGAGGTGGACGTGCTCCTGGTCGCCCCCAAGGGGCCGGGCCACATGGTGCGCCGGCAGTACCAGGACGGCCGCGGCATCCCCTGCCTCATCGCCGTCCACCAGGACGCCACCGGCCAGGCCAAGGCCCTCGGCCTGGCCTACGCCCGCGGCATCGGCGGCACCCGCGCCGGCACCCTGGAGACGACCTTCAAGGAGGAGACCGAGACGGATCTCTTCGGCGAGCAGGCGGTCCTCTGCGGCGGGGCCTCGGCGCTGGTCAAGGCCGGGTTCGAGGTCCTGACCGAGGCCGGGTACCAGCCGGAGAGCGCCTACTTCGAGTGCCTCCACGAGCTGAAGCTGATCGTCGACCTCATGTACGAAGGGGGGCTGGCCTGGATGCGCCACTCCATCTCCGACACGGCCGAGTACGGCGACTACACCCGCGGGCCCCGGGTGGTGACCGCCCAGACCAAGGACGAGATGCGCAAGATCCTGAAGGAGATCCAGACTGGCCAGTTCGCCAAGGAGTTCATCCTGGAGAACCAGGTCGGCCGCCCGGTCTTCGACAAGCTCCGCGAGGCAGAGAAGTCGCACCCGGTCGAGGAGGTGGGCAAGCGCCTCCGCGACATGATGAGCTGGATCCGCGAGGCCAAGAAGGACTCGTCGGACCCGGGGAGCCGCTGAACGCGTATCGCCCGGGGGGCGGGGAGCGACCCGTCCCCCGGCCGCGACCCCCATGTGGTTGACATCCACGCCGAAATCCTTATCGTACGGCGTCTTTTTGGCAGTCCCGGAGGCCCATGGCCATCCCGCAGAGAGATCCCCGAGGCGGAACCGGCAGCCGCGACGCACGCACCAATCGCCGGATCAAGGCGAGGGAGGTGCGCGTCATCGGTTCCGAGGGCGAGCAGCTCGGAGTGCTTCCCATCGAGCAGGCGCTGGCGCGCGCCCAGGAGCTGGGGATGGACCTCGTCGAGGTCAGCCCCATGGCCAAGCCGCCCGTCTGCAAGATCATGGATTACGGGAAGTTCAAGTACCTCGAGAAGAAGAAGCAGAACGAGGCCAAGAAGAAGCAGGTCGTGGTCCAGCTCAAGGAGGTGAAGCTCCGCCCCCGGACCGAGGAGCACGACTACGACGTGAAGCTCAAGAAGGTGCGGGAGTTCCTGGAGGAGGCCAACAAGGCCCGCATCACCGTCATGTTCCGCGGCCGGGAGATGTCGCACAGGGAGCTGGGGCAGAAGGTGCTCCAGCGCGTCATCGAGGATCTGCGCGACACGGCGGTGATCGAGGCGGCCCCCCGGTTCGAGGGGCGACAGATGTTCATGATCCTGGCCCCCAACCCCCGCATGCTCCAGGCCCAGCGCGACCGCGCCCGGGCCGCCGCCCTGCAGCAGCCGGCCGGCGCCGCTGCGCCGGCGCCGGCTGCCGCTGCCCCGGGCGAGCCCGCTGCGCCCGGCCAGGACGCGCCGCCGCAGCCCGCACCCCAGCCTGCGCCGGCCCCGTCCCAGGCGCCCGCCAGCCCCGGGCCGCGCTAGCGGCGCCGAAGAACCCGAGGACCGACACGCCATGCCCAAGCTGAAGACCAAGAGCAGCGCCAAGAAGCGCTTCCAGGTGAGGAAGAGCGGCAAGGTGAAGTTCCGCCGTGCCGGCGTCCGCCACCTGGCCACGTTCGGCAAGACCAAGAAGCAGAAGCGCCAGCTGCGTGGCACCGGGCAGCTCACGCCCATGGACGCTAAGAAGATCAAGGAGAACTTCCCCTACACCCGGTGAGGGCGGGGAGGCCGCAGGAAACAGCGATGCCCAAGCGGGGAGCCGAAGCGCGCCCGGTCTGTCACCCAGGGTGACGGGCCCGACGCCTCCCGCCGGCAAGGAGAAGGACGATGCGCGTCAAGAAGGGGATCAAGGCCCGCCGCCGCCGCAACCGCGTGCTCAAGCTCGCCAAGGGCTTCCGCGGCCGAAGGAAGAGCTGCTACAAGCGCGCCAACCAGGCGGTGGAGCGCGCCCTCAACTACTCCACCCGGGATCGCCGCCAGAAGCGGCGCGACTTCCGCGCCCTGTGGATTGTCCGCATCAACGCCGCGGCCCGCCAGAACGGCACGACCTACTCGCGCCTGGTGGCCAGCATGAGGAAGGCGGGGGTGGCGCTGGACCGGAAGATCCTGGCCGACCTTGCCGCCTCGCTGCCGGGCGACTTCGCGGCCGTGGTGAAGGCCGCCCAGGCCTAGGCCCGTGGCCGACCTGCTCTCGCAGCTTGAGGCGCTGGCCGCGAGCGCTCGCCAGGCCGTCGGCGCCATCGCGGACGAGAAGGGCCTGGAGGAGCTGCGGGTCCGCTTCCTGGGCAAGAAAGGCGAGCTCTCCCAGGTCCTGCGGGGCATGGGGCAGCTCGTGGCCGAGCTGCGCCCCAGGGTCGGCGAGGTCGCCAACCGCGTCCGCGACGAGGTGGAGCAGCTCCTGGCCGAGGGGAAGAGGCGCCTCGCAGCCGCCCAGCTCGAGGCCGAGCTCAAGGGGCCGCCCATCGACGTGACGCTGCCGGGCCGGGCACTCCTGCCCCGCGGCCACCGGCACCCCATCACCCGCGCCACCGAGGAGATCACCGCCACCTTCGCTCGACTCGGCTTCGAGGTGGCGAGCGGCCCGGAGATCGAGCTCGACGCCTACAACTTCGAGGCGCTGAACATCCCCGCCGACCATCCCGCCCGCGACATGCAGGACACCTTCTACCTGGAGGAGTCCACGCTCCGCGACGGGGTGAGGCCGGGCACGGTCCTCCTTCGCACCCACACCTCTCCGGTGCAGATCCGGACCATGCTGCGGATGGGCAAGCCGCCGGTGCGGATCATCTGTCCGGGCCGCGTCTATCGCTCCGACTACGACCAGACCCACTCGCCCATGTTCCACCAGGTGGAGGGGCTGTGCGTCGACCAGCGGATCACCTTCGCCGACCTGAAGGGCGTGCTGGCCGCCTTCGCCCGCGCCTACTTCGGCCCGGGGACCCGCACCCGCTTCCGGCCCAGCTACTTCCCCTTCGTCGAGCCCGGTGCGGAGATGGACGTCTCCTGCTCCCTCTGCGGCGGGAAGGGGAGGCTGCCGGACGGGAGCGGCGGGACCCGCCGCTGCGGCACCTGCAAGGAGACCGGCTGGCTCGAGGTGCTGGGCGCCGGCATGGTCCACCCCCGGGTGCTCGAGAACGGCGGCATGGACCCGGCCCGGAACACCGGCTTCGCCTTCGGCATGGGGGTCGAGCGCCTGGCCATGCTGCGCTACGGCATCGACGACCTGCGCCTCTACTTCGAGAACGATCTCCGCTTCCTGGAGCAGTTCTAGGCCATGCGCGTCTCGCTGAAGTGGCTCTCCGAGCTTCTCGGCCCCCTCCCGCCCCCGGAGGAGGTCGCCCGGAGGCTCACCGCCGTGGGCTTGGAGGTGGAGGCGGTGGAGCGGCTGGGGGCGGGGCTCGAGGGGGTGGTGGCGGCCCGCATCGTCTCCTCGGACAAGCACCCCAACGCCGAGAAGCTCTCCCTCACCCGGGTCGACGCCGGGAAGGGGGAGCCCCTGCAGATCGTGTGCGGCGCCAAGAACTACAAGGTGGGCGACCTCGTCCCGCTGGCCACGGTGGGCGCGGTGCTGCCCGGCGGCGCGCGCATCGAGAAGGCGAAGCTGCGCGGGGTGGAGTCCTCCGGCATGCTCTGCAGCGCCCGGGAGCTGGGGCTGGCCGAGGATGCCAGCGGGCTGCTCATCCTGCCCGCCGACGTCGCCCCGGGCACGCCGCTGGCGCGAGCGCTGGGGCTCGACGACGTGCTCCTCGAGGTGAACGTCACCCCCAACCGGCCCGACGTGCTCTCGCACCTGGGCGTGGCCCGCGAGCTCTCCGCGCTCCTCGGGGTCGAGGTGCGCCGGCCCGCGGCCGGGCTGGCCGAGGGTGGCCCGCCGGCGAGCGAGGCGGTGCGGATCCGCATCGAGGCGCCGGAGAAGTGCGGGCGCTACGCCGCCCGGGTGATCGAGGGGGTGAAGATCGGCCCCTCGCCGGCCTGGATGGCCCGGCGCCTGGAGGCCTGTGGCGTCCGCTCCATCTCCAACGTGGTCGACGCCACCAACCTGGTGCTCCTGGAGCTCGGCCACCCGCTCCACGCCTTCGACCTGGACCGGGTCGGCGGGCGGGAGATCGTGGTCCGCACCGCCCGGCCCGGGGAGCACATCACCACCCTGGACGGGAAGGACCGGGCCCTCGACCCCGACGACCTCCTCATCGCCGACCACGACCGGGGCAGCGCGCTGGCCGGGGTGATGGGCGGCGGCGACTCGGAGATCTCCCCCGGCACGACCCGGGTGCTGCTCGAGTCGGCGTGGTTCCAGCCCGGCACGGTGCGCCGGACCTCGCGGCGGCACGGGCTCAAGACCGAGGCCTCCTACCGCTTCGAGCGCGGCGCCGACCCGGGGATGGTGGTGCCGGCGCTGGACCGCTGCGCCGCCCTCATCGCCACGCTCTCCGGCGGGCTGGTGCGCCCCGGGGTGGTGGACGTCCACCCGCGCCCGGCCCGGCCCGCGGAGGTGCGCCTCCGCTGGCGGCGGCCGGCCGAGGTGCTGGGCATGGAGGTCCCGCGCATCGAGGCCGAGCGGGTCCTCTCGCGGCTGGGCTTCGAGGAGCGCGGGGCGGACGCCGAGGGCGCCGCCTTCGTGGTGCCGAGCTGGCGGGTGGACGTCGGGGTGGAGGAGGACCTGATCGAGGAGCTGGTCCGAACCCGGGGCTACGACGCCATCCCCGAGACCCTGCCGGCCAACAGGGTGGAGACCCCGGCCGAGCCGGCCGAGGCGGTGGCCCTGGAGCGCGTCCGGGCCGCGCTGGAGGCGGCCGGCTTCAGCGAGGCGGTGAACTTCAGCTTCGTGGCGGCGCGGGAGCTCGAGGCCTTCGGCTCCTCCGTGGTCACCGGCGACGGGACGCGGCGGGCGCCGGGCATCGCCCTCAAGAACCCCATCAGCGCCGATCTGGCGGTGATGCGCACGAGCCTCGTCCCCTCGCTCCTCCGGAACGCGGCCGCCAACCGCCGCCAGCGGGTCGAGGACCTCCGGCTCTACGAGCTCGCCAGGGCCTACGAGCCGCACCCGCAGCCGGGCGACCTGGCGTCCTCGGAGTCTCTGCAGGTGGCCGGCGTCCTCCTCGGCCGGCGCCACCCGGTGGGCTGGGCCCAGGGCGGCGAGGCGGTGGACTTCTACGACGCCAAGGCGGCGGTGGTCGGGATCCTCGAGGCGCTGGGCATCGCCTCGGTCGACTGGAGGGCCGCGGCGGACCCCTGGCTCCATCCCCGCCACTCCGCGGCCCTCTCGAGGGGCGAGGAGCGCCTGGGCGCTGTCGGCGAGCTCCACCCGCGGGTGGCCGAGGCCTTCGACCTGCCCCGCGGCGTCCTGGCCTTCGAGCTCGACCTCGAAGCGCTCCTGCGGGTTGCGACGCTGGTGCCCCACTACCGGCCCATCCCCCACCTCCCCGCGGTCCTGCGCGACCTGGCGGTGGTGGTGCCGGAGGCGGTCCCCGCCGCCTCGGTGCTGGAGGTGGTGCGCGAGGAGCCGCTGGTCGAGGGGGTCACGCTCTTCGACGTCTACCGCGGACCGCCGCTCCCACCGGGCAGGAAGAACCTGGCCATGGCCATCCGCTACCGCGCACCCGACCGGACCCTGACCGACGCCGAGGCCGACGCCGCCCACCGGCGCATCGTGGGCTGGCTGGCCGAGCGCGCCGGGGCCGAGCTGCGGGGGTAGCCCATGGCTCGGGGGCGAGGACTCGCGTGGGTGGCGCTGGGCTTCGCGGCCGCCGCGGCGTTCTCGGCCTGGAACCCCCTGGCCGCGCCCTTCGGGCTGGTGGTCGGCGTGTGCGCCGCGGGGATCTCGGCGCGGGCGCTGCTGGGCGGCGGTCGGCGAGCCCTCCCGGCGGCGGCGCTCGCTCTCTCCCTGGGGGCTGTCGCCTGGAGCGGCGTGGTCCTGGCGCGCACGGCGGGCGTGGGACGGGAGCTCAGCGGCGAGCCGGTGGTGAGCGGACCGTCGGGAGAGGAGGCGACGCGGATGCTCGACGAGGCCGCCGAGCGGACCCGCGCGAGCCGCGAGCGGGCGCGCGAGGAGCTCGGCAAGGTCCTCGGCGATCGGGCCGATCCCGAGCGGGACAAGGGGCCACCTTCCCGCTGAGGCGGCCGGAGAGGTCGCCGGGTGTTTGACATGCCCGCCCGATTCAGCTAACGAATTCGCTGCTTAGCCGTCGCCGGCGGGAGCGTGACCGTGACCAAGGCCGACATCATCGAGAGCGTCTACGAGAAGGTGGGCTTCTCCAAGAAGGAGGCCGCCGAGGTGGTGGAGATGGTCTTCGACACCATCAAGGAGACGCTGGAGCGCGGCGAGAAGATCAAGATCAGCGGCTTCGGGAACTTCATCATCCGGGACAAGAAGTCCCGCGTGGGGCGCAATCCCCAGACCGGAGAGGAGATCGAGATCAGCGCCCGGCGCGTCCTCACCTTCCG
>DATKMW010000027.1:0-11266 GCA_035541675.1 Anaeromyxobacter sp. | reverse complement strand
ACATCGAGAAGGCGATCGAGGATTTCGCGAGACGGGCACAGATCAACAAGCTTGAGTTGAGCGAGCTGCAGGGCGGCACGTTCACGATCAGCAACGGCGGCGTCTACGGCTCGCTGCTCTCGACGCCGATCCTCAACCCGCCGCAGAGCGGGATCCTGGGGCTGCACGCGATCCAGAAGCGCCCGGTCGTCGTCGGCGACGCCGTGGTGGTGCGGCCGATGATGTACGTGGCGCTCTCCTACGATCACCGGCTGGTCGACGGGCGCGAGGCGGTGTCCTTCCGGGTGCGGGTGCGGGACTGCGTCGAGGAGCCGGAGCGGATGCTCCTCGACGCCTGAGGCGATGGGGCGGGACGGCTACGCCGGCCGGTAGATGGCGAAGTCGATCTCCGGGAAGAGGTTGTCCTTCCCCTCGATGTGGCCCAGCCAGGCCTGGTCGACGGTGCCGGAGCGGACCTGGTCGTGGAGCCGGGCGAAGCGCAGCAGGTGCTCCTTGGTGCGGCGGATGGCGTACTCGACCATGGTCCCGGTCTTCATGATGAAGGCCCAGTCCGACGACTGCGCCAGGAGGAGCTCGCGCGCCGCCTGGTTCAGGGCCCGCCGGGTGAGCGGGTCGGGGCTGCGGTGGTCTCGGGCCAGGGCGATCATCCGCTCGGCGGCCTTGTGGAGGTGGCGGTAGACCCAGTCGTTGGAGCCGTCCAGCCACACGCCGGCGTAGCCGCCCGCCCCCCAGGAGCAGAGCGGCGGGGTGGCCAGCTGCTGCTCCGGGTTCTCGCGGAGGTAGTCGCCGGGGGTGGCCAGCTGGAAGACCTCCTGGTCGAAGGCCACCTTGCGGATCAGGTGGTCGAGGAAGCGAGGTCCCTCGTACCACCAGTGCCCGTACAGCTCGGCGTCGTAGGGGGAGACGACGATGGGCCGGACCCCGCCCATCCGCGCGGCCGCGTGCTCGATCTGCCGCTCGCGGTTGAAGAGGAAGTTCCCGGCGTGGGTGGCGGCGCGCTCGCGGGCCCGGACCGGGTCGTAGGGCTCCTTGTGCGCGGTCTTCCCGGTGATGCGGTGGTACTTGATGCCCACGTTCTTGCGCTGCCCGGTGGGCTGGATGTAGGGCTTCACGTACTCGTAGTCCAGGTCCCAGCCCACGTCCCGGTAGAACTCGCGGTAGTCGGGATCGCCGGGGTAGCCCGACTCCGCGCTCCACACCTGCTGCGAGGACTCGGGGTCCCGGCCGAACGCGGCCGGGCCGTGGGGGGTGAGGACCGGGGCGAAGATGCCGTAGCGCGGGCGCGGCGTGGCGTCGGTGATGCCGTGGGCATCCACGTGGAAATAGCGGATGTTGGCCTCGGCCAGCAGCGCGTCGAGGCCCGGGTAGTAGCCGCACTCGGGAAGCCACATCCCCGCCGGCTCGCGGCCGAAGTGGCGCCGGTGCTCCTCCACCGCCACCCGGATCTGGGCCCGGACCGCCTCGGGGTAGGCGGAGAGGAGCGGCAGGAAGGCGTGGGTGGCGGCGCAGGTGACGATCTCCAGGCGGCCCGCCTCCTCCAGCCGCCGGAAGGCAGCCACCAGGTCGCGCCGGTAGCGGTCGTGGAAGAGCCGCCGCAGGCCGCCGAACTCGGCCTGGTAGTGGAGCGCGACCGAGTGATAGGTGGCGTCGCCGCGGGTGCGATGGACCTCCTTCTCGCAGAGCTCGCACAGGGTGTCGAGCCGCCGGGCGTAGCGACCCATGAGCAGCTCGTCGCGCAGCATGGCCACCAGGGGCGGCGCCAGGGTCACCGAGACGCGGAAGGGGACGCCCTCGTCGGTGAGCCGGTCGAAGACCTCCAGGAGCGGCAGGTAGGTCTCGCTGATGGCCTCGTAGAGCCAGTCCTCCTCGAGGAAGTCCTCGTACTCGGGGTGGCGCACGTAGGGCAGGTGCGCGTGCAGGTGGAGGGCCAGGTAGCCCAGCGGCGCGCTCACGGGCCGCGCCCTCCGCCGGAGGCCCATCCGCGCCCGGGCGAGGAGGCCGATCCCCGCCGGAGGCCGGCCAGCGCCTCGCGGGCGCCGTCGGAGAGATCCGGGCCGGGGTGGCCGGTGCCGAGGAGCGGCCCCAGCCTCTGCTCCCATGGGATGCGAAGGAACCGGTCGTCGACCACCGGGGACGGCCCCGCCGGCGGGAGGGCCGCCTCGCTCGAGGGGTGGCCGAGCAGCTTCTCCCGCCCGGCGCGGTCGACCAGGTGGATCTCGGCACGGTAGAGGGCGCCCGGCTCGAGGTCGTGGAGGTAGTAGCCGCGCGACTCCAGCGCCAGCTCGACCACCCGGGCCCGCTCCCACCCTGGGCCGCGGCGGCGGAAGAGCCAGAGGTGCGCCCGCGCGCCGTCCAGCCCCTCGAACCCGCGCCGCAGCGTCTCCTCGGCGTGGTCCCAGTAGAGGAAGAGCGAGCGCGGATCGCGGGGCAGGGCCACGAAGGCGTCGTCGCCGTAGCCCCAGGGCAGCTCGCCCAGCCGCTCCTCGGCGGCGAGCGCGCGCCCCACGCCTTCCGGCACCCGGCCGCCGGTATCGGAGGCGCCCTCGGCGAGCGGGTGGGGCGCCTCGCGGACCGCGTCCTCGCCGCCGATGCGGGCCACCAGGAAGCCGTCCGGGTCGGTGGCGCCGGCCGGTCGCCGCGGCGCGGCCCTGGCGGGCCGTGCGGCCGCCCGCCGTCCCGCCCGCCCTCGGCCGGCGGCGGCGCGGACCGCCCCGGGCCGCGCCGGCGACCGGGCACCTCCCCTCCCGGCGCGGCGGGGCGCGGACTTCAAGCCCGGGTTGCGAGGCTTCGCCATGTGAGCCTCCGGCTAGCTTCGGCCTCCACCGGGTGGGGTCAAGGGAATTCGCGCGAGCCTTCCCGTCGCCGACCCCCACGGCGGGGCACGCGATCGGGCCGCCGTCTGGTACGCTCGGGCGGACGGGTCGGGGTGAACGTGGCGGACACCACCAGCACTTCGCCGGGACCGACGTGCCCGCAGTGCGGCGGCCCCGCGCACGGCGCCGGGGAGCCGTGCCCGGCGCAGACCGGGACCGCGGGCCGCACGCTCGGCTTCGAGGCCGGCGCCGCGCCGGCGCCCGCCCCCCAGGCCGACCCGCTCGTCGGGTCGCGGGTGGGGAGCTTCCTCGTCGCCCGGATGATCGGCCGGGGCGGGATGGGCACCGTCTACCTGGCCGAGCACCCGGTCATCGGCAGCAAGGTCGCGGTCAAGTTCCTCCACGAGTCGATGGCGCAGGAGGCCGAGGTGGTGGCCCGCTTCTACGACGAGGCGCGGGCCGTGAACCTCATCGGCCACGAGAACATCGTGGGCGTCTACGACCTCTCGATGCTCCCGCCCAACCGCTTCTACTACGTGATGGAGTACCTCGAGGGCGAGACGCTGGCGGCCCTCGAGCACCGCGGCCGGGTGCCGGTCGAGGTGGGCCTGGAGATCCTCCTGCAGCTCTGCGACGCGCTGGCCGCCGCCCACGAGCAAGGGGTGGTCCACCGCGACCTGAAGCCGGAGAACGTGTTCCTGGTCTCGCGCCGGGGCCAGCGGCACTTCGTGAAGCTGGTGGACTTCGGCATCGCCAAGCTGCGCCGCGCCAGCCGCGGGCAGACCCAGGCGGGCGTGCTGGTGGGCACGCCCGAGTACATGGCGCCGGAGCAGTGCGACGACGGGGAGATCGACGCTCGCACCGACGTGTACGCGCTGGGCGTGATGGCCTTCGAGCTCTTCACCGGCCAGCTTCCCTTCACCGCCCGTGCCACCACCCAGCTCCTCCTCGCGCACATGGGGAAGGCGCCTCCCCGCCCCTCCTCCATCGCCCCCGTGGACCCGAACCTGGAGGCCATCATCCTGCGGGCACTGGAGAAGGACCCGGCCCGCCGCTTCCAGGACATGGGCGCCTTCGCCGACGCGCTCAGGCAGGTGCTGAAGCGCGTCGAGGCCGGGCCGGCCCCGCCCGCCCCGGCCCCGCCGGCCGCCGCGGCGCAGCCCGCCGCCCCTGCCCCCGCAGCCCCCCCGACGACGCCGCCGGAGGCGCTCTCCGGCATCGAGGTCACCCTCCGCGGCGCCGGCGGCGCGCCCCTCCACCTGCCGCTCGTCGAGCTGACCCGCGGCGGGCTCTTCCTGCGTGCCGATTCCGGGCTGCCGCCCCTCCTGTCGCGGGTGCGGCTCACCTTGGCCCACCCCTCGCTCCGGGCGCCCCTGGCGCTCTCGGCCGAGGTGGTGCGCCACGTGTCGCCGGCGGAGGCCGCCGCGGTCCGGCTCCAGCCCGGCTTCGCCCTCCAGTTCGTGGAGGCGACCCCCGAGGCGCGGGCCGCCCTGACCGGGCTCGCCGACCTGGCCCGGCCGGCCCCGGCGCCGCAGCGGCCTCCCTCCGCCGCCGAGGTCGACGCGCGGCTGGATGCCCTGGAGGCCCGGGCCGGCGCCGACCCCTACGCGCTGCTCTCGGTCCCGCCCGACGCGGAGTTCTCGGCCGTGCGTCGCGCCGCCGCCGCGCTGCGCGAGGAGCTGGAGCGGCTGCACGCGCGGCCGCTGGCCCCGGCGCACCCGGGCCGCGCCCTGGGCCTGCTGGTGCGGGTCGAGGGCGCGGTGTCGGCCCTGGGGGCGCCGGCCTCGCGCCTGGCCCACGACGCGCGGGCCGGGAACTGGCGGGGGGTGGCGCGCTGCCTCAAGGCCGGGGTGCCCGAGGCGCTGGTCCGGGCCCGGCGCGACTCGCTCCTCGGCGCGGAGCCGGGCCGCCGGGCCGAGGCCGAGCGCCAGCTGGCCCGGGCCCGGGTGGCCCACAAGCTGGGAAACGCCGAGGCGGCCGCGGCCGCCTTCGAGGCCGCCCTGCGGGCCGACCCGCTCGACCCGGCCGCGCACGAGGCCTTCGCGGCCTTCGAGGCGGCGCGCAGGTCCTGAAAGCCCTGCGCCGCGCCGCGCCCGACCGGATACACTCGGCGCCCGATGCCCACCACCCTGCCCGCCCTGCTGGCCCTGGCCCTGGCCCAAGCCCAGACCGGGACTCCCGTCCCGGAGGCCGGGGCCCCTCCGGCGGCCGAGGAGACGCCCGCGGCCGGGTCGGTGGCGGAGGGACAGGCCAGCCAGATCCCCACCCGGCGCTACCTGATCGAGCGGGTCGAGGTGCGCGGCCTGTCCCACACCCGGCTGGAGGCGCTCCACCGCCACCTCCTGGTGGACGAGGGGGAGATCCTCGACCCGGAGCGGGTGCTGCTCTCGCGCCTCTCGCTCCTGCAGCTGGGCTGGTTCTCCAGCGTGGACACGCACGTGGAGCGCGGCTCCGAGCGCGGCAAGGTGGTGGTGGTGTTCGACGTGGTGGAGCGCAACACGCTGGTGGTGACCGACCTGGTCCTCGGCTCGACCAGGCCCCAGCCGCTCTACGGCGGCCTGGGCCTGTCGCAGCAGAACTTCCTGGGGGAGGGGCTGGGCCTCTCCGGTGGGTTCGTCTACGGCGGGACGCCCGAGGGGCGCGCCCACGACCCCAACCGCTATGCCCTTCGCGCTGGGTTCTTCGCCCCCGACCTGGCCGTGCCACGGTTGCGGCTGGTGGCCGGGGTCTCGGGCCTGTTCCTGCGCGGGGAGGAGCTCGCCTGCGCCGACGTGCAGTGCACCGCCTTCCAGTCCAACTACGGCGAGGCTCCGCGCATCCGCTACCTGCGCGCCGGCGGTGAGGTGCTCCTCGGGGTGAGGCCGGGTCCGTTCGAGCGCCTGTCGGGGGCCTACCGGCTGGAGCGCGTCCACGCCACCCGCATCGGCGTCTCCCCCGGCGCCGGGCCGGCGGTGCACGACGGCTGGTCGGAGCTGGCCGCGCTCACCGGCAGCTACGAGGTGGAGACCCGCGACGACTTCTTCTACCCCACCGATGGCTTCCACGCGAACGGCCAGGTGACCTTCGCCTCGCGCCTCTTCGGCGGCGACTACGAGTTCAGCCGCTACCTGCTGCAGCTCGACACCGCCTACGACTTCCTGCGCCTGCCCCTCCGCATCCAGGCGGCCCTGGGGGCGGTGCAGGGCGACGCGCCCTTCTTCGAGCGCTTCTACCCCGCCGACTACTCGTACTTCGCCATCGGACCGGCCCTGGGCCGAGCCATGGAGCTCAACTTCTCCACCGACTCGCGCTACGACGCCTTCCTGGCCATGGGCGGCCTGGAGTGGGGCATCCCGCTCTGGACCCGCGAGGATAGCCCCTGGCACCGCGGCTACCTGGCGGTGGGGCTGCGGGCGGTGTGGTCCTCGGCCACCCTGGGGGGCGGACGCACCGACTTCTCCAAGACGCCCATCTCCGCCGACCTGGCCCTGCGGCTGGACACGATCATCGGCACCTTCAACCTCTCGCTCGGCTACGCCCTGGACAACGCCCTCTGATGGCTCGGAAGAAGGCAGGCGCCGCCCTCCTCGGGCTCCTCCTCGTCGGCGCTGGCGCGCGGCCGCCGGAGGACGGCAGCGCCGCCATCAAGGTCCGGGTGGTGAAGGGGCGCACCGAGGCCGCGGTCGACCTCTCCGACATCTTCGGCCCGGACCGGCAGCGGGAGTTCGGCAACGGGCTGGACAACGTGGTGGAGATCTACACCTCGGTCGTCCCCGCGGGCGGCGGGCCGCCGGCCTCCCTGCACGGCCGCATCGTGGAGATCCTCTTCGACGTCTGGGAGGAGACCTATGCGGTCTCGGTGAAGGATCCCGAGCACCCGGCCGGCCGCCGGCTCGTCCTCCGCGACTTCGCCGCGCTCCGCGCCTTCCTCTCCGACCAGAAGGGGCTGGACCTGGGGCCGGTCGAGGCCCTGCCCGACGCCTTCCGGGTGGAGGTCCGGGTGGAGGTGAACCCCATCTCCCGCGAGCAGCTCCAGCGCACCCGCGAGTACATCGCCGCCGCCTCCGGCAGCCGGCAGAGCGGGTCGCGCAGCGTGCTGGGGGCGGTGGCCAGCTTCCTGCTCCGCGAGCCCAACGCCGGCAGCGACGTGCACCTGCTCCGCTCCCCCCCCCTGACCCGGGCCGGGATCGCGCCGCCATGAGCGCGCGGGCGAACCCCTCCCCGCCGGCCACCTCCGCCGGCGCGCCGGCCGGCCTGCTCTCGCGCCTGCGGGGCGAGGCCCACGTCTCGCGCTTCGAGCTCCGCATCGCGGCGGCGCTGGTCCTGGCGGCCACCCTGCCCCTGGTGGGGGCGCTGGTGCTGGCCGACCGGGTGGCCGCCGAGAACCTGGCCCTGGGGCTCGATCCGCGGGTTGTGCAGCGGCTCCAGAGCGTCCCGGCGCTCTACGGCGACCTCTTCCAGGCGCGCAAGCAGCTCTACGCCGCGCAGGCCCAGGAGCTGGCCCGGGGGCTCCCCCGGGGCGCGGCGGCGGCCGCCGCCTACCTGGCCGCGGCCCTGCCCCACACCCCGCGGCTGCGGCGGGTGACCTGGACCTCGGCCGACGGCGCGGTGCTGGCCGAGGAGGAGGCGACGCGGTCGCGCGGGGAGGGCGAGTGGCGCGACGTGCCGGCGCGCGTCGAGCTCCCCGGCGGCGGAACGCTGGAGTGCGTCTTCGCCATCGAGGCGCAGTACTTCGCCGACCTGGCCGAGTCCCGCGACCTGGCCGAGGGGGTCAAGGGGCTGGCCGCCCTCCGCTCGGAGATCCGCCGCTCCTACGTGCGCGCCTTCGGGGCACTCCTGGTGGGCTGGGCGCTGGCGGCGGCGGTGCTGGGCATCTGGCTGGCCCGGCGCACGACCCGCCGCGTCTCCGACCTCGTCACCGCGGTGCAGCGGCTGGCCGGTGGCGACCTCCTCGTCCAGGTCGACCCCGGGAGCGACGCCGACGAGGTGTCCGGGTTGGCCCGGGCCTTCAACGAGATGGTGCGCGAGGTGAGGGAGAGCCGGGACCGCATCGTCTACCTGGAGAAGATCTCCGGCTGGCAGGAGGTGGCCCGCCGCCTGGCCCACGAGATCAAGAACCCGCTCACCCCCATGCAGCTCGCCTTCCAGCAGCTCCAGGCCCGCTTCGAGCAGGGCGGCGCCGGCCACCCGGCCTTCGGGAAGCTGCTCGGGGACGTGGGGGAGATCGTCCGCGAGGAGATCGGCACGCTGGAGCGGCTGGTGAACGAGTTCTCCGGCTTCGCCAAGCTCCCCGACGTCCGCACCGAGCCCGCCGACCTGGCCGACTTCCTGGAGGAGTTCCTCCATCAGAGCCCCCAGCTCGCCGCCGAGGCCGCGGTCGAGGTGTCGCGCGCGCCCGGCCCGTTCCCGGTGGCGCTCGACCGCACCCTGATGCGGCGCGTGCTGGCCAACCTCTGCGCCAACGCCGTCGAGGCCTCGCGCCCCGGCCGCGCCGCGCTCCACCTGGCCGTCGCCCGGGAGCCGGGCCGGGCGGTGCTCACCGTGGCCGACGAGGGTCCCGGCGTGGATCCGTCCCTGCGCGACCGCATCTTCGACCCCTACTTCACCACCAAGGCGGGGACCGGGACCGGGCTGGGCCTCGCCATCGTGAAGAAGATCGTCCTGCAGCACGGGGGGGAGATCGAGGTGGGGGACCGCCCGGGCGGCGGCGCCGCCTTCACCCTCCGCTTCCCGCTCCTCCCCGGCTGACCTTGGCGCCCCTGGCCCCGGGCGAAGGTCGGGCCCAGGACGCTTCGCCGGCTATACTGCGGACATGGACACCCGCAAGCCCTCCCTGCTGGTGGTCGACGACGAGCGGAACATCCGCCGGACCCTGCGGATGGTGTTGGAGGCCGAGGGGTACGAGGTCCAGGAGGCGGAGAGCGCCGAGGAGGCGCTGAAGCTCCTCGAGGCCGAGCCGGTCGATCTGGGCATCTTCGATATCCGGCTCCCCGGCATGGACGGCCTCGCCCTTCTCTCCCGGTCCCGGGAGCTGTGGCGCGACCTGCCGGTGATCGTGATCTCCGGCCACGCCGACACCAGCGACGTGGTCGACGCCATGCGGCGAGGCGCCAGCGACTTCTTTGGCAAGCCGGTGGACCGCGAGCGGGTGCTGGTCTCGGTGAGGAACGCCCTCTCGCGCCGGAGCCTGGAGGAGAAGGTGCAGGCGCTGTCGGCCCGGGAGCGTCGCTTCGCCGACGAGATGCTGGGCGAGAGCGCGGCCATGAGGAGGCTGCGCGAGGAGATCGCCAAGGTCGCCCCCACCAGCGGCCGGGTGCTGATCCTGGGGGAGTCCGGTACCGGCAAGGAGCTGATCGCCGCCGAGATCCACCGGCAGTCGAAGCGGGCCGAGGGCCCCTTCGTCAAGGTGAACTGCGCCGCCATCCCCTCGGAGCTGATCGAGTCGGAGCTCTTCGGCCACGAGAAGGGGAGCTTCTCCGGCGCCGCCGCCCGGCGGCGCGGCCAGTTCGAGGTGGCCCATGGCGGCACCCTGTTCCTGGACGAGATCGGCGACATGAGCCTCTCGGCCCAGGCCAAGGTGCTGCGCGCCCTGGAGACCGGGGAGGTGACGCGGGTGGGGGGCGAGCGGAACCTCACCGTGGACGTGCGGGTGGTGGCCGCCACCAACAAGGACCTGGAGGCGGAGGTGCGGGAGGGCGCCTTCCGCGAGGACCTCTACTTCCGGCTCAACGTGGTCCCGGTCCGGTCGCCGGCCCTCCGGGAGCGGCTCGACGACGTGCCGCTCCTCGCCGAGCGCTTCTTCCTCCTGGCGGTGCGGGAGAACGGGATGCGCCCCAAGCCGGTGGACCCCGAGGTCTACCAGCGCCTCTCGGGCCACCGGTGGCCCGGGAACGTGCGCGAGCTGCGCAACGTCTGCGAGCGGATGGTGATCATGAGCGGCGACCGGATCACCGCCGCCGACGTGCCCGAGTCCCTCTTCCCCCGCGCCGCCCCGGCGGCGGCCGGCGCGCCGGCCGCGGGGAGCGCCGACCTGTCGCGCTACGGCGAGGTGCCCCTGCGCGAGCTCCGCGACCTGGTGGAGCGCGACTACATCCTCAAGAAGCTGGAGGAGCACGACTGGAACATCACCCAGGCCGCCCAGGCCCTGGGCGTCGAGCGAACCAACCTGCACAAGAAGATCAAGCAGCACGGGCTGTCCCGCGCCGGCCGGGGCCCACCGGCGGAGGCCGAGGAGGCGGAGTAGGAGCGGGCGCCGCTCCTAGCGCCCGGCGAGCCGCATGGCCACCAGCGCCTCGTAGGGCGGGTAGCCGCGCAGCGAGCTCAGGTGGGGGTTGGCGCGGATGCCGACCCGGGTGAGCGTCCCCGCCGGCGCGTCGAGCGCCTCGGCCAGCGCCGACACCGCCTCGTCCCGGTGGCCGGCGATGGCGGCGACCTCGGCCAGGTCCCCGAGGGCCTCCACCCGCGCGGCCGCGTCGCTGAAGAGGCCCAGCGCCTCGTGGGCCTCCCGGAGCCCGTCCTCCCCCCGCCCCACCCCGGCGTGGGCCCGGGCCAGCCAGAGCAGCTCCACGGCCAGCGCCTCGTGGTCCCGCCCGGGCCGCAGCGCGGCCACCTTCGCCTCCAGCGGGCCGACGGCCTCGGCCAGCGCCGCCCGCGCCGCCGCCTCGTGCCCCAGCGCCTGGTGCGCGACGCCCACCAGGAGCGACCGGGGCACGAAGGGCGAGTCCCCGGAGACCGGATCGGGGAGGCGGCCGGCCGCCTCCAGGTTGAGGACCACCCCGGGCAGCAGGCAGAGGAGGTCGATCCCGCTGGCCACGGCCACGTTGGAGGCGGTCCACTGCTGCAGGACCGCGTCGAGCGCGGCGCGGGCCGGACGGGTGTCGCCGTCCCGCCAGTAGGGGATCATCGCGCACAGCGCCGGCGCCCGGACGTCCCCGGGCGAGAGCTCCCGAGCTCGCTGGCAGGCCGCCTCGGCCTCGTCGAAGTGGCGGAGCTGGATCATCCGGTCCGCCACCAGAACCGACACGAAGTAGGAGCGCGGGTCCAGCGCCGTGGCCGCCCGCAGGTCCTCCACCGCCGCCGCCCACTGGCCCATGGCCACCCGCGTGTATCCCACGTTGACCCGGGCCACGGCGTCCCCGGGCAGCCCCCGGGCCTGGACCTCGTACTCCGAGAGCGCCCCGGCGTTGTCGGCGTCGCAGGCCCAGCGCACCTCGGCCAGCGCGCCGTGCGCCTGGGGAAGGCCCGGATCGAGGGCCAGCGCCCGCTCGGCATGGCGCCGGGCCTCGGCGCAGGTGGCCTCGAAGGGGAAGCCGGCCAGGGCCCCGTTGGCCACCTCGGTGTCGAGCACGGCCAGCCAGGCGTGGGCCAGCGCGAAGGCCGGGTCGCGGGCCACGGCCGCGGTGAGCAGCTCCTGGGCCCGCTGCCGGTCGGCGTCGTCGGAGGAGCGGCCCCAGAAGTAGAGGGCCCGCAGGTAG
>DATKMW010000026.1:0-27526 GCA_035541675.1 Anaeromyxobacter sp. | reverse complement strand
CTCAGCCGAGCGGCCGCGGCGCCCGCTCGACCAGGGTGGTCGCCTCCACCGCCTGGCCGCCGCGCAGGTAGAGGCGCGGCACCCGGGCGGCGATCCCGGCCACGATCTCGTAGGAGATGGTATCGGCCAGCGCCGCCAGCTCGTCGGCGTCCACCCTCTCGGCGCCGTCGGCGCCGAGGAAGGTGGCCACGTCGCCCTCGGACGCGCCCGGGATCTCGGTGACGTCCAGGGTGCACATGTCCATGGCCACCCGCCCCACCACCGGCGCGCGCCGGCCCCGGACGAGCGCCTGGGCCCGGTTCCCGAACCCGCGCCGGTATCCGTCGGCGTAGCCGCACATGGCCAGCGCGATGCGCGAGGGGCGCGGGGCCGTCCACGTCCGGCCGTACCCCACCGTGGCGCCCGGGGCCAGCTGGGAGACGCGCACCAGGCGGCTGCGCAGGGCCAGGGCCGGTCGCAGGTCGACCCTGGGCGCCCAGCCCTGGGCCGGGTGGTAGCCGTAGAGGGAGATCCCGGGGCGCACCGCCTCGACCTGGAGGTCGGGGGCGAGCAGCACGCCGGCCGAGGCGGAGCAGTGACGCTCGGCCACCCAGGGCAAGCGGGCCGAGGCGACGCGCAGCAGGTCGAACTGCCCGCGGGTGAAGCCCTGGTCCTCCTCGTCGGCGGAGGCGAAGTGGGTGAAGAGCGCCTGCACCCGGACGCCGGGCAGCGCCCGGGCCCGCTCGGCCAGGGCCACCAGGTCGTCGGGGGCGAGTCCATGGCGGTTGAAGCCGGTCTCCACCTCCAGGTGGATGGGCACCAGCGCCCCCCGCGGCGCGGCCGCGGCCGAGAGCGCCTCGACCAGGGGCAGGCCGCCGACCGCCGGCTGCAGCCCCAGCGCCACCACCCGGTCGGCGTCGGAGGCGGGGGTGTGGCCGAGCACCAGGATGGGCGCGGTCACCGCGGCCCGGCGCAGCTCCTCCGCCTCGTCCACGCACACCACCGCCAGCGCGGCGGCCCCGGCCTCCAGCGCGGCCCGCGCCACCGCCACCGCCCCGTGGCCGTAGGCGTTGGCCTTCACCACCGCGTACACCCGCGCCGGCGCGGCGCGGGCCGCGAGGAGCCGGAGGTTGTGGGCGATGGCGTCGAGGTCGACCTCCGCCCAGACCGGGCGGCCGCCCCACTGCCGGGGTACGAGGGACATTTCGGCCCATCCTACCAAGGGCGGGCGGCGTTGCGGTGCGCCGGCCGACGCCGCTATGTAGGTCGGGTGAGCCGCCTGGTCCTCTCGGTCCTCGGGGCCATCTCGGAGATCCCGGCCGCCGAGTGGGATCGGCTGGCCGCGCACGAGCCCGACCGGGCCAGCCCCTTCGTCCGCCACGCCTTCCTGGCCGCCGCCGAGGACAGCGGCTGCGCCTCGCCGCGCAATGGCTGGCGCCCGCGCCACCTGGTGCTGCGGCGGGACGGTGCCGTGTGCGCCGCGGCGCCCGCCTACGCCCGCACCGGTTCCGACGGCGACTTCGGGCGCGACTGGGAGTGGGCCGCCGCCGCGGATCGGGCTCGGCTGCCCTACTACCCCAAGCTGGTGCTGGGGGTGCCCTTCACCCCGGCCACCGGCCGGCGGGTGCTGGTGGGGCCCGACGAGGACCGCGGCCCCGCGCTCGCCGCGGTGGCCGAGGGGATCCGCCGTCTCTGCGTCGACGAGGGGCTGAACGGGGTCCACGCCCTCTTCCTCGACCCCGGGGAGGCGGAGGAGCTGGAGGAGCTGGGGTTCGCGCTCCGGGTGGACTTCCAGTACCACTGGCGGAACGCGGGGTACCCGGACATGGAAGCGTTCCTGGCCCGCTTCCCCTCCAAGCGCCGCAACACCATCCGGCGCGAGCGGGCGGCCCCGGCGGCGCAGGGGATCGCCATCCGCACCGTCCGCGGCGACGAGCTGTCCCGCGACCCGGCGGCCTGGGCCCGGGCCTGCCACGCCCTGCACCGGGCCACCACCGACCGGATGGCCTGGGGCATGCGCTTCGTGAACCAGGGCTTCTACGAGCGCGTGCTGCGGGGGATGCCCGACGCGGTGGAGGTGGTGGAGGCCCGGCGGGAGGGGCGGCTGGTGGGGATGGCCTTCAACCTGCGCTCGCCGTCGGTGCTCTACGGTCGCTACTGGGGGTGCGCCGAGGACCACCCCTTCCTGCACTTCAACGTGGCGCTCTATCACGGCATCGATCAGTGCATCCGAGAGGGGCTGGCCCGCTTCGAGGGCGGGGCCGGCGGCGAGCACAAGCTCTCCCGGGGCTTCGAGCCTGCCGAGACCTTCAGCGCCCACCTCTTCCAGGACCGCCGCCTCGACGCCGCCCTCCGCCGTCACCTGGCCCAGGAGCGGAGGCAGAGGCTCGAGGCTGTGGCCCGCTGGCGCGACGAGCACAGGCGGCTGGGCGGGTAGCGCTCCCCTCCCGCGACCAGGCCAGCTCCAGCTCGCGGCTCCACACCGCGCCGCCCTGCTCCGCCGCCAGCCGCCGCGCCGCGGCCAGCAGCGCGGACAGCGGCGCCGGGCCGAGCGCCGGGCCCACGTAGGAGAGCGAGCGGAGGACGGCGTCGAGCGCCTCGGGGGGCAGGAGCACCTCGGAGGCGAACGGCTCCCCGGCCGGCGCGGGAAGGCCTGCCAGCGAGAAGAAGAGCTCCACCGGCGGCGGGGAGGGTCGCGCCTTCGGGTTGCGGGCGGCGAGGAGCGCGTCCAGGGCCCGGTGGAAGGGGGTGCCCCGGAAACGGGAGGTCACCACCGCCAGGGCGCCGCCGGGCGCGAGCAGCCGCCGGACCTCGGCCGCGCCGTCCTCGGGGTCGACCCACTGCAGCGCGTCAGCCAGCACCACCAGGTCGAAGGCCCGGGCGGGCAACCCGGTAGCCTCCGCCGCCGCGTGCACCGGGGTGAGACCCGGCCCGGCCGCGCCGGCGAGCCGCGCCAGCATGGCGCGGGCCGGCTCCACCGCGGCCACCCGCAGCCCGCGCGCCGCGAGCGGCAGGGCCAGGTGGCCGGTGCCGGCCCCGAGCTCGGCGACGCGCCGCCCCGGCCCGCCGGCCACGGACGCCAGCCGGTCGATCAGCGCGGCGGGGTAGCCGGGCCGGGCCGTGTAGTCGTCGGCCACCCGGTTGAAGACCCAGCGGGGGTCGTCCCGGGGCGAGATGGCGCTGCGGCGCGACACGCCGGGAGAGTGCCAGACGTGGCCCGGGCCCGGGAAGCGCTTCCGGGCTCGCCCGGTGGGCCCGGGCGGTGCTAGGGATGGCGCCATGGCCGACGCCCCCCATCCATCCAGCCCGGAGCAGGCGCGGCGCGCGGCCGCCCGACGGGCGCTGGAGCTGCCCGACCGGGCGTTGCTCCTCGCGTGCCAGGAGACCTTCTTCGTGGGCAGCGGGCCCGGCGGCCAGCACCGGAACAAGACCGAGAGCGCGGTGCGCCTCCGCCACCTGCCCACCGGGCTCGAGGTCACCGCCACCGAGCGGCGCAGCCAGGCCCGGAACCGAGGCGCCGCCCTGGCGCGGCTGCGGGACGCCCTCGCCGAGCTCGGGCGGACACCGGCGGTGCGCCGCCCCACCAGGCCCGGGCGCGGTGCCCGGGAGCGGCGGCTCTCCGACAAGCGCCACCACGGCGCGCGCAAGGCCGCGCGGCGGGGAGAGGACTAGCGCGCAGGACCGTCTGGCTGGCGGCCTGGTGGTGCCCGCCCGCCCCGGGCGCGGCGGCGCGGAGCGCCGGGGTCGAGGGGCGGGATCAGGTCCTCGCCCACCGGGCGGGGTGCACGCCCTCGTCGGGCTCGGGGGCCTGTACCACGACCGGCTCGACCAGCCCGGCCGCCACCAGCCGGCCCACGGCGGCGCGGACCTCGGCGGTGGAGTGGCCGGCGTCCTCGAGGGCGCGCGACAGGTCGGCCAGGCCGCGAGGCCGCTCCAGGAGCTCGCCCAGGAGCACTCCGTCGCCGGCTTCCACCCGGAGCGGGGCCGCCCAGGCCGCGAGGGCGGCGTCGAGCGCGCCGCGGCCGACGCCGCGGGCCTGCTGCACCGCCAGGCGGTAGGCCTCGAGGGCCTCGCGCCCCAGGGCGGACGGCGTGAACTTCTGTCCTCGCGGCCAGCGAGGGCCGTCTGCGGTCTTGGCCTGGAGCATGGAGACCTACTTCGCCCGTCGGGGCGGCGTTGTCAACGGGGGTGCCGTCACCCGCGCGGTGGCGCGCGGCCCGGGCGGCGGCCCCCGATGCTTGCGTTCCCGCCGGCTTGCGCGACACTCGTTGCTCCCGATACCGCCGCCCGGAGGCAAAAGGCGATGGCTGCTGCGCCCGTGGCCCTCATCCTCGCGCTGGCCCTGGCCCAGGAGGCCGGAGGCGCAGCCCCAGGCTCGCGTTGGGCAGCCGGCGAGGCGGCGCCGCCGCCGGCGTCCGGGAAGGAGCCCGCCGGGGAGCTCGTCCGCCGCTGCGCGGCCGCGTACGGCGGCGAGCGCGCCCGGGTGCGGCTCGCCCGCGTGCGCGCGGTGGGCCGGGTGAGCTCGGAGCTCCACCCCGGCGAGCCGGGCCGGCTGACGCGCCTCTTCTCCCGCCCGGGCCGCCTCCGACTGGAGGTGGCCTTCCCGGGCAGCGCGCCCGAGGTGCAGGTGCTGGACGGCGCCCGGGCCTTCCGCTACGGCCAGCCCGTGACCGGCACCGCCGCGCTCGCCCTGCAGCTGCAGGCGGCGCGGCTGGAGCTGCCCATGCTCCTCGTGGAGTGGGATGGGCGCGCGACCGACCTGGGCGAGATCCAGCACGAGGGACGGCCGGTGCGGGTCCTGGGGCTCGAGGTCGGCCCCGGCCTCCGGCTCGAGGTGGGCATCGACCCGGTGACGGCGCGGATCGCCTACGTGCGCGGCTTGGCCCAGAACGGGCCGAGCACCTTGGAGGTCTTCACGGTCTTCCGCGACTACAAGGCGGTGGACGGGGTGCTGGTCGCCTTCCGGGAGGAGGGCTACGCCAACGGGCAGCCCACCGGCGACGTCGACGTCGAGGCCGTGGAGTTCCCGGAGGAGCTGCCGGAGGAGGCCTTCCAGCCGTGAGCTGGGCGGCCAGGTCGCACGCCCGAGGGCGAGCGGGAGGGTCGCGCCGCCACAAGGAGAAGGCGGACGGGGAGGTGGGGCAGCTGGCTGCACCCGGCGGCGCGTCGAGGAGGCCCCGCCCGGCGCCGGGCACGCCTCAGCCCTTGGGCGCCCTGTGCAGGGCGAAGGGAGCCCCCTGGGGGTCCAGCAGCTGCGCGATGCGCCCGCCGCCGGGGACGTCCAGCGGGCCGTTCAGCAGCTTGCCGCCCCGCTTCTTGGCCCGCGCGATGGCGGCGTCGATGTCGCTCACGCTCAGGTAGTAGAGCCACGCCGGGGGCAGGGGGCCGCCCTTGGGTAGGTCCATCATGCCGCCGATCCGCAGGTCGCCCAGCCCGAACACCCGGTAGGTGCCCGCGGAGCCCATGTCCATCTGCTCCAGGGTCTTCCAGCCGAAGAGCTCGGAGTAGAACCGGAAGGCGGCCGCGCTGTCGTGGGTGACGAGCTCGTTCCAGCAGAACTCTCCGTCCCTGGCCAGGTCGTGCGACTCCATGTCGCCCTGGCCGGGGCGGAAGACCGAGATGGTCGCGCCCTGGGGGTCGGTCAGGACCGCGAACCTGCCCACCTCGGGGATGTCCTCCGGCCCGTGTTGCACCTTCGCCCCGAGCTTGCACGCCGCAGCGACCGTGGCGTCGGCGTCGGCGACCTGCACGTGCGCCATCCAGTGCGGGGGCGCCCCGCCCATCTCCTTCCCCAGCGCCATGACGCCGCCGAGCGGTCCCTGGCTGCCGACCCACATGGTGTAGTCGCCACCCTTGCCGAAGGGCTCCGTCTTCCAGCCGACGACCTCGGCGTAGAAGGAGATCGCCGCCGGGACGTCCCGGGTCAGGTGCTCGTACCAGACGAATCGACCATCGTTCGCTCTCGCCACCGTTCGCCTCCTGGGCGGGTGTCCGGTCCGGGTCGTCCCGACGCGCACCCGTCCCTTGTTGAACGGCCGGGCGGCCCGGCCGCAGCGGAAATCATCGGACCCTGAAGGGCAGGCGCCCGGAGGTGAGGGCTGGCAGGGGCAACCGGTGGTGGGCCCCGCCCCGAGGTGCTTCCCCGCGGAGGTCGAACCCCCGGCGACCGCCCGCGCCGCGGCCCGGCGGGCCGAGGCCACCGCGGGCTATGATCCGCACCATGGAAGCCAAGGACGGCCTGGTCCCGACCATCGGTGACACCCCCCTCATCCGGCTCCGCCGGCTCTCGGAGATGACCGGCTGCGAGATCTACGGCAAGGCTGAGTTCCTGAACCCGGGAGGCTCGGTCAAGGACCGGGCGGCCCTGGCCATCGTGCTCGACGCCGAGCGGCGCGGGCTGCTGCGGCCCGGTGGGGTGATCGTGGAGGGGACCGCGGGCAACACCGGCATCGGCCTCGCCGTGGTGGGAAACGCCCGCGGCTACCGGACGGTGATCGTCATCCCGGTGACCCAGAGCCAGGAGAAGAAGGACGCGCTGCGGCTGGCCGGGGCCACCCTCCACGAGGTCCCGGCCGTCCCCTACCGGCACCCGAACAACTACGTGCACGTGGCCCAGCGGCTGGCCGAGCGGCTGGCCCGGACCGAGCCCCGGGGCGCCGTGTGGGCCCAGCAGTTCGACAACGTCGCCAACCGGGAGGGGCACTACCGGACCACCGGCCCGGAGATCTGGCGCCAGACCGGCGGCCGGGTGCACGGCTTCGTGTGCGCCGTCGGAACCGGCGGGACGCTGGCAGGCGTCGCCGCGGCGCTGCGCGAGCGCGACCCGGCGGTGAAGATCGGGCTGGCCGATCCGCCGGGCGCGGCGCTCCACTCCTACTACACCACCGGTGAGCTGAAGGCCGAGGGGAGCTCGATCACCGAGGGGATCGGCCAGGCCCGCATCACCCGCAACCTCGAGGGGCTGAAGGTCGACCTGAGCTGGCAGATCCCCGACGCCGAGACGGTGCAGACCGTCTTCGACCTGGTGGCGCAGGAGGGCCTGGTGCTGGGCGGGTCCTCGGGGATCAACGTGGCCGGCGCCTTGCGGATGGCGCGGGAGCTGGGGCCGGGCCACGTGATCGTGACCGTGCTGTGCGACTCCGGGATGCGCTACGCCTCGCGCCTCTTCAACCCGGAGTTCCTGCGCGCCAAGGGGCTGCCGGTGCCCCCCTGGCTGGCCGCGGGGCGTCCGACCTTGCCGGAGGGGGCGCTCCTGCCGGAGCTCGCCGCGCCCCGGCCCTGAGCTCCGCCCGCGGGCCGTCCCGGGCGCGGGAGGGCTCGGTGGGGCCCGAGGGCCCGATCAGCTGCCCACCCGCAGGAGCCGGATCACGGGCGCGTCCGGGTCGAAGTCGCCGGAGAGGTCGATCTCGCAGTGGAGGGCCCAGTCGACCTCGCCGGCCTCGTCCACCACCCGCTGCACCGCCTCCCAGCGGCGCTGCCCGGCCTCGCGCAGGAGCGTGTTGTGGGGCCGCCGCGCGGCCGGGGTGACGTCGATCTTGGGGTGCTCCGCCCAGTAGGGCGCCAGGGCCTCCTCCAGCGCGGCCTCGGTCCAGCCGGAGCCGGGGGCGAGCGCGGCCAGGGCCGCCTCGTGGTCCTTGCGGGAGAGGGCCACCAGCAAGGCGTGCAGCTCGTTCCGGACCCGGGCGGCGAAGGCGCGGGGGTCGGCCCAGGGGGGCGGCGGGCCCAGCGCCGCCACCGCCGCGCCCGGATCGGCGGGCCGGGCCTGGTAGCGGGGATCGCGCAGGCGCTCCCACTCGTCGAGGAGCGAGGAGTCCACGCCCCGCACCGTGGCCCGGAGGAAGGCGATGACGTCGAGGAGCTCGTCGTTCCGGTAGCTCTCCGGGACGGTCTGGACCAGGGTCTTGTAGGACTCGGAGAGGTAGCGCAGCAGCAGCCCCTCCGAGCGCTGCAGCTCGTAGTCCCGCACGTAGTCGGCGAAGGTCATGAAGCGCTCGACCATCTCCCGGGCCACCGATTTGGGCCGGATGTTCTCGGCGCCCACCCAGGGGTGCCGGGCGGCGAACTCGTCGAAGGTGGAGTAGACGAAGTCGCGGTTGGGCTTGGGGTACTCGACCCTCTCCAGCTCCCGCATCCGCTCCTCGTACTCCAGCCCCTGGGCCTTCATCTCCGCCACCGCCTGTCCCTTGGCGCGGTCGAGCTGCTTGTAGAGGATGACGTCGGGGTCCTCGAGGATCGACTCCACCATGGAGAGGACGTCGAGGGCGTAGGTCTCGCGCTCGGGGGGGATCTTGGGGAGGGTGTCGAGGAGGTAGAGCGCCAGGGTGTGGAAGAGCGAGAAGTCGCGCTGCAGGCCGGGGGCGGGGCGCAGGAAGGCGCCGCGGTAGCCCTCGATCCGGTTCACCGTCACCAGCCCGGCGGCGCGCAGGGTTCGCAAGCGCTGGGCGGCGGTGCGGCGGTGGCGGGAGCGTTCGTGGTCGTTCCCGTGCGAGCGCTCGATGAGCTCCACCAGCCGTCCGTAGCCGCCCCCGACCCGCGCCGTCTCGCTCTGCAGGAGGTTCACCAGCAGCCCGAAGGTCACCTCGAACCGGCTCTGCATGGCCTCGGGCTCCTTCTCCCGCAGCCGCTCGAAGGTGTTCCGGTCCCAGGGGACGTACCCCTTGGCCGGCGGCTGCCGCTTCACCACCTTCTTCCCGGCGGCGGCCTTCCCGGCCAGCTTCTTGTTCTCGATGACGTGCTCGGGCGCCTGGGCCACCACGAAGCCGCGCTCGTCGAACCCCTTGCGGCCGGCCCGCCCCGAGATCTGGTGGAAGTCGCGGGCGGTGAGGATGGCGGTCTTCTCGCCGTCGTACTTGCACAGCTGGGTGAGGAGCACGGTGCGGATGGGGATGTTCACCCCCATGCCCAGGGTGTCGGTGCCCGAGACCACCTTGAGCAGCCCGCCCTGGGCCAGCTTCTCCACCAGGAGCCGGTAGCGGGGGAGGAGGCCGGCGTGGTGCAGGCCGATGCCGTGGCGCAGGTGGCGCTGGAGGTCCTTGCCGTAGGGGGAGTCGAAGCGGATCCCCGAGAGCGCCTCGGCGATGCGGGTCTTCTCCTCCTTGCTGGAGAAGTTGGCGCTCATGAGGTTCTGGGCCTGCTCGGCGGCGGCCCGCTGGGTGAAGTTCACCAGGTAGACCGGTGCCCGGCCGGAGGTGACCAGGTCCTCGATGGTCTCGTGGAGCGGCGTCTCCCGGTACTCGAACTCCAGGGGCACCGGGCGCACCGCCGCACGGATGGCGGCCACCTCTCGCCCGGTGACCTCGCGGAGCGAGGCCTCGATGGCCCGGGTGTCGCCCAGGGTGGCCGACATGAGCAGGAAGCGGGTCCGGTCGAGCGCCAGCAGCGGCACCTGCCAGGCCACCCCCCGGTCGCGGTCGCCGTAGTAGTGGAACTCGTCCATCACCACCGCGTCGGCCCGGGGGTCGGCCTCGCGCACCGCCAGGTTCATGAGGATCTCGGCGGTGCAGCAGACGATGGGGGCGTCCTTGTTCACCGCCGCGTCGCCGGTCATCATGCCCACGTTGTCCGGGCCGAACAGGCGGCACAGGTCGAAGAACTTCTCGTTGACCAGCGCCTTGATGGGGCAGGTGTAGAAGGAGCGCTTGCCCGCAGACATCGTCTGGAAGTGAAGGAAGGTGGCCACCAGCGACTTGCCCGAGCCGGTGGGCGTGGCCAGGACCAGGTGGCGGTCGTCGAGCAGCTCGAGGATGGCCTCCTCCTGGTGTGGGTAGAGGGTGAGCCCGGTGGACGCGACCCAGGCCACGAACCGCTCCAGGACGGCGTCCGGCGAAAGAGCGGCCCCGGGGGGCGGCAGGAGAGCGGCCAGCGGTGCCTCGGGGGGAGGTGCGGTCTCGGGTCGCATCCGGCCCCTCTCGTACCGCGGCCCGGGGAGGAGCGCCAGCGGCGACGATCTGCCGCGACGCGGTGCCGGTGACTCCCCCCTGGCGTGGGCCCCGGCCCTGGAGCACAATCCCTCGCGCCGTCCCGCACCGGAGATGCGATGAAGAGGAGAGAGCTCCGCTACGACTGGTACGGCGCCGTCATCGGCCTCGGCCTTCCGCTCCTGGGCACGGCCATCGAGGGGCTGAGGCTCTACCAGTCCCTGGCGCCTGCGGCGCTCTTCCGGGCGCATCTCCACCAGCCGCTCCTGTGGATCATGGACACCACCCCCTTCGTCCTGGGGATGCTGGGGCGCATCATCCTGGTCCAGCAGGCCACCATGGTCCGCCAGAGCGACCAGCTCTTCGACAAGAGCCAGGCGCTCATCGCCCTGGAGCAGGCCCGCCGCGAGAGCTACGAGGGTACGGCCGGCAGCCTGTTCCACGCCGCCCAGGGGCTCCTGGGGACGGTCTCCGACTTCACCGCGGTGAACGAGGAGGTCGCCGCCTCCGCCCGCCGGGTCACCGAGGCGCTCTCCGGGCTCTCCCAGGCGGCCTCCTCCGCTGCCCTGACCGCCGAGACGGTGATCGGGATCGCCGGACGGGCCGAGCGAGCCAGCGAGGGGGGGCTGCGCCAGGCGGAGGCCTCGGGGGCGGAGCTCCTCCGGCTGGCCGAGGAGGTGCGGGACTTGGCCGGCGCCGTGGACGCGCTGGCGCCCCCCGTGGGCGATCTCCGGGAGCAGGCGGGCGGCATCGCCGAGCTGTCCGGTCGCTGCGACCGCCTGGTGGAGGCGGCCGACCGCATCGAGACCTCCGGGCCGGGCCGGGCGGAGCTCTTGGAGCTGCAGGCGGCGCTGCGGGCCCACTCCGACGAGGTCCGCCGCGCCGCCGTGGGCCTCAAGCACCTCCTCTCCGACGTGCAGAAGGTGCAGGAGGCCGCCGCGCGCGCGGCGCAGTCGGGCGGAGAGCGCGCCGGCGCCAGCGCGCGGGTGGCGGTGCAGACCAGCGAGACCATTCGCGGGCTGGCCGTCTCGCTGCGCGAGTCGGCGCGGGCCGCGCGGGAGATCGCCCGCGAGGCACAGAAGCAGGAGGGGGACATCGAGCGCGTGCTCAAGGCCATGAGCGAGATCGCCCACGCCACCGCCGGCACGGTGGTCTCCACCCAGCACGTGGAGCGCGAGGCGCGGTCGCTCAACGACCTGGCCGCCTCGCTCCGCGCCGCGGTCCAGGCGGACGACCCGCCCCCCCCCGCCCCCTCGGCCGGCGAGCGGTCGGCAGCAGACGACGCTAGAGCTTGAACTCGGCGGCGACCCCGGATATCTGCGTGGCCGCCTCCGTGACCTGCTGGGCCGAGAGCTCCAGGGCGCGGATGCGGCCGATGGTCTCCTCCATGCCCTTGTCCAGGTCGCGCATGGCCGCGGCGATCTGGGCGATGCCGGTGGACTGCTGCTGGACGGCGGTGGCGATCTGCAGGGCAGCGCTGCTGGTCTCGCGGACGATGCCGCCGATCTCCCGCAGGCTGTCGCCCGAGGCCCGGACCTGCTCCAGGGACCCGGTCATGGCCTGGCTGCCCTTCTCGGTGATGGAGCGGGTGCTCTGCACCGCGGCCAGGATGGCCTCGACCATCTTGGCGATCCGGGCGGCACCCTGGCCCGACTGCTCGGCCAGGGCCCGAACCTCCTGCGCCACCACCGCGAAGCTCTTGCCGGCCTCGCCCGCCTTGGCGGCCTCGATGGAGGCGTTCAGCGAGAGGACGTGGGACTGCGTGGCCAGGTCGCGCACGGTCTCGACGATGTCGCCGACCTGGCGGGTCTGCTCGAGGAGGTGGGTCGACTGGGAGACGATGCCCTCCACCGAGCCCTGGATGCGGCCCAGCTCGCCGGCGCTGCGCTCGGCCGCCACCTGGCCGGCATCGCTCATTTCCGCGGCGCGCTTGGCCACCTCCACCACCGAGGCGGCGCGGCTGGCGGCCACCGACGAGGTCTGCTCCAGCTCGCGGGTGGTACTGCTGGTCTCGGCCACGGCGCTGGCCTGCATCTCCAGCATGGCGCTCTGGGCCCGGGTGTGCTCGGAGAGCTGGTCCACCGCCAGGGCCATCTCCCGGGCGGCGGGCATGAGGATGGCGAGCTGCTCCCGCAGGCGGGAGGCCATCTGCCGGAAGGCCTCGGCCAGCGCCCCCACGTCGCCATCGGCCTCGACCTGGACCTCCTGCGCCAGGTCGCCCTGGGCGATGCGGAGGGCGGCCTCGGCGAGCGCGCGCACCGGGCGGGCGGTACCGTCGGCCAGCCAGAAGCCGAGCGCCACGGCCCCCAGGGCCCCGGCCAGGAGGATGATCGCGCCCACCAGGAGGGCGCGGGCCTGTCCGGCCTCGCCGCCGGCGAGGGCCGCGGCGACCGCGGCGGCGACCACGGCGGCGACCACGGTCAAGAGGGTGGGAAGGACCAGCCTGCCGCGCAGCGATAGCACCGGGAAGCGCATGGGATCTCCGGCCCACTGATCAGGGCGTCACGAGCCCCAGTTGTACCAGAACGCACGCGGTCGGACAGTTCCGGGGCGCCCAGCCGGTGCGAGCGGGCCGCACACGCGCCGCCGGCGAGCGCCGGGGCGACCGCTCACCCGCGGTGACGCCGAGCATCGAGGACCACCGTGGCCCGGCCGCGATCGCCGTCGCGCCGCTCCACCAGCTCGGGGAGCACGCGCACCAGGACCACCCGCTGCTGCTCCGGCCCTCGAGGGAACCAGCGGGACCAGGACGGGTCCCACAGCGTCTCGGTGAGCTTTCGGTCCCGGATCACCTCGCCGCGGCCGGCCACCGAGACCGAGGCCCCGGAGGCGGCGTCGAGGAAGGCCAGGGCGCAGCGGGGGTCGTGCTCCAGGTCGCGGCACATCCCGCTGTCCGGGGCGGCGGCGAACCAGATCTCCTCGCCCCGGACGGCGTGGCGCATGGCCATGGGGCGGCAACGCAGGAGGCCGTCCTCACCTCGGGTGACGAGCAGCGCGGTGGGGAAGGGGGCCAGCAGCGCGGCGATGGCGCCGGGGCCGGGGAGTGCTGCCATCCTCAGACGTCCTTCCACCGGGTGTGGGAGAGCCACTTGCGGACGGAGGGCCGCCGGAACACCTGGCGCGCGTAGGCGGCCAGCCGCTCCGGGCAAGGGTCGCCGTTGTGGACCAGCCGCTGCAGCATCAAGGCCAGGTCGGCGTCGGCGGCGGAGAAGTCGCCGGCGAGGTGGGCGGCCCCGGCGGGCAGGAAGCGCTCGGCGACGCGGGTCAAGCGCTCGGCGGCCGCCCGTCCCTCGGCGCCGAAGGGGGCGGGGCTGTCGCCGGCGAAGAGGGTCGAGGTGGGGCGCTCCTCCCGGAGGCGGGCCAGGTCGCTGCGGAGGAAGGCCTGGACCATCCGGACCCGGGCGCGGGCCGCCGGCACCGACGGGTAGAGGCGCGGGTAGGCGGGGGGCGGGAAGGCCTCCTCCAGGTACTCGTCGATGGCCGAGGACTCGGCCACCCAGACGTCCCCGTGGCACAGCGCCGGGATGCGGCCGGTGAAGGAGGAGGGCTCGTAGGGCGGTCGCCGATGCTCGCCGGAGGCCAGGTCCAAGAGCTCCATGCGGTAGGGGACACCCTTCTCCTCCAGCACCACGAAGCAGGAGAAGACGTACGGGCTGGTCCAGTCCTTGTTGCCGTAGAGGATGACGGGCTCGGGCATGAGCCCGTTCCTAGCCGACCGGAGGAGGGCGCGCAACCGGCCGCCGGGGACGCCGGCGGCCGGCGCGCCGGGCAGGCAGGGCTACTTGGGCGTGGCCGGGGTGGCCGGCGTGGTCTTGACGATGTCCAGAAGCTCCACGTCGAAGGTGAGGGTGGCGTTGCCGGGGATGACCGGGGGGGAGCCGCGCTCGCCGTAGGCGACGCCCGAGGGGCAGACCACCTTGGCGCGCCCCCCCACCTTCATCTTCTGCAGGGCCTCGGTCCAGCAGGGGATCACGTTCTTGAGCGGGAACTCCGCCGGCTGGCCGCGGTCCCGCGAGGAGTCGAACACCCGCCCGTCGATGAGCGTGCCGGTGTAGTGCACCTTGACGGTGTCCTCGGCGGTGGGAGAGGCGCCGGTCCCCTCCTTGGTGGCCACCACGATGGCGCCGTTGCTGGTCTTGATGGCGCCCTTCTCCTTGGAGGCCTTGTCGGCGTAGTCGGCGCCCCTGACCTTCTCCTTCTCCGCCGAGGCGGTCATCCGGGCCTGGATGAAGCCGCGCATGTTCTCCTGGCCCTTCTCGTCCGGCGGCTTGGCCTTGCCGCCCGCGCCCTCCTTCAGGCCGGCCAGCACCTTCTCCAGCTCGGCGGGGCTGAGGCCCAACGGCTCCAGGCTCTTGGCCACCGAGAGGCCGATATCGTGGAGGGCCCGGTCGTTGTCCACGGCGCTGGCCGCCGCGGCCTTGTTGTCCTGCGCGGCCGCGGGGGCGGCCGCCGCGAGGAGAAGCAGGGCGAGTTCGAGGGATCTCATGGAGCGCGTCATCCTTTCTCTTGGTCTGCCGGCTCTGGCGGGGCCGGCTCCGGCGCAGCGGAGGGGAGGCGACCGGGCTGGCCCGCCGCGCGGGCGTCCAGCTCGTCGAGCTTGCGGTGGAGGAAGCGGAACACGGCCACGAACACGCTCATGACCGGAACAGCCAGGAGGGCGCCGGCCATGCCGGCGCTGCGCTCGCCCACCACCAGGGCGAGCACGATGAGGACCGGGTGGATCCGGGCGGCGTCCCCCATGACCTTGGGGTTCAGGACGTAGCTCTCCAGCGCGTGGATGCCGCTCAGCCAGGCCAGCGCCAGGAGCCCCCGGGTCGGCCCCCCGGAGGTGAGCGCCAGCAGCACGATGGGCACCGAGGAGAGGAAGGTCCCGAAGATGGGGACGACGTAGAGGACGGTGGCCAGGAAGGCCAGGGCGAAGGCGAAGGGGATCTTGAGGACCAGCAGGCCGACCAGGGTGAGGGTGCCGTTCACCAGCATGATGGCCAGCTGGCCGCGCACCACGCCGGAGAGCCCGGCGTCGATGCCGTGGAGCAGCCGGCGCAGGTCGGCCCGGTAGTCGCCGGGGACCAGGGACTCGACCCAGCGCACGATGCGGGGGGCGTCCATGGAGAGGAACGCGGTCAGCATGAAGAGCAGGACCACGAAGAAGACGGCCCGGACCGCGCCGGCGATGAGGTTCCGGCTGAGCTCCACCACGTCACCCACCCGGCCGCGAAGGCTGGCGGAGGCGTCGTGCAGGGCGCTGGCCAGGCCGGCGGCCAGGTCCACGGTGAACCGGCCCCCGGAGCCGCCGTCGCCGGGGACCACGTCGATGGGGATCCCGTGGCGCTGGAGGAAGGCGTCGATGGTGCGGGCCCAGGCGTCCACCCTCTCGGGCGTGAATCCGGCCAGCACGTCGCGCAGCTCGGAGAGGCCGCGCACCGCCTCGCGGTAGACCTGGGGCAGGATCGAGACCACGCCCAGCCACACCGCCAGGCCCAGCACCACGTAGACCACCACCACGGCGGCCCAGCGGGGTACGGGCCAGCGCCCCAGCCGGAGCCGGGCGATGCCGGCGATGACCGGATCGATGACGTAGGCGGCCAGGGCCGCCAGGACGAAGGGGAGGATCACCGGGGCCGCCAGGCTGAAGAGCCCGGCCACGAGGAGCCACACCACCGCCGTCAGCGCCAGGAGCTGGGCGCGCGGCCGCCTCCACAGGGGTAGCTCGGACGCCATGGGAGCGGGGGAGTCTCACCGATCCGGTCGGGACTCGCCCGCCTTTTTTTGTCACTCCTCCAGGGTCGAGATGTCTCCTTCGGGCAAGCCCTGGGCGCGAGCCTTGAGGACGCGGCGCATGATCTTCCCCGAGCGCGTCTTGGGGAGGGAGTCCACGAAGCTCACCCGCTCAGGCCGCACGATGGGGCCGAGGTGCTGGGCCACGTGCGCCCGCACCTCGTCTGCGAGCTCGTCCGAGGGCTTGAACCCCTGGCGGAGCAGGCAGTAGGCGTGGATGGCGTTGCCTTTCACCTCGTGGGGCAGGCCAATGACCGCGGCCTCGGCCACCGCCGGGTGCGAGACCAGCGCGCTCTCGATCTCGGCCGTGCCCAGCCGGTAGCCCGACACCTTGATGACGTCGTCGGTGCGGCCGATGACCCAGAAGTAGCCGTCCTTGTCGCGCTTGGCCGAGTCGCCCGCCATGTAGCGGCCGGGGTACTTGGACCAGTACTGCTTCACGAATCGTTCAGGGTCCTTGTAGATGGTGGTGGCCATGGCCGGCCAGGGGCGCTCGAGGACCAGGTAGCCCTCCTCGCCGTCCCCCACCGGCTTGCCGGCCTCGTCCAGGATCGACGCCTGCTGCCCGAAGAAGGGGCGCGTGGCCGAGCCGGGCTTGAGGGGCAGGGTGGGGACGGGCGTGATCTGGAACATCCCCGTCTCCGTCTGCCACCAGGTGTCCATGATGGGGCAGCGGCCCTTGCCGATGACCCGGTGGTACCACTTCCAGGCCTCGGGGTTGATGGGCTCGCCCACCGATCCGAGCAGGCGCAGGCTGGAGAGGTCGTGGCGGTTGGGCCAGGACTCGCCGAAGCGCATCAGGCCCCGGATGGCGGTGGGGGCGGTGTAGAGAATGGTGATGCCGTACTTCTCCACCAGCTGCCACCAGCGGTTCGGATAGGGGAAGGTGGGCGAGCCCTCGTACATGAACCCGGTCGCGCCCAGGAGCAGTGGGCCGTACACGATGTAGGAGTGGCCGGTCACCCAGCCGGGATCGGCCGCGCACCAGTAGCGGTCCTCGTCGCGGATGTCGAAGACGTACTTGAGGGTCGAGTAGATCCCGACCATGTAGCCGCCGTGGCCGTGGATGATCGCCTTGGGCTTCCCCGTGGTGCCCGAGGTGTAGAGCATGTAGAGCGGATCCCCCGCCTCCATCACCTCGGTCTCGCACTTGTTGACGGCGAGGGGGAGCTTCATCAGCTCGTGGTACCAGTAGTCGCGCCCGGCCTCCATCTTCACCTCGTGGCCGGTGCGCTGGACCACGATCACCGTCTCTACCGTCGGGCAGTGACGGACGGCGTCGTCGACGATCTTCTTGAGCTCGACGATCTTGCCGTTCATGTAGCCGCCGTCGGCGGTGATGACCAGCTTCGACTCCGAGTCCTCGATCCGTCCCTGCAGCGAGTCCACCGAGAAGCCGCCGTACACGACGGAGTGGATGGCTCCGACCTTGGCGCAGGCCAGCATGGCGATGGCGATCTCCGGGACCCGCGGCATGTAGATGGTGACGCGGTCGCCCTTGCGGACGCCCATGGCCTTGATGACGTTGGCGAAGCGGCACACCTCGCGGTTGAGCGCGAAGTAGGAGTAGGTCCGGACCTCGCTGTTCTCGCCCACCCAGACCAGGGCCAGCTTGTTCTTGCGCCAGGTCCGCTGGTGGCGGTCGAGCGCGTTGTGGACGATGTTGCACTGCGCGCCCCGGAACCACTTGAAGAAGGGCTTCTCGGTCGCGTCGCAGACCTTGTCCCACTTCCGGTACCACTCCAACTCCTCGGCCTCCGCCGCCCAGAACGCGTCGGGGTCCTCGAGAGCCTTGCGGGCCACCTGGTCCCAGTCCTTGATACGCGCCTGGGCGGTGACCTCCGGCGACGGGTGGAACACCTCGCCTTCGAGCTGCTGCGCCTTCGGGCTCATCACGCGCTCCTCTCGAGGTCTCGACGCGTCGCGTCGGACGAACCTGGTGGATGGACTGGACAAAATGCCCTGCGTCGAAAAGCCCTGCAAGGGAGGAAACGATGCATTGCCAGATCCCGTCAGGGTGATCCCCGCGCGGGGGTGTCACCGCGGGCTTGCGGCGCCGCCTTCTCGACCCCCGACGGGCTCGTGGCTATCCTCCCGTCCGTGCTCGTCCCCGGGCTCCTGCGACGCGGCGACGTGGTCCGCGTCATCGCGCCTTCGAGCCCCTTCGACCCGGAGCTCCTGGTCCGTGGCCTGGCCGTTCTCCGCGACGACCTCGGCCTCTTGCCGCGCCACCGGGAGGACCTGTACACGCGCCGCGGCTACCTGGCCGGCGACGACGCGCGCCGCCTGGCCGAGTGGAACGAGGCCGTGGCCGATCCCGAGGCCCGGGCCATCTTCGCCGCCCGCGGGGGCTACGGCGCCATGCGCATCCTGGCCGGCATCGACCCGGCCCCGCTCCTGGCCCGCCCCAAGCTCGTCGTCGGCTTCTCCGACCTCACCGCCATCCACGCCCTCCTGAACCGCGCCGGGCTGGCCACCGTCCACGGGCCTGTGCTCACCCAGCTCGGTCGGGCGCCGAAGGAGGCGGTGGCCCACCTGCGGGCGCTCATCATGGACTCGCCCCCCGGCCCGCATCCTGGGCCGGCCGCCGGCCCGCCGGATCCGGGAGGTGGGCTGGCCGCGCCGCGCGTGGTCCGGCCCGGCCGGGCCGAGGGCCCACTCCTGGGCGGGTCGCTGGCGCTGCTCGCCCACCTGTGCGGCTCCGGCTTCCTCCCCGCCCTGGAGGGCGCCATCCTGGCCCTGGAGGACGTGGACGAGAAGCCCTACCGGCTCGACCGCTACCTCACCCAGCTTCGGCTCTCGGGGGCGCTGCGGGGGCTTGCGGGCGTGGCCCTGGGTCAGTTCACGGAATGTGACTGGCAGGGGCTGCGCGGCGCCGAGGTGGTGCGCGAGTGGGCGGCGGGGCTGGGCGTGCCGGCGGCCGAGGGCTTCGCCTTCGGCCACGAGGACGCGAACTTCGCGCTCCCGCTGGGCGCGCGGGCGACCTTGGTCGCCCCGGCAGAGGGAGAGGCCGGGCCACCGCGGCTGCTCTTCGATGGGTGGGCGGCGCGGCCCCCCGCGGCGGCGGCGTGAGGCCGGCCCCTCCTGCGCTCCGGGGCGTGGCCGCGGTGCTGGAGGCCGCCCGCGCCGAGGGGGTCGCCTCGGCGCTCTCGGCCTGCGTGCTGGCCGGCGGCCGAACGGTGCACGCCTCCTTCCACGGCCAGGTGGAGGAGGGGGGCGCGGCCCGGGATCTCCGGCCGGATGACCTCTTCGACGTCGCCTCGCTCACCAAGGTCCTGGCCACGACCGGCGTGGCGGCGCTGCTCGTCGCGCGCGGCCAGATGGAGCTCGATGCGCCGGCGGCAGCCTACCTCCCCGGCTTCGAGCGCGAGGGCAAGGGGGCCGTCACCGTCCGCCAGCTGCTGGCCCACTCCAGCGGGCTCCCGGCCTGGCGGCCGTACTTCGAGCTCGCGGCCCGCCACCAGTTCGCGCGGGCCGCCTTCCTGCCGCCCGGGCAGCGGCCGCCGCCGGAGGCGCTCGCCGCGGCCTTCCTGCAGGGGCGGCTGGCCGTCGCCCAGGCCGCCTGCCAGGAGCCGCTCGAGGCGCCGCCCGGGACCCGCGCCCTCTACAGCGACGTCGGCTTCATCGCGCTGGGGGTGGTGCTCGAGGCGGCCGGTCGCGCCTCGCTGGCCGACCAGGCGGAGGAGGGCCTCTTCCGGCCGCTGGGACTCTCGAGGACCTTCTTCCTGGACGGGCTCTTCCCGGCCGCCTCCCGGGCCCGCGCCGCCGGCCACACCTTCGTCCCCACCGGCGAGAGCAAGGCCCGCCGCGAGCTGTGCCGCGGCGCGGTCCAGGACGACAACGCCTGGGCCATGGGCGGCGTGGCGGGGCACGCCGGCCTCTTCTCCACCGCGGCGGAGGTGGCGGCGGTGGGGCAGGCCTGGCTCGACGCGCTCGAGGGCCGTCCCTCGCCCCTCCCCGCCGCCGCGGCTCGCGCGCTCGCCCGGCGCGACCCCACCCCCGGGAGCGACCGCGCCCTGGGCTGGGACACGCCCGGTGGCCCGGCCCCCGCCCTCGGCGACCGCCTCGGGCGCGGGCCTCGCGGGGCCATCGGCCACCTCGGGTACACCGGCTGCTCGCTGTGGCTCGACCGGGACGAAGGGCTGGTCTGCGCCCTGCTCTCGAACCACACCCATCCCTCGGGCCAGGCGCGGCGGGAGGAGATCCGCCGGCTGCGGCGGAGCTTCCACGAGGCGGTGGGGGCGGCGCTGGCGGCGCCCTGAGGCGGGGAGCCGGCGCTCAGCCCCCCAGGGCCCGCAGGATCCTGTCGATGCCCAGCCGGGCCAGCTCGGCGTCCTCCTCCTGGCTGAGCCCGCTGACCGCCACCGCGCCGACCACCTGGCCTCGGTGGACGACGGGGGCGCCGCCGTCCCAGCCGGTGAAGAGCGGGTCGCTGTTCATCATCTGCCACCCCTGCTCCTGGAATCGCCTTCCCAGCTCGCCGGTCGCGGCGCGCTCGCGGGCCGCGGTCCAGCACTTGCGGATGGCCACCTGGATCGAGGGCAGGGGCGCGCCGTCCATCCGCAGCAGCGAGACCAGCTCCCCGTGCGCGTCCGAGACGGCGATCACCGCGGTCTTGCCGCGACGGGCCAGCTCCTCGCGGATGGCCACCACGGCGAGTGCCGCCTCCTTCTCTGCCAGGTCGTGAGTGTCCTGCATGTGTGTCTCCTCCCGGGTCGACGGCCCAGACCCGGCCTGATTCTACAGGGCCGCGGCCGCAGCAGGCGCGGCCAGGCCGAGGCATGACAGCCTGCCCGACCTGTGGGATGGTCGCGGCCCGACGGGCGGCGGGCGCCGCCCGCGGGCGGACCCCTGGCGGGCGCGAGGCGAGGAGCGCGTGATCGACTGGAGCACGGTGAAGAGGGTTCACCTGGTGGGCGTGGCCGGCACGGGCATGGGCTCGTTCGCCGGCATGCTCAAGGCGGCGGGGCACCTCGTCACCGGGTCGGACGAGAACGTCTACCCGCCCATGTCCACCCAGCTTGCGCGCTGGGGCATCGAGGTGCTGACGCCCTACCGCGCCGAGAACCTCGACCGGGCGCGACCCGACCTGGTGGTGGTGGGGAACGTGGTCCGGGCGGTGAACCCGGAGGCGGTGGCGGTGCGCGAGCGGGGGATCCCACACACCTCCTTCCCCGCCGCCCTGGGCGAGCGGTTCATCGCCCCCCGCCACGGCGTGGTGGTGGTGGGGACCCACGGCAAGACCACCACCTCGGCCATGATGGGCGCGCTCCTCCACCACGCAGGCCGGGACCCCTCGTTCCTGGTGGGCGGGGTGACGAGGGACTTCGAGTCCAACTTCCGCCTGGGCGGCGGCCCGCACTTCGTGGTCGAGGGCGACGAGTACGACACCGCCTACTTCGACAAGGGGCCCAAGTTCCTGCACTACCGGCCCCGCACCGCCATCTTCACCAGCTGCGAGCTGGACCACGCCGACATCTACCGCGACGAGGCGCACTACCAGAGCGCCTTCGAGCGGTTCGTGGATCTCCTGCCGGCCGACGGCTACCTGGCCGCCTGCGCCAGCTACCCGAGCGTGCTCCGCATCGCCGGCCGGGCCCGCTGCCGGGTGGAGACCTACGCGGTCGAGGCGCCCGGGCCGGAGTGGGGGGCGCGGGACCTGCGCCTGGGACCGGACGGGGCCCGCTTCACCCTCCTGCGCCGGGGCCAGGGGCTTGGCCAGGTGCACCTCCCGGTGGGCGGCGCCCACAACGTGGAGAACGCGCTAGGCGTGGCCGCGGCGGCGACGTCGCTGGGGCTCTCGCCGGCGGAGATCGCCGCCGGCCTGGCCGCCTTCCGCGGGGTGAAGCGCCGGCAGGAGGTTCGGGGCGTGGCCGGCGGCGTGACGGTGGTGGACGACTTCGCCCACCACCCGCGGGCGGTGCAGAAGACGCTGGCCGCCGTCCAGGCCTCCTTCCCCGGCCGGCGCCTCCTGGCCGCCTTCGAGCCGCGCTCCAACACCAGCCGGCGCAACCTGCACCAGAAGGAGTACGCCTCGGCGGCCACCTGGGGACCCGCCGTCGAGGTGCTGCTCCTCCGCCCGGCGCCGACCGACCGCGTGCCCGAGGCGGAGCGGCTCGACGTGGGCGCGGTGGTGGAGGGGCTAGGGCGGGCGGGAAAGCCGGCGCGCGCCTTCGCATCGGTGGACGAGCTGGTGCCGGCGCTGTCGGCGGCGGCGCGGCCGGGGGACGTGGTGGTGGCCATGTCGAACGGGGCCTTCGGCGGGATCTGGGACCGCCTGCTGGCGGCGCTGGCCGCCCGCCTCCCCGGGGAGGAGCGCTAGATGAACTCGACCGGCGGGCCGGTGCTGATCCTGGTGACCGGCGGGACCTTCGACAAGGAGTACGACGAGCTGCACGGGCGGCTCTTCTTCAAGGACACCCACCTCCCGGAGATGCTGCGCCTGGCCCGCTGCCGGGTGGACGTGGGCATCCGCACGCTGATGATGAAGGACAGCCTGGACATGACCCTGGACGACCGGCAGGCGGTGGTCGAGGCCTGCCGCGGCTGCGCCGAGGACCGGATCGTCGTCACCCACGGCACCGACACCATGGCCGAGACCGCCCGGGAGCTGGTGGCCGCCGCCTTGCCCAAGACGGTGGTGCTGGCCGGCGCGATGATCCCCTACGCCTTCGGCTCCTCCGACGGGCTGTTCAACCTGGGCAGCGCGCTCTCCTTCGCCCAGGTGCTCCCCGCCGGCGTCTACGTGGCCATGAACGGCCGCTGCTTCGCCGGCGACCGGGTGCGAAAGAACCGGGAGACGGGGATCTTCGAGGAGACGGGGTAGGCAGGAGACGCCGCGGGCCCGGCCGCTCTGCGCGACCGGGCCCGGGAGGGCCGCTCGAGCCTCACCTCACCCCAGCGTGTGCGTGTGGCAGGCGCTGCACATCTTCTGGTAGTGCGGCTCCTCGCCCTCGTGCCGCCGGAGGAAGGCGTTGGGGTGCGGGTTGCCGCCCACGCCGCCCATCTGGTGGCAGCCGACGCAGACCGCGGAGGCGCCGTTGTCGTGGCACCCGGCGCAGGCCAGGATGTCGCGCCGCGCGGCGTCGCCGTGGAAGTGGCTGGTGCCCTTGTCGGTGGCCCAGCCGGCGGGGTGCGGGTCACGGACGTTCACCGCGGTCTCGCTCACCCCCTGCTCGGTATGGCAGGCGGAGCAGAAGGCCGAGCCGTGGCAGGTCCGGCAGCTGGCCGGGTTGGCCTGGGCGTCGATCATGTGGCGCGAGACGTAGTTGCCGCGGTGGATGAAGTCCCGGTCGACCTGTTCGGGGAAGATGACCACGGGGAGGGCGGCCACCGTCTGCGCGGCGTGGCACTCGGCGCAGTAGGTCTGGTCGTGGCAGGCCGCGCAGCTCTCGGCCGAGGGCCTGGCGGCGGCGCCGTGGAGCTTCAGCCAGTCGCCCACGTGGGCGAAGGCGGTGACGGGCTTCAGGCCTCGGAGGTCGAGGTGGCACTGGTTGCAGCGCGCCTCGGCGAAGCTCTGCTGGTGGTTGTGGCAGCCGGTGCAGACCGCCATGGGCGGCGACTTGAGGCTGGCGTCACCGACCTCGGGCAGGTCCTTGTGGCAGACCTTGCAGTCGCCGTCCTTCACCCGGCGAAGGTGGGCCGTGTGGTCGAAGCGCAGCCGGAAGGGCGCGGTCCGGACCGGGAAGCTCACGTCCGGATCGGAGTCGTGGCAGCCGTTGCAGGCCGGGTCCTTGGAGGGCTTGGCCGGGAAGCGCACGTGCCGGACGTTGGCCTCGAGCGCCGAGGAGGCGGCCACGGCCGCGTGGCAGGCGGTGCAGGGGACGTCACCGTCCACGTGCGGCTGGTGGGGGAAGTTGTAGACGGGCTCCTCGCTCTTGGCCTCGGGCAGGAGCGCCTTGGCCGAGCAGCCGGCAGCCAGGAGGAGGGCGAGGGGGAGGGCGAGCCGGTTCATCAGCGCACCTCCCGGGTCAGGTAGATCTGGTTGTAGGCGAGCTTCACCATGACGTCGAAGGTCTGCTCCAGGTACGGGGTCATGCCCGCGCTTCCGGAGACCAGCGCGCTGAAGCCACGGGTGAGGTCGAGGCCGGCGGAGAGGGTCCCGGTGACGGCCTGCCCCTGACCGTTCACGCTCTTGTCGAAGAACTGGCCGAGCACGTCGGCGGCCACGAAGTACTTGCCCAGGTTGCGCCGCCCGTAGATTCGCGCGCCCACGTAGCCGTTCTCGGACGCGTTCAGGTAGGAGAGCTCGCCGCCGGCCGAGCCTCGCGAGCTCTCCCAGTCGACCCGCCCGGACAGATCGGAGCCGGTGTGGCCGCCGGAGGTGGCGTCGCCGGGCTCGACCCGCAGGTGGGCGTCGGCGCCCAGGTGGATGCCGCGGCCCAGGTCATAGCGCAGTCCACCGCCGTACTCGTCCCAGGTGGAGGCCGAGAAGACCGAGAGGATGGAGGTGCGGGAGAGGAGCAGGTCGGGCTCCACGAACCGCCAGTCGGCGGTGAGGTGGAGGTGCGAGGTGAGGCTGGCGGAGAGCACCGTCTGCGCCTCGGAGTAGCGGTGGTCGAAGGTGTCGTAGGTGGCGAAGCCGGTCAGCACCAGGTCGCTGCGGGCGAAGGGCTGGAAGCGGACGTCGCCGCCCACCTCCTGCCGCACCAGGTCGCTGCGGTCCTTCACCACGTTGCCCGAGGCCCCCAGCTCCAGGGCCCGCCCGGGGAGGCCGGGCAGGGGCAGGTCCAGCGCCGCCCGCCCGCCGTAGGCCAGGTCGCCGCCGGTCGGGTTCCAGCTCTTCTCCCCCGAGCGCGACTCGAAGCGCTGCGCGGTGGGCTGGCCGGCGTAGGCCTCGAGCTTCAGGTCCACCCAGCCCAGCGGCAGCGCCGCGGCGAGCTCGCCGCCGTCCACCTGGATCATGCGGGCCGAGCCGGTGGAGACGCTGATCCGCCCGGCCCGCAGGGTGAGGTGCCGCTGGGCGAGCTGCGCCTGGATGTAACCGGTGGTGACGTCGGCGGAGGTTGCCGAGCTGCCGGTGGTGCCGGCGTCCCAGCGCCGCCTGGCCAGGTCCACCGCGCCCCAGGTCGAGAGCACGACCTGGAAGTCGGCCACCGGCGTGGTCAGGTCACGCGCGGTGACCGAGAGGATCTCGTAGGCGGGGGCGACCGTGACCAGGTCGGGCTTGCTTCCGCCCCGGTACCGGGTGTCCTGGCCGACGGTGAGGAAGGTCGTCGACCTGGCCTCCACCGTGTCGGCCCGCGCCGCGGTGCTCGCCAGCAGCGCGAGGGCGGCGAGGAGGTGTGTCTGACGCATCACGCATCACCTCGGGATGTGGGGACTCGAGCTCTGGGAGCCGTGGTGGCTGGACTCACGGCGCCGCCTGCTGTGTGCGGCAGACCATCGCACAGGCGAGGGTAAGGCATCTTGCTTCAAGTCAAGGCTGGACGGGAAGCCCCCCGTAAATTTTGCGCTTTGGACGCGCACGAGTCACGGCCGCCCGACGCACGAAGCGTGAAGGCCTCGTCGCGCGAGCCGGTCCGAGGCGACCCCGGTCCCCGGCCGCCGCCCCTCCGGGCGAGCCGGTCCGGGCAGGTTCGCCGCATTAGAATCCGAAGGTGATCCGGACACTCGCCGTCGTCCCCGCGCTGCTCGTCGCCTGCACCGCCGCCGCGCCCCGGCCCGCCGTGAAGCTGCCCCCCCTGGCCGGCAAGCCCCTGGACGCGGCCGCCCTGGACCCCTCCGGCCGGGAGGTCCGGATCGAGCCTTCGGGCAGGGTGCTGGTGGTCGACTTCTTCGCCAGCTGGTGCCAGCCCTGCCGCGCCCAGCTCCCGCGCCTCGACCGGCTGGCGCGCGACCTGGGCGATCGGGGGGTCTCGGTCTACGCCGTCTCCTTCGACGAGGACCGCGAGGCGCTGCTGGGCTTCACCCGCGAGGTGCCGGTCGGCTTCCCGGTGCTGTGGGACCGCGGCGGGGAGCGCTTGGCCGGGCCGCTCCGCATCGAGCGGCTCCCCACCACGCTCGTCGTCGACGCGGCCGGGACGATCCGCGAGGTCCACGTGGGCTACGACCTGCGGGAGGGGGACCTGCTCGAGGCGGAGGTCCGGGCCCTGCTGGGCGGGGTCACGTCCGCCGCGCCACCGTGAAGCGGGTCCGCTCCCGCTCCTCGTCCACCGCCGCGGCCCGGGCCCCCTCGGCCCGTAGCCAGTGGGCCATCTCGTCGGCCTCCCAGGCGTAGGGCTCTCCCCCCAGGCGCACGCGCCCCTCGGCCATGGCGAGGGTCGACTCGAGGAGCGAGAGCCCGGACAGGTCCCTCACCAGCGCCTCGAATCGCCCCTGCCGCCGCGGGTCGATGAAGGCGAACTCGTGCCGGGCGGCGTAGGCCATGTGGTAGTGGGCCGGCCGGATGACCACGCCGGCCAGCCCCAGCCGCACCGCCATCCGCCGCAGCATCGAGCCCGCCTCGCGGGCCAGCCCCAGCCCGGGGACGTCCTGGCCGGGGAGCTGGGGCCGCCGGAGGCTGAAGCGGGCGCGCGGGTTGCGCAGGGAAAGCCAGTGAACGTAGAGGACCTCGGCGCCGGCGATGCGGCGCCGCTCCAGCACCAGCTCGACCAGGAGGTGCTCGCGGGCGTCGGCCTCGCCGTAGAGCCGCACCCGTTCCCCCAGCCCGGCGGTGTCGAAGGCCACCCGGAACTGCCGGTACCCCATGCGCTCCAGCTGCTCGAAGATGCCGTAGCGGAAGAGGGCGTGCTCCAGGCCGGAGGCGGTGTAGAACCCGAGCAGCAGGCGCTGGTGGCGGGGCCGCATCCCCAGCGCCTCCTCCAAGTCCTCGGCGGTGAGCTCCCCGGAGTCGGAGAGGTCGCGGGGGGACATCTCCCGGGAGACCACCGCGAAGCGGGCCGACAGAGGGTCGTAGCGCTCGGGAATGGGCTCGAGCGACCCAGCGGCCACGGCCATGCCGGTGCCGGCCAGCGCCCGCCAGGCCATGCGGGAGTAGCCGCCGCCCGGCAGCCACACGCTCGGCACCCCCTCCAGCTCCATGGCCACCACCAGGTCGCGCTCGCGCGCCCCGCCCAGGGTGAGCGCCAGCCGCCCGGCCCGGTCCCCGGCCAGGACGTCGCCCCCGGCCAGCACGAAGGCCAGCGCCGGGCGCGGCATGCGGGAGAGCAGGGCGCCCAGGGCCTCCAGGTAGCCCGGGTCGCCGGTGCCCTCGGGGAGGACCGTCTCGTCGGCGCCGGGGACCGGCCCCCAGTCCGAGCCGGAGAGCGAGCCGATCCAGGCGGCTCGGTCGCCGGCCAGGCACGCGGCGATCCCGTCGGGCGGGTGGGCGTCGAGGTCGAGCACCGCCACCCGCCCGGTGAACCCCTCGGCCCGCAGGGCCGCCACCGCCACGGCCACGTCGTTCACCGGGCAGTAGCCGCCGGCGCTGCCTGGGCCGGCGTGGTGGAATCCTCCGAGCAGGTTCAGGGCCGGGGCGCGGGTGCGCAGGGACTCGCGGGCCGCGGCCAGGGTCCCCCCGCAGGCCAGCCGGACCGTGGTCATGACCTCGTCCACCGGCACGTCGGAGGGGTCGACGGCGAAGACCTGCGCCAGGGCCTGGGGGTGGGCCAGCGACTCCAGGAGCTCGTGGCTGTGGACCCGGGCCAGGTCCTCGAAGGAGACGCGGCGCGGGTTGCGGAAGCCCGCGGCCGGCACGGCCCGCGACTCGCGCAGCCACCACACCGCGTAGTCGGCGCGCCGCGGCTCCATGCCGGCGGACGATTCCAAGCTGGACAGCGGGAGCCGGTAGCGCGGGTCGTACCAGACCGTGACGTCGCGCCGGTGCAGCCAGCTGCGAGCCCGGTAGAGCAGGGCGCGCGGGCGCATTCGGG
>DATKMW010000025.1:0-7211 GCA_035541675.1 Anaeromyxobacter sp. | reverse complement strand
ATGCGCCGGGCCTGGAAGTCCTCGCAGTTCGAGACCGAGCTGATCTCGCGGTAGCACTTCTGCCCGGGGCACCAGACCTCGAGGTCGTAGGTCTTGGCCGAGCTGAAGCCCATGTCGCCGGCGCAGAGCAGGCTCACCCGGTGGTGAAGCCCCAGCCGTCGCAGCACCTCGCAGGCGTCGTCGACCATCTTCTCCAGCTCCGCGTGGCTCTGCTCGGCGGGGGCGAACTTGACCAGCTCCACCTTGTGGAACTGGTGCTGGCGGATGATCCCGCGGGTGTCACGGCCGGCCGAACCTGCCTCGGCCCGGAAGCAGGGGGTGAAGGCGGCGTAGGAGATGGGCAGCGCTCCGGCCTCGAAGATCTCGTCCCGGTGCATGTTGGTGACCGGGACCTCGGCGGTGGGGATGAGGTAGAGGGGCGGCGTGGTGGTGGTCTTGAACAGGTCCTCCTCGAACTTGGGGAGCTGCCCGGTCCCGGTCATGGTCTCGCCGGTGACGAGGTAGGGCGGGAGGATCTCCAGGTAGCCGCGCGAGGTGTGCACGTCTAGGAAGAAGGCCACCAGGGCGCGCTCGAGCCGGGCGCCGGCGCCCTTGGAGATGGTGAACCGGGCCCCGGAGAGCTTGGCGGCCTGCGCCCACTCGAAGATCCCGAGCGCCTCGCCCAGGTCCCAGTGGGCCTTGGGCTCGAAGTCGTACTTCCTGGGCTCGCCCCAGGTCCGGACCACCACGTTCGAGGTCTCGTCCTTCCCGTCGGGCACCGACTCGTGGGGTGGGTTGGGGACGAGGAGGAGGAGCCGCTCGATCTCGGCCTCGACCTCGGCCAGCTCTCCCTCGCTCCTCCTCACCGCGTCGCCCAGGGCCCGCATCGAGGCCCGGGCGCCCTCCACGGCGGACCGGTCGGTCCGGGCGAGCTCCTTGATCCGGGCGTTGGCCTCGCCGAGCTCCCTCTTCTGGCGCTCGAGCTCGACGTTCAGCTCCCGGCGCCTCCGGGCCAGCGGGCGGACCGGGGCGAGGGTCTGGGCGGCCTTCTCGCCCCGGCGGGCGAGCCGGCGCTCGAAGGTCTCGAAATCCGCGGCGACGGCCTTGAGATCGAGCATCGTGGTGGGGTCCCGTCCCAAAAAGAGTCAAGGAAAACGGCGAACAGCATTAGTCTTTAACCGTCGGGGGGGCAAGGGGTCTGACCGTGTCGAGTGCGGGCTCTCGAGACAGGACGGCCGATGGCTGACCAGGGCGACGACAGGCGCCCCGCGCTCCGGGTCGTCCCGGGCGGCTCGGGCCACGCGAGCCGGGAGGAGGAGGCGCTCCTGGCCGCCTTCCTGGTGGGGGACGACGAGGCCTTCGGCGCCCTGGTCCATCGCCACGAGAGACTGGTGCTGTCGCTCGTGCGCCGGTACGCGCGCACCCCCGAGGACGCCCGGGACCTCGCCCAGCGGACCTTCCTGCGGGCCTTCGAGGCGGCGCGGCGGGCCCTCCGGCACGCCCCCCGCGGCGCCATCCCCTTCCGCCGCTGGCTCATCCGCATCGCCGTGAACCTCGGCAAGAACCACCTGCGCGACTCGGCCCGCTTCCGGCTGGTCTCCCTGGAGGCGGTCGACCAGGACCGGCTCCGCAGCCGCGCCGAGGGGGCTGCCGACGAGCTCGAGCGGGCGGAGAGGGTGGCCCGGGTCCGGAGCGCGGTCCTGAGGCTCCCCCGGCGCCAGCGCGAGGTGCTCACCCTGCGCATCGACGCCGAGTTGCCCTTCGCCGAAATCGCCGAGGCGCTCCAGATCACCGAGAACGCCGCCCGGGTGAACTTCCACCACGCCACCAGGCGGCTCAAGGAGCTCGTCGAGGAGGGAACGCCATGACCGAGGCCTGCCGCGAGGTCGAGGTGCTCGTCTCGCTCGGCGCCGCCGGGGCCCTCGAGGGCGCCGACGCCGCCGCGCTGGAGGCCCACCTCCACAGCTGTCCGGCCTGCCGCGCCGAGAAGGAGCGGCTGGCCGGGCTCCTGGGGATGGCCAGGCTCCCGCCGCCCGACGCCCAGGAGGCGGCGGCGCTCTCCGACCTCTGCTCCCCCCTGCTGGGGGAGCTCCGCCGCCGGGAGCGGCGGGGCCAGGTCCTCCGCCGCCTGCTGACGGGCGGGGCGGTGGCGGCGGCGGTGGCCCTGGCCATCCTCGCCCCGGCCCTCCTCCGCAGCCACGGGCCGTCGCTCAAGCCCGGCCCGGAGGTCGCCTCCGCGCCGGTGGCCGCGGCCCCGCAGTCCTGGGAGGAGCCGGACATGACCACGCTCTGGGACGAGAGCGCGGTGCTCGACTACAGCTCCTCGAGCTCGGACGGCGGGGTGTCCGACGCCGTCTACGCGGCCTACGACTCGAGCGACACGTAACGATCCCCGGGCCCGGGGGTCCCCAGGGTTCGAAGGTTGGCAAGGAGCCCGCGCCTGCGCGGGAGGGGCGCGAAGGCCCCGTCAAGAGGAGAACGTCATGCGGAAGATGCTCATCGCGCTCCTGATGATCCCGGCCGTGGCGCTGGCCCAGGCGGCGCCCAAGGACAAGGCCGGTCCCGACGGCCGGGGTCCGGACCCGGCGCGGATGGAGAAGATGGAGAAGCGGATGCGGCTCGCCCGGACCCTGGGCCTGGCCGAGGCCCTGGACCTCGACACCGCTCAGGCGCTGAAGCTGGGCGAGACCCTGTCCAGGTTCGACGACCGCCGCCAGGCGGCGCGCAAGCAGGCGATGGACGCGCGCCAGGCCCTGCGCCAGGCGGCCCAGCCCGACAGCAAGGCGACCGCGGCCGACGTCGACGGGGCGATCTCCAAGCTCCTAGACTCGCGGACCCAGCTGCAGGCGATCGACAAGGAGATGCTGGCCTCGGCGACCAAGGATCTCACCCCCATGCAGAAGGCGCGGGCGGCCCTGTTCCTGGGGCGGTTCCGGGAGCGGATCGAGCGGCACCTCATGCCCGGGCCGGGCATGGGCCGGGGGATGGACGGACGCGGGCCCGGGATGCGCGGCATGCACGGCCAGGGGATGATGGGCGGGCCCGGCATGATGGGCGGCAAGGGCGGTGGCATGGGGATGGAGGACTGCCCGATGATGCGGCCCGGCGGCAAGGCCGGCCCGACCGGCGCGATGATGCCCCCGGACGGCGACCGCTTCTCGGCGTGGTCCGGGGGCTCCCCGGAGGACGCGGGCTTCGACCCCCCGCCCTTCGCCGACGAGGAGGAGGACTAGGGTCCTCCCGGGCTTCAAGGTGCAGGCAACACGCGGCGGGCGGAGTTAGACTCGGGGCCCGTGCCCGGGTCCTCCGCCCGCCTCGCCGTCATCACCGGCGCCTCCGCCGGCATCGGGCTCTCGCTCTCCCGGCTCGTGGCGCGGGAGGGGCGGCCGGTCCTGGCCGTGGCGCGGCGGGGTGACCGCCTCGCGGCGCTCTCGGCCGAGGCGGCGAGGGAGGGCTGGGCCCAGGTCCACCCGCTCCCGCTCGACGTCACCTCGCCGGGTGCCGCGGCCGAGGTCCTCCGGAGAGCCGAGGCGCTGGGGGGCGCGGAGTGGCTGGTGAACGACGCCGGCTTCGGCCTGGTGGGCGCGTTGCAGGAGGCGGACCCTGCCCGGCTCTCGCAGATGATCCGGACCAACTGCGAGGCGCTGGTCCTGCTCACCCACGCCTTCCTCCCCGCCCTGGCGAGGGGCGGCGGGGGCTTCGTCCTGAACGTCGCCTCGGCGGCCGCCTTCCAGGCGGTGCCCTACCTCTCCGTCTACGGCGCCACCAAGGCCTTCGTGCTGTCGTTCACCGAGGGGCTGGCCGAGGAGATCCGCGGCAGCTCGGTGGGCGCCGGGGCCTTCTGCCCCGGGCCGGTGAGGACCGAGTTCGCGAGGGTGGCGGGGTCGCTCGGGGGGATGCCCGGGGCGCCGGGGGTGCTCACCGCCGAGGAGGCGGCCCGCGAGGCGCTCGACCAGATCCACCGCCGGGCGGTGGTCCGGGTGCCGAACCTGGTCTACAAGGTCACCGCCGCCTCGGCGCGGCTCCTGCCGCGCCCGCTCCTGAGGCGCCTGGCCGGCCGGATGCACCGGCCCGGGGGGAGAGGGCCGTGAGCCGCCGGCGCGGATCGGGGCCGGAGGGCCCGGGCATTCCCGGCGTCTACGAGGGGCCGGAGGTGCTCTCCGCGCTCCTCGCCAAGGCCGGGGCGCCCATCACCGCCGAGGAGGTGGCCGAGCGCTTCCGCAAGGCGCAGGCGGCGGGCGAGCCCCGGTCGGGCGTCATCCCCGGGCTCTTCCCCGACGAGCCCCGCTTCGCCTCGCCCGACGAGGCCCGGCGGCTCTATGGCAACCTCTTCGGCCTGTGGGGTCGCCTGGCGGCCGGGCTGGGCGCGCACGACGACGCGCCCGACGTCTGGGAGCCCGAGGAGCCGCTGCCGCTGCCCGAGCGGGGCAGCCAGGCGGGCGACGTCCTCTCCGCCGACCTGGTGGAGCGGGTGTGGACCTCGCTCGCCGACAGCCCGCCCCGCGAGGTGCAGCGGAAGCGGGATCGCTTCCAGAACTCCCAGCCCGATCTGTGGGCCTGGCTGGAGAGCCTGGCGCTCCCCCAGCCGGCGGCGGTGGCGGTCCAGGACCTGGCCTTCGAGGCCTGGGCCATGTTCGACCAGGCCTTCGGCGAGCGGCTCGGTACGGTGGCCTATCGCGACCTGCGCGAGCTGGAGAAGGAGCCGCCGCCGCTCGACCAGGTGCAGCCGGCCCTGGCGGCCTATGCCGCCGAGCAGCTCGAGCTGGCCGGCGACGAGGAGCCGGCGCTCGACCCGGCGGCGCGGGCCCAGGCGGAGCGAGCCCTGGCGGCGCTGGGCGTGGCGCTCACCGACGCGGTGGTGCTGCCCTCGTGAGATCGCTCTCGCCGCCCTGGCGGCGGCGGCCCAGGGCCGGCCCGGGCGAGCTCGAGCGGGCCATGGCCGACCCCTCCATCCTCTGGGAGGGCCTCTGGAAGGCCCGAGGTCGAGCGTGGTGGCGGACGGCTGCGCCGACCTCCTCGACCCGTCGAGGCGCACCATCGAGATCCGGCGCTCTCCTCCCACGTCGACGGCACGAGCTGGATCGACTCCACCGTCCAGGGGCAGGTCGGCTGGGGGGAGGGGCTCGCCTTCTCGCCTGACGAAAGGCGGTTCCCCCGCACCCTCGCGGCCGGATCCTCCTCCTATGGACAGCCGACGCCCGTCGAGAGGATCGACGGCCTGCTCCTCCTCGGGAAGGACGCCTTCCCGACCACCGGGACGCGCTCGGGGTGGCCGCTCGCCGCTCGCCCACGGGCCGCGTCACGCATGGGCCCTGGCCCGGGCGGGCCGTCGATCCTAGGAGCGTGCGAGCGCCGCGTGCCCTGCACCCGCCCGACACGGGCGAGGGGCGAACCCCGCGGCGGAGGAGGAGGCTCGACATGCGCATCGGGATCCTGGGATCCGGGGTGGTGGGTGAATCCCTGTCGAACGGCTTCCTGAAGCACGGCCACGAGGTGATGCGCGGCACGCGCGATCCGGGGAAGCTCGCGGCCTGGAGGTCGGCCGCGGGGGCCAAGGCCAAGACCGGCACCATGGCCGAGGCGGCGAGGTTCGGCGAGGTGGTGGTGCTGGCGGTGAAGGGGACGGCCGCCACCAGCGTGGCGGAGGCGTGCGCCGCCGGCCTCGCCGGCAAGGCGGTGATCGACACCTGCAACCCCATCGCCGACGCGCCGCCGGTGAACGGGGTGCTGAGGTTCTTCTCCAGCCTCGACGCCTCCCTGCTCGAGGACCTGCAGAGGAAGGTCCCACAGGCGAAGTGGGTGAAGGCCTTCTCCTGCGTGGGGGCGGGCATGATGGTGGATCCCCAGCTCCCGGGGGGGAAGCCCACCATGTTCATCTGCGGAAACGACGACGGGGCCAAGCGCCAGGTCTCGGGGCTCGCCGCCGAGCTGGGCTGGGAGGTCGAGGACGCGGGCAAGGCCGAGGCGGCCCGGGCCATCGAGCCCCTCTGCATGCTCTGGTGCATCCCCGGCTTCCTGAAGAACGACTGGGCCCACGCCTTTAAGGTGCTCCGCAGGTAGGGCGAGGGATCAGCCCCCGCCGCCGCGGGTCCGCTCCAGCACCTCGGCGAGCTGGAGCTGGGCGCGGCGGCGGCCGGCGACCTGGAGCGCGCGCCCATAGAGGTGCGGATCCCGGGCCGCCAGCGAGCGCCGCCGGGCGAAGGGGTCCCGGAGCGCGGCCAGGTAGGGGAAGGCGAGGAGCGCGGTGCGGTCCGGGGCGGCCAGCGGCCGGAGGCCCGCCCGGGCGAGCCGGACCATGACGGCGAGCGGGAAGAGGTGCGCGCCCACGAGGAGGTGGGCGGCAGGCGCCCAGTAGGCGGGCGGGCCGCTCGACCGGCAGGCGCGGGTGAGGTCGCGGATCCAGGCCTCGGCGATGGAGGCGGAGGGAGGTCGGCCCGGCTCCGCCGCCAGCTCGAGCCTCCTCACCGTCGCCAGTCGGCGCGGCGCGCGGGCACCGGCCACGAACGGCCCGAGGAGCTCGAGGAGCCGCGGCGCCAGATCCTCCGGCCCGGGCGCCTCGGCGATCCGCTCCAGGGCCGTGCGCAGGAAGAAGAGCTCGCCCGCGGGCGAGATCCCGTCGCCGTCGCCGCTCGCGGCCAGGAAGGCGGCGATGGCCTCCAGGAGCGGCGCCCCCAGGGAGGTGCCCGGGGCGGCCGTTACCGCCGCGACCAGGGGCTCGTCGAGATCCAGGGGCGGCGGCCGGGGGGCGTGGGGCGGGCGAGCGGTGCGGAAGCCGCCGGTCCCGTGGGCCACCCAGCGGCGCCCGTCGCGGCGCCGGGCCACCACCTGGAGGTTCCGGGGGTCGGTGCCGGTGAACCGCCGCAGCTCGAAGCGGAGGTGCTCGGCGTTGAGATAGGGTCCGTCGAAGAAGGAGCGCCGGGCCAGGGCGGCCAGGGCCACCGCGGCGGCGAGCTGGTGGAGGCCGGCCTCGTCCCGGGGGGAGAGGTCGGCGGTGAGGGCCTGGCCGGCCAGGTGGACGAGGGTGGCCGACTCGACCGGCCCGCCGCCCGGCTCGGTCCAGGCGGAGAGGAGCCCATCGACGACGCGCGGCTCGGCCTGGAGCGACGCGCCCACGCGGTGGGGGACGAGGCGGTACCTTCCCACGGCCGCCGGGGCGGTCACGGTCACCCAGGGAAAGAAGGCGAGCGCGCCCATGGTGCGATCCTCACGCTTCGCGAAGGACCGCGCTGTCC
>DATKMW010000024.1:0-6770 GCA_035541675.1 Anaeromyxobacter sp. | reverse complement strand
GTCGCCCTTCTTGAACTTCTCGCCCGGGTGCTTGATCCGCTCGGTCCAGGAGATGTCGGAGACGTGCACCAGGCCGTCGATCCCCTCCTCGACGCCGACGAAGATGCCGAAGTCGGTGACGTTGCGGACCTCGCCGCGGATGACCGAGCCGATGGGGTACTTGTCCTCGAGCAGCGTCCAGGGGTTGGCCTCGATCTGCTTCATGCCGAGGCTGATCCGCTTGGCCTTGGGGTCGATGTCCAGCACCACCGCCTCGACCTGCTGGCCGGCCTCGACCAGCTTGGAGGGGTGCTTGACCCGCTTGGTCCAGCTCATCTCGGAGACGTGCACCAGGCCCTCGACGCCCTGCTCCAGCTCGATGAAGGCGCCGTAGTCGGTGAGCGAGACCACCTTGCCCTTGACCCGGGTGCCCACCGGGTACTTCTCGTCGGCGCGGTGCCAGGGGTCCTCCTGGATCTGCTTGAGGCCCAGGCTGACCCGCTCGCTCGCCGGGTCGAACTTGAGGACCACCACCCGCACCTCGGCCCCGACCTCGAACATCTCCGACGGGTGGCCGATCCGGCCCCAGCTCATGTCGGTGACGTGCAGGAGGCCGTCGATGCCGCCCAGGTCGATGAAGGCGCCGTAGTCGGTGAGGTTCTTGACCACGCCCTTGAGGATCGCGCCCTCCTTCAGGTTCTTGAGGGTCTCCTTCTTCAGCTCCTCCCGCTCCTTCTCGAGGAGGACCCGGCGCGAGAGGACGATGTTGCCCCGCTTCTTGTTGAACTTGATGACCTTGAACTTGAACTTCTCGCCGATGAGCTTGTCCAGGTTGCGCACCGGACGGATGTCGACCTGGGAGCCGGGGAGGAACGCCTTCACCCCGATGTCCACCGAGAGGCCACCCTTGACCCGGCCGACGATCACGCCCTCGACGAGCTCGTCGCGCTCGCACGCGGCCGAGATCTCGTCCCAGATGCGCATCTTGTCGGCCTTCTCCTTGGAGAGGACGACCATGCCCGTGTCGTTCTCGCGGGACTCGACCAGGACCTCGACCTTGTCGCCGACCTTGACGCCGGGCTCGCCGCCCGGCTGCGGGGCGAACTCGCTCATGGCCACCTGACCTTCGGACTTGTAGCCGATGTCGATGACCGCGTAGTCCTTGGTGAGCTGGATGACGGTGCCGCCGACGACCTTGCCCTCCTCGATGAGGCCCGCCCCCGCCTCGCTCTGGGCGAACAGGGTGGCGAAGTCCTCGGTCTCGGCGTCGGGCGTGCGGGTAGTCTGGTTCTCCATTCGATCAGGCCAACCTTTTCCTGGGGAAGCGCCGCGTCCAGGCGGGATCGCCACCGTACCGGTGCGCGCGTGTGAAGACGCCGGCGTTGCCGCTGCTTGCCCCCTCGCCTTGCTGCCACGCCTGGCCCCGGGGATCGAGGGCTCGGCGCCCGCCGGGCCGGGCCCGGCGCTCCGTCCGGATTGACGGAAGGCGCACGCTACACGTACAAAAACGCGCGGTCAAGGCATGTGCGCGGAGCCGCCGCGGCCCCCGGCCGCCTCCCGGGGAGCGCCGCCGGCCCGCAACCAGGCCGCCACCCCCTCCACCACCCAGTCGGGCGTGGAGGCTCCCGCGGACAGCCCCACCGTCCGGCAGCCCTCGAACCAGCCGGTCTCCAGCTCCGCCTCGGTCTCCACGTGCCAGGTGCGGGGTTGGATGGCCCGGCAAATCTCGGCCAGGTGCCGGGTGTTGGCGCTGTTCTTCCCCCCCACCACCACCACCGCGTCGACCTCGCGGGCCAGGGCCCTCGCGTCGGCCTGCCGCTCCTCGGTGTCGTTGCAGATGGTGTTCACCGCCCGGACCTCCATGTGCCGGAGGGCGAGCTGCCCCACCACCCGCTCGAAGTCCGCGCCGACACAGGTGGTCTGCGCCAGCACCGCCACCTTCTTGGCCTTGAACTCGGGGACCGGCCCGCCCGGCTTCACCACCGTCACCGGACCCTGGGCGTAGGACACCACCCCCTTGATCTCGGCGTGCTTCTCGTCACCCACGATGACCAGGTGGTACCCCTCGGCCGAGAGCCGCCGGGCCATGGCCTGCGGGAAGATCACGTAGGGACAGGTGCCGTCGACCACGGTGAGGCCGCGCGCCTGCGCCCGCTCCAGCTCCTCGCGCACCGCGCCGTGGGTGCGCACCACCACGGTGGTGCCGTCGGGCACGTCGGAGACCGACTGCACGGTTCCGATGCCCCGCTGCTCGAAGCGGGCCACCGCCTGGGGGTTGTGGATGATGGGGCCGAGCGTCACCACCGGGCCCACGGCCTCGTCGGCGACCTCGTTCACCTTCTCGACGGTCCGGCGGACCCCCCAACAGAAGCCCGCGGTCCTGGCGATCTTCACGTCCACGCGGCCGCCAATATAACGGCAGCAGGCCCGCACGCCACCTGCTACGCCTTCTCCCCCACGAACTTGTCCCGCTCCTCCCTGAACAGCACGTTGAAGGTGGTGAGCGACCCGTAGCAGCGGGTGACGTACTGCTGCATGTCCACCTTCTCCGCATCCGAGAGCTTCTCGTGGGCGTTGATCTTCTGCTCCAGCACCCGAAGCCGGTCGCGGATCATCACGATCTTGTGGAGCAGGCTGTCGAGCGGGATCTCCTTGGGTTGCGTGCCCGGATCCCCCGGCTTGAGGGTCACCGTCCCACCCTCCCAGCGGGGCGCCAGGCGGACGGGCGGGCCCTCGTCCCGCAGGGCCTCGCGGATGGCTTCGACGAACTCCTCGCGGGTCATGGCCATCACCTCCTGGGGAAGCTGCGACGTGAGCGGAACCGGTTCGGGGCCGGCCGTCAGGCCCTGCCGCTCCTCGGCCGGGGCCACGCCCTCCGGCGAGCTCTCGGGGGTGCGGACCCTCGGCCCGGCGGGGCGCGCGACCCGCCGGCGGCTCCGCTCCGGCGGCGGGGCCGCGGGCACGGCCTCGTCAACGGACAGGTGGCGCTCGCAGGCGGGGGCGGTGCCGGGAAAGTCGCCGGTCCGGACCGCCAGGCGGCACGGGCCGATGGGCCCGCGCTCGTCCTCCAGGATGGGCCTCCACAGGCGGCAGCTTCCGCACTCCCGGGGCCCGTAGCCGCGGCCTCGGTCGGGCGCGGTCACGCCCGGGCCTCCCGGTGCGCGGCCCGCGCGGCCACCTCGGCCTCGAGCCTCGCCACCACCGCCTCGAGGGGCACGCCGGTGGTGTCCACCTGGAGCGCGTCCTCGGCCGGGCGCAAGGGCGCCACCGCTCGCTGCGAGTCGTCGCGGTCGCGCCGCTCCTGGTCGGCCAGGACCGACTCGAAGGGGGTCGCGTCGCCGCGGGCCCGGAGCTCGGCGTGGCGCCGGCGGGCGCGCTCCTCGGCGGTGGCGGTGAGGAAGAACTTGGCGTCGGCGTCGGGGAAGACGACCGTGCCGATGTCCCGCCCCTCCAGCACCGCCCCCCGGTTCTCGGGAGCCAGCGCCAGCCGCCGCTGCAGCTCGAGCAACCCGGCCCGCACCGCCGGACGCGCCGAGACGGCGCTGGCCCCCATCGACATGGGAGGGGTCCGGACCTCGGCCGAGACGTCCTCGTCCCCGAGCAGCACCCGCTGGGCCTCGCCCGGCCCCGCCGGCGGCGCGAACCGGATCCGCAGGCCGGGCAGCAGGGCCTCGAGGCCGCGGTCGTCGTCGTAGGCCAGGCCGGCGCGGCTCGCGGCCAGGGCCACCGTCCGGTAGATGGCTCCCGTGTCCACCATGGCAAAGCCCAGCCGCGCCGCCAGCAGCCGCGAGACGCTGGACTTCCCGGCGCCGGCCGGCCCGTCGATGGCCACGATGAATGGCCGGTCGGCCGACCCCCCCTGCGCCCGGCGAAGGGTCACCTCGACAGCACCTTGCGGAGGGCGGCCAGGCACTTCTGGTTCTCCTCGGCGAGGCCCACGGTGATGCGCTGGGCGTGGGGGAAGCCGTAGCCGGCCAGCGGCCGGACCACCACCCCCTCGCGCAGCAGATCCTCGAAGAGGGCCTTGGCCGGCCGGCCGGGGAAGTCGGCGAGGACGAAGTTGCCCTGCGAGGGGACCACGGTGGCCCCGAGCTCCGCCAGCCCCGCGGCCAGGAGCGGCCGCTGCTCCAGGACCAGGGCCCGGCCGCGGGCCACGTGCTCGACGTCGGAGAGGGCTGCGGCGGCCGCCGCCTGGGCCACGTGGTTCACGTTGAACGGCGCGCGCACGCGGTCCAGGTACTCCACCACGTCCGGCCGCGCCAGCCCGTACCCCACCCGCAGGCCGGCCAGGCCGTAGATCTTGGAGAAGGTCCGGAGCACCACCAGGTTCGGGTACTTCCTCCGCAGGGCCAGCGAGTCCTGGTAGCCCGGCGCGTCGACGTACTCCGCGTAGGCCTCGTCGAGGACCACCAGAGTGTCCTTGGGCGCGGCGTCGAGCAGAGGCAGCAGGTCCCGCTCGGCGAACCAGGTGCCGGTGGGGTTGTCCGGGTTGGCCAGGAACACGACCTTGGTCTTGCGGGTCAGCAGCTTCTTCAGCGCCTCCAGGTCGTAATGGAAGCGGGCCCGCATGGGCGCCTCCATGAAGGTCCGCCCGTGGGCGCAGGCCGCCAGCTTGTAGGCGACGAAGCTCTGGGCCGAGGCCAGCACCTCCTCCCCGTCGAGCACGAAGGTCCTGACCAGGAGCTCGATCAGCTCGTTGGAGCCGTTGCCGACGAAGATCTCGTCCGGCGTCACCCGGTGGTGCGCGGCCAGCGCCTGGTGGAGGACGAAGGCCGAGCCGTCGGGGTAGAGATGGACCTTCGCGACCGCGGCGCGGGCGGCCTCGACGCCGCGGGGCGAAGGACCCAGCGGGTTCTCGTTGGAGGCGAGCTTGGCCACGCCGGTCACGCCGTACTCGCGCTCGACCTCCTCGATCGGCTTTCCGGGGACGTAGGGAGTGAGCGAGGCGACGTAGGGCGGGACGAGGGCCATTGCGCCTTCGGTTATACCGTGCCCCCGGGGGGCTGGCGACTGCCGCTGCGTGCCGCGGTCGCGCGTGCTTCGCGCGAGGGGCTTGACGCCGGCCGCGGAACGGGAGTGGGGCGCGACCTCAGCCTTCCTCGGAGAAGACCCCCAGCGAGCGGAAGCGGCGGTAGCGGTCCTCGACCAGCTCGCCCGGCGAGAGCCGGCGCAGGTCGGCGAGGTGGCGGCGCAGAGCCTCGCCCACGTTGCGGGCGGTGAGCTCCGGGTCGCGGTGGGCGCCGCCCGGCGCCTCGCGGATCAGCTCGTCGGTGATGCCGAAGCCGGCCAGGTCGCGCGCGGTGAGCCGGAGCGCGTCGGCGGACTTCTGGGCCTTGGAGGGATCGCGGTAGAGGATGGCGCTGCAGCTCTCCGGCGAGATCACCGAGTAGATGGAGTACTCCAGCATGAGCACGCGGTTGGCCACGCCCAGCGCCAGGGCGCCGCCCGAGCCGCCCTCCCCGATCACCACCGTCACCACCGGAACCGGGAGGGAGGCCATCACCTCCAGGTTCACGGCGATGGCCTCGGCCTGCCCGCGCTCCTCGGCCCCGATGCCCGGGTAGGCGCCGGGCGTGTCGATGAAGGTGAGGACCGGCCGGCGAAAGCGGGCGGCCAGGTCGAAGAGCCGCCGCGCCTTCCGGTAGCCCTCCGGCCGCGGCATCCCGAAGTTGCGGAGCACGTTCTCCTTGGTGCTGCGCCCCTTCTGGTGGCCCATCACCACCACCGACTCCCCGTCGAAGCGGGCCAGCCCGCCCACGATGGAGCGGTCGGCGGCGAAGCGGCGGTCGCCCTCCAGCTCGAAGAAGTCGGTGAAGAGGGCCTTGAGGTAGTCGAGGGTGTACGGCCGGTGCGGGTGGCGTGCGAGCTGGACGGTCTGCCAGCGATCCAGGTCGCTGAAGATCTGGTCCTGGAGCCGCTTGGCCTTCCTCTCCAGCTTGGCGATCTCGTCGGCGAAGTCGACCTTGGCGCCGCCGGACAGCTCCTTCAGCTCGGAGATCTTGGCCTCCAGCGCCAGGAGCGGGCGCTCGAACTCCAAGGCGTAGGCGAGCTTGGGCACGGCCGGCTTATAGCACGCGGCTGCTGGCCCCACCGCCGGGGCACGTCAGGCGGGCTCGACGCAGCGCGCCAACTCCCCGGCGTCGTAGGGCGGCGGGACGAATCGCACGCCGCGCTCCCGGCGCAGCCAGATCACCTGCCGGCGCGCGTAGCGCCGGTGGGCCACCTGGACGCGGCGCACCGCCTCGCCGCGGGGCAGCTCGCCGCGCACCACCGCCACCGCCTCGGCGTACCCGATGGGAAGCCGCGCCGGCAGCGGGCCGCGGCGGGCCAGCAGCACGCGCGCCTCGTCGAGCAGGCCGCCCGCGAACATCTCCTCCACCCGGGCATCGATGCGGGCGTGCAGCTCGGCCCGGGGCGGGTCGAGGGCGAGGAGCGCGGCCTGGTAGCGCTCGGCGCGGAACCCGTGGGCGGCCTGGAGCTGGGACGGGCGGACGCCACCCCGGGCGATCTCCAGGGCGCGAACCACCCGGACCAGGTCCATCGGCCGGATGCGGGCCGCCGCCTCGGGATCGATGGCCGCCAGCCGTGCGTGGAGCGCCGGCCGGCCCTCGCGCTCGGCCTCGGCCTCCAGGCGGGCCCGCAGGGCCGGATCCCGCCCCGGCGCCGCCACCACCCCGTGCAGGAGCGACCTGAGGTAGAGCCCGGTCCCGCCCACCACCAGCGGGAAGCGTCCCCGGGCGGCGATGGCGGCGATGGCCCGGTCGGCCAGCGCCGCCCAGCGCACCGCGTCC
>DATKMW010000023.1:0-2839 GCA_035541675.1 Anaeromyxobacter sp. | reverse complement strand
GGCTACGACATCGTCATCACCCACGGCGCCCAGTACAAGAACCTGGTGCTGGAGATGGCGGAGGAGTTCCCCAAGACCACCTTCGCCTTCGGCACCAGCGCGGAGATCGGCCCCAAGAACGTCTTCACCTACATGCCGGAGAGCGAGCAGACCGGCTACCTGAACGGGATCATCGCCGGGCTGGTCACCAAGACCAACATCATCGGGCTGGTCGGGCCGGTCGACGGCGGCGACGCCGCTCGCTACGACCGCGGCTTCGTCCTGGGGGTGAAGGCGGTGAACGACAAGGCCGAGGTGAAGGTGGCCCACACCGGCAGCTTCGGCGACTTCGTCAAGGCCGGCGAGCTGGCCCAGACGCACATCAAGGCCGGCGCCGACGTGCTCACCGGCTCCTCGCAGCAGGCCCTGGGCGCGCTCCAGGCGGTGGCCACCTACAAGGACAAGCCGCTGTGGTGGGTGGGCCAGGACACCGCCCAGCTCCTCATCCCCGAGAGCGCCAAGGTCATCGCCGCCGCCAGCTACGACTACTCGGCGGTGATCGAGCAGCTCATCGCCAAGCGCCAGGCGGGCGTCCTGGGCGGCGAGAACCTGCCGCTCAACTTCGCCAACGGCGGCTTCGTCTACAGGTACAACGACGCCGTGGGCCCGGTCCTCACCAGGGAGATCCGGGCCAAGGTGGACGCCGCCCGGTCGAGCCTCGCCGGGAACAAGCTCCCCATCGACTGGAAGAGCGTGAAGTTCTAGAGGACGGACGCCGGCGCGCCCGTGCCCACCGCCCCGGCCATCGGCGAGCTCCAGCTCACGGACGTCACCAAGCGGTTCCCCGGAGTCCTCGCCTGCGACCGCGTCTCCCTGGCGGTGCGGCGCGGCGAGATCCACGCGCTGGTCGGGGAGAACGGGGCCGGGAAGTCCACCCTGATGAACGTCCTGGCCGGACTCTACCAGCCGGACGCGGGGCGGATCCTGGTCGACGGCGAGCCGGTCCGCTTCAAGACCCCGGCCGACGCCTGCGCCCGCGGCATCGGCATGGTGCACCAGGACTTCATGCTCGTGCCCAACATGACCGTGGCCGAGAACGTGGCCCTGGGCCTCCGGGCGCTGCACCGGCGCCCCTGGCTCGACCTGGAGGCGGCGCGGCGGCGCGTGCGGGAGGTGTCCCGCCACCACCAGCTCGAGGTCTCCCCCGACGTCCACGTCTGGCAGCTCTCGGTGGGCGAGCAGCAGCGGGTGGAGCTGGTGAAGGCCCTGTGCCTGGGGGCCCGTATGCTGATCCTCGACGAGCCCACCTCGGCCCTCACCCCCCAAGAGACCGACGAGCTCCTCTCCCGTCTCGAGCGGATGGCCGAGGAGCTCCCCATCGTCTTCATCAGCCACAAGCTGCAGGAGGTGAAGGCGCTCTCCCACACCGTCACCATCCTGCGCCGCGGGGCGGTGGTCTGGAGCGGCGACACCACCCACAAGTCCACCGCCGAGCTGGCCGCGCTCATGACCGGCCACGAGGTGAAGCAGCAGAGGAACGCCGGCGGAGGCACGGTCCAGCGGGTCGTGCTCTCGGTGAAGGGGCTCCGGGTCAAGGGCGACCGCGGCCACCTGGCGGTGGACGGGCTCTCCCTGGAGGTTCGGGCCGGCGAGATCCTGGGGCTGGCGGGCGTGTCCGGGAACGGGCAGCGGGAGCTGGCCGACGCCCTGGCCGGCCTGCGACCGGTGGTGGCCGGATCGGTGGCGCTGGAGGGAGAGGAGCTGGCCGGGGCCTCCCCGCGCAAGATCATCGCCCGGGGGATGGGCTACGTCCCGGAGGACCGCCACCACGAGGGGATCGTCCCCTCCTTCTCGGTGAAGGAGAACCTGGTGCTGAAGGACGTGGCCGCGGAGCGGTTCAGCCGCGGCCCGTTCCTCCGGCTCCCCGCCATCGAGCAGAACGCCGACGCCCTCCGGGAACGCTTCGACATCCGCTGCGGCTCCACCGGCGCGGCGGCCGGCTCGCTCTCCGGCGGCAACATCCAGAAGGTGATCCTGGCCCGGGAGCTCTCCCGCGGCCCCCGGGCGCTGGTGGCCGTCTACCCCACCCGCGGCGTGGACATGGGCGCCGCCGAGTTCATCCACGGCCAGCTCCTCGACCTGCGGGCGCGGGGCACCGGCATCCTGCTCGTCTCCGAGGAGCTGGAGGAGCTCCTCGCCCTCTCCGATCGGATCGCGGTGGTGTTCCGCGGGCGCGTGCTCGACGTGCTCGCGACCCGGGGGGCGACCCGGGCGCAGCTGGGGCGGCTCATGGCGGGGGTGACGGCGTGACCGCCCGCTTCCGCGCCGGCTACGTGGCGGTGGTGGGCGCGGCCGCGGCGCTGGCGGCGGTGGCGGCGGCCTCCCTGGTCCTCCTGGCCATCGGGGCCAGCCCCGCCACCACCTTCGCCACCATCTTCACCGGCCCGCTCCGGGACCTCTTCGGCGCCTCGGAGATCCTGGTGCGGGCGGTCCCGCTCACCCTGGTGGCGCTGGGCGTCACCATCTCCTTCCGCAGCGGCATCCTCAACATCGGGGCCGAGGGGCAGATGCAGGTGGGCATCCTCGCCTCCACGGCGATGGCGCTGGCCTTCCCCTCCTGGCCCAAGCCGGCCCTGTTGCCGATGGCCCTCCTGGCCGGCGCCGTCGCCGGGGCGCTCTGGGGCGGCGTGGCCGGGTGGCTGCGGGCCAGGCTGGAGGTGAACGAGATCCTCTCCACGGTGATGCTCAACTACATCGCCGCCCAGCTCTACACCTTCCTCCTGCGCGGCCCGATGATCGACCCCGACGAGCTCATGACCGGCTCGGGGACGCCGCAGTCGATGCGGCTCCCCCGCGCCGC
>DATKMW010000022.1:0-100060 GCA_035541675.1 Anaeromyxobacter sp. | reverse complement strand
GCGATCTGGGTCCGGCGCTCGGGCATGCGGGACACGACCAAGGGCGGCCACGAGAAGCCCATCCCCATCCACCCCGACCTCGAACCCGTTCTCCGCGAGGCGATCACGAGGTCGTCCTCCGATCTCGTCTTTCCCGCACCCGGGGGAGGGATGCTGCGGGATGACTTCAAGTTCGCCGAGGTCCTCCGCCACGCGATGGGGAGGGCCGGAATCGTCGAAGGCTACCTGCACGTCTGCCGCTCGAAGGGCTGCCGCTACAAGGAGCGGGCGGACGACAACGCCGAGCGGTGGTGTCCCGAGCACCGGGTCCGGCTCTGGCCGAAACCCGTCGTCCGCCGGATCACCTTCCACCACCTGCGTCACACTGCAGGAAGCCTCTTCCTCATGTCGGGCGTGCCGCTGGAGGTCGTCCAGAAGATGCTCCGGCACACCGACCCGAAGATTACGGCCGGCGTCTATGGTCACCTGCTCATGAACTACCAGCGGGAGGCCATCGCCAAGGCGCGGCTCGTGCCTTCCGAGGTCCTCTCCGGGCAGCCAGCCAAGCCGCACGGAGCCGCACTGGCCGCACCAGATGACGTCTCGCTTGTTACCTATTTGCTACCAGAGAGCTCCGGACAGGAGAAAGGCCGGAACGCCAGGAAAGAAAGCCCTGTCATTCCGGCCTTCCAGATGGAGCGGGAAACGGGATTCGGACCCGCGACCCTCAGCTTGGGAAGCTGATGCTCTACCAACTGAGCTATTCCCGCGTTACCGTTTCGTCTTCTGCCGCGAAGGGGCCCTGGAGTCAAGGGGTCGGGGGCGGGCGGGCAAGCGAAACGCGGCGAGGATGCCCGGCAGGGGCGGGTAAAGCCGACATGGACGAGGCCAGGACGCAGCGCATCGTCGAAGCCCGGATGAAGCTGCGCGAGCGTTTCCTCGCGCGCATGAAGGCCTCGGCGGCAGCGAGCGATTCGCGCCCCCTGGGGTCGGGACCCCCAAACCGCCACGGCATGCCACGGCTACCGGTGGGACAGACCGAAACAGCGAAATGGCCCGTCCTCGACCTCGGAATCGTTCCGCGCATCGACATGGCCTCCTTTCGCCTCGCCGTCGACGGTGCGGTGGAGAACCCGCTCTCGCTCGGCTTTCGGGACCTCTTGGATCTGCCGCAGGTCGAGGAGGTCTCCGACTTTCACTGCGTCACCGGATGGAGCCGGATGGACCTGCGCTTCGGAGGGGTGCGCATGGAAACGGTGCTTTCCCTGGCGCGCCCATACGCGAGCGCCACCCACCTGCTCCAGAGGGGGCGCGACGGCTACACGACCAACCTGCCACTCGAGGAGGCACTGAAGCCGGACGTGCTCCTCGTCCATGCCGTCGACGGCGGGCCGCTCCCGATCGAGCACGGGGGTCCCTGCCGCGTGGTCACGCCCGAGCTCTACGCCTGGAAGGGGGCCAAGTGGATCGCCCGCATCGAGGTGCTCGACCGGAACGTCTCGGGGTACTGGGAGTCGAACGGCTACAGCGACACGGCCCACCCCTGGCGGAACGATCGCTATTCGCGCCCCTAGCGGCGCTCGCCCTCCGCGCGCCCCTACTTCTTCTTCGCGAACCGTTTGAAGAAGCCGACCGCCTGCCCCGTCGCACTCGCCCAGTCGAGCTGCTCGGCGGGCTCGTCCTCCTCGCCCTCGAGCCACAAGCCCCCACACGACTCGCAAGAGTCGTAGTGGAGGCTCCGTCTCTCGCCCCCCTCCACCGTCACGAGGTCGACGTTGCAGGCCGGGCACATGCCGGCGATCTCGTCCGGGTTCACCATCCCGCCGATCACGTGCAACGCGGGCAGGTTGGCGTGCAGCAGGATCTTGTTCAGGTCGGCGACGTCGACCCAGAGGCCTCCGCATTCCGCGCAGCGATGGATGGCGCGATCATCGTGGGAGATCTCCATCAGCTCGACGGCACACCGGGGACAATCCATGACGATTCAGGTCCTCCTTCGGGGACCTTGGGACGCGAATTAAGTGGGGGAGCCAAGCGGACGGGCGCCAGTGAACAGGAAGTTACGGGAATACTAGTCAGAACCGAGCACTCGTTTCAACGGGGTTTCGCCATTGGGTTCGCCGTCGCCACCCGAACCGCCTCCACCGCACCGCGCAGGGCGTCGATCAGCCTGCGCAGCCGCTCGGGGTGTAGCTTCAGGGCCACCCGGTTGATCACCAGCCGGGCGGAGACATCCAGGACCTGTTCCTCGATCACGAGGCCGTTCGCCCTCAGGGTTTCCCCGGTCTCGGTGATGTCCACGATGGCGTCCGCGAGGCCGAGTGAGGGCGCGACTTCGATGGATCCGTGGAGCGGGATCACCTCTGCCGGGATCCCCTTGCGCCCAAAATGGCCGGTGGCGATCGATACGTACTTGGTCGCCACCCGGGGCGCAACCCCGCGGGGGAGCGGTCGTGCGTTCCGAGGGCGGGCGACCACGATCTGGCAGCGCCCGATGCCCAGGTCGAGCGGCTCGTAGAGGTCGCACGGGTTCTCCCGCAGGACGTCGAGTCCGACGATTCCGACGGCCGCGGCCCCATGCTCGACGTAGCTCGCCACGTCGGCGGCGCGAGTCGAGATGAACCTGAGACCCGCCTCTGGGGCGTCGGCCGCAAGCCTGCGCGTTCCCTCAAGGAGCCGGCGCGGCGATACCCCGAGCGCCCGTTCGAAGAGGGCAGAGGACTCCTCCAGGAGGCGACCCTTGGGGATGGCCACCGTGATGAGTTCCGGCTCGGGCCGCCGAGCCGCGCGCGCTCGGGACGCACGCATTCTCACGCCTTGACCCTCCGGATCCGCGCCCCGAGCGGGGCGAGCTTCTCCTCGATCCGCTCGTAGCCGCGGTCGAGGTGGTACACGCGCTGGATCTCGGTCACGCCCTGCGCCGCCAGCCCCGCCAAGACCAGAGCCGCCGAGGCGCGGAGGTCGCTCGCCATCACCGGGGCGCCGGAGAGCCGTGATACCCCGCGCACGAGCGCGGTCTTCCCCTCCACGGTCACGTCGGCACCGAGCCGGATGAGCTCCTGCACGTGCATGAAGCGGTTCTCGAACACCGTCTCGGTGATGCGCGAGGACCCGTCCGCCAGCGCCAAGAGGACCATGATCTGGGCCTGCATGTCGGTGGGGAACCCGGGATGCGGCGCCGTCCGCACGTCGACCGGTCGGGCTCGCCCGTTGCCGATCACCCGGAGCCCATCCGTTAGCTCGCGCACGTCCGCCCCGACCGCGCGCAGCTTCTCGATCAGGGCCTCCAGGTGGGCCGGCACGCACCCCCGCACGGTGACGTCTCCACCCGGCAGCGCCCCGGCCACGAGGAAGGTTCCCGCCTCGATCCGGTCGGCGATGACCGCGTGGTGCGCCGGCCGGAGCGCTTCCACCCCGGCGATCCGGATCTCGTCTGTACCGGCGCCCTCGATGCACGCCCCCATCCCAGCGAGGGCGTCGGCGAGGTCCTTCACCTCGGGCTCCCGAGCGCAGTTCCTGAGCACCGACACGCCCCGGGCCAGGACCGCCGCCATCAGCACGTTCTCCGTGCCGGTCACCGTCACGCCGTCGAACGTGAAGACCGCTCCGCGGAGCCGCCCCGCCGGCACCGAGGCGTAGACGTAGCCGTGCTCGAGCCGGATCTCGGCGCCGAGGGCGGCAAGCCCTTTCAGGTGCTGGTCGATGGGGCGAGCGCCGATGGCGCAACCTCCGGGGAGCGAGACCCGGGCCACGCCCCATCGGGCGACGAGCGGCCCGAGCACCACAACCGAGGCCCGCATGGTCTTCACGAGGTCGTAGGGCGCCTCGGGGAGCACCGATCCGGGCACGTGCACCGACAGGGCTCGCCGGGGCCCGGGGACACGCTCCGTCCGGCATCCCATGTGGCGGAGGAGCCGGCACAGGGTGCTCACGTCCGCGAGGTCCGGGACGTTTCGGACGAGGTGGTCCCCCTCGGCGAGCAGGGCGGCCGCGACGACGGGGAGGGCGGCGTTCTTCGCGCCGGAGACCTCCACGCTTCCTTGGAGCGGTACCCCCCCTTCGACCACGATCTTGTCCAAGGCTTCTCCATATTTCGGCGGGGCGGCGGGGCGACCCCGAGGGTTCGACGGGGCGGGGCCCAGAGCCGGAAGGCGGGCGATCTTACGCTCTACTTTGGTCTGCCGCCACGTGGGCGACGACGAGGCGGGGCAGGCCGGCGAGGTCGCTCCGGGCCTCCACCCGTGCGAACCCGAGATCGAGGCAGAGGGCCGGGAGGGCATCGCGGTGCGACTCGTGCATCTCGAGGACCAGCGCGCCTCCTGGTCGAAGCCAGGCGGGAGCCTGGGCCACGATCCGCCGCGCGATCGCCAGGCCGTCCGGGCCGCCGTCGAGAGCCATCGGGGGCTCGCGCTGGATCTCGGGCGCGAGCGTGTCCAGTTCGCCACGGGGCACGTAGGGCGGGTTGGACACGATCACGTCGAAGCGGGAACCAGGTGGGACGGGGTCGTACAGATCGCCCTCGAGGAAGGTCACGCCGGCCGCACCCAGGCGCGACGCGTTCGCGCGGGCCACGGACAGGGCGTCCGGGGAGAGATCGGTGGCGACGACCTGCGCGCCGGGGCGCTCCAGGGCGAGGCTCACCCCGAGCACGCCCGAGCCGGTGCCCAGGTCCAAGGCTTGCCCCCCCGCGGGGAGCTCCGCAAGAGCGGCCGCGAGGACCTCCTCGGTCTCCGGCCGTGGGATGAGGACACGCGGGTCTACCTGGAACGGCCGGCCGTGGAACTCCCTGCTTCCCACCAAGTAAGCGGTGGGCTCGCGCTCGGCCCGCCGGCGGACCAACTCCCGGAAGCGGGCCAGCTCGGGCTCTCCGAGGGGCTTGTCGAACTCGAGGTAGAGGCCCACCCGGCTCGAGCCCAACGCGTGCGCGAGCAAGAGCTCGGCCGTGAGCCGGGGCGCATCGATCTCCTTCTGCGCGAAGTACCCTTGCGTCCACTGAAGGAGCCGGAGCGTGGTCCAGGGCGCCGCGGCCGTCACGTGCGCTTCTCGACCTCGTCACGCGCGGCCTCGCGCAGCGCCTGGGCGGCAAAGAAGGTCCGACAGGCCTCGACCACGTCCTGGACGTCGCCGTCCATCACCGCGGGAAGGTTGTGGCGGGTGTAGTTGACCCTGTGGTCGGTGAGCCGGTCCTGGGGAAAGTTGTAGGTGCGGATCTTCTCGGATCGGTCGCCGGTCCCCACCTGCGACTTGCGGGCGGCGTCACGCGCGTTCCGCTGCCTCTCCTGCTCGATCTCGAAGAGCTTCGCCCGCAGCATCCGCATGGCCATGTTACGGTTCTTGAGCTGGCTCTTCTCCTGCTGGCACTTCACCACGATCCCAGTGGGTTTGTGGGTGAGGCGCACGGCCGAGTCGGTCGTGTTCACCGATTGCCCCCCCGAGCCGGTCGATCGGAAGACGTCCATCTCGATCTCGGCTGGATTGAGCTGCACGTCGATGTCCTCGGCCTCGGGCATGACCGCGACCGTGACGGTCGAGGTGTGAATGCGGCCCTGCGCCTCGGTGGCGGGCACGCGCTGGACCCGGTGGACGCCCGACTCGTACTTGAGCCAGGAATAGACGGCCTCCCCGGCGACGTGGATGACCGCTTCCTTGATCCCGCCCAGTGCGCCGGGCGAGGTGTCGGCCAGCTCGACCCTCCAGCCGCGGCGCTCCGCGTACCGCAGGTACATCCGGAGCAGCTCGGCCGCGAACAGCCCGGCCTCGTCACCTCCCGCGCCCGCCCGGACCTCGACGATCACGTCCTTCTCGTCGTTGGGATCCCGGGGGACGAGGAAGGTCTTGAGGTGCTCCTCGGCGGGCTCGATCCGGGCGCGGAGCTGGGCCAGCTCCTCCCTGGCCATCTCGCGGAGGTCGGGATCCTCGAGCAGCGCCTCGTTGTCCGCGACCTCCCGGAGCAGCCTCTGGTAGGCGTGGAGGGCCGCCACGGTGGGCTCCAGGGAGGCGCGCTCCTTGGCGAGCCTCCGGTAGCGGTCGCCGCTCCCCGCCACCTCCGGGTCGGAGAGCAGGTGGGTCAGCTCGTCGAGCCGCCGGCCGATGGCCTCGAGCTTGTCCATGACTTCGGGCGACAGCATGGGAGCGCTTACTTACCCTTCCCGGGAAGGGGGGGCAAGCCTCCGCTACCTCCGCCGGGCGAAGGCCTCCGAGAGCGCCTTGATCGGCCCGACGTCGGCGCGGGCAGAGTCGAGCAGCACCTTCAGCACGGCCAGGGCGGCCTGGCACAGGTTGGCGAGCATCTCCAGCCTGCGGGCCTTGAAGCGCGCCAGGGACCTCACCTCCGGGTCCACGTCGGCGCCGGCCGCCCGCACCTCCAAGAGGACGCGCTCGAAGACGTGCAGGGCCCCCTCGATCGCGTTGCGCTCGCGCTCGCGGAGCACGTGAGCCACGAGCTTCCACACATTGGTCTCGGCCTCGTAGTGCTCCTTGCGATCGCCGGGAACGACCACCCCTCGCACCACCCCCCAGGAGCGAAGCTCGGACAAGGTCATCGAGAGAAGGCCGGTGGAGATCTCCAGGCAGTTGCAGAGCTCCGGGGCGGCCAGGGGGCGATCGGAGAGGAACAGGGCGGACCAGACGCGGCCGAGCTGGCGGCGGAACCCCCATAGCTCCATGAGGGCCCCCACCTGCTCTGCCACAGCCAGGTCGGCGCGGTCGAGCGCGTGCGACGTCGCGTGGCGCGCGGTGCGTTGCGTGAGCTCGCCCATCCCATCATCTCCAGAGGATCGCGTCGCCGAGCGCGCAGAGAGCGAAAGCGAGCGACGCGAAGGCGTTGTAGTTGAAGAAGGCCACGTTGATCCGCTCCCTCCGGAGCGTTCCCCCGGGCGCTACGTAGAGGTGCTCGGCCGCGAGCGTCCCCGCCAAGACGGCAGTGCCGGCGAGCCAGCCAGGCCCACGATCGCCCAACGCTCCCGCGGTGGCCACGGCCGCCACCGCCACGAGGTGGAGCGCTCGCCCAAAGAAGAGTGCGTCGCGCACGCCGAAGCGTGCTGGGATCGAGCGCACGCCCGCGCCCCGGTCGAACTCCAGGTCCTGCAGCGCGTAAAACACGTCGAAGCCTGCGACCCAGGCGCCCACTCCGAGGCCCAAGACCGCGGCCGAGGGCTCAAGGCCGCCCGTGAGGGCCACCGAGACGCCGACGGGCCCGAGCGCCTGGGCGGCGCCCAGCCAGAGATGGCAGGCCCAGGTGAAGCGCTTGGCGTACGAGTAGCCGAGCAGCACCGCAAGCACCGGAAGGGCAAGGAGCCCGCACCGCGCGGAGAGGCCAAAGGCCACCCCGAGGAACAGGGCCGCGCTCCCGCCCAGGAGCACGAAGGCGGCTCGGAGCGAGACCTCGCCCGTGACCAGCTCGCGCCGGAGGGTCCGCGGGTTCTGCGCGTCGATGGCCCGGTCCGCGATCCGATTCATGGCCATGGCGGCGGTCCGGGCGGCCACGACCGCGATGGCCACCAGGACGAGCCTCGAGGGGAGCCCATCGGGCAAGGCCGCTCTCCCCACCAGCGCCGCCGCCGCGGCCGCGAAGGGCAGGGCGAAGAGCGAGTGGGACAGCTTCACCAGCCGGGCCAGGGCGGCGACGCTCATGCGCTCGCCTCGCGGGCGTTCTCTTCCACCCAGACCAAGGGCCGTTCCTCAGCGGCGAAGGGCCCGAGGAGGAACTCGAACGGATCGGCGGGCCGCGCGCCCGCGAGGGGGGCGGCCAAGAGGCCGGGGGCCGCGCCGGGCGCGAGTCGCCCGACGTGCGGGGCCCCCACCGCCGGGCCATTCCAGGCGAGCGGCAAGAGGACGGACGCCGGGATCCTGGGGAAGGCCTGGTGGAGCACGGCCAGCTCGGAGAGTGGAGAGAGGGAGGGCGAGGAGGCGAGCGAGTCGGTACCGACGGCGAGCGGGACGCCGGCCTCTCGAAGGGCATCGAGGCGGGGGAGCGCGCCGACGATGTGGCGGTTGGAGCGGGGACAGAGGACGGCGGTGGCCCCCGTGGCGGACAGGAGGCGCACATCGCCGTCGTCCAGGTCCAGGCAGTGGACGACGAGGTGGTGAGGCGCGAGGAACGCCGCCACCGCCGCCACCGCCGATGGGCCGCGGACCCGGAGCCGGTCCACGTCCGCGGTTCCGAGCGACTCGTGCAAGCGCCGAAAGGCTCCCCCCCCATCCCGGCAGAAGAGCCGCTCGGCCGGGTCTTCGGCCAGGTGAAGCGAGCCGGGCCCAGCGCACAGAAGAGCCTCGATCCCCTTCCGGTGCGTGGAGTAGACCGCGTGCGGACTCTCCCGCACCCGAAGCCCGGCCGGCGGGAGAAGGCGGGCACGCTCCGCACGCCCTGCCTCTCGAGCCCTCTCGAGGCGCTCGGGGGAGAAGCCGAACACCTCATGAAACACCGTCCCGCAGAGGCGCTGACGCGCCAGCGGCTCGAGCGAGGCGAGGGTGTTCGAGACGTCGCCCACCGCCGCCACGCCCGCCCGGCGGAGGGAGAGGGCGGCCCTCTCCATCGCGGAGCTCGCCTCGCCCTGCCAAGGGAGCGCGCGCGCGCCGAGGAAGCGGTTGATCCAAGCCGGGAGCCCATCCCCACCCGCCACGCGCCCGGAGAGGTGGGAGAGCTCGAGGTGCAGGTGGGCATTCACCAGTGCGGGCAAGAGGACGGCCTCGAGCCGCTCGCCCGGGCCGAAGCGGGCCTCGATTTCAGCGCGTGGGCCAAAGGCCGCCACCGTGTCCCCATCGAGCGCGACGGCGGCGTCGGAGAGGGCTCTCGCCACGGCGCCCTCCTGCCCGGGGCGGCCGGGCAGAAGGAAGGGCGCGCTCAGCACGCGGCTCATGAGGGCCGGCCCTCGAGGATCTGGTAACGCATGTTGCGCCGCGCGGCGCGGAAGCCGGCGTCGCGTATGTGCCGCTCCACCTCCTCGGAGTCCATCCGAAAGGTGGTCCCGGCGGCAGAGACGACGTTCTCCTCGATCATCACCTGGCCGAAGTCGTTGCAGCCCATGTGGAGGGCGGCCTGTGCCACCCCGCCGCCCATCGTGACCCAGGAGGCCTGGAGGTTCTCGACGTTGTCGAGGAGGAGCCGGGAGAGGGCGTTCGTGCGCAGGTAGGCATGGGCGCTGCCGTCCCCGGGTACGAGCCGGGTGTTGGCCGGCTGGAAGGGCCAGCAGATGAAGGCGGTGAATCCACCCGTCTCGTCTTGGAGTTCGCGCAGGCGCAGAAGGTGAGCCACCCGGTGGCGCGGCTCCTCTCCCACCCCGAACATCATGGTGGCGGTGCTGCGCAGCCCCTTGTGATGAGCGGCCCTCATCACCATGAGCCACTCGTCGGTGGAGCACTTGAGCGGCGCAATGCGGCGCCGCACCTCGTCGTCGAGGATCTCCGCTCCTCCGCCGGGAATGGAGTCCATCCCGGCGGCCACCAGCCGGTCGATGGTCTCGTCGAGGGGGATCTGGCTCGTGCGAGCGATGTGCCAGATCTCCTCGGGCGAGAGAGCGTGGAGGTTGATGAGGGGCCAGTTCGCTCTCACCCACCGGAAGAGGTCCTCGTACCACTCGATCCCCAGGTCGGGGTGGAGGCCGCCCTGCAGGAGGATCTCGATCCCGCCGAGGGCCACCGTCTCGTCGATCTTCTGCCTGAGCTCCTCCCGGGTGAGAACGTAGGAGTCCCGGTGGCCTCGGGGTCGGTAGAAGGCGCAGAAGTGACAGGCGGTGGTGCAGACGTTGGTGTAGTTCACGTTGCGCGAGACGATGTAGGTGACGAGGTCGCCGGGGTGGAGGGCGCGACGGCGGGTGTCGGCAGCGAGCCCCAGCTCGAGCAAAGGAGCCCTCTCGTCCAGGATCTCGCCCTCGTCGGCGTCGAGTCGTTCTCCGGCCGCCCCCTTGGCGAGGGCCGTGTCCAGGGAGACCGCCCGCCGCGCGCGGGCGCGCCGGACGACATCGTCCACGAACCGGATCCTCATCGGGGGGAGGAAGCCCTTCTCCTCGGCGCGTTCCAGAAAGGCTTCCAGCCCCTTCAGCTCGTACGGGCCGAGCCCGTAGCGGATCCGCTGCGTCAGGTAGCGGCGGTACCGCTCGGGGTCGCCCCCTCGTTCGGCAGCGAACCGCTGGGCCAGCTCGGTGCGCAGGCCGAGCCCGTGCTGCGCCGCCCGGGTCAGCTCCTGTACGTCCTCGGGCGAGAGGGCGCCGGGCCGGGCTGCCCAGAGCGCGAAGACCATGGGGAGCCCGGTGAGGTGGGTCCACTCGCGACCCAAGTCGAGCAGATGGTTGGCTCGCACGTCGAAGCCGCGGTCGCCGATGACGAGGGCTCCGCGCCGGCCGCGGGCCAAGGCCAGCCCATCAGCGGCGGGCATGGGCGTGAATCTCGGGTGAACCCCCATGGCGTCGAGGACGAGCTTCGCGAGGACGTGCGAGGTGCGGGAGGCGGTGTCGAGGAAGACCTCGTCCCAGATGGCCGGCGATTGCTCGCCGGCGAGCACCACCGTCTGCACCGGGCCGTCCGCTCCGATGGCCATCCCCGGGACGATCTCGTACTCCCCCTTCTCCAGCGCGGCGACCGAGACCAGGGCCAGGTCCACCTTCCCCGCTTCGAGCAGCTCGGCGCAGCGGGAGGGCTCGGCCAGGACGAGGTCGATCCGATCCGAGCCCTTGAGCCCCTCCGTCAGGGGCCAGGCGTTCAAGAACGACACCGCGGCGGCCTTGAGTTTCTGGGGCATGTTCCCCTCGCTAGGCCGTGGCCGCGGGCAGGGGGGCGAAGGGGGCGGACCCGTGCACCTGCAGGACCCGGTAGAGGCTGTCCCGTTCCGCCGGCACCCGCCCCGCGGCCCGGATGAGCTTCCTGAGCGTCCCTTCCGAAAGCGCCTGGGGCACGGTGGCGCCAGCCATGTGGTAGATGCGTTCCTCGAGCACAGTGCCGTCGAGGTCGTCCACGCCGAAGGACAGGGCCGCCTGGGCCAGCCGCTCCCCCAGAGAGACCCAGTACGCCTTCAGGTGGTCGAAGTTGTCGAGGAAGAGGCGCGCCACGGCCAGGGTGCGGAGGGCGTCGTAGCCCGTCGGCTTGGGGTAGGCCTTGCCGATCATGTTGTGATCCGGGTGGAAGGCGAGGGGGATGAACACCTGGAACCCCAAGGTCTCGTCCTGCAGCTCCCGCAGGCGGCGCATGTGGTCCACCCGCTCGTCGAGCCGCTCGATGTGGCCGTAGAGCATGGTGGCGTTGGTGCGGACGCCGAGCTGGTGCGCGGTGCGGTGGACGGCGAGCCACTCTTCGGCGGTGGCCTTGTCGTCGCAGATCTTGCGGCGGACCCGAGGGGCGAAGATCTCGGCGCCACCGCCGGGAAGGGTGTCGAGCCCCGCCTCGATGAGGCGGCGCAGCACCTCTTCAATGGTCATCCCGAACTTCTCGGCGAAGAAGTGGATCTCGACGGCGGTGAAGGCCTTGATGGAGAGCGCGGGCCAGGCCCTCCTTAGCCGGGAGAGGAGCTCGGTGTAGTAGTCGAAGGAGAGGTCGGGGTTTAGGCCCCCGACGATATGCACCTCGGTGACGCCGAGCGGCCTGCGGGAGAGCACCTTCTCCACCGCCTCGTCGAGCGACAAGGTGTAGCCCTGGGAGGCGCGCTGGTCATCCTTGCGGGCGAAGGAGCAGAACTTGCAGGAGGCCACGCAGACGTTGGAGGGGTTCAGGTGGACGTTGCGGTTGTAATAGGTCAGGTCCCCGTGGCGCTCCTCGCGGACGTGGTTGGCGAGCGCCCCGAGCGCGGCGAGGCCCCTCGCCTCGAAGAGGCGCACCCCGTCTGCCTCGCTGAGCCGCTCAGCGGAGAGGACCTTGTCTCGGATGGGCCCGAGACCATCGCGCTCGAGGGCGCGGTCGGCAAGCAGGGAAAGCATGCGCGCGTGCTCCTATTCGCTCGGCTCCCTGGGCAACGGCACGAGGCCTCCCCAACGCCTCATGAGCTCGTTGGGGAGCAAAAGCTTGTCGAGCACCCGGGAGACCACCGTGTCGACCAGTGCCTCGACGGTGCGCGGCCCGGAGTAGAAGGAGGGAGAGGCGGGGAGAACCATCGCCCCGGCCTCGATCACCTGGACCATGGCCCGGGCGTGGACCAGGGAGATCGGGGTTTCGCGCAAGACGAGCAAGAGCCGCCGGCGCTCCTTCAACATCACGTCGGCGGCCCGGCCGAGGAGGTCCGAGGAGATGCCGTAAGCGATCCGCGACAGGGCGCCGGCGGAGCAGGGGATTACCACCATCGCGTCGTACAGGGCCGACCCGGAGGCGAACGGGGCGGTGAAGTCCTGGCTCTTCCAGATCGGCCAGGGATAGCGGGGCTCGCTGCCGACTTCCTGCTTCCAGACCTGCCGCCCCGTCGGGGTGAACACCAGGTCCACCGAGACGCCGTGGGCCTCGCCGTGTGCCGCCAGAAAGTCGAGGAACCGGCGCGCGTAGGGAGCGCCCGAGGCCCCCGAGATGGCCACCACCATCTTCATCCGCGCACCGCCGTTACCAGCCCGCACACGCCCGGGAAGAGTGTCTCGCCCCGCACCTCCCGGAAGCCGGCGCGGCGGGCCGAAGCCTCGAACTCCGGCCTCGAGGCGAAGCGCTCCATCGACTCGACCAGATAGCGGTAGGCGGACGGATCGGGCGAGAGCAGCCGCCCGAGGACCGGGAGCGCCAGACGGTTGTACGCGCGATGGACGAGCCGGGAGGCCGGGGTCTCCGCCCGGAAGAACTCGAGCACTCCCAGCCGTCCTCCCCGGCGCAAGACGCGGGCCACCTCGAAGAGCCCCCGCTCGTACGACTCCAGGTTGCGCATCCCGAAGGTCACCGAGGCGAGGTCGAAGGCAGCGGCCGAGAAGGGGAGGGCGAGCGCGTCGGCCTGGGCGGCCGGCAAGCCGGTCTTCTCCACTCCCCGCTCGAGCATGGGGAGCGAAAAGTCCGCCCCCACGACCCGCAGACCCGGGACCCGGTCGCGGGCGAGGGCAGCCACGTCCATGGTTCCCGCGCAGAGGTCGAGCAGTACCTCGCCAGGCCTCGGCTCGAGCTCACGGAGGAGCCGCCCCCGCCAGGACTGGTCCACCCGAAGCGTCATGAGGCGGTTCAAGAGGTCGTACGAGGGGGCGACCCGATCGAACATGGCCCGGACGGCCGCGGCGCGCAGGCCGACGCCCGGGAGCGGAACCGGTCCCGGAGGTGGAAAGGCGTCCGGCGTAAGGCGGAGGGGAGTGCTCACGCGGCCCCCTTGCGCGGCGTCCAGCTGGCCGCGGCCGGCTCGGGGATGCGTGGCCGGTTGGTCTTGGGCGCGCCGGGCACGAGCCGCTCGTAGAGAGCGTCCATGCGGGCCAGGATCTCGGGGGGGTGCACGCAGGGCTCCGGCCACTGGCGCCCTCCCTCCTCGGCCCACTTACGGGTCGCGTCGACCCCGACCTTGGAGCCCAGCGCGAGCTGGGGGGCGGCGTGGTCGAGCACGTCCACCGGCCCTTCCACCACCACGAGATCGCGCCGTGCGTCGATGTTGGCCAGGGCGCGCCAGGCCGCGCCGGACGCGTCCTGCACGTCCACGTCCTCGTCGAAGACGACCAGGGTCTTCGTGCTCGACAGCTGCCCCGAGCCCCATAACCCGTGCATGAGCTTCTTGGCATGCCCGGGGAACTCCTTGCGCATGGAGACGAGGCACAGGTTGTGGAACACGCCCTCGGCCGGGAAGGCCAGATCAACGATCTCGGGGAAGACGAGCTGGAGGAGCGGAAGGAAGAGCCGGGCTGTTGCCGTTCCCATCCAGAAGTCCTCGGCTGGCGGAGGGCCCACCACGGTTGCGGGGTAGACCGGGTCCCGCCGGTGCGTCACCGCGGCGACGTCGAGCCACGGGTAGTCGTCGGCGAGGGAGTAGAAGCCGGTATGGTCGCCGAAGGGACCCTCGCGCACGAGCGGTGCTGCCGGGTCCACCCATCCCTCGATCACCAGATCGGCCTCGGCGGGGACCTCCAAGTCGGTCGCTACCCCTTTCACCAGCCGTACCGCTTCGCCGCGCAAGAAGCCGGCGAAGAGGTACTCGTCCACCCCGGGCGGCAACGGAGCCGAGGCACAGTAAGTGAGGGCCGGGTCGCCGCCCAGCGCCACCGCCACCGGCATGCGCTCCCCCCGCCGCCGGTAGGCCCGGTAATGCGCCGTGGCGGTCTTGTGAAGCTGCCAGTGCAGCGCTAGCTTGTGCGGACCGAGGATCTGGAGCCGGTACATGCCCACGTTCCGGGCGCCCGTGTCCGGGTCGCGGGTGATCACCTGGGGCAGCGTGAGGAAGGAACCGCCGTCGTGCGGCCAGGTGGTGAGAGCGGGTAGGAGACCCAGGTCGGCGTCGGGCCCGCGCAGGACCACCTCTTGGCAAGAGCCTAGGGAGACGTGCCGCGGGGCGAGGGAGGCGAGCCGCCCGAGTCGGGGAAGGAGCTTCAGCTTTTCCCAGAGGGAGGCGGGGGGTGCGGTATGCAAGAGCGACCGCAACTCCGAGGCGTGATCCTCGAAGTCGTCGCAGGAGAGTGCCCAACTGGTCCGGCGGCGCGTGCCGAAGAGGTTCATGGCCACCGGAAACGACCCGGGCCGGGAGGCGACCGCCTCGAAGAGGAGCGCGGGCCCGGACTGCTTGGCGGCCCGGTCCGCCAGGGCCGCCATCTCCAGCACCGGGTCGACCGGGTCCCGTACCCGGACGAGGTCGCCCGCCCGCTCGAGCCGATCGAGGAACTCGCGCAGCGAGCGGTAGGCCATGGCGCGGGATCTCTACTCCTGCGGTCGCCTTGTTTCAACGATCGTTGAAGGGTAGAACGGCAGTGCATGCACAGAATCCGCGTGGCTCACAGTCCCGATTCGGACGACGCCTTCATGTACTTCGGGATCGCGAGCGGCGCGGTTCGTGCCGAGGGGATCGCCTTCGAGCAGGCCTTGCTCGACGTCGAGTCGGCCAACCAGGCGGGCGCGGAAGGGTACGACGTCACCGCGATCTCGGCGGCGGCCTACCCCTTCTTGGCCCAGGGCTACCTCCTGCTCGATTCGGGCGCATCCATGGGAGACGGCTACGGTCCTCTGGTAGTCGTTCCCCAGTCGTCGTCCTTCACATCGCTCTCGGAGCTTTCGGGGAGGCGGGTCGCCGTCCCGGGGCGGCGAACTAGCGCCGCCCTGGCGCTCTCCTTGGAGGTGACCCGATTCGAGCCCGTGCCCATGGATTTCCGGGCTGCGGGGGCGGCGGCGCAGCGCGGCGAGGTAGAGGCGGCGCTCATCATCCACGAGGGGCAGCTCACCGTTGCGGAGGAGGGCTTGCGCGTCCTCGCGGACCTGGGTCAGAGATGGAAGGAGCGGACGGCCCTGCCGCTCCCGCTCGGCCTCAATGCCATCCGGAGGGACCTGCCAGCCGGGGTTCGCTCGGCGGTGGCCCGGGCCTGGGGGGAGTCGATCTCCTATGGTCTGGCCCACCGGGCAGAGGCGCTCACCTACGCGCTCTCCTTCGCGCGGGGCCTGTCCCGCCGCCAGGCCGACCGGTACGTGGGGATGTACGTGAACGACTGGACCGTCGAGCTCGGTTCGAGGGGGCGGGAGGCGGTGGCGGCGTTCTTGGGGACCGCCTTCGACCGCGGGCTCTTGCCCCGGGTTCCCCTCGAGTACCAGGAACGCGGCTAGGGTGTGAACACTCCTCGCGAGCGGGTGCCGCGCCGGGGCCAGAGGTTTCCCACCGTCCCGTCCTGATCTAGGCTACGCGCGGCATGGACCGCCGGGACCGCGCTCGCGAGCTCATCCTGGTCGCCCTCTCCGAGGTCGAGGCGGAGCGGCGCGCCCCCCAGTACCGTCTCTGCCCCGAGGACCTCGACACCTGCATCACCACGCTCCGCGGCTACCTCGCGAGCCTCGAGCGCGGTGAGCTCCCGCCGCGGCGGCAGCGGCCCGAGGGGCTGGGGCGGATGGTCCTCGACTCCTGGCCCTACGACGTCCCCCTCGCCAACGCGGTGCTGAAGGCGGAGCGCGCCTGGAGGAACGCCTGAGTACGGCCCCCGCCCCGACGGGAGGGCGCCTCTAGAACCCCCGCTCGGTGAGCGCCAGCGCCGCATCCCGGAGCGCCCGCCGGTGCGGTCCGTCCGGCACGCCCTCCAGGGCTACCAGGGCGGAGGCGGTATGCTGCCGCGCCAGAGCGCGCGCCGCCTCGACCCCGCCCACGCGCTTCACCGCTTCCACCACCTCGACCGCCACCGCCTGCGCATCCTCCCCTTCAAGGACCGTCCCGAGCCGGTTGCGGAGCCCGGGGACGCTGGCGCAGGCGCGGATGAGCGGGAGCGTGGCCTTCCCCTCGGCCAGGTCGGCGCCCAGGCGCTTGCCCAGGAGAGTCGGATCGGCGGCGTAGTCGAGGGCGTCGTCCACGAGCTGGAAGGCGATCCCCACCCCCTCGCCGAACCGGGCCAGCGCCTCCGGGATTCTCCCCGAGATCCCGGCCGACCAGGCGCCGGCGGCGGCCGCCCAGCCGAACAGCGACCCGGTCTTAGCCGTCACCACGTCCAGGTAGTCCTGCTCGGTGGCGGCGAAGGTCCCTCGCAGGGAGAGCTGAAGCACCTCCCCCTCCACGAGGCGCCGCATCGTGGCGAGGAGGGCGGGGAGGGCCGAGGACCGGGCCGGAGCGGCGGAGACGATCTCCAGCGCCCGGGTGAGGAGCCAGTCGCCGGAGAGAACGGAGACCGCGTTGCCCCAGATGACGCGCGAGGCCGGGCGGCCGCGCCGCTCGGGGCCGTCGTCGATGACATCGTCGTGGAGGAGAGTGGCGGAATGGGTCAACTCGGCCGCGACGGCAAACGGAACCGCGAACCGCATCTCCCCCCCGCAGGCACCGGCGGCGAGCAGGGTCACGGTGGGCCGCACTCGCTTGCCGCCCGCAGCCACGAGATGGCGCGCGGCCGCCTTGAGCTTCTCCTCGGCGTCGTGAGTGGCCTCCTCGAGCTGCCGCTCCAGCTCGCTCAGGCTCTCCTCCAGGTCGGACACTCCCGAGAGGGCGGCCTGGGCACGCTCCGGCCGGACCCCCTGCTTCGAGCTCTCGTCGAGCTGCGAGAGGATCAGCTGCTCGCGGGGCATGACCTGGGCCGGACCTCCGTGACGTACGCCGAGCCGCTTTCAACGAAAGTTGAAGGCATATAGCGCGGCGGAAGCTGCGCGGTCAACGAAAGCTAAGGGGCCACTATCCGAAGTGACGGACCTGCAGCGGCAGAGCCGCGGGTGGCGATCGCGCCTCTCGACCGATCCAGATCGCGTGCCCCGTTCTCGTAGGGCATGGCATGGGGCGTGGGTCGGGAGCTGCTCGCCGAGCACCCCTTTCCGGAAGAGGCCACCGCAGGTCTTCGCGATCGCCGGAGACGACGAGCAGCGGGTCCGAAACGGCCGGGCGCTACGCCCCAGAACCAGGACCGGGGCCCGAGACGGCCAGGCCACGAGCCGCTCGAGCCGTGGGAGGGTGGGGAAGGCGAGGGCCCTTGGCGAGGTTCGGGCTCATGACCCGACGGTACCGGAGCCATTGCCCGCCTGCGCCCCCGATCCGGGTGTGCCGGCCGCATCCCGCAGAGGGCCACGTTGCCTACGCGTGATACGCTTCTTCGGATGCCGGTCGTGACGCTCGTCCTCGAGTACGACGGGACCCGCTACGTCGGCTGGCAGGTTCAGCCAAACGGTCCCTCCGTCCAGGCCGAAGTGGAGCGAGCACTCTCGATCCTTCACCACGGCCCCCGCCGCGTCACCGCCGCGGGCCGGACGGACGCGGGGGTCCACGCCCGGGGGCAGGTGGTCACCTTTCCTGAGGAAAAGCCGCTCCCGCTGCGCGCCTACGTGCAGGGCCTGAACGCGCTCCTCCCCGAGGACGTGGCGGTGCGCGCAGCCCGGCTCGAGCCGGACGGATTCGACGCCCGGAGAAGCGCCCGGGGGAAGCGCTACCTTTACGCGATCGAGAACGCCGCTACCCGGTCACCGCTCGGGCGCCTCCAGGCCTGGCAGCAGTTCCAGCCGCTCGATGTGTCGGCCATGCGCGCGGCGGCCCGCCACCTCGTCGGACGCCATGACTTCACCGCTTTCCAGGCGAGCGACTGCGCCTGCCGGCACGCGGTCCGCAAGGTGTGGCGGCTCGAGGTCGTCGGCGAGAGGGGAGGCCGGATCGAGGTCCTGATCGAAGCCACCGCATTCGTGAAGCACATGGTTCGGGCCATCGTCGGGACCCTGGTGGAGGTGGGGCTCTGGAAGCGATCCCCCGAGTCGATTCCCGGGCTTCTAGAGAGCCGGGACCGGACCCACGCGGGACCCACGGCGCCCCCGCACGGCCTGTGCCTCGAAGAGGTGTTTTACCGCTCCGAGGAGGAGCCGCCGGAGGAAGGGGACGAGGACGGCGACTAGCGTGTGGGGCCGGCCCCCCGGGGGGCAGGGAGCACACGCCCGTGGTACATTTGATTTCCTTCGCCTTTGGAGAGCCATGAGCCAGAAGAAGCTAAAGGTCGGAATCCTGGGCGCGACCGGAATGGTCGGCCAACGCTTCCTCGCCCTGCTCGAGAACCACCCCTGGTACGAGGTCACCCTGCTCGCGGCCAGTCCGGCCTCGGCCGGCAAGCCCTACCCGGAGGCAGTGAAGGGACGTTGGGTCATGAGGACGCCGGTCCCCAAGTTGGCCGCCGGCCTCACGGTGCTCAACGCTTCTGACGTGGGCTCGGTGGCCGGGGCAGTGGACTTCGTCTTCTGCGCGGTGGACATGCCGAAGGAGGAGACCGCCCGGCTCGAGGAGGCCTATGCCCGGGCCGAGACCCCGGTCCTCTCCAACAACTCCGCCCACCGCGGAACGCCCGACGTTCCGATGATGATCCCCGAGGTGAACCCGGAGCACGCGATCGCGATCGAGGCGCAGCGGCGGCGGCTCGGCACCCGGCGCGGCTTCGTGGCCGTGAAGCCGAACTGCTCGCTGCAGAGCTACGTACCGGCGCTGCACCCGCTGCTCAGCTTCGGCCCGAAGCGGGTCGCGGTCTCGACCTACCAGGCGCTCTCCGGTGCGGGGAAGACCTTCGAAACCTGGCCGGAGATGGTCGACAACGTCATCCCGTTCATCAAGGGGGAGGAGGAAAAGAGCGAGAAGGAGCCGCTCAAGATCTGGGGCCGGTACGCCGACGGCCGGATCGTGCCGGCGGTGGAGCCCATCATCACCGCGCAGTGCATCCGGGTCCCGGCCACCGACGGCCACCTGGCGGCGGTCTTCGCCGCCTTCGAGAAGAAGCCCACGCGCGAGCAGGTGCTCGAGGCGTGGACGGGCTTCTCGGGCAAGCCGCAGAGGCTCGGGCTGCCCTCGGCCCCTCGCCCCTTTCTGCACTACTTCGAGGACGACTCCCGCCCCCAGACCCGACTCGACCGCGACGCCGGGGGCGGCATGGCAGTCACCATCGGCCGTCTCCGGCCCGACCCGCTGTTCGACTGGCGGTTTGTCTGCCTCTCGCACAACACGATTCGCGGTGCGGCGGGGGGCGCGGTGCTGACCGCCGAGCTGCTCACCGCCGAGGGCTACGTTCAGGCGAAGTGATCCACCCGTCACCCGCCCGGCGATGCCAAGAACGGAGGGCGCGTTGCCTGCCCCGGGTGAGTCCAACGTCGCGTTCCCCCCCCCGGCGCCGGGAGCGCGGGCCCGCTTCTGGCTGGGTCTGGTGGTCCTCGCGGTGCTTCTCGCGGTCTTCCACCTCTTCTTCCCGCACGATGTCCTGCTCGAGCTGGAAGGGCGAGTGCGGGAAGCGGGCTGGCCGGGCCTATTGCTTCTCGCGCTCCTCTACGTGCCCGCCGCACTGGCGGGGATCCCGGTGGCGGTGCTCACCTTCAGCGCCGGCTGGCTCTTCGGGCCGGTCGCGGCGTTTCTCATGGCCGTGCCCTCGTGTACCGTCTCCGCCTGCGCCGCCTTCGGTGTGGGACGGCTCCTCGCCGGCGACCCGAAGTACCTGGCGCGGGGCGAAGGCCGGATCGCGCGCCTGGCCCGGTCGCTAGGGACGCGGCGGGGCTTCTGGACCGTGGTCGTTCTGCGGCTCTCGCCCGTGACCCCCTTCGCCCTGCTCAACTTCGCGTTCGGCGCGACCCCCATGCGCCTCTCCACCTACGCGCTGGGCACGCTCCTGGGCTCCATCCCGGCGACCCTCGGCTTCGCCATCGCCGGCGCCTTGCTGGGCGGCCGGCGGTAGAGGGGGCCTCCGAAAGGAGACGGCCGATCGCGGCGGAGCGGTCCGCCGGGTCGGGCAGTGGCCGGCGTACGCGACAAGCCCCCGCGGCGGGCGGAGGCTCGTCCCCGCCGCGAACGCCGGTCCAACGGAGATGGCCGGGGCGCCCAGGTTCTCGAAGCTTGATCTCGGCCTTTGCGAGCGGTGCGAGCCGTGCCGGTGCGGCTCGAGAAGATCTCGCAGGCACGCGGCCAAAGGAGCGGCCTGAGCCTGAGCGGCCAGAGCGGGGGAACGGCCCGTGGCGAACCGTTCCCGCGCCCGCGACCTTTGCCCGAGCGGCTCACGCGCCCGCCGCGGCCTTCACCCGGTTCACGAGGTCGGGAATCCGCTCCAGGAGCTTCTCCAAAACGCTCCTTCTCTGCGGCAGCGGCACCACCTTGACGCCGGCGGCCGAGACGGCCAGCACCGCCACCGGACACGCCCTCGCTCCTCCGCCCGAACCACCGCCCACCCCCTTCTCGCCCTTATCCCCCGCCGCCGCCGCGGTCTCTCCCTCGCCACCCCCGCCGCCCATTCCTACGCTCACCATGGAGATGGGGTAGATGATCACCTCGCCGAGCGGGATGGGCGAGCCGACCACCGCGTCACCGGTGGCGACGCCCGAGAGCTCCTCGCTCACTGCCTTCAGGATCTCCTCGACCTGCGTCATCGTTGCCTCCCTTCAGTTCCCGAGCGGGTCGATCCGGACCTCGCCCCCTTCGACCACCAGCACCGCCACCGGCCGCGCCTTCGCGGCCCCGCCGCTCCCGCCCCCGGTGCCGCTCGCCATCCGCTTCCTCGGGTCGGACCCGGTCCCGCCGCCCGCCCCGAGCACCACCCGGACGTCGGAGAGGACCACGATCCGCCGGTCCCCTGCCGCGAGCGGCTTCGACACCACCGCATCCTTCAGGGCGGAGCGGGACAGAACGCTCCGCACCACCGCCATGAACCTCGTCACCTGTTCCATCGGCTCCTCCTCGTGCCACCCCATCGTTTGTCACCTCATGAGCGCCCGGACCGCGGCACGGTTCTCTCGCCGGGCGAGGAGGAGGCCCGCCACCGCGAGCAACTCGGGGGCCCACACCCGGGCCGAGCCCTCGCCCTCCACCTCCAAGACCTCCTCGAGAAAGTCCACCTCGACCTCCAAGTCCACTCCGGGCAGCGCGCCGGCTGCGCGCGTCAGGGCAGCCAGGGTCGCGGTGGCGGCCGGGTCGCCGGTTCCCACCCGGCCCCGGAGCCACAGCCGGAGGTGGAGCGTCCGAGCCAGGCGTGCCCCCATCCGCAAGAGTGTCGTGGTCTTCCGCGCGCCGGATCGCAAACGCGCCGCGGCCCGGCCGAAGCCCTCCCGGGCCGCCCGCTCGCCGTTCCCTCGGTGGGCCCGGGCGGGTCGCACGCGCCAAGGACGAAGGCGGAAGACGGCAAGCCCGGCCACGCGCAGAAAGCTGCCGCTCCTCTCCATCTCGGCCGAGACGAGGCCGAAGGCCCACGCGATCCGGACGGCTAAAGTGGGCTCCCCCTCGCTCACGGCGCCCCGAACCCTGCCATGGATCGGCAGCCCCAACGCCGCGAAGGCAAGGGCGAGTGGGGACAGAAGAAGAACGGCGACTACGCTCACCTCGCCCTCCTTCCGAAAAGCGCGCGCCGCCAGAGCGGCCGCCGGGCCCTCGGCACCGGCTCGGCCGGCGCCCCGAGGGGGCCGAGGGCCCACCTCAGCTGGGCCATCCCGGCCGAGGCAGAGGCGGCGGGGGCCGCCGTGCCAAGGGTCGCGAGGATGGTACCCCGGAACGCCCAGCCCAGCCCGCCCAGCGCTGCACGCAGAGGCGATGGGCCGACAGCCTCGGAGGCCTTCCCGGGAGTCCGGAGCGGAAGGCTCCCGGCGATGCGCTGGGCGAGCCCGGGCGGCGGGGCGAGGGGCGGCAACGAAACGAGGAGGTCCCGGAGTGCCAACGCCGCGCTGAGCGCTGCGGCCGCACCGGGACGGCTCGCCAGGTCGCGCTCGAACGCCAGCGCTTCGCCCGGCGGTAGATCACCGTCGAGGTAGGCCTCGGCCAGCTCTTCCAGGGTCCGGGAGCTCTCGGTCATGTCCCGTGTCTCCCCAGGGCGGGCTCGAGCCAGCCGCGCAGGCGGACCCGGGCGCGGAAGATCCGGGTCTTCACGGTTCCCACCGGGATCCCGGTCGCCTCCGACACTTCGGCGTCGGAGAGCCCCTCCTGGTACCGGAGGTCGAGGAGGGCCCGGTCCTGGGCCGGCAGCTCCTCGAGCGCTCGCAAGAGGAGAGCGGACGCCTCGCCACTGAGCGCTGCCTTCTCCGGATCCTTCCCGCCCGCGTCGGGCACAGCATCGAGGGCCTCGGGATCCCCGGCCCGCTCAATGCGCGCCGTGCCTTCCAGGCGGCGCAAGCACGCGTGGTAGGCGGTGCGGGCCACCCATGGCCCGAGCGGGCGTGTTGGGTCGTACGCCTCGAAGGAGCGATGCATCCTCAAGAAGACCTCCTGGCTCACGTCCTCGGCCTCCGCTTCGGAGCGCAGCATCCGAACCCCCAGCCGATAGACGAGAGGCGTGAAGCGCACCACCAGCTCGCGCCACCCGTCGGCGTCACCCCGGCGGCAGCGTCTCGCAAGCTCCGCCTCTGACAGCGATTCGAGCGGCATCCTCGACCACGAGCGGGTCCCGGACCTCGTCTTTGCCCTCCCTTATCCGTCCGGCTCCGGATTGGTTTCCGAAAGGCGGTGCGGCCGAAGCGCGCGGGACAGGGGCGAGCGCCTGCGCCTCTGCCAGCAGGAGCCCGCGCCGGATCTCTTTTCAGGGAACGGGCCACGACCCGAGGGCTCCCGCGAACCCCAGGCGCCACTCCATCCCTCGTCCTTGGGCCCGTGAGGGGATTCCCGACGAGCCACGGCACGTGCGGGACACCGCCGGACTACACTTCCACGCTCGAACCCCGAACGTCGGAGGCTGCAATGCCCGTCCCCACCGACCCGCCGGAGCCGGGTGCGCCCCGTCCGCCACTCTCGATCGAATCCGTCCCCTGGGAAACCTGGGCCGAGGGGACCCGGTTCGGCAGCCGCTACAGGCACCTCACCATGGCGGCGGTAGGTGAGGGCTATCACCTGGGCGTGCAGATCGAGGAACTCGCGCCCGGCAAGCAGAGCGCGCCGGCCCATTATCACATGCGGGAGGAGGAACACGTCCTCGTCCTCGAAGGGAGCTGCACCCTCCGCCTGGGAGAGGCGACGTTCCCCCTCGAAACCGGCGACTACGCCTGCTTTCCCGCCGGTCAGCGGGCCGGCCACTGCCTCGTCAACGAGGGGAGCGTGGCCTGCCGGCTGCTCGTCATCGGGGAGCGTTCTCCCGACGAGGTCTGTGTCTACACCGACTCTGGCAAGGTGTTGGTTCGGAGCCTGGGCGAGATTTACGACCGGGGAGCCATCCGGCGGTACTGGGCGGGCGAAGCCACCGGGGCATGACCGGGCGACCCTTCCCGCGGCGCTCGCCCGGGCTCCCCGGTCGGGGGGGCCCAGGGCGATCGCTCACTCCGGGCGCCCTAGTGTACCGTCACCTGGGGTGGCTCGCCCTTGGTGAAGGTCAGGTTCCCGTCCTTGGCCTCGTCCACCAGGATGTGGTCGCCGGGCTGAAACTCGCCCTTCAGGACGCGCGTGGCAATGGGGTCCTGGATCATCCGCTGGAGCGCGCGCTTCAGGGGGCGGGCGCCATAGACCGGGTCGTACCCGGCGTCGGCCACCGCTTCCCGGGCGGTCTCGGAGAGCTCGAGGGTGAGCTGGCGGTCGGCGAGGAGCCGGCGCAGCCGGGACAGCTGGATCTCGACGATCCGGCCGATGTCGGCCCGGCTCAAGGGGCGGAAGACGACGATGTCGTCGACCCGGTTCAGGAACTCGGGCCGGAACTCGGCCCGGAGGTGCTCCAAGGCGGCCTCCCTGATCTCCGCCATGGCGTTCCCCGCCCGGCCCGCCAGCCGCTGGATCTCGGCCGAGCCGATGTTGGATGTCATGATGAGGACGGTGTTGCGGAAGTCGACCGTGCGGCCCTGGCCGTCGGTCAGCCGGCCGTCGTCGAGGATCTGGAGCAGGACGTTGAACACGTCGCGGTGGGCCTTCTCGATCTCGTCGAGGAGCACGACCGAGTAGGGTCGCCGCCGGACCGCCTCGGTGAGCTGGCCGCCCTCCTCGTAGCCGACGTAGCCCGGCGGCGCGCCGATGAGCCGCGAGACCGCGTGCTTCTCCATGTACTCGGACATGTCGAGCCGGATGAGCGCCCCCTCGTTGTCGAAGAGGAACTCGGCCAGCGCCCGAGCCGTCTCCGTCTTGCCCACGCCGGTCGGGCCCAGGAAGATGAACGAGCCGATGGGCCGGTTCGGGTCGGAGAGGCCCGACCGGGCCCGGCGCACTGCCGCCGAGACGACCTCCACCGCCTCCCGTTGCCCCACCACCCGCTCCTCGAGCCGCCCCTCCATCTGCAGGAGCTTCTGAACTTCCCCTTCCACCAGCCGCGAGACCGGGATGCCGGTCCACTTGGAGACCACCTCGGCGACCTCCTCCGGGGTGACCTCCTCCTTCAGCATCGCCCCCGCGGCGTGCAGCTGCGCCAGCCTCGCCTCCGCCGCCTTCACCCGTTGCTGGAGCTGGGGTAGCTTCCCGAACTTGATCTCGGCGGCGCGGCTGAAGTCGGCCTCGCGCTCGGCTCGGGCCTGCTCGGTCCGGAGGGCCTCCACCTGCTCTCGGGCCTCGGAGATCTCGCGGATCACGGCCTTCTCGGTGTCCCAGCGGCTCCTGAGGCCTGAGAGTTCCTCGTTCAGCCCGGCCAGCTCCTTCTCCACCGCCGTCAGCCGCGCCCGGCTGGCCTCGTCCTGCTCGCGTCGAAGCCCCTGGCGCTCGATCTCCAGCTGGGCGATGCGGCGGCGCACCTCGTCCACCTCTGCCGGCATGGAGTCGATCTCGATGCGGAGCCGGCTCGCGGCCTCGTCGATGAGATCGATGGCCTTGTCGGGAAGGTATCGGTCGGTGATGTAGCGGTGGGAGAGGCGGGCGGCCTCGACCAGCGCCGCGTCCTGGATGCGGACCTTGTGGTGCAACTCGTAGCGGTCCTTGAGGCCGCGCAGGATGGAGATGGTGTCGGCCACCGAGGGTTCGCCCACGAACACCGGCTGGAAGCGGCGCTCGAGCGCCGGATCCTTCTCCACGTGCTTGCGGTACTCGTCCACGGTGGTGGCGCCGATGGCGTGCAGCTCGCCGCGGGCCAGGGCGGGCTTGAGCATGTTCCCCGCATCCATCGCCCCTTCGGCGGCGCCGGCGCCCACGATGGTGTGCATCTCATCGATGAAGAGGACGATCTGACCCTCGGAGGAGGTCACCTCCTTGAGCACCGCCTTGAGTCGTTCCTCGAACTCCCCCCGATACTTGGCCCCCGCCACCATCGCCGAGAGATCGAGGGCGAGTAACCGCTTGCCCTTGAGCCCCTCGGGAACGTCGCCGTCCACGATGCGGCGCGCCAGGCCCTCCACGATGGCGGTCTTGCCGACGCCCGGATCGCCGACCAGCACGGGGTTGTTCTTCGTTCGACGCGAGAGGATCTGGATGACCCGCCGGATCTCGTCGTCGCGCCCGATCACCGGGTCGAGCTTCCCTTGCTTCGCGAGCTGGGTGAGGTCCTTGGCGTACTTCTCGAGCGCCCGGTACTGGCTCTCCGCCTCCGGGCTCTGGACCCGGGCCCCGCCTCGCACGTCCTGGAGCGCCGCCCGGATCCGGTCCGGAGTGGCGCCCGCGGCGCGGAGCGACTCGCCGGCGCCGGTCTTCTCCTCGGCGGCCGCGAGCAGAAGATGCTCGCTCGAGACGTAGTCGTCCTTGAGCCGCCGGGCTTCCTCCTCGGCGCGGTCCAAGAGTTTCATGAACCGGGTCGTCGGGTACACCTCGCCCCCGCTCACCCGGGGGAGCATCCTCAGTTCGTCCTCGATGCGCGACGCGACGCGCGCGGGGTCGGCGCCGATCTTGCCCAGGATGGCCCGGGCGATCCCGTCCTCGGGGGCGAGGAGTGCCAGCGTCAGGTGCTCGGGATCGATGGTCTGGTGGTCGCGCCGGCGGGCTTCCGCCTGGGCGCCGGCCACCGCCTCCTGAGCCTTGACGGTGAGCTTGTCCATTCTCATGAACGGAAGGTAAGGCCGCGCCCGACCCTGGCAAGCGACCGGCCATCCACGGTAAAAGAGGACGGAATCCCGCACCCGTCATCCCACGGTTCGAGCACCCCGGACGAGGTCGTTCGCTTGCTGCAGTCTTTTCGCAGCCTCTTCGTCGCCCCACGGAGGTCTCCGGTCGGCACCGCGCTGGGCGTTCTGCCGCTCCTCGTGCTCGGCGGGGGAAAGCTGGCCGGACTTCCCACGGACCTGCCCGAAGGGTTCTTCGGCCCCCTGCATGCGGTCCTGGAGGTGTGCATCGCCGCCCTGGCCCTTGCCACCTTCGCGGTGCAGTGGGTCGCCGGTGGCACGAGTGCATTCGCGGAGACTCGAGCCCGGTTCCTGGGAGCGGCGTTCCTCGGGATGGGGCTCCTCGAGCTGCTCCACCTCGCCGTCTTCCCGGGCATGCCCGGTCTGTTGGGGCCGGCCACCGTGGAGCGGGGCATCTTCTACTGGGTGGCCGCGCGGTCCTGGATCCTGCTCTCGCTCCTCGCCACGGTATGGCTCCCACCGGAGAGCGATCTCCCCCTCTTCCGACGTCGTTGGCTCCTCCCGCTGGTCCTCGGACTGGTGGCGGCGCTGGTGGCGGTCGAGGCGACACTGCCCGTGGACCGCGCCTGGTTCTACGACGCGCGAACCGGCCTCACCCCGCTCAAGCGAATCGTCGAGTGGAGCCTCGCGATCCTCGCCCTCGTGGGCGCGCGCCTCGCCGTCCGGCGAAGCCGGGCGGTGCCGGGGGCCGGCGCCCGGTCCAGGATGCCGGCGGCCTTCATGGCGATGGCGCTCGCCGGCGTTTGCTTCTCCTTGTACCGGAGCCCCTTCGACCTGCTCGACCTGGCCGGCCACCTCTACCTGGCGGCCGGCTTTCTCTTACTGTTCGACGCCCTCTTCGTGGCGGCCCTCCTCCGTCCCTACCAGGAGCTCGAGGCCCTCCGGGCACACGTCGAGGACGAGCTCGTGGTCACCATCCGCCGGCTGGAGCGGCTGCGCGAGCAGCGCGAGGACTTCTTGCGCGCTGTCTCGCACGATCTGCGCAACCCCCTCCAAGTGGTGCTCCTGCAGGCCGATCGGATCGGGCGGGCGGCAGGGGAGACCCCGGCACTCCGCAAGCCGGTGGCGGCCATCCGCTTCGCGGGGCGACGGATGGAGCGGATGCTGCGCGACCTCGCCGATGCCGCCCGCCTCGAGGTCGGGGAGCTGCAGCTTTCGAGAGAGCCCGTCGATCTCGGGTCCTTCGTGGACCACCTCCTCGAGCTGGAACAGGGGGTGCTCGACTCGAGCCGGGTGCGCAACCTCGTCGACCCGACGCTGCCACCCCTGGACGTGGACCCCGACCGGCTGGACCGTATCCTCGTGAACCTTGTCGGGAACGCCCTCAAGTACTCCGCGGGCGAGGTGCGGGTCGCCGCCGAGCGCGAGGGGGGCGTCGCCCGTGTGACGGTCGCCGACCAGGGTGCCGGGATCCCACCGAACGACCTTCCCAGGCTCTTCGAGCGCTATTACCGCGGCCAACGGCACGAGGGCGAGGGCCTCGGCCTGGGCCTCTTCATCGTCAAAGGGCTGGTACAGGCACATGGCGGCACCATCGAGGTGGCGTCGGTCCCGGGCGAGGGGAGCACCTTCATGATCCGGCTACCGCTCGCCGTTTAGGCTTTAGCCCCGCCGGAGCCAAGCTGCCCCCGTAGCCCCACCCGAGGCGCCCGAGCGCCGACTGGCTCTTTCCCCAGGCCTGGTGCCGAGGCCGCCGCGAAAGGCTAGGAGGGCAACGGCGCGAAAAAGGCGCTCTCCCTCGGGGCGACGGGCGCGACCCCGACGGGACGGCGCCGCCGCCTCTGTTCTTTTGAGTGGCGCGCGGGGAGGCAGGCGCGGATCTACTGACCCCACGATCCCTCGTACCCTCTCCATCCCGTGAACGCACCTTTGCCCCAGATCGTCGCCGTCGGCCGCGCCCTCCCCCCTCACTTCGCCGACCAAGAGACGCTCATCGCCGCCTTCGCCGAGCACTGGCAGCGGCACCACTTCAATCTGGAGCGGCTGGCCGACCTGCACCGGGCCACCCGCGTCGGCGGTCGGCACCTCGCCCTGCCCGTCGGCGAATATGCTGCCCTCGACTCGTTCGCCAAGAGCAACGCCGCGTTTCAAAGGGTGGGCGCCGAGTTGGGGGAGGCGGCGGTTGCGGACGGCCTCCGGCGAGCGGGCCTTAAGCCCGGGGACGTCGATCACCTCTTCTTCGTCACGGTGACGGGGGTCTCGACCCCGTCGCTCGACGCCCGGCTCGTGAACCGTCTGGGGCTACCCACGCGCGTGAAGCGCACACCCATCTTCGGCCTGGGTTGCATGGCCGGCGCGGCCGGCGTGGCCCGCGCCTCCGACGTGCTGCGCGCCTTCCCCGGCGAGGTGGCGGTCATGCTCTCCGTCGAGCTGTGCTCGCTCACGCTACAGCGCCAGGATGCCTCCGTGGCGAACATCATCGCCACCGGTCTGTTCGGCGACGGGGCGGCGGCGGCCGTGCTCATCGGGGGCGAGCGCCCCGCGCGGCGGGCCCCGCGGGTACTCGCCACCCGATCGGTGTTCTACCCGGATACCGAGTGGGTGATGGGGTGGGAGGTGGTGGACTCGGGGTTCAAGGTGGTGCTCTCGGCCCAGGTGCCGCAGGTGGTCGAGGAGCACGTGGGGGCGGACGTGGACGCGTTCCTCTCGGAGCACGGGCTCTCCCGCGCTCGCATCCAGCACTGGATCGCCCACACCGGCGGGCCCAGGGTGCTGGACGCGTTCCGGGCCGCGCTCGACCTCCCCAGGGAGGCCATCGCCCGCTCCTTTCGATCGCTGCAGGCAGTGGGGAACCTCTCCTCCGCCTCGGTGCTCTTCGTGCTCGGGGACCTCTTGGACTCAGGGGAGGCGCGCGAGGGAGACCTGGGCCTCCTGGCCGCGATGGGACCGGGATTCTCGTCGGAACTGGTGCTGCTCGCGTGGTGAGGTGGGGCGACATGGGCCGGGTGCTCCTCGTGGCCGTGGCGCTCGAGCGCGTCGTGGAAGTCCTCGTCTCCGGTCGCAACGCCCGGCGGCTCGCGGCGGCCGGTGCGGTCGAGTCGGGCCGGGGTCACCACCCCGTCATGGTCGCCTTCCACGTCGCCCTCCTCGTCGCCTGTGCGGCGGAGCCCGAGCTCTCTCGAACCCCCTGGCCGGCGTTGGTGGCCGTCCCCGCCACGGCCCTGGTGGTCGCCGCCCAGGGCCTGCGCTGGTGGGCGGTGGGGGCGCTCGGCGGGCGCTGGTCGACCCGGGTGTTGGTGCTCCCGGGCAGCTCCCCGGTCCGGTCGGGGCCGTACCGGTGGCTCAGGCACCCGAACTACCTGGCGGTGGCGATCGAGGTGCTGGCGCTGCCGCTCGCCTGCGGGGCCTGGCGCACCGCCCTTGTCGCTACCTGCATCAATGCGGCCCTCCTCGCGGTCCGGATCCGCGCCGAGGAGCGGGCGCTCGGCCCTTCCTGGTCCCGGGCCTTCGCCCGGGTTCCACGCTTCTGGCCGCCGGGGGGAGGGAGGGGCGCTCATGACCGATCGTGAACGGAGCATCGCCGAGGAGATCGTGCGTCTCGCCCGGGAGGAGCTGGGATTCTCGGGGCCCCTGGAGGTGGCATCGGCCCCGCTGGCAGGACAGCTCGACTCGCTCGTGCTCCTCTCCCTCGTGGTGGCGGTCGAGGACCGGTTCCGGGTGGCCCTGGCCGACGATGACGCGGCAACGACGCGGACCCTGGAGGACCTGGCACGGCTGGTGGCGGCGAGAGTCGGCCCCGAGGTGCTCCCGTGATCCTGGCCGGTCCCTCCCTTCCCCCCGCTCGTTGGCCCACGCTGGTCCACGCGCTCGAGCGCGCCGCGAGGGACCCGAGCGGGGTCACCTTCGTCGGCCTGGACGAGCGTGAGGTGGTCGTGCCCTGGGGCGAGGTGTTCGATCGCGCTGCGCGGACCGGGGCCGCTCTCGCCGCGCGCGGCGTCAGCCCGGGCGACCGGGTGGCGATCGTCCTGCGCACTGAGCCGGCCTTCCTGGACGCGTTCCTGGGGGCCTGGTGGTGCGGGGCGGTTCCGGTTCCCCTCTACCCGCCCGTCCGTCTCGGTCGGATGGAGGAGTACCTGGTCGCGACGGCGCGGATGATCTCGGCCTCCGGTGCCCGGATGGTGGTCTCCTCGGGCGCCACCCGCCGGCTCCTGGGCGGGGCCGTGGAGCGAGCCCGGCCGGCGCTGGGGTGCGAGGACGCGGGGCGGCTCTTGGCGGGGAGGGAACGCACACGCCTGCGCCTCCCCTCCCCCGACGACCTGGGGCTGGTCCAGTTCTCGTCCGGCTCGACCGTGGATCCGAAGCCGGTGGCCCTCACCCACGCCGCGCTCAGGACCATGGCGGACGCCCTGGTCTGCGAGACGCGCCCGGACCGGAGCTCGGACGCCCTGGTCTCCTGGCTCCCGCTCTACCACGACATGGGGCTCGTCGGCTGCCTGCTCGGAGCGGCCACCTATCCTGGGCCGCTCGTGCTCATCGCCCCCGAACACTTCCTCGCTCGCCCCGCCCTCTGGCCCCGGGCCATCGCGCGCCACCGGGGAACGATCTCGGCCGCCCCCGCGTTCGCCTATGCTTACGTGGCCGACCGGGTCCGCCCTGCCGACCTCGAGGGCCTGTCGCTCTCGAGCTGGCGTCTCGCACTGAACGGCGCCGAGCCCATCTCCGGCGAGGCCATGCGGCGGTTCGCCTTCCGCCTCGCACCGCAGGGATTCGACCCCGGGGCGCTCGTGCCGGTGTACGGGCTGTCGGAGGCGACCCTGGCGGTCACCTTCTCCCGTCCCGGTCGCCCCCCCATGGGCCGGCACGTGGACCCGGTACGGCTGGCGCGGGACGGCGAGGTGGTCCCCGGCGACCGAGAGGTGATCTCGGTGGGGAGTCCGGTGCCCGGCGCGGAAGTGGCGCTCCGCGACGATGAGGGCGCCGAGCTGGGGGAGGGGCGGCTTGGGCGCATCTGGGTGCGTGGGCCAGCGCTCATGCGCGGCTACCTCGGCGACGCGGCCGCTACCGAACGCACCCTCAAGGGCGGGTGGCTCGACACCGGCGACCTGGGGTTCGTCATCGGCGGGGAGCTGTACGTGCACGGGCGGGTCAAGGACATCGTCGTCATCCGGGGCGCGAACCGCTCGGCGGGGGAGTTCGAAGAGCCGCTCGCCGCGGTGCCGGGGCTCCGCCCCGGGTGCGCGGTGGCGGTCGGGTCGAGCGAGGGCGGGGAGGGGGAGGCGCTCCTCATCCTGGCGGAGCGGGCCCGGGGAATCCCCGCCGGCGAGGGGGACGTCGCCCTCTTGAGCGAGGTGCGTCGGGTGGTGCTCGAGGCCACCGGGGTCGAGCCGAGGGTGGTACACCTGCTCGAGCCGGGGACTCTCCCGCGCACGTCCTCCGGGAAGCTGCGCAGGGGCGAGGCGCTCCGGCAGCTCAGAGCCGGGACCCTGAAACCTCCCTCGAAGGTCACCGCGCTCCGGCTCGCCGCCCTGGCAGCCCGCTCCCGGCTCTCCTACGCGCGGGCGCGCCGCGGCGAGCGGACGGGCGAGGAGGATCAGGATCGGTGAGCCAGCTCCACGACGCGGTGGTGGTGGGCGGTGGGCCGGCCGGTCTGGCCTTTGCGGCGGGGGCCGCGGCCCGGGGTCTCGACGTGGTGGTCCTCGAGCGGCGCGAGGGGGACCTCGACAAGGCTTGCGGCGAGGGGGTGCTGCCTTCCGGTCGCCGCTTCCTTGAGTCTCTAGGAGTGCTGCCGCTCGTCGATCCGGCAGAGGTGTCGCCGCTGCGCGAGTTGCGCTGGTGCGACCCATGCGGACTCGAGGTCGCGCTCCGCCTCCCGGGGGAGGGGGGGCTCGGGATCCGCCGGACGGCACTCGCGGCCGCGCTCCGCGCCCGTGCGGAGACCCTGGGCGCGCAGGTGCGGAGCGGCTCGGAAGTGGTCGGCCACGTCCGGGCCGGCGACAGGATCGCTGCGCGCGTCCGCGGGGGTGAGACGGTGGAGGCTCGGGTGCTGGTTGCGGCGGACGGGCTCCTTTCCCCCACCAGGCGGCGCGAAGGACTCGACGCGCCGGTCGGAGCCCCTCCCCGATTCGGCATCCGTCGCCATTTCGGGGTGGCCCCCTGGGGCGAGGCCGTGGAGGTCCACTTCGGTCAGGGGGCGGAGGCCTATCTCACTCCCGCGGGGCGGACTCGCGTGGGGCTGGCCCTCCTCTTCGAGCGCGGAGGCAAAGTCCGGTTCGAGGACCTCCTCGGTCGCTTCCCGCGACTCCAGTCGAAGCTCGCGGGAGCTCCCACCGAATCCACGGTGCGTGGCGTAGGGCCTCTCGAGCGGCGGGCTCGGGCCCGGGTGGCCGATCGGCTGGTGCTCCTCGGGGACGCGGCCGGCTACCTCGACGCAGTGACGGGAGACGGCTTGTCGCTCGCCTTCGGTTGCGCGGCCGATCTGGCGGAGCTGTTGCCCCGGGCGCTCTCCGCGGGCGCGGATGCCAGGGCGCTCGGGCCCTACGAGGTTGCCTGGCGACGCCGCTTCCGTGCGTACGCTCTCTGGACGCGGCTAGTGCTCCTCCTCACCCGCCGCCCGGGACTGCGGCGGGCTGCGCTCAGGCTCGTTGCGGCCCGAAGGCCCGCTTTCGAACGGATCGTGGCCGCGGCGGTGGGCTAACGGCCCGGTCTCGACCGGTGAGGCCGAAGCTGACCGGACCCGCAGGACCGGCACCCGCACCATCACTGAACAACGTGTTGGGACAGCACACCTAGGCGGGGGCGACGAGCTCGGCGGAACACGAGGGACAGACCGCTCCGAGCTCGACCAGGGCCAGAAGCCCGCAGCGCGGGCAGGGGTGGAGAGCCGCGGGGGTCGGGGTGGGGGCGCTGATCCTCGCGGGATCGTACTTGCCGGCCCGGAGCGCCTCGATCCTTCCGAACAGGGTGAGGCGGCCTCCCTCGCCGGTGCGCGGAACGCCCAGCTCGTCAAGAGAAGCGTGTGCAAGCTCGAGTGCCCGCGGGTCCTCCACGGGCGCGTCGGCTTCGCCGCTTTGAGTGGCCATCGCTCTTTTCCCCCCAGCCGGACGAAAGCATGCCACCGGCCCCGCCGGACCGCCGTACCATGACGGCGAGGCAGAGAGGCGTACGCGCCTCGACCCGCGCAAGGCGATGTGGTTCATTCGCCCCACGAAGGGGATTCCCCGATGTCGCAGTGGTTCCTCTGGGCTCTTCTGTCCTCCCTCACCGGGAGCCCGGTTCTCGCCCTCATCGTCCTCGGGCTCCTGTGGTGGCTGGGCGATCGCTTCAGCTTTCGCGTCTTACCCGATCCCCTCCGGAGGCTTGCTCGCTTTCGGCGAACCGCGCAGCTCCGCTCGACCTTGGCGGTGAACCCCCATGATCGCCGCGCCCGCTTCGAGCTGGCCGAATGGCTGCTCGAGGCGGGGCGGCCTGGCGAGGCGGCGCGCGTGCTTCGCCCCAACGTGGAGGCCGGCGACGAGGACGTCCGCACCGCCTTCGTCATGGGAGCGGCGCTCGGGAGGATCGGAAAGTTCGATCAAGCCGAGCAGGCGCTGGCCCTGGCGCGCAAGGAGGATCCGAGGTTTCGCGCGGGGGAGATCGAGCTGGAGCTGGGGCGGCAGCGGCTGGCGCGCGGAGACTTCCTCGGGGCACGGGAGGCACTCGAGCGGCTGCTCGCCGAGCGGCCGGGGACCGTCGAGGGGCGCTACCTGCTCGCCCGCGCCCTCTCCGGGCTTCGCGAGGCGGAGGCCGCCCGCGCGGTCAGGGAGGAGGCTTGGCGCGAGTACCAGCTCTTGCCCCCGTTCCACCGGCGGCACGAGCGGGCCTTCGCCTGGCGGATCAAGCCCTGGCGCCCCGCGGCAGTGGCGCTCGTCGTGCTCGCGGTCCTGGCCGCGGGGACGGCGATGCTCCGCTAATGGCACCAGGGCGCCCTCTGCGGGGCGAACGCCCGCCTCGACCCGGAGGACTTCGTTTCTCCGGCGGGCCGCCGCGGGTAGGATCACACGGCGGAGGTGGCCATGCGGTGCTGCGTGCTCGGAGCCGGCTCCTGGGGGACAGCCCTCGCCGCGCTGCTCGCCGGCAAGGGATTCCCGGTCACCGCCTGGGACAAGGACCCCGCGCTCCTCGACGACATCGCCCACGCCCATCAGAACGGGCGATATCTTTCGGGGATCAGGCTTCCCGCGAACCTCCACGCCTCCCCCGATCTGGCCCGCGCACTCGAGGGGGCGGAGCTCGTCGTCCTCTCCGTCCCATCCTTCGCCGTCCGCCAGGTGGCCATCGAGGCGAAGCGGCTCGTACACGCCGGCACGACGGTGGTATCCACGGTGAAGGGGATCGAGCTCGAAAGCCTCATGACCATGACCGAGGTGCTCGAGGACGTCCTTCCCGTCGCTCTCCACCCCTACCTCGCCGTGCTCTCCGGACCGTCGTTCGCCATGGAGGTGGCGCGCGGGCTACCCACCGCCGTCACGGTGGCGGCCCGTTGGGAGCGGATCGCCCGGCAGGTGCAGGACGCCTTCCACACCCGGACCTTCCGGCCCTACACCTCCGGTGACGTGACCGGCTGCGAGATCGGCGGCTGCGTGAAGAACGTGGTGGCCATCGCCGCCGGCATCGCCGACGGGCTCGGCTTCGGGGCCAACGCCCTGGCGGCGCTCGTCACCCGGGGGCTGGCCGAGATCACCCGCCTGGCGGTGCGCAAGGGCGCCAACCCCCTCACCCTCTCCGGCCTCTCCGGCCTGGGCGACCTGGTCCTCACCTGCTCGTCCGACCTCTCCCGCAACCGCACCATCGGCCGCGGGCTGGCGGAGGGGCGCACCGCCGCCGAGATCGAGCGCCAGATCGGGCAGGTGGCGGAGGGGGTGCGGAGCTCCCGCGGCGTCCACGACCTGGCCCGGCGGCTCGAGGTGGAGATGCCCATCAGCGAAACCGTCTACCGGCTCCTCCACGAGAACGTCCCGCCGCGCGAGGCGGTGACCGCCCTGATGATGCGGGAGACCAAGGCGGAGCGGTGAGGGCCGGCGACGGCGCCCCCGTCCAGCTCCGGGGCGGCGCCACGCCAGGGGTCGGGCCAGGGACCTGGCCGGCCCCGAGGGCGAGGCGGCCGCCGACACCCGCCCGGCGGCGTGGGTCGACGGCGGCAGGGGGACGAGGTCGCGTTCCCGGGGGGCGGCGGCCCGACCACCAGCACCGGCTTGCCGGCGGCCATCCGCCACCATGGCCCGGGACGGCAGCCTCGCCCCCTGCTCCCTCCGGCCGGCCGAGGTCCTCGTTCCCGTCCCGGCGCGCCGCGGATCGTCCAGGGACGGGACAAACGCCCGGACCGGGTTAGACTGAGCAGATGGCCGACCTCGCCGCCCACCTGGTCCGGTCCGGTGTCCTGGCCCCGGACGCCGCGGCGCGGGCCCTGGCCGCCGCCCACGACGGCGACGTGGCCTCGGCGGCGCTGCGGCTGGGGCTGGCCAGCGAGGGCGCGCTGGTCCGGGCCCTGGCCGACCTGCGCGGCTGCCCCGGCGTCGACTTCTCCAAGACCGTCATCCCCACCGGCAACCTGGAGGTGGTGGCCGCGGCCTTCTGCCGCCAGCGCGGGGTCCTGCCCCTGTCCCTGGGCAAGTCCGAGCTGGTCCTGGCCATGGCCGACCCGGAGGACCACCCGCTGGCCGACGAGATCCGCTTCGTCACCGGCCGCAAGGTGCTGCGCTACGTGGCCGTCCCGGCGGCGCTGGAGCGGACGCTGGACGGGGTGATCCGCGAGCGCAAGCGGGGCGCGGCCGCCTGGCGGGGCGCCCAGGCGCCGGCGCTGCCCGACCCGGCGGCGGCCTGGGTGGGGGTGGTCCACGCCACCGCCAAGAAGCGCGAGGGCGCCATCGAGCTGCCGGAGATCACCGCCACCATGGAGGTGGTGGGGGTGAGCGAGGTGGAGGAGACGCCCTTCTCCGCCCCCACCCCGGCCCGCCGCTCGCGGCCTCCGGAGCACGAGCCGCCGCCGGCGCCGGCGCAGCTGGCCGCCGACGGCACCGCCACCGTGCGGCTCGAGGGGCTGGGGGCGGGCTACCTGGTGCTGGTGGCCGACGCGGTGCCGGAGAGCCGCGACGAGGCGGTAGCGGCGCTGAAGAGGCAGGGCTGCACGGTCCTGCAGGCCTCCAACGGGCGGGCCGCCCTGGAGCTCATCCGGGAGGCGCGGCCGGAGCTGGTGATGCTCGACGCCATGCTCCCCATGATGCCGGGCTTCGAGGTCTGCCGTGCGGTGAAGGGGGACCCGGTGCTGCGCCCCACCCGCGTGGCGCTCACCTCGGCCATCCATCGCGGCACGGTGGCGGCCGACGCCAAGATCGCCTTCGGGGCCGACGCCTTCCTGGAGAAGCCCTTCCGCCCCGACGAGCTCAACCGCACCGTGAAGTTCCTGCTCCTCGGCCCGGCCGGTGACCCGGCCGACCAGGCGGCCCGGGCGGTGGCCGCCGCCGCCTGGCGCGAGGGGGCCAAGCTCCTGCAGGCGGGGCGGGTCGACGACGCGGTGGCGCTCCTGCGCGAGGCGACCTCCAAGGACGAGCTCTCGGCCGAGGCCCACTACTACCTGGGCCACGCCCTGGCGCGGCAGGGGATGCTCTTCGAGGCCGCGGCGGCCTTCTCGCGGGCCGCCGAGCTCCGCCCCGACGTGCCCGAGGCCCACGAGGTGCTGGCCCTCACCTACGAGCAGCTCGGCTTCCAGCAGTCGGCCCGCGAGGCCTGGGCCCGCGCGGTGGAGACCTGCAAGGACGAGAAGCGCCGCCGCAGCATGCAGGAGCGGCTCATGCGGCTCCTCGGCCTCTGAGCGCCGGGCCCCGGCCCGCCGACTCGCCCATGGTCGCCGGTCTCCCCCCGTCCCCGGGCGTCGGGGCGGGGGACCGGCGCGTTGACGGTGTCCGCCGGCGAGGGTCGCCCCGGCGCGGGCTCAGGGCGCGGTGGTGAAGGAGAACTGGTTGGAGGAGAAGTAGGTGAGGTCGGTGGCCCGGTAGAGGGAGAGCTCGCCGATCCCGCCCACGGCCGGATCGGCCGCCGAGTTGGGGCTCAGGCCGCTCTCCTTGACGGCGGTGACGTTCCAGCTGTAGGCCGTGCCCGCGGCGAGCGGCAGGCCCAGCGCCGAGTAGTCGGGGAGGGTGAGCGAGGAGGCGTCGCCCGGGAGGACGAAGTCGTACTCCAGGCCGGGGCCCGACAGGGAGACGAGGTAGACGCTGGCCCCGCTCACCGGGGTCCAGGACAGGACCGGGGTCAGGCCCACCCCGGTGGCCATGTTGGCGGGCAGGCTGTTGGCCAGGGCCGTGGCGGCGGGCAGGCTCAAGGTGGTGGTGCCGCCCAGGCTGGCGGAGCCGATCCGGAACCCCTGGTTCCCGTCGGCGTCCCTGCCGCCGACCGCCAAGGTCCCGCCGCCGTCCGGAAGGAGCACGCTCGTCCCGCTGGGGATGTTGAAGGAGCTGAGGACCAGCAGGAACTGGGCGCCGGCGGCGGTGAGGGTCAGGTAGGTCGCCTGGGAGCTGTTGGAGTAGGCGCCCAGGTCGTAGTCGAAGGTGGTGGACTTGGTGACCACCGGCGTGTCGAGGGCGATGGTGAGGCCGCTCTGGTCCACCCCGTCCTGGAGGGTCAGGCCGGCCACCTTGCCGGTGTCGAAGTAGGCGGTGATGAGGCCGCCGCTGGCCGCGGCGCGCAGGGCGGTCAGGTCGGTGGTCACGGAGGAGGCTCCCGACCAAGCGAAGGCGGCGTCGGTGAAGGCGCCGGTGGTGCTGTCGACCAACCCGGCGGAGAGGACCCCGTTGCTCCCGCCGAGCAGGATCCCCTGGTCCGAGGGGAGCGGGTAGGTGGGTCCGGTGACCATCCCCGAGAGGCGATCGCTGTGCAAGGCCTGCTGGGTGCCGAAGGTGATCTGGGGCCCGGCGCGGCTCAGGCCCCGGTACTCGGTCAGGCTCGTCCCCGACTGCACCGTCAGGGTGTAGGGAGAGCTGACCTTGGCGAAGCTGAACTTGCCGTCGGCGCCGGTGGTGACCACGCTCGAGGCGGTGTCGTTGAGGAGGACGTTGGCCCCGCTGACCGGGGCGCTGCTGCTGTCGACCACGATCCCGTTGACCGTGAACGGGCCACCCGACCCGCCCCCGCCGCCGCAGGCGGCCAGCGCGAGGGGAGTGGCCAGGAGTGCGGCGGCGGCGGCTTGCTGCAGGCGGGTGCGCATGGCGGGGGCTCTCCTTGTCGGCGGTGGATCGGAGCGCGGCGGGGAGGGGCTCTTCCTAACCCGCCGCCCAGGCTCCCGAAGCATCCGTATGGGAGAGGGCGCCGCCAGCGGCGGGGATCGCGACCCCCGGGGCGCCGGGGCCGGCGGGGTGGCGGCGGCCCGGGACCGCGCCGCCGAGCCGGGATCTCCCAGCGGCACCAAGGGGCTGCGGTCGGGCCGGGTCCGCGGTAAACAACTCCTCCGCATGCCGGCCCCGCCCCTCGACGCCGCTCGCACCCTCTGCGCCAGCCCCGATCGGTTCACCGAGGGTTGCCGCGAGGACATGGCCGCGGCCCGGGCCGAGGCCGACCGGGCCCGGCGGCTGGGCGCGGCCGGGGGGCTCGCCACCGTCGAGGCCTTCGACGCGGCCTTCGGGGCACTGGCCGGGGCGGCCTCGCGCGCCAGCCTGGCCCGCAACGTCCACCCCGACCCGTCGCTGCGGGAGGCGGCCGAGGCGGCGGAGCAGGAGGTGGACGCGCTCTCCACCGAGCTGTCGCTCGACCGGGACCTCTACCGGGCGCTCAGCGGCGTGGACGCCTCCGGGGCCGACCCGGCCACCCGCCACCTCCTGGAGAAGAGCCTGCGAGACTTCCGGCGGGCCGGCGTCGATCGCGACGAGGTCACCCGCCAGCGGGTGCGCGAGCTGCGCGACGAGCTGGTCCGCATCGGCCAGGAGTTCGGCCGCAACATCAAGGACGACGTGCGGCGGCTGGCGGTCGCGCCCCCGGACCTGGACGGCCTCCCCGAGGACTGGCTGCGCTCCCGCCCGCCGGGCCCGGACGGCGCGGTGGCCGTGACCACCGACAACACCGACTACCTCCCCGTCCTCACCTACGCCCGGAGCGAGCGGGTGCGGGAGGACCTGTGGCGGCTCTACCGGCTGCGCGGCCACCCCCGCAACCTGGAGGTGCTGGCGCGGCTCCTGGAGCGACGGTCCGAGCTGGCGCGCCTGCTCGGCTACCCGACCTGGGCCGCCTACGTCACCGAGGACAAGATGATCGGCAGCGAGGGGGCCGCGGCCGCCTTCGTGGAGCGGATCTCCGCCGCCGCCGAGGCGCGCATGCGCCGCGATCACGCCCAGCTCCTGGAGCGCAAGCGGGCCGAGGCCCCGGGCGCGGACCGGGTCGAGCCCTGGGACTCCGCCTACCTCCAGGAGCGGGTCAAGGCCGAGCGGTACGGGTTCTCCTCGCAGGCGGTCCGCCCCTACTTCGAGTACGGGCGGGTGAAGGCCGGCGTGCTGGAGGTCACCGGGCGCCTCTTCGGGATCCGCTACCGGTCGGTGCCCGACGCCGAGGTCTGGCACCCGGAGGTCGAGGTCCACGACGTGCTGGAGGGGGACCGGCTCCTGGGCCGGGTCTACCTGGACATGCACCCGCGGGAGGGCAAGTACAAGCACTACGCCCAGTTCGCCCTGGCGGCGGGCCAGGAGGGGCGGCGCCTCCCCGAGGGCGCGCTGGTGTGCAACTTCCCCAAGCCCGCGCCCGGCGCCCCGGCCCTGCTCGAGCACTCCGACGTACGCACCTTCTTCCACGAGTTCGGCCACCTCCTCCACCACGTGCTGGGCGGCCACACCCGCTGGGCGGCGCAGTCGGGCGTGGCCACCGAGTGGGACTTCGTCGAGGCCCCCTCGCAGATGCTGGAGGAGTGGGTCTGGGACCCGGAGGTGCTGGCGCTCTTCGCCCGCCACGTCGAGGGCGGCGCGCCCATCCCCGCCCAGCTGGTGCGCCGGATGCGGGCCGCCGACGAGTACGGCAAGGGGCTCATGGTCCGGCAGCAGATGTTCTTCGCCGCGGTCAGCCTGGAGCTGCACCGCCGCGAGCCGCGGGGGCTGGACACCACCGCGCTGGTGGCCGAGCTCCAGGAGCGGCACACCCCCTTCCGCCACGTGCCCGGCACCTTCTTCCACGAGTCCTTCGGCCACCTCGACGGCTACTCGGCCATCTACTACACGTACATGTGGTCCCTGGTCATCGCCAAGGACCTGATCGGCCCGTTCCGCGCCGCGGGGCTGCTCGCGCCCGGGCCCGCCCGCCGCTACCGGCGGGCGGTGCTGGAGCCGGGCGGCTCGCGCCCGGCGGCCGAGCTGGTCAAGGACTTCCTGGGCCGCCCCCACGCCTTCGACGCCTTCGCCGCCTGGCTCGAGGCCGAGGGCCCGGCGTGACCCGGACGCTCCGGGCCCTGCCCACGCTCCTTCGGGTGGGGCTCGCCGACGCGGTCGCCTACCGCGCCGAGCTGGTGGTCTGGCTCCTCTCCACCAACATGTCGCTGGTGATGATGGCCCTGCTCACCGCGGTGGCGCGGGACGGGCCGGTGGGGCGGTTCGGGCAGAGCGACTTCGTGGCCTACTTCCTGGCCACGCTGGTGGTGCGGCTGGTCACCGGCGCCTGGGTGGTGTGGGAGGCCAACATGGAGATCCGGCAGGGCACGCTCGCCTTCCGGCTCCTCCGGCCCATCCATCCGCTGGTCCACTACGCCACCGAGAACCTGGCCGCCATCCCCATGCGGGCGGCGGTGGCCCTGCCCATCGCCCTGCTGCTGCTCGTGACCCTGGGCGCCGGGCACGTCACCCACGACCCGCTCCTCTGGCTCGTCTTCCCGCTGGCGGTGCTGGGGGCCTGGCTCATCACCTTCCTGGCCATGTCGGTCATCGCCGCGCTGGCCTTCTGGGTGGACTCGGCCAGCTCCTTCGCCCAGGTCTGGTTCGGCCTCTTCACCATCCTCTCCGGCTACCTCATGCCGCTGGAGATCTTCCCCCGCTGGCTGGCCCTCCTGGCCCGCTACCTCCCCTTCCGCTACATGCTGGCCTTCCCGGTGGAGACCTCCATCGGCATGCTGGACCGGCCGCGGGCGCTCCTCGACCTGGCGGTGCAGTGGGCCTTCGTGGGGGCGCTGGCGCTGGCGGCGCGGCAGAGCTGGAGGGCCGGGCTCCGCCGCTACTCGGCCTTCGGAGGCTGACCGTGCTCCGCTACCTGCGCCTGCTGGGCATCCAGCTCCGCACCTCCGTCACCCTGGCCGCCCAGTACCGGGTCGAGTTCCTGGTGTCGGGGGTGCTGTCCCTGTTCTGGACGGCGCTGTCCCTGGTGCCGGTGCTGGTGCTGTTCCAGGGCCGTCGCCAGGTGGTCGGCTGGAGCCTGCCGGAGATGATGGTGGTGATGGGGTGGTTCGCCCTGGTGAAGGGGGTGCTGGAGGGCGCGGTGAACCCCTCGCTCACCGCGGTGGTCGAGCACATCCGCAAGGGGACCCTGGACTTCGTGCTGCTCAAGCCCGCCGACGCGCAGTTCCTGGTCTCCACCGCGCGCTTCGAGCTGTGGCGGGTGGTCGACGTCCTCTCCGGCCTCCTCCTCATCGGCGCCGCCTTCCACCGCATGGGGCGCGCCCCCACCGCCTTCGCGGTGCTCCTCTCGGCCGCGGTCCTCGTCAGTGCCACGGTGATCCTCTACTCGCTCTGGATCCTGGTGGTCTCTGCCGCCTTCTTCGTGGTGAAGGTCGACAACCTCTCCTTCCTGTTCCTCTCGCTCTACGACGCCGCCCGCTGGCCCTCCGACGTCTTCCCGGTGGTCCTCCGGGTGGTGTTCACCTTCGTCATCCCGCTGGCGGTGCTCACCACCATCCCGGCGCAGGCGCTGCTGGGCCGCATCGGCCCGTGGCAGGTGGTGGCCACCGCCGCCGGGGCGGTGGCCTTCGCGCTGGCGGCGCGGGGGGTCTGGCTCCGCTCGATCGGCCACTACACCTCGGCCTCGAGCTGAGGCGGGCATAGAGTGGGAGGCCGCGCCTCCCCGCCCGGAGGGTCCCCATGCCCCGCCTCCCGCTCCTCGCCGCCCTGGTCCTCGCCGCCTGCGCCACGCCCGGGCGGCCGCCCTCCCCGGCCGCCCTGCGCGCGGAGGTGGAGGCGACCGAGCGGGCCTTCGCCCGGACCATGGCCGACCGGGACCACGCGGCCTTCACCTCCTTCCTGTCCGAGGAGGCGGTCTTCCTCACCGGCAAGGGGGCGCTCCGCGGGAAGGCGGAGGTGGCCGCCGCCTGGAGGCGGCTCTACCAGGAGCCCGCGGCGCCCTTCTCCTGGGAGCCGGACACCGTCGAGGTCCTCCCCTCCGGGACCCTGGCCCTCACCCAGGGCCCGGTCCGCGACCCGGCCGGCAGGCTGGTGGCCCGCTTCAGCTCCGTCTGGCGCCGCGAGGCCCCGGGCATCTGGCGGATCGTCCTCGACCACGGGTGCGAGGTGTGCGACGCCTGCAGGGAGTGAGGAGCGCCTTGGGCGCGGCCCTCCTCGCCTCCTTCGCCATCCTGGCCGGGCTCCGCCCGGCCGTCCGCGGCAGCCGGGCCGGGCCCGCGGGGGACCGGAGGGAGCGGGCCCATCGCCCTCGCCTTCGGACGCTCGAACGAGGGGCGCATGCTGATGCGGAGGGGGCGGGTGGAGAAGGGCTCGGCCCGGACCCACACCGTGGCGCCCCTGGCGGGGCGGGAAGGCTGAGCGGGTACCGTCGGGCCCGGTCTCGCCGGGAGAGTTCGCCCCATCCGCGGCGCCGGGCGCGCGGGTCGCGGATCCGGGTGCCGCACACTCGGATGCGCCCGCGCGCCTCGACCGGCGCGGGCGGCGGTCGACGACCGCGGGCGTGCCCCGGTGCGGTGGGGGCTCGCGCGGAGCGGCTCACCGCGCGAGGGCCTCGCCGGGCTTGGCCCCCTCCGCGGAGCCGGCTAGCTTCTGGGGCATGAGGCCATCGGGGACCGAGGAGCAGGCGTCGCCGCCGGCCGCCGGGCCTGTCGCCCGCAGCATCTCGCTGGTGCTGGGCGGGGGCGGTGCCCGGGGCTGGGCGCACATCGGGGCCATCCGGGCGCTGCAGGAGGCGGGGCTCTCCATCCGCTCCATCGCCGGCTGCTCCATGGGGGCGCTGGTGGGCGGCATCCACGCCATGGGGAAGCTCCCCGAGCTCGAGGCCTGGGCCCGCCGCATCGACCGGCGCCAGATCTTCTCCCTGGTGGACATCTCCTTCGGCGGGGGCGGCCTGCTCAAGGGCGAGCGGGTGATCGCGGCGCTGCGCGGCCTGGTGGGCGAGGTGCGCATCGAGGACCTGCCGGTCCGCTTCACCGCCGTGGCCGCCGACATCGTGCGCGAGCGCGAGGTGTGGATCGACGACGGCCTGCTCTTCGAGGCCATCCGCGCCTCGATGTCGCTGCCCCTCTTCTTCACGCCGGTGGATCGCAACGGGGTCCGGCTGGTGGACGGCGGGGTCTTCGATCCCGTGCCCATCGGACCCACCTACCGCGACGGCACCGATCTGACCGTGGCCGTCAGCCTGAGCGGGCTGGCCTCGCGCTCGGGGGTGGGGCCGGCCCCGGCGGCGCCGGACGCCCGGCCCCCGGGCCGGCCGCGCCGGCGCGCCGCCTGGGATCTCTCCTACGTGCTGAGCCAGTCGCTCGACGCCATGCAGGGCGTCATCACCCGGCAGAAGCTGGCGGCCCACCCCCCCGACCTGCTGATCGAGATCCCCCGCGACGCCTGTGGGCTCCTGGACTTCGAGCGCGCGGCCGACCTCATCGCGCTGGGCTACGACCTGTCGCGGCGGCGCCTGGCCGCCCCGGACGCCGTCGCCCTGGTGTCCGGCCCGACCGCGCCCCGGTAGCGCCCCGGACGGAGCCGCGGCGGCCCCCACCCGACGCCGGAGGGCCGCGCCAGGGAGGAGCGAGGGTCCGGATGGCGGGAGAGGTCACCCCGAGTCACGGCTGCCCGAGGAGGCCGATGGCGGGGTTCCGGGGCCGCCGGCGAGGATCGCCCGCCGCTCGCCTCGCGCCCGGCGAGGCCAGGGTCAGCTGCGCGGCGCCACCGGCGTCCGGCCACGGGCGCCGCACCGCCCTTGTCTCCGGCGCGCGATCGCCCCTATAGGTCTGGGCGTGCTGCGCCTCACCTTCCTCGGCACCGCCGCCGCCCAGCCCACCCACCGCCGGAACCTGACCGGCCTGGCGCTGCGCCGGGAGCGGGAGCTGTTCCTCCTCGACTGCGGGGAGGGGACGCAGCGGCAGCTCATCCACTACGGGGCGGGCTTCGACGTGGCGGCCATCTTCTTCACCCACTTCCACGCCGATCACTACCTGGGGGCCATCGGCTTCCTGCGAACCCTCTCCATGCAGGGCCGGGCCCAGCCGCTCGACGTGTACGGGCCGCGCCCGGCCCGGGCGCTGCTCAAGACCATGCTCTTCACCGGGGCCGACCGGTTCAGCTTCGAGGTGCGCATCCACGAGGTGGCCCCCGGCGAGCGGGTGCGGCGCGACGGGTGCGACCTGTGGGCCTTCGCCACCGACCACCGCACGCCCTCGGTGGGCTGGGCGCTGCGCGAGGACGCCCGGCCGGGCCGCTTCCACCTGGAGCGGGCCCAGGCCGCGGGCGTGCCCCGGGGCCCGCTCTACGGCGCGCTCCAGCGCGGCGAGACGGTGGTGCTGCCCGGCGGCAGGGAGGTCCGGCCCGAGGACGTGCTGGAGCCGCCGCGCCGCGGCCGGACGGTGGTGGTGACCGGCGACACCCGGCCCGCCCAGGCCACGGTGGAGGCGGCACGGCTCGCCGACCTCCTGGTCCACGACTGCACCTTCGGCGACGCCGAGTCGGAGCGGGCGCGGGAGACCATGCACTCCACCGCCCGCGAGGCGGCGGCGGTGGCCCGGGAGGCCGGCGTCTCGCGCCTGGTGCTCACCCACCTCAGCTCGCGCTACGACCGGGAGTGGCAGCCGCTCGTCGACCAGGCGCGGGAGGTCTTCGCCGGGCAGGTGGAGGTGGCCCAGGACGGCATGGAGCTGGAGGTGCCGCTGCCGCCCTGAGCGGCCGGGCCCGGGCCCCCGGGCCGGACCGGCTGTCCCCGGGGCGAGGGCCGTTCGGGGGGGGGGCCGGTCCTTCACCCCGGCTCGTGGAGCAGCTCCAGCCGCATCACCGCGGCCACCAGACGGCTTCGCTCGGCCTCGGCCAGCCGCCCCCACTCCAGGCGCGCCCGGCAGCTGCCGTCGCGCTGGGGCTCGGAGGCCAGGACCACCGCCGGGAGCCGCTCGAAGCGCACGTTCGGCAGGGCGAAGGTGGCGTGCAGGAGGAGGCCGACCGGCAGCGCCGCGCGGCTGCGCACCATGGCGCCGCCCCCGCTCACGTCCTCCAGCCGGGCGACCACGTCGACCCGGAGGTCGGCGTGGACGGGCCAGGGCGGCACCGGGTGCAGGGCGATGGCGCCGCGCGCCGCGGCCCGCGCGTACTCGCGCAGCTGCACCCGGCGCGGCGCCTCGTCGTGGGACAGCTCGATCTCCGGCCCGTCCGGTCCGGCGCGCACCGCCTGCACCCGGCAGCGCAGCTCGTACCGGGCCTCGCGGGCGTGGGCCAGCGCCAGGATCAGCTCCTCGCCGGGCGCCGGGGTCGGCGCCGTGGGCCCCAGCCTGAGCCAGAGGGCGGCCTCGCCCACCTCCAGGACCTGGCCGTGGGCGGGGCCGACCTCGACGGCGGTGCCCGGGGACAGCTCGCGGGTGGTGAGGAGGGGGGTGTGGGGCGGCAGCCGGTCGAAGCCCAGCGCCCGCCGCAGCCGGCGGATCCGCTCGGCCGGCTCGGCGAGGGGCCCGGGCCGCTCGGACAGCGCCCGCGCGGTGGCCCGCTCGAAGACGTCGAGGCGGGTGAGCAGCGCCACCGGGGAGACCCCCTCCAGCCGGGCCATCCCGGCGGCGAAGTCCAGGTCCGGCCCGCCGATCCCGTGGCGGATGGCGAGCTGGCGAAGGCGCGAGCGGCGGCGCCACCCGCGGCGGGCCAGGCTGGCGAGCTGGAGCGCCACGCCCAGGGCGACCAGGCAGAGGATGGCGAGCTCGACCGCGGGCGCGGCCCGGTGGCCGCGGCCGAAGGCGTCCGAGAGCGACCGGAAGAACTCCTGGACCACGCCTCCAGTATCGCCCCGGCGCCGCGCCGGGTGGGAGCTTTCGGGGGGCGGGCCGCTGGCGCCGCGCTCCGCCTTCCGGCCTGTGCGCCGGCGGGGCCTTGGGTACGGGTCGGAGCGAGGAGGAGAGGATGAGCGCGACCGGACCGCTGGCGCAGTACCATCGCCTGGGCCGCTCGGGGCTGCGGGTGAGCCCCATGGCCCTGGGGACCATGACCCTCGGCGAGGAGTGGGGCTGGGGGAGCCCGCGGGAGACCGCCCACCGCATCCTGGCCCGCCACCTCGAGCCGGGCGGCAACGCCATCGACACCGCCGACGGCCACACCGACGGCACCAGCGAGGCGCTGGTGGGCGGGTACTTCCAGCGGGCCGGCGGGCGCGACCGCGCCGTCCTGGCCACCAAGTCCACCCACGGCGCCTGCTCACCGGGAAGTACACCCGGGCCGGCACCGCCGCCCGGGGCGAGGGGCGGCCGGGGCCCATCCAGCGCGCGGGCAACCCGGCCCACACCAATCTGTTCACGGAACGTAACTGGTCCGCGGTGGAGGCCCTCGTGGCGGTGGCCCGCGAGCTGGGCAGGCCTCCTTCGCAGGTGGCCCTGGGCTGGGCGCTGCGCCGGCCCGGCGTGGGCGGGCTCATCCCCGGGGCCACCCGGCTCGACCAGCTCGAGGAGAACCTGGGGGCGCTGAAGCCCGAGCTGCCCGAGCCCGTGGCGCGGCGGCTGGAGGAGGCCTCGCGCCCCGAGCCCGTCCACCCCTACCACTTCTTCGAGGACCCCTGCTTCCTCGCCCGGCGGTCCGGGGGCACGGCCATCCGGGCCGAGCCGCCCTGGTTCCGGCCGCGGCCGGCGTGAGGGCGCAGGGCCTGCCGGGCCGTCCTCCTGCCAGGACCCCCGGCGGTGCGGATCGGCCACCCGGCCGGGGCGTGGAACGGCGCCGCTGAGCCGATCCGGCAGGATCTGCTGCGTGAGGGGGGGGAGGGCTCCAGCTCGTCGGCTGTTGGCCCCCACGAGGACGCCCCGGCCGGGGCCACCGTCGAGGTGGCGACCGCTCCGCCTCGGGTGGACCGGGGTGCGCGTCGCGCCCGCCGGGACCTCGACCTCCTGTGAACCCGGGCCCGAGCTCCCCTTCACGCCCGATCGCGAGGCGCCACCTCAGAGGCCCGAGTCGAGCTTCGACAGGGCCGCGGCCAGGTTGGGTCCGGTCCCGGCGCGCTCGAGGTCCTGCCGGGACCAGATCCGCACCGGCGAGGTCGTGGCCGGCAGGCCGGCCCGCGGGTCGATTCGCTGCGGGATGTGGGAGCCGGTGACCACCACCCGGGGCGTGCCGTCCGCACGCGCCTCCTCGGCGCGGAGCGGAGCCTGCGCGCAGCGGGTCAGGGCCAGGGCGGCGAGGGCCGCGGCCGCCACCTGCAGGGCGACCGTCCGGGCGGCGGGTGGGTGAGGCATGGCGAGCTCCGGTTCCCCCCCCCGCAGCTGTAGCGCGGGTCGTGCGGCGGTGCCGGGCTCGGGAGGGCGCAGGGGCGCGGCGCCTCAGTCGTCCGCCCACGCCGGCGGCGGGGCCACGCACACGCCGCAGTAGCGCAGGAGCCGGAGGTGGTGCCAGGCCAGGCCGCGCAGGCGGAGCCCCTCGACGCCGGTCAGCACCCGCGCGGCCAGCGCCACCCCGGCACCGTCGAGGAGGTTCGCCCGGGAGAAGTCCACGGTCACCTTCGCGGCCCTGGGCCGGTCGCGCAGGCACTGCGCCAGCCGTGCGGCCGCGCTGGCGTCGAACGCCCCGGAGACTTGGATGTCCAGCTCGCCCTGCGCACTCAGCCGCATCTTCACCACCAACCGACCTCGGTGGCCGCAACATGCCCCGGGAGGCGGCCGGAGTCCATGTGGCACGTCGCTTCGCCCGCAGTGGGGATTCACACACCGTTTACGGTGGCGGGGCGCCGCGGTCGACTCGCCAATCGGGGAGCGGCTCCCGCGGCCGATCGCCGCCCCGGACCGGGAGGGCGGAGGCGGCGCGGTCGGACGGGGCGGCTACGCTTCCTCCATGGACCCCTTCTCCCGCCGGTTGCCGCACGTGGTGACCCGGGCCGACCTGGTGGCCGCGCTCACCTCGACCTACGCCGCCGCCCGCGGGGTCGACGACGAGGAGGCCGCGACGCGGCTCGGGCAGGCGCTCGGCGGCCGCGGCGTGCTGGACCATCTCTACGCCGCGCTCTCGGCCGGGCTCCGCGGCGCCCAGGGGCCTCGCACCTCCGACCAGGCGCTGCTCGATCGCCTCTCGGCCGGGGTGGTGGCGCGCCGCGGGCGCGTGCGCGCCGCCCCCGACTCGCCGGGGCTGGCGGCGGTGCTGGTCCGGCTCGACCTGGAGATCGGCGTCGCGCCCGAGCCCATGCGCGCCACCCTGGCCACGCCGCGCGGGCGGGCCGTGCTGGAGGAGGGGCTGGCGGCGCTCGGGCGCCACCTGGCGAAGGAGCTCCTCAAGGGATGAGGCTGGCCACCGAGGTCGGGCCTGGCCGGAGGGCGGGGGCGCCGTTAGGAATGCCGGACCCCGGCGGCCCGGAGGAGGTGCCCGCCGCCGACGCCGGGCCGGAGGAAGGGATGGCCGACCGGATCGACGCGGGGCTGCTGGAGCGGGTGGACCGGTACGTGGAGGAGCTCCTGGTGCCGGCGGACGCGGCGCTCGACGAGGGGCTGCGGGAGGCGGCGGCGGCCGGGCTGCCGGACATCGCCGTCTCGCCGAACCAGGGCAAGCTCCTGCACCTTCTGGCCCGGCTGGTGCGGCCGACCCGGATCCTCGAGGTGGGCACGCTGGGCGGCTACAGCACCGCCTGGCTGGCCCGGGCCCTGGAGCCCGGCGGCCGGCTGGTGACGCTGGAGCTCGAGCCGCACCACGCCGCCGTGGCGCGCCGGAACCTGGCCCGCGCCGGGCTGGACGGGCGCGTCGAGGTGCGGGTGGGCCCGGCGGTCGCCACCCTCCGGGCCATGGCGGCCGCGGGCGAGGGGCCCTTCGACGTGGTCTTCATCGACGCCGACAAGCAGACCTACCCGGAGTACCTCGATCTGGCCCTGGCCCTGTCGCGGCCGGGCGCGGTGATCCTGGCCGACAACGTGATCCGCGGCGGCCGAGTGCTCGACGCCTCCTCGCGCGATCCCCAGGTCCAGGGGGTGCGGAGGTTCAACGCGCGCCTCGCCGCCCATCCGCGGCTGGACTCGATCATCCTGCCCATCCTTCGCGACCAGCTGGACGGCGTGTCCATCTCGCTGGTGCGGGCCTGACCGGCCACCCGCGACGGCCCCGGCCGGGCCGCCCGCCAGCTCCCTGACGCGCAGCTGCGGCGCGGGCGCGCGCGACCGTCGGTCCCGGCCCTCCGCAACCGGCCGTGTCTCCGAGCACTTCGCTGCAGGTGAATAAATTACCAGGAGTTATCGTACACTGGACTTCAATCGATTGGACGTCGGACAGCCCCGTGCGCATGATCTCGGGCAAGAAGGACGAAAGGAGCCGAGATGAAGCGCAACGATGCGAACGAGACGAAGGTGGCGGGGCTGGCCGGCGGGCGTGGGGCGGATGCTCCCCGGACGCTGCGCGAGCTGGGCCTCCCCGGAGAGCTCGCGCTCGACCTGGAGGCCGCGTTCCGCGTGCTGGGCGCCACCGAGGGCGACCGCGTGCTGGGCTTCCGGTTCGTCACCCCGGACGGCCGCCGCCACGCGCTCCGGCAGGAGTCCGCGCCGGCCAGCCCGGCCGCCCGCGCCGCCTAGCCCGGCCGGCGCCGGCGGGGCGGCCGCCGCGGGGCGGTCGCCCGGGCCGGAGGGCCCCGTCCGGTAGGCCACAGGGGTGGCCTCGACGCCCTCCGCCGGTGCGTTAGGTTCCTCCCCTACGGAGGAACCGTGATGATCACCGTCCGCAGATCGGCCGAGCGCGGCCACTTCGACCACGGCTGGCTCGACACCCGCCACACCTTCTCCTTCGCCGACTACCACGACCCGGACCAGATGGGCTTCCGGGCGCTCCGCGTCATCAACGAGGACCGCGTCCGGCCCGGGCAGGGCTTCGGAACGCACGGCCATCGCGACATGGAGATCCTCTCCTACGTCCTCTCCGGCGTGCTCTCCCACCGCGACTCGGGGGGAGGAAGCGGTCAGCTCCGGCCCGGGGAGGTGCAGCGCATGAGCGCGGGCACCGGCATCCGCCACTCCGAGTTCAACGGCTCCGACGCCGAGCCCGTCCACTTCCTGCAGATCTGGCTGCAGCCGGACCGGCCCGGCCACAGCCCCTCCTACGAGCAGCGCTCCTACCCCGAGGCCGAGCGGCGGGGCCGGCTGCGCCTGGTGGCCTCGCCCGACGGGGCCCACGGCTCCACCACCATCCACCAGGACGCTCGGGTCTACGCCACGCTCCTGCCGGAGGGGAGCACGGTCGAGACGGCCCTGGCACCCGGCCGGCACGCCTGGGTCCAGGTGGCGCGGGGCGCCGTGCTCCTGAACGGCGAGCGCCTGGGCGCCGGGGACGGGGCGGCGGTCTCGGACGAGGGGCTGCTCCGGCTCGCCGCCGCGGGGGAAGGCGAGGCCGAGCTGCTCATCTTCGACCTCGCCTGAGGCCGCCGGCGGCCCCGCCGGCCGCGGCCGCCCGCGGCCGGGCGCGGAGGAGGGCCACCACCCAGAGGGCCAGGAGCACGGCCAGGCACGCCGTCCCCAGCGCCACGTACCGGCCGGCCAGGCCGTCCAGGCTCCAGCCGTGCACCTGCCACAGGGTGCTGGCGTCCGACAGGCCGGTGCCCTCGATCTCGCCGAGCGGGATCTCGCCGTGATCGCGCCAGCCGCGGATCCAGGTGTGGAGAGCGTCCACCAGGGAGCAGGCGCCGATGGCCGCGAGCCCCCACCGCAGTCCGCCGCGCCCCAGCGGGCCGTCCGGGGCGGTCCACAAGGTGGCGGTCAGCGCCGCCCCCAGGACCATGCACCCCGCGTCGCCGCCGAAGGTGATGAAGGCCCGGGCCGCGCCGGCGGGGAGGAGGGTGCACACGAGCTGCGCGGCCAGACCGGCCACGCCGGCGGCGACGAGCGCCGGACGCCCGCTCCGCCGGCCCCGCCAGGAGACCCAGAGGAGCCCCGCCGCGAGCGCCACCACCACGAGCGGCTGCCTCGAGGCCGAGACCAGGGTCCGCCACGGCCCGGGGAAGGCGCCGAACCCGCACAGCCAGGCGGTCACGGCGTGGCCGGCCTCGTGCACCCACATCGACAGGAAGGTCCGGACCAGCGCCCGCAGGGCCGGTGCCGAGGTCAGGGCCCAGGCGAGGAGCAGCGCCGCGGGGGGCGCGACGGTCCGCACCAGGAGCTCGCGCCGGGCGTCGTCCCGCTCTCCCTCCCAGAGGGCGGGCCCGGCGCCCGCGGCGCCCGGCCCAGGCCTCGCGCCGAGCTCCGGCGCCGCCCGCGGCCTGGCCCGGGCGTAGATCACGCCGCAGCGGGGGCACTCCGGGCCCTCGACGCGGTCCGCGCCGCAGCGCGGGCAGGTGGCGGGCTCCTCCGTCACGCGCCCCACTGTACCGCACCGCGAGGCTCGCCCCTGCCGCGCCCGTCCGGCGGGGCCCCGCAGCGCCTTGCGCCCCCACCCGGCCGCAACTAGGCTCCCGGCGTCCCCCCACCGCCCGAGGAGGCTCCATGTCCCGCGTTGCCGTCACCGCCGAAGGCGCCGCCGTCGTCGGCCCTTACTCCCAGGGGGTCCGCGCCGGGGAGCTGCTGTTCCTCTCCGGGCAGACCTCGCTCGATCCCGCCACCGGTCGGCTCGCGGAGGGCGACGTCGGGGCCCAGACCGAGCAGTGCTTCAAGAACCTGTTCGCGGTGCTGAGGGCCGCTGGGCTGGGGCCCGACGCGGTGGTGAAGGTCAACGTCTTCCTCACCGACATGGGCGACTTCGCGGCCATGAACGAGGCCTACGCCAAGCAGTTCGCCCGGCCCTACCCGGCCCGCAGCACCGTGGGCGTCGCTGCCCTGCCCCTCGGCGCCCGGATCGAGATCGAGCTGGTGGCGCGCGCGGGATGAGTACACCCCACCGGACCGTGGCGGAGGCGCGGGCGCCCGGCAAGAGTCGCCGCATGCGCAGGGCGGTGCGCCACGAGGTGGTCCGGGGCCGGGGCTACGACGTCCACATCGTGGGCGGTCGCCCGGACGGCTTCCGCGACCTCTACCACGCCTTCCTGCGGATGCACTGGGCCGCGGCCCTGGGCGCCATCGCCGGCGCCTACCTCCTGCTGAACGCCCTCTTCGCCGGGCTCTACCTGATCAGCGGCGGGATCGCCAACGCCGCCCCGGGGTCGTTCCCGGACGCCTTCTTCTTCAGCGTCCAGACCATGGGGACCATCGGCTACGGCACCATGTACCCGGCCACCCGGCTGGCAAACGCGCTGGTGGTGGTGGAGTCGGTGCTGGGTCTCATGGTGGTGGCCCTGGCCACCGGCCTGGTCTTCGCCCGCTTCTCGCAGACCCGGGCGCGGGTGGCCTTCTCCTCCCGGGTCGTGCTGTCGCCGCTCGACGGCGTCCCCTCGCTCATGATCCGCATCGGCAACGAGCGGCGGCGCAACGACATCGTCGACGCCACCTTCCGGCTCAGCCTGTCGCGCACCACCCGGACCGCCGAGGGCCACGTCGTCTACCGCACCGTGGACCTCTCCGTCCTGCGCGAGCGCGCCCCGGCCCTGAACCGCTCCTGGACGGTGGTCCACCGCCTCGAGGCCGGGAGCCCGCTGCTGGGCGAGACGCCGGCCTCGCTCACGGCGGCCGAGGCCGAGCTCACCCTGGCGGTGAGCGGCACCGACGGCACCTCCCTCCAGCCCGTCCACGCGCGCCACACCTGGAGCGCCAACGCGATGATCTGGGGGGCGCGCCTCGCGGACATGATCTCCGAGACGCCGGACGGGGCCATGATCATCGACCTGCGGCGGTTCCACGACATCGAGCCCACCCCGCCCACCGCGGCGTTCCCCTACCGGGCCGAGCAGGGCGAGCCCGCCGCCGCCCCGCCCGCCGAGGCGGCGCTCGCTCAGGTGAAGTAGGCACCCCCGTTCACCTGGATGGTCTGGCCGGTCACGAAGCCGTTGGCCAGCACGGCCACGGCCAGCTCGGCCACCTCCTCGGCCGTTCCGAACCGGCGCACCGGCAGGGCCTCGGGGCGAGCGCCGGGGAGGGCGGCCAGAATCTCGGTCTCGACCAGTGCCGGGGCGATGGCGTTGGCGGTGATGCCCTCCGCCGCCAGGCGCGCCGCGTAGCCGTGCATGAGGCCGACGAGACCGGCCTTGGCGGCGGCGTAGTGCGGGCCGACCACCCCGCCCACCTGTGCGGCGGTGGAGGAGACGAAGAGCAGGCGGCCGAAGCGGCGGCGACGCATCGAGGGCAGGACCGCCCGGGAGAGCAGGAAGGCGGAGCGCAGGTTCACCTCCAGCGTCCGGTCGAAGGTGGCGGCGTCGAGCTCCTCCAGGGAGGCGGCCGGGGCGATCCCGGCGTTGGCCACCAGGAGGTCGATCTCGCCCAGCGCGGTCCGGACCTCCTCCACCATCCGGGCCACCTCCCCCTCGGCGCTCACGTCACCGCCGGTGGCCAGCCCCCGCCGCCCGGCCGCCCGCACCGCGTCGGCCACGGCCTCCGCCTCCCGCCGGCGCTCCCGGAAGCCCACGGCCACGTGGGCGCCGGCGCGGGCCAGGGCCAGCGCCAGGGCCCGCCCGATCCCCCGCCCGCCTCCCGTCACCAGCGCCACCCGGCCGTCGAGCGTCATGGCCCACTTCTGGCGGGGGGCCGCCGCCGCGTCAAGCCTCCCGGACGAGCCCGCCACGGAGGTCCCAGCGCCTCGAGGTGCAGCGCCCGGCGAGCGCCGCGTCGTGGGTGACGAGGAGCAGCGCGCCCGGGTAGGCCCGGAGCGCCTCCTCCAGCCGCTCCACCGCGGGCAGGTCCAGGTGGTTGCTGGGCTCGTCCAGGCAGAGCGCCCAGGCGTGGCGCCCCATGCCCAGCGCCAGGAGGAGCTTGCGGGCCTCGCCCGGGGACGGGTGGGCGCTGGCCAGCAGCCGCGCCGGGTCGCTCCCCAGCGCGGCCACGAGCGACAGAACCCGCCCGCGCGCCTCGCCGCTCAGGCGGCGGAGCTCCAGGACGAGCTGGGCCCCGGCGGCGGCGGGGAGCTCCTGCGGAAGGTGGAGCACCCGCTCGCTGGGGAGGGTGGAGCGGGCCAGGAGCGCGGCGAGGAGCGTGCTCTTCCCTGCGCCGTTCGGGCCGCGCACCCAGACGCGGTCGTCGCGCCGCAGCCGCACCCGGACGTCGCGGAGGAGCGGCACGGGCCCGGCTCGCAGCTCGGCGACCTCGAGCGCGAGCAGGACCGGGCGTGGCGCGCCCTCGAAGCCGAGGAAGACGCTCCGCCCCAGCTCCCGGAGCGGCGGGGCCTCCTCCACCCCCTCCTCGGCGCGGCGGGCGGCGGATCCGAGCCGCCGCACGTCCGCACCCCACCGCGCCGCGGCCCAGTCGGCCAGGTTCCGGCGGGCCGGGGTGCGCGCGTCATGGTCCCCGGGGTCGACGCCCCGCCTCGATCGGGCCCGCGTGGCGGCCTCGGCCTGGCGCCGCGCCCTCTCCCGCTGGGCCTCGACCTTCCGCGCGGCCTGCTGCGCCGCCGCCCGTCGGTCCCAGGCGGCCCGCCGCTCCTCCTCCCACAGGTGCCGGGCCTGGCCGTAGCGCAGCGGGTAGAGCCGCAGCGTGCCGCGCTCGAGGCGCAGCGTGCGCGCCGCCAGGTCCTCGAGCAGCGCCCGGTCGTGCGAGACCAGCACCCCCACGCCGCGGAAGGCGCGGAGCGCTTCGGCGAGAAGCTCCCGTGCCTCGGCGTCGAGGTGGTTGGTGGGCTCGTCGAGGAGCAGCACCTCCGGCTCGGCGAGGAGTGCGGCCCCCACCTGCCAGCGCTTGCGCTCCCCCGGGGAGAGCGACCCCCAGCGCGGGAGCGAGGCCGGCTCGAGGCGGAGCCTGCCCCTCAGGCGCCGGGCCGGCCCGTCCGCTCCCCTGGCCAGGGCGAAGACCTCCACTCCGGGCGCGTCCACGGTCTGTGGGCAGAGCGCCACCCGGGACCGGTCCGGCTCGAGGCGTACCCGCCCGGCGGTGGGCGCCAGCTCGCCGGCGAGGAGTCGGAGCAGGGTGGTCTTGCCCGCCCCGTTCTCGCCCCCAAGGCCGGACCAGCCCCGGGGAAGATGGGCCTCGGCACCGACGAGGATGGGATCGGAGTCGAGGTAGGCGAACGACAGCCGCTCGAGGTGGACGGAGGGCATGGCTGCTCCAGGAGAGGGGCGCTCGCCGCCGAGGCGGCGGCGCGAGGGTCCCCTCGCGGGCGAGGCGGGGCGAGGGAGGTCCCGGTCTCTAGGAGCGGTCGGCCATGGGCGCACCGAGGGACGGTGCACAGATCGTTCTAGCCCACGCGGCGTCGTGGATCAACGGCGCGCCGGGAGTGATCCCTCGGTGCGGCGCGACCTTCGAGCGCGGTCGGGCGGCCCGCGTCCCGGCCAGGCGTTTGTTGTTTCGCGCCCGGGCCAGGCCGTCTAGAACCGGTGCGTGGCCGTCCCTCCCGGTCCCGCGCTCGCCGCCTGGATCCCCCGCCTCCTCGCCGTCTGGCGGCGCGGGTCCGGGCGCCCCGCCGGCGGCGGCGCGCCGCGCCCGCGCGGCCGGGGCGTCCGCGGGCCGCCCGGCCCGCTGCGCGGCGGCGGCGGGGACCTGCTCCTCCCCGACGAGCTCCGCGGCGTGGCCGCCGCGGTGGAGCGGCTCTCCCGCGGCCTCACCCGCGAGCGCGAGCTGGCCGGGGCCCGCTACCTCGACGAGCCGCGGCTCCTGGGCGCGTACCTGCTCTTCTACTGGCCGGTCTCCTACCTCCAGGCCCGCGGCGTCCTCTCCGAGCTGCCCCGCCGCCCGCGCCGCGTCCTCGACCTGGGCAGCGGCCCGGGGCCGGCGGCCTTCGCCGCCCTGGACGCGGGCGCGGCCGAGGTGGTGGCCGCGGACCGGTCGCGGGCGGCGCTCTCGGCGGCCACCGCCCTGGCCGGCGAGGCCGGGGAGCCGCTCTCGGTGCGGGAGTGGAACCCCACCCGGCCGGCGCCGCTCCGGGAGCTGGGCGGCGGGCGCCCCTTCGACCTGGTGGTCATGGGCCACGTCCTCAACGAGCTGTGGAAGGGGCAGGACGAGGCAGCCCGCCGGGCGGGGCTCCTGGAGGAGGCGCTGGAGCTGCTGGCGCCGGGCGGCTCGCTGGTGGTGATCGAGCCGGCGCTGCGCGAGACCTCGCGGGCGCTCCTCCGGGTGCGGGACCTCCTGGTGGAGCGGGGGATCGCCGTCCGGGCGCCGTGCCTCTTCCGCGGCCCCTGCCCGGCCCTGGCCCGCGAGGGCGACTGGTGCCACGCCGAGCGAGCGGTGGAGCCGCCGCCGCTGGTGGCGCAGATCGCCCGGGCGGCGGGGCTGCGCCGGGAGGCGGTCAAGATGAGCTACCTGGTCCTGGCGCCGCGCGGGGAGGGCTGGCCGTTGCCGCCGGCGGGACGCACCTTCCGCATCGTCTCCGAGCCGCTCGCCGGCAAGGGCCGCCTCCGCTACATGGGCTGCGGCCCGGAGGGGCGGATGGGGATCTCGCTCCAGGAGAAGCACGTGGCCGAGGCCAACCGGCGCTTCGGGAGCCTGCTCCGCGGCGACGTGGTCCGGGTGACCGGCGGCGCGCCCCGCGGCGACGGCCTGGCGCTCGACGCGGCCTCGTCGGTGGAGGTGGTGGCCGCCGCCGGGCAGCCCCTCCCCGCGGGCGGCCCGGCCTCGCCCGAGGGACCGGTCCGGTGAGGAAGGGCGCCCCGGCGCTGGCGGTGCTGGGCGCCTCGGCGCTCTTCGGGACCACCGGGACCTCTCAGGCGCTGGGGCCCTCGGGCACCACCCCGCTCGGAGTCGGCGCGGTGCGGCTGGCCGTCGGGGGCGCGGCGCTCCTCGCCCTGGCGCTGGTCCAGCGGCCCGAGGGTGGCCGGCGCTGGCGGCCGCACCTCGGGGCGCTGCTCGCCGGGGGGGCGGCGGTGGCCGCCTACCAGCTCTGCTGGTTCGTCGGGCTCCGCCGCACCGGCGTGGCCCTGGGCACCCTGGTGGGCATCGGCAGCGGCCCGGTGTTCGCCGGGCTCATCCAGCTGTTGCGGCGGCGGGGTGGGCTCTCCCCCTCCTGGGCCCTGGGCACGGCGCTCACCCTGGCCGGGGTCGCGCTCCTCGGGGACCGGGGTGGCGGCGGCGCCGCCGATCGGGTGGGGCTCCTCATCATGGCCGGGGCGGGGCTCTCCTACGCCGCCTACGCCCAGTCCGCCAAGGCGGCCATGGCCGGCGGCCTGGACGAGATCGCGGCCATGGCCGGCGTCTTCGGGGCCGGCGCCCTCCTGCTCGCGCCGCTCCTCGCCATCGAGCCCCTGGGCTGGCTCGCCACCCCACGCGGCGCCCTCCTGGCGCTGCACCTCGGCCTCCTCACCATCGGCCTCGCCTACTGGCTCTACGGCTACGGCCTCCACCGCCTGCCGGTCCCGACCGTGGTCACCCTCACCCTGGCGGAGCCGCTGACCGCGGCCGCGCTGGCGGTGGCGGTGCTGGGCGAGCGGCTGGGGCGGATGGGATGGGCGGGCGCGGCGGTGGTGGTGGCCGGGCTTCTGCTCGCGGCGCGAAATACCGGCCAGGGCGGCGCGTAGGGATTGCCATGGCACGGACGGCCGCGGCGCTGGCGCTGGCGCTCCTCGCCTCCCCTGCGCTCGCCCAGGGGCAGGCGCACCTCGGCGACGGCAACAAGGTCACCCAGGCCCGCAGCCCGGGGGACTTCGACGCGGTGCGCCTGGAGGGGCCGCTCGAGGCCGAGGTGGAGGTCGGCCGGCCGCCGTCGGCGGCGGTGACCATCGACGCCAACCTGCAGGAGGCGGTGGAGGTCCGGGTGGAGGACCGGACCCTGGTGGTCTCCGTGCGACGGGGCGTCTCCTACCGGGGTGCGGGGAAGGTGGAGATCGGGGCGCCGCGGCTGACCGCGTTCACCCTGCGTGGCTCCGGCGAGGCCCGCATCGAGGGCTCCAGCGGCGGCGACCTGCGGCTCTCCCTCGAGGGCTCGGGCGATCTCCGCTGGTCCGGCGGGGCGGCCCGCGTGCTGGAGGCCGAGGTCGAGGGCTCCGGGGACATGGAACTGGGCGGGACGGCCGAGGAGCTGCACCTTTCGCTGGACGGCTCGGGCGAGGTGCACGCCCGGGGGCTCGTGGCGCGGAACGCCCGGATCCGGGTGAGCGGCTCGGGCGAGGTGGACCTGACCCTCTCCGGCGGCAGCCTCGACGCCGAGCTGTCCGGCTCGGGCGAGGTGCACTGGTCGGGGGAGGCCCGGGTGGAGCGGGTGGCGGTGTCCGGGAGCGGGAGGATCTCCCGGCGGTAGCGCCGCCGGCCCCGGAGTCGTGCGAGACTTCGGCCATGGCCATCGGGGCGAGGTACGCGCACACCAACCTGACGGCGCGGGACTGGCGGCGGCTGGCGCGCTTCTACCAGGACGTCTTCGGCTGCGTGCCCCGCCCGCCCGAGCGCGACCTGTCGGGCCAGTGGCTCGACGATCTGACCGCGCTCGAGGGCGCGCACCTCACCGGCGTGCACCTCGCCCTCCCCGGCCACGGCGAGGGCGGGCCCACCCTGGAGATCTTCTCCTACGACCGGATGATCGAGGGGAGCTCGACACCGGTGGTGAACGAGCCGGGATTCGGACACCTGGCCTTCCAGGTCGACGACGTGGAGGCGGCGCTCTCGGCGGTGCGCGCGGCGGGCGGCGGCGCGGTGGGGCGGGTGACGACGCTCGAGGTGAAGGGGGCCGGGGCCGTGCAGGCGGTCTACGCGCGGGACCCGGAGGGGAACATCCTGGAGCTCCAGCGCTGGATGGGGAAGGGCCGGTGAGGAGGGGCGCGGCCATGGCGCTCCTGGGTTGCCTCTGCGCCGGCGCCGAGGCGCTGGCCGCGGGGGCGGCCGACCCTGGCGCCTTCGGCACCTACCGGCTGGGGGGGCGGGGGCGGGTGAACGCCCGGCCGCTCCCGGCGCAGGAGCAGGAGCTGCACGCCGACGCGGTCCTCTCCGCCGGCGCCGGCCAAGGCCAGGTTCGTCTCCACCTCGTCGGGGAGGGCCTGGCCTGCGATCTCCACGGCACCCTGGCCCCGGACGGCGCGCTCGATCTCGCCCCCGGCCAGCGCTGCGCGGCCGACCTCCGCTCCGAGGAGGTGGAGGGACGGGTCGAGGCCCAGCTTCTCTCGGGGAGCGGCCGGGTGCGCGACGAGGCCATGACCTTGGAGCTGGCCTTCGCGCTCTCGGGGGCGGTGCGGGTCCGGTCGGGCGGGGCGCTCGACGCGCTCTCGTCGATCCTGCCCGTGCCCGGGGCGGGAGGCGAGCCGGTGCCGGTGCGCGGCGAGGCCCGCGGCCGGGCCGAGGGCCGCCGGGACCGCTCGCGCGCCGCGGAGTGAGGCCCGGCGGCGCCCGGGGCGGAGGCTGGCCGGCCGGAGCCGGCTCCGGTGGGGTTCCCCGCCGGCGAGGGACGGCGGGCGGCGGTCGGGCACGGCGGGGGGAGCGCCGCCCCGGGGACCGCGCCGGCAGGCGACCTTGCTCGCCCGCCGGGCACCGCTTCCGTTGTAGGCTGTCCCCGGCCCGGAGCGCCGGGAGGAGGTCGCCATGCGCATCGCGCTGGTCGGAGAGGCCCTCATCGACTTCACCAGCACCGGCCCGCTGGCCTTCCAGGGCCACGCCGGCGGCTCGCCGCTCAACACCGCCGTGGCCTGCGCGCGGCTGGGCGCGCCCACCGGGTACCTCACCCAGCTCTCCACCGATCTCTTCGGCGAGGCGCTCCTCCGCCACCTCCAGGAGAACGGGGTGGACACCCGGCTCGTGCTCCGCACCGGGGCCCACACCACCCTGGCCTTCGTGGAGCATGCGCCCGGCACCAACCGCTACGTCTTCCTCCGGGAGGGCACCGCCGACGTGGGCTGGTCGCCGCGGCCCCTGCCCGAGCTCCCGCGCGAGACCGCCTTCCTCCACTTCGGCTCCATCAGCCTCCTGGCCGACCCGGCCGCGACCGCCATCGGCGAGTTCGTCGCCGCCAACGCCGGGAAGCGGATCGTGGTCCTCGACCCCAACTGCCGGACCAGCCTCATCCCCGACCTGGCCGCCTACCGGGCCCGCTTCGCCCGCTGGCTCGCCTCGACCGATCTCCTCAAGCTCTCCGACGAGGACGTGGAGACCCTGGCCCCCGGCGTCCCGCCCGGCCAGGCGGCCGATGGGTGGCTGGCGGCCGGTCCCCGGGCGGTGGTGGTGACCTACGGCGCCTCGGGGGCGATCCTCCACCGGGCCGGGAAGAAGACCATGTCGGTCTCGGCCCCTCCGGTGGCGGTGGTCGACACCATCGGCGCCGGCGACACCTTCACCGCCGGGCTGTCGACGTCGCTGCTGCAGCGGGGCGTGGAGCGCGCCGAGCAGCTCGCCTCGATGCCGGACGAGGGCTGGCACGAGGTGCTGCGCTTCGCGGCGGCGGCGGCGGCCCTGAACTGCACCCGGGCCGGCGCCAACCCGCCCCGGCTCAACGAGGTGCTGGCGTTCCTGGGGTGGGCCAGGTAGCCGGCCGCGCCGGCACGGCGCTCCTCCTGGCCCGCGGACCGGGGACGGTCGCCGGCCGGCGCAGCCGAGCACGTGGGCGCGGCGCCGCCGCGGCCGGGCGGGAGCCCGGGACCGTCCGCCCCGGGCAGCCCGCCCGGGCCCGAGCCGGGGTCGCCCTCGCGACGCGGCCTGCTGGAGCGCGTCCTCGACGATCTGGGCGAGGTCGTCCCCGGGCGCCTGCGCCGAGGAGGCGGCGTAGGCCGCCTGGTGAGCCCCACCGTCTCCTCGACCCCTTCCGCCCCGAAGGCCAGGACCCGTTCTTCCCCCGGGACCAGGGCGGATCGAGGCGCGCGCGGCGGGACGCCCGACTTGACCGGCGCGGCGGCCGGCCGCAGCATGCACGCCCCGTGGCGCACGATCCCTGGTCGTCCCTCCGCTACCCCGAGTACCGATCCTTCCTGCTGTCCATGGGGGCGGTGTTCGTGGCCACCCAGGTGCAGAGCACCGTGCTGGGCTGGCAGGTCTACCAGCTCACCCAGGATCCGCTCTCGCTGGGGCTGGTGGGCCTGGCCGAGGCGTTGCCCTTCCTGGCCCTGACCCTGCTCGGCGGCCGGGAGGCGGACCGCCGCGACCGGCGGGCGCTCTCCCTGTGGAGCCTGGGGGCGGTGGGCCTCTCCGGGGCGGCCCTGCTCGCCGCCAGCCTGCTCCCGCTGCGCTCGGCGCTGCCGCTCTACGCGGCGCAGGCGCTGGCGGGCGTGGGCCGCGCCTTCTTCCGGCCGGCCTCGGCGGCGCTGGGGACGGAGCTGGTGCCGCGCCAGCACTACCAGAACGCCGCCAGCTGGCGCTCCTCGCTCTTCCACACCGCCATGGTCATGGGGCCGGCCCTGGGCGGCGGGCTGATCGCGCTGGGCGGGCCCTGGATCGCCTACGCGGTGGTGCTGGCCCTGTCGGCGATGGGCTTCGTGCTCCTCTCCCGGGTGAGGCCGCGGCCGCGCCCGGCTTCCGGCGCCGGAGGGGTGGGGGCGGCGCTGGCCGACGGGGTGGGCTTCGTGGTCCGCCAGCCGCTCCTCCTCGGGGCCATGAGCCTCGACCTCTTCGCCGTCCTCTTCGGCGGCGCCACCGCGGTCCTGCCGGTGTTCGCCACCGAGGTGCTCGGGGTGGGGAGCGTGGGGTTCGGGGTCCTCCGGGCCGCGCCGGCCCTGGGATCGGTGACCATGTCGCTCCTCCTGGCGCGGATGGGCGAGCTCCGCCGGGCCGGGCGGACGCTGCTCTCCTGCGTGGCGCTGTTCGGGGTCACCTGGATGGTCTTCGCCCTCTCCCGCTCCTACCTGCTCTCGGTGGGGCTCTTGGCCCTGGGCGGCGCCCTGGACAACGTCTCGGTGGTGCTCCGGGGCACGCTGGTCCAGTCCTGGACGCCGCAGGACAAGATGGGCCGGGTGGCGGCGGTGAACAGCTTCTTCATCGGCTCCTCCAACGAGCTGGGCGCGTTCGAGAGCGGCCTGGCGGCGCGGATCATGGGGCTCGTCCCCTCGGTGCTCTTCGGGGGGGCCATGACCCTCGTCACCGTGAGCGTGGTGGCCTGGCGAGCGCCGGCCCTCCGCCGCCTCGGGCGGATCCATTCCTCCGAGGCGGCCGCCTGAGCCGAGGCGGGCGTGGCGCCCCCGCGCCCCGGCCGCTAGAATCGGCCGGACATGCCCGCGCCCAAGGTGACGGTCTACACCACCGCCTACTGCCCGTACTGCGTCCGCGCCAAGCGCCTCCTCGACCGGAAGGGCGTGGCCTACCAGGAGATCGACGCCGAGGGGAAGGACGAGCTGCGCGACTGGCTGGTGGAGAAGACCGGGCAGCAGACGGTTCCCCAGATCTTCGTCGGCGACCGCTCGCTGGGCGGGTTCAGCGACATCGACGCCCTCGATCGCCAGGGCAAGCTCGACCCCATCCTGCGGGGCGAGGGCTGACCGCCGGCCGGGCGCGGAGGCGGCCACCCGCCCGGCCGGAGCCGCGGGTCCGGACCCGGGGGACCGGGGTCGAGGGCCCGCCGCTCACCGGCCGCCGAGGTAGGCGGCCTGCACCCGCGGGTCCCGGGCCAGCTCCGCGGCCGGGGCCTGGAGCACGAGCCGCCCGTGCTCGAGGACGTAGGCGTCGTCGGAGACGGAGAGCGCCAGGCGCGCGTTCTGCTCGACGAGGAGGATGGTGGCCCCCTCCCGGTGGAGGGTCCCGATGAGCTCGAAGACCTGCCCGACCAGGATGGGCGCGAGGCCCATGGAGGGCTCGTCGAGGAGCAGCACCCGGGGCCGCATGAGCAGGGCGCGGGAGAGGGCCAGGAGCTGCTGCTGGCCGCCGGAGAGCGAGCCGGCCAGGGCCCTCCGCCGCTCGCCCAGCACCGGGAAGCGGCGGTACTGATCCTCGAGCGCCGCGGCCAGCCCGCGCCGCGGCAGGTGCCGCTCGCCGGCCAGGACCAGGTTCTCCTCCACGGTCATCCGCCCCAGCACCGCCCGCCCCTCGGGGACCAGGGCCAGCCCGGCGGCGGTGGCACGGTGGGCGGGCAGGCCGGTCACGTCGCGGCCGCCGAGCAGGACCGCGCCGGCCCTGGGCCGGACCAGGCCGCACAGCGCCGAGAGGATGGAGGTCTTGCCGGCGCCGTTGGGGCCGATGAGCGTGACCATCCGCCCCTGGGCCACGCGGAGCGAGACGCCCCGCACCGCCTCGACGTGGCCGTAGGCCACGTGCAGATCCCGAACCTCGAGCAGCGGGGCCCCGGTCACGGCGTCGCCCCCAGGTAGGCGGCCACCACCGCCGGGTCGCGGGCCACCTCCGCCGGCGCGCCCTCGGCGATGACCTTGCCGAAGTCGAGCACGGTGATCCGGTCGCACACCTCCATGACCAGCCGCACGTTGTGCTCGACGAGCAGCACCGACCGCCCGCCCTCGGCCGCGCCGCGGATGAGGGTGGCCACCGCCCCGACCTCGCCGGGGTTCATCCCGGCGGTGGGCTCATCGAGGAGGAGCAGGCGCGGGTCGGAGGCCAGGGCCCGGGCGATCTCCACCCGGCGCTGCTCGCCGTAGGAGAGGTGGCGGGCCTCCTCGTCGGCGCGCTCGGAGAGGCCCACGCGCCCGAGCAGGGCCCCGGCCGCCTCGCGGGCGGCGCGCTCCTCGGCCCGCGAGGAGGGGAGGGCCAGGAGCCGGGCGGCCAGGGAGGCCCCCCGGCGGCGCAGGTGCTGGCCCACCACCACGTTGTCCCTGGCGGAGAGCTCGGGGAAGAGCCGGATGTTCTGGAAGGTGCGGGCCACGCCCAGGGCGGCCACCCGGTGGGGCGGGAGCCCGTGGACGGGCCGGCCCTCCAGGAGGATCCGCCCGGCGGTGGGGGCGAGGAGCCCCGAGACCAGGTTCAGGACCGAGGTCTTGCCGGCACCGTTGGGGCCGATGAGGCCGTGGACCTCGCCGGGCCCGACCGCGAAGCTGGCCCCGTCCACGGCTCGCACGCCGCCGAAGGTCCGCTCCACCGCCTCGAGCCGGAGCGCGCTCAAGCTCCCCTCCCCGCCGCGCGCCGTTCGCGCAGCCGCTGGGGCAGGGAGGCCAGGCCGGCGGGGAGGAAGAGGATCACCGCGAGGAGCACCAGCCCGTTCACCATGAGGCGCAGGGGGCCGGGCTCCAGCCCCACCCGTGGCGCCACCTCGCGCAGCGCCTCGGGGAGCACGGTGAGGAAGGCGGCGCCCAGGACCGGTCCCCAGGCGCGCTGGGTGCCGCCCACCACCGCGAACACCAGCATCTCCACCACCCGGCCGAAGGTGAAGCCGCTGGGGGCCACCATGAAGGTGAAGTGGGCCTCCAGCGCCCCGGCCAGGCCGGCCAGGGCCGCACCGGCCACCAGCATGGCCAGCTTGTAGCGGGTGGTGGCGATCCCCAGGGTCCGGGCGGCCGGCTCGTCCTCGCGGACCGCCTCCAGGGCGAAGCCCCAGCGCGAGCCGCGCAGGCGGGACAGCAGGAGGAGGGCCAGGAGGAGCGCCAGCCAGATCATCCACACCGAGGCCTCCTGGGGGATGGCCACGATCCCCTGGGCACCGTGCACGTAGTCCCAGTTGACGAGGCCGATCCGCACCACCTCGCCGAAGGCGATGGTGGCGATGGCCAGGAACACGCCGTGGAGGCGGAGCGCCGGCAGGCCCAGCGGCACCGCCACCGCCGCCGGGAGGATCAGGGCCACGAGGAGCACCAGCGGGAAGGGCCAGTGAGCCTGGACGGTGAGGAGCGCGGCGGCGTAGGCGCCCAGCGCCGCGAAGCCGGAGCTGCCCAGCGCCAGCTGGCCGCAGGAGAGCGAGGTGTAGACCGACAGCGCCAGGAGGGCGTTCAGGCCCACGTAGCCGACGGTGGACTGGTAGGTGTCCCAGAAGCCGGCCAGCGCCTCCCCCATGGCGGCTCAGGCCTCGCGCAGCGACGCCGCGCCCAGCAGCCCGCGCGGGCGCAGGACCAGGATGAGGAACAGCCCGGCGAAGGAGACCGCGTCGCGGTAGGAGCCGCCCAGGTGGGCCACCACCAGCACCTCGGTGAGCCCCAGGGCGAAGCCGGCGATGACCGCGCCGGGCATGGAGCCCATGCCGCCCACGATGATCACCGCCAGCCCCTTGAGCTCGACGCTGCGCCCCATGTCCGGGGAGATGGAGTTGAAGGCCAGGCCGTAGAGGACGCCGGCCGCGCCGCCCAGCGCCGAGGAGATGAAGAAGGAGGCGGCGATGACCCGGTCGACGTCCACCCCCAGCACCCGGGCCGCCCGCGGGCTCTCGGCCACCGCCCGCACCTCTCGCCCCAGCCGCGTGCGCCGGACCAGGTAGGTGAGGAGCAGGACCAGCACCACCGCCACGCCCATGATGGTGAGCTGCAGCCGGGAGATCACCGCGCCCAGGAGGTGCAGCTGGTGGGCGGGGTCCTCGGCGGGCAGGGTGCCGAAGGGGAAGCGCTCGACGTTGGGGCCCCACACCTCCAGGGCCACCGCCTCGAAGACGGTGGCCACGGCCAGCGAGCTGATGAGGCCGGCCACGTTGGAGTCGCCGCGGGCGCGGAGCGGCCGGAAGGCGACCCGCTCCAGCACCATGCCCAGCAGGCCGGCGAAGAGCATGGCCAGGGGGAGCGCCAGGAGGATGGGGAGGTGGAGCCGGGCCACCAGCACCAGGGCGGCGAAGGAGGCCAGCATGAAGACCGCGGCGTGGGCCAGGTTGAGGATGTCGAGGACGCCGAAGACCAGCGTGTAGCCCAGGGCGAAGAGGGCGTAGATGCTGCCGAGGAAGAGGCCGTTGATGACCTGCTGCACCCTCGCCCCTCCCCGGGACTACTGCGCGATCTCGAAGCGCCCGCCCTTCACCACCTGGAGCGCCGGCTCGTGGCTCCCGTCGCGGCTGGGGAGGAAGGAGAACCTGCCCAGGGGCGTGGCCAGGTCCTTCACCTTCTGGAGGCCGGCCTCGACGTCGTCGCGGCCGCCCTTCAGGCCGGCCAGGCGTACCGCCTCGGCGATGACCTGGACGCCGGCGTAGGCCTGGGCGCAGAACTGGTCGGGCTCGAAGCCGCGCGAGGCCATGAGCCTCAGGAAGGCCTGGTTGGCCGGCTCGGAGCTGCTGCGGTTCCAGGAGGTGCCCACCAGCACGCCCTCGGCGGCCGGGCCGGCGTTCTTGATGAGCGCGGCGCTGTTGAAGCCGTTGCCGCCGAGGATGGGCCCCTGCCAGCCGAGCTGGCGCGCCTGGGCCACGATGCCGGCGGCGTTCTCGGCCAGGGCCGACACCACCAGGATGTCCGGCTTCTGGCCGATGAGCGCGGTGAGCTGGGCGTTGTAGTCGCGGTCGGGCTTGGCGAAGGTCTGGGTCCCCAGCGTGTGCACGCCCAGGGCGGAGAGCGCCCCCTTCATCACCTCGTAGCCGGCCTGGGTGAAGGCGTCGTCGTTGCCGTAGAGGACGCCGGCGGTCTTGAAGCCGAGGCTCCCCTGGGCGCGCTGCAGGGCGCCGGGGATCACCTGGGCCTCGGTGAGCGAGACCCGCCAGACGTGATCGCCGATGTCGGTGATGCCCCTGGGGGCGGTGTTGGAGACGGCCACCACCGGCACCCGGGCGGCCTGGGCCAGCGGGTCGGCGGCGGTGGCGGTGTTGGAGAGGGTGGGGCCGAGGATGGCCGCCACCTTCTCGCGGCCGATGAGGCGCTGGTAGACGGCGATGCCCTGCTCCTTGGTGGAGGCGTCGTCCTCGATCACCAGCTCCAGCTTCACCCCCGGGAGCGCGCCGATCCGGTTGAGCTCGTCCACCGCCGCCTGCACACCGGCCTTCTGCTGGGCGCCGTAGACCGCCGCCGGCCCGGTCAGGCTCAGGCAGGCGCCGATCTTCACCACCTCCTGGGCGGCCCGCGCGGCGGGGGCGGCGGCCAGCGCGGCGGCGGCGAGGAGGGCGAGGGCGCGATCGGCACTGGACATGGATCCTCCTGCGGTGCGCCGGCAGCCCACGTTCGTAAGCCACCCGGCCCCGCGACGCAAGGCCCGTCCCCCGGCCGCCGGGGCCGGCGGCGCCGCTCGGCTTGCTCCGGCCCAGGCGCTCGCCAGCAGGGAACGACCCCTGCCGCCCGCGGCGGAGCCTCGCCGCCCCGCAGGATCCCTCCTGGCCGGGATCGCGGAGCTCCGGCCGCGGCGGGTGGACCCGGGAGCCCGCCACCGGCACGCCCTTCGGGGCCTTCCGGGCGCCGTCCCGGGCCCGGCTCGCCGGCAAGCCCGTGGGTCCTCGCCCGGGCCGGTGGCCCGCGGGTCGGGGCGTCGGCGGCGCGGGCCGAGGGCTTCGGACCCTCCGCCTCGCGCCCGCCGGAGCGAGATCGACGACGATGGCGCGATGGACCGGGCAGGGCCGGTCGCCCCGCAGCGGCCGGTCACGCCGGCGCCGGCGCGTGCTCCGCCTGCCAGCGGCGCCAGTCCTCGAGGGCGAGGCGAGCGTGCTTCGCCGTCCGGACCGCGAGCGCCGCGACCGGCGGGGCGTCGGAGGGCAGCTCGGCGAAGGCCTCGAGGAGTCCCGCGGCGGCCCCCAGCCGGTCGAGCAGCGCGGCGGGGGCGAGGGCGACCATGGCGAGCTCGAGGGCGGTCTTCACCTCGCGTCGCAGGTGAACGAGCTGCATCTGGTCGATCATGGATGCCCCAGGATCGGGTGGTCGCTCCATCGGACATGGCGCCATCCCATGGTCAGGGGAGGCGCGCGATCCTCGCTGAGGAGAACCACTGGCCGACGGCTGTCAAGGCGCGCGGCTCCCCGAGCACCCACCCGGGATGGCGGGCCGACCCTGCGGCGCGGGTGCCGGCCGCGCACCCCGGCCCGCGCTCGAGCCGATGCCCTGGCCCTCCGGCCTCGTCGATCGAGGGTCCCCGACCGCGCCGTGCGGGCCCCGACGGAGGAAGCGGCCGACCAGGCCAGGGGGAGCGGCCGGCAGGAGCACCGGCAGCGAGGCTTGACAGGCCGCGCCCCGGGATTACCGCGACCTCGCAAGGAAGGAGGAACGACGATGAACGCCGCAGTCCTGGCGGCCGTCCTTCTCCCGCTCAGCTGGGGGAGTCCCTCGCAGGGCACGACGAGGGAGGCCGCGGAGGTCACGGGTCGAATCCTGGCCGGAGGAGCTCCGGCACCGTCGGTCGGTCTCGCCGTCGAGCTCTGGAACGCCGAGCGTGTCGTGGCGGCGAGCCAGGTCGCGCCGGACGGGACCTACCGCCTGCGCGCACCGCCTGGCGAGTACTCGATGAGCGTCTGGGCGCTGGGGAGCGAGGTCCACCGCCGATCGGTCACCCTGGGACGAGCCTGCGCGCGGCTCGACGTCTCGCTGCCGGGCATGGGCTTCGGCGGGGGGGTGTCGGCCGAGCCGGCGCGCTCCTAGCTCGGGGCGGCCAGGGAGCGGGAGCTGACGGCGACGCCCCTGGGTGAGGCGTGTCGGTCCCGCACCCGGCCCGACGCCTTCTCGGGGACGAGGGCGGGCACGGGGCGGGGCGGGTGGGCGCCGGGGGAGCGGCTAACCCCCCACCACCACCGTCCACTCCCGGATCCGCCATCGGGTGACCAGCCCGTTCTCCACGTAGGGGTCGGCCTTCACGAACGACTCCACCTCGGCGGCCGAGCCCACCTGGAAGACGAGCAGGGCGCCGTCGGCCGGCTGGAAGGCGCCGGCCTGGAGCAGGCGGCCCTCCTCGTGGAGGCGGCGCAGGAGCGAAAGATGCGCCTCGCGGAAGGGCTTGCGACGCTCGATGACGTCCGGGACGTACTCGTAGAGGAGGGCGAAGTGCAAGGCTGACCTCGGGGGCTCGGGTTCCCGCCCCCAGCTTACCCGAGAGCCGATCGTCCACGGGCTCGAGGCCCGCGGGCGCGGGACCTCGAGCGGCCGGCCTCAAGCGGTGGTGTGCATCGGCTCCCGGGGCGGCCCGGGCGGCGGCTCCGGCGGCTCGGGCGGGGCTGCCCTGGCCCCGAAGCGCGGGTCGGTGGCCTGGAGGAAGGCGCGGGCCGCGTCCTCGCTGGCGGTGTCGAGCTCCCAGCGCACCTCCGCCTCGCCCGGCAGCATGGCCCGCATGAGCAGCACCCGCCGGGCCGGGTCGGGCGAGAGCACCACCTGCGCGATGCGGGCGAGTGGCAGGTAGGTCCAGGTCACGCCGTAGCGGCCGGGGCCCCGCCCCTCACCCTCCTGGACGACGATCAGCTCGGCCTGGGTGGCCAGGAAGAGCGTGGCCCGCACCCGGGTCTGGTCGAAGAGGCGGAGGAAGGGCTCGGTGACGCGCGGCTGGAAGAGGGAGCGCCGGAGCTCGGCGCCGGGCAGCAGCGCCTGGCGGCCGAAGCCCACGAAGCGGTAGTCGACCGAGAGGAGCGGGTCGAGCCGCTCGCGCCGGTCGGCGGCGGCGGGCGCGCCGGCGTAGAGCGCGGCCCGGGCGGCGAGGAGCAGCGGCAGGTAGAGATCGCGCCCCACGGTGTTGAACTCGGCCCGCAGGACGGCGTGGCCGGTCGGGCCGTGCGCGGCGATCCGCAGCCAGGCCTCCAGGAGCGCCTGGCCCCATTCCACAACGCTGACCTCATCGAGGTTCATGAGCGTGGTGACCACCCCGCCGCGGCGCGCGTCGAGGCAGGCCGCGCGCCGCCCCGACCAGACCAGGAGCTTGGCCGTGCTCTCGTACCTCCCGAAGCGCAGGCGCGGGCCGTAGAGGATCGAGGGGGCCTCCGCCCCTCCGAGCTCCAGGGCCATGAAGCTCCGGTGGAAGGGATGGGGGATGGGGCCGGCCGGGTCCACCCGGCGCGGCCAGGCGCGTACCGTCAGGCTCGACAGCATGGCAGCCTCCGCGCGGCGGGCAGGCGCGAGGGGATCGGCGCTGCGCACGCCGCGCCTCGATCATCGCGCGCCGGCTCGGGGCGGGAGAGGGAGGACCCAAGACGGTCGCTACACTCGCCGTGCGACCCGCGGTCGCCGCCCTCCGGGCGGGCCCGCCGGGGCGTGGCGCGCCGGGTCGGGGAGACGCGCATCGTTCCGAGCAACTCCACCCGGGCGAGCGTCGCCCCCGCTGCGCCTCCGGCCAGCACCCCGCCTGCGCGGCCAGCGCGCGCCCTCGGGAGGCGGCGCCGCCCCCCGGGGCGAGGGGCCCCGTGCCTCGCGATGCCGGGAGGTTGGCGGTGGCGGCGACGGCAAGGGCGAGGCCGCCGCCACCGGGCTCTCGGCGCGGGCCTCGGCGGCGGCGCCACGGCGCTCCTGCCCCACGCGGCCCCGGCCTGTCCCGAGCCGCCGCGGGGTCACTCCCCGGCCGCCTTCACCCGCCCGGCCCGGAACAGCTCGGCGAACACCTCCTCCAGAGGCGGGTCCTCCACGGTGAGGTCGGCGATGGGCAGCGCCGCCAGCACCCGGGCCACGGCGGAGGAGACCTCCTCGGCCGGGACCTGGAGGGTGGCCTGGTCGGCGCCGCTCGAGACCACCTTGCCGAAGCGGGCCAGCTCGGAGGCGAAGGGCGTGCCGGCGGCAACGGCCGCCAGCCGCACCACGATCCGCTTGTCGGGGCGGATGCGCAGCGCCAGCGCCCGCAGGTCGCCGTCGTACACCAGGCGGCCGTGGTCGATGACGATGACCCGCGGGCAGAGCTGGAGGACGTCCTCCATGTAGTGGCTGGTGAGGAGGACGGTGGCCCCGAACCGCTCGTTGTAGGCCCGGATGAAGGCGCGGACGGTGGCCTGCATGGACACGTCCAGGCCGATGGTGGGCTCGTCCAGGAACAGCACCTTGGGGCGGTGGAGCAGGGCCGCGGCCACCTCGCACTTCATCCGCTCGCCCAGGGAGAGCTGGCGGGTGGGCTTGTCCACCAGATCGCCCAGCTCGAGGAGGTCGGAGAGCTCGCGCACCGTCTGCTCGAACTGCGCCCGGGGGATGTCGTAGAGGGCCCGGTTCAGGGCGAAGGTCTCGGAGGGCGGGAGGTCCCAGAGCAGCTGCTGCTTCTGCCCCATCACCAGGGTGATCTTCCTCAGGAACTCGGGCTCGCGGCGCCGGGGGAGGTGGCCATCCACCACCACCCTGCCGGCGGTGGGGTGGAGGAGGCCGGAGAGCATCTTCAGGGTGGTGGTCTTGCCGGCGCCGTTGGGCCCGAGGAACCCGACCCGCTCCCCCTCGCTCACCGAGAAGCCGATCCCGTCGACCGCCCTGACCGTCTGGTACTCCCGGTGGAAGACGGAGCGCAGGGCGGCGGCTATCCCCGGGGGGCGTCGGTGCACCCGGTAGTGCTTGGAGAGCTCCTGGACCTCGATCACGGGGCGGTGATATTGCGGCCGGCCCCCCCGCGGGGCAAGGAGGAAGGGCCGCCGGCGCGCTAGCATCCCGGGCCATGGCCCAGAAGAAACGCCCCGTGACCAAGAGCGGCCGTCCCCGCGCCCGCAAGGGAGTGAAGCTCAAGCCCACCGAGCTCGGCCCAAAGGAGCTGGCCCTGGCCGAGCGGCCGCCCGAGCTCGCCGCGCTGGCCGGGGCGGTGGAGGCGGACGGCGGGGCGGTGCTGGCCGCCTACCGCGAGCCGCTGGGGGGCCACGCCCTGCTCTTCGCGGCGCTGCCCCTCGACAAGGTGGACCGCACCAGCTTCCAGCGGGACGTCTCCGACGCCCACGTGCGGCGGCTCACCCTGGCCATGGACAAGACCCGGCGCTACCTCGACCCCATCATCGCGGTGCGGGAGGGGGAGGGGTACCTGACCCCCAACGGCGGCCACCGGCTCACGGCGCTGAAGGAGCTCGGGGCGAGGACCGTGCTGGCGCTGCTCGTGCCGGAGAAGGCGGTCGCCTACCAGATCCTGGCCCTCAACATCGAGAAGGCGCACAACCTTCGCGAGAAGGCGCTGGAGGTGGTGCGGATGTACCGGGACCTGTCCCGGGGCCCCGACCCCAAGGAGAGCGAGATGGCGCTGGAGTTCGAGGAGCCGGCGCTGGTCACCCTGGGATTCGGCTACGAGGAGCGGGGGCGGCTCTCGGGCAGCGTCTACGCTCCCATCCTCCGCAAGGTCGACGGCTACCTGGAGGAGAAGCTCTCCCGGGCGGCGGAGGAGCGGGAGCGGCGGGCCCGGGTGGTGCTGGCCTTCGACGACGCGGTGGCCGAGGCGGTGGCCCGGCTCAAGGAGAAGGGCTTCGACTCCCCCTACCTCAAGAACTTCGTGGTGGCGCGGGTCAACCCGCTCCGCTTCATGAAGGGGGGCGCGCCGCCCTTCGACGAGCTCTTCGAGGCCATGACCAAGCGGGCCCGGGGGATGGACCCCTCGCGGATCAAGGGCCAGGACGTGGCCCGGAGCGGTGGGGCGCCGGCGGAGCCGGAGTAGCCGGCTCACACCGGCTGGGCGCCCAGGCGCACCTCCCGGGCCAGCGCCGCGCGCCAGGTGCTGGCGGCGTGGCCGCCGGCCTCGAGGTGCAGGCCGGCGCTGGCGATCCCGCCCTCGACGGCCGACCAGCACACCCGGGCGGAGAGCGCCGGGGCCAGGACCCGGCGCCGTCGCAGGGTCACCCGGCTGCCGGCCTCGACCGGCGTGCCGCGCCAGGTGAGGGCGCAGCCCTCCGACGACACGTTCTCGGTGAGGGCGGCGAGCTGGCCCCTCTCGCCGGCCAGGGTGCCGGCCAGGGTCACCCCCCAGGCCACGGCGAAGCGCGGGTCCCGCTCGTTGAAGTCCACCGGCATCCCGCGAGCCACCCGCGCCAGGTAGGTGGCGGCGCCGGCGGCCCGCCCCGGGAGCGCCAGGTAGCCGCCGGGCGGCAGGGCCAGGCCGGCGACGTGGCGCACGGCGATGACCGGGCCGACCACGGTGGCGCCGATGCCCGTGCCCTGGATGGTGATGCGGACGGCGATCCGCGCACCCAGGGCCACGCCGGAGAGCGCCGAGAGGAACAGGCGCGAGGTCGACGGGTCCCAGCCGGCCAGGTACTCGTCCGGTCCCAGCTCCACGGCCGCGGGCGGCCTTCCCTTGCCCTTGCCGAGCAGGCTGCCTTCCTCCCTTCGCCGGCGCTGCCGCCCCGGTGCCCGCGGAAGGATAGCGGAAAGGGCTCCGGCCGGGCGAGAGGGCGGCGAGGGGAGAGGCCCGCCTCGCCTCAGCCCGGACGCGTGATGCCGCGCCCGCTCCGCGCCTCGGAGCGGGCCAGGACCAGCCGCCGCTCCAGCTCGCCCCCGATGACGGCCAGGGTGGCGTCGTCGACGTGCCCCTCGGCGTAGGGGAACAGCTCCCGCTCCTCCCAGCGGACGTGGCGCTCGAGCAGGTCGGCGAAGGCGGCCAGGGCGGCCCGCTGCTCGGCCGGCGACGGCCCCCGGGACCCGGCCACCAGCCGGTTGAGCTCGGCGTGCTCGGCGCGGAGGCGGCGGATGTCCTCGGGCGGGAGGTACGCGCCGAGCACGTCCTCCTCGGTCCGGACGTGGGTCTTGAGCACCTGCTCGTCGAACCGGCGCACCAGCGCCACCAGGCCGGCGAGGTCCCGGGGCGCGCCGGCGCTCTCCGCCCGCCCCGCCAGCGCCTGGCGGAGCTGGAAGGCGACCAGCAGGGCGTGGTGGTGCTCGCTGGAGAGGGGCTTGAGCTGGCGGGAGCGCCTCATGGGGGGATCGTCTACGAAGGCAACCCCGCAGGCAAGGGAAGGTTTTTGGCCGTGCGGGGCTCCCAGGGCTCGGGTACGGCGGAGGGGCCCGGGCCTGGGCCCCGGGCGGGGAAGCCGGGGTTCCCCCGTTGACGCTGCGCGGCGGGCCACTTATCCCAGGGCCTGGAGCAGGTCGATTCCAGAGTCAACGGAGCCTGGGCATGGGCCGGAACGGAGCGCCACAGAGCGGGCGGCGGGTCGCCGTGATCGACGGGCTCCGCACCCCGTTCGCCAAGGCCGGAACGGACTTCCGCGACCTCTCGGCGGTCGATCTGGGATCACTTGTGGTGAACGAGCTGGTGGCCCGTGGGAGGGTCCGCCCCGGGGAGGTCGAGGCGCTGGTGTTCGGCCAGGTGGTCCCTTCCAGCACCGTGACCCTCATCGGCCGGGAGATGGTGCTGCGCACCCAGCTGCCCCGGAGCGTCCCGGCCCACACCGTCTCGCGGGCCTGCGCCACCTCCGTCCAGGCGGCCACCGACGCCGCCGACCAGATCCTGCTGGGCCACGCCGACTGCGCCATCGCCGGCGGCGCCGAGTCGATGTCCGACGCTCCCATCTTCGCCTCCCGCCGGCTCTCCCAGGCGCTGGTGGAGGCCTCGCGGGCCAGGAGCCTGGGACAGCGGGCCCGGATCCTCTCCCGCCTGCGCCCGCGCGACTTCTCGCCGGTCCCGCCGGCGCTCAAGGAGCCGACCACCGGCCTCACCATGGGCGAGAGCGCCGAGCGGATGGCCCAGCGGAACGGCATCCCCCGGGCCGCCCAGGACGCCTTCGCCCTGCGGAGCCACCAGCGCGCCGCGGCCGCCTGGCAGTCCGGGGCGCTCGGCGGCGAGGTGATGCACGTGCCGGTGCCGCCGCGCTACCAGCGGGTGGCCGATCGGGACAACATCGTCCGCGACGACGCCACCCTGGAGGCGCTGGCGGCGCTCAGGCCGGTGTTCGACCGGCGCCACGGGACCATCACCGCCGGCAACTCCTCGCCGCTCACCGACGGCGCCGCCGCGCTGCTCCTGGCCAGCGAGGAGAAGGCGCGGGCGCTGGGGCTCACCCCGCTCGGCTACATCCGGAGCTACGCCTACGCCGCGCTCGATCCGCGCGACCAGCTCCTCCAGGGCCCGGCCTACGCCGCCCCGGTGGCGCTGGACCGGGCCCGGCTCGGCCTCGGGGACATGGACCTCGTGGACATGCACGAGGCCTTCGCCGCCCAGGTCCTCTCCAACCTGCAGGCCTTCGCCTCGCGCCAGTTCGCCGAGCGGGAGCTCTCGCGCCCGGAGCCCCTGGGCGAGGTGGACCCGGAGCGGCTCAACGTGAACGGCGGCTCCATCGCCCTGGGCCACCCCTTCGCCGCCACCGGCGCGCGCATGATCCTCCAGGCCCTCCGCGAGCTCTCGCGGCGGAGGAAGCAGTACGCCCTCCTCACCGTCTGCGCCGCCGGCGGGCTGGGCGCGGCGGTGGTGCTGGAGCGGGAGTGAGCGGCACCAGGTCCCCACCCGGGGAGGAGGAGCCATGAGTCCGGCGACGGCCGTGGCCACAGCGACCGAGGGGAGGCAGGGGAACTTCCGCGCCGAGGTGGCGGAGGGGGTGGCCACCGTCCTCCTCGACGTGCCCGGCGAGACCCTCAACGTCCTGGGGGCCGACGTGGCCGAGGAGTTCGCGGCCCTCCTCTCCCGGTTCGAGGCCGATCCGGCGGTCCTGGGGGTGGTGCTGGCCAGCGGCAAGAAGGACAGCTTCATCGCCGGCGCGCGCATCGATCTCTTCCAGGCGGCCCGCACCGCGGCCGACGCCGAGGCGCTCTCCCGCGAGGCCCAGGCCCGATTCGACGCGGTCGAGCGCTTCCCCAAGCCGCTGGTGGTGGGCATCCACGGCGTGTGCCTGGGCGGCGGGCTGGAGTGGTCCATGGCCTGCACCTGGCGGATCGCCAGCGACGACCCCCGCACCCAGCTCGGCCTGCCCGAGACCCAGATCGGGGTCATCCCGGGCGCGGGCGGCACCCAGCGGCTGCCGCGGCTGGTGGGGGTCCAGGCGGCGCTGGACATGATCTGCTCGGCGCGGAAGGTGACGGCCCGCAAGGCGCTCTCGCTGGGGCTGGTGGACGAGGTGGTGCCGCCTGCCCTCCTGCTCGCGGTGGCCCGGGAGCGTGCCCGGGAGCTCGCCGGCGGGCGGCGGCGCCCGCGGCGCCGGCCGGGCGCCGGGCACGCGCTTGTCCAGGCGGCGCTGGAGGGGAACCCGCTGGGGCGGGGGCTCCTGTTCTGGAAGGCGCGCCAGGCGGTGCGGCAGAGGACCCGCGGGCACTACCCGGCGCCGGAGAGGGCCGTGGACGCGGTGGAGCACGGCCTGCGCCACGGGATGGCCGAGGGGCTGGCCTTCGAGGCCCGCGCCTTCGGCGAGCTGGCCGTCTCCGACGTGGCCCAGCGGTTGATGGAGATCTTCTTCGCCGAGACCGCGCTCAGGAGGGACACCGGGGTGGACCACCCGGGGGTGAAGGCGCGCGAGGTCTCGCGAGTGGGCGTCCTGGGGGGAGGGCTCATGGGGGCCGGCATCGCCGGGGTCACGGTCCAGGCCGGCCTGCCCGTGCGGATCCGCGAGCGGGACGACGCCGCCGCGGCCCGGGCGCTGCAGAGCGTGCGGGCGGCGCAGGACGATCGGGTGAGGCGCCGCTCCATCGACCGCCTGGAGCGCGACGCCACCATGCGGCTCGTCACCGCCACCACCGGCTGGTCGGGCCTGGAGGGCGTGGACCTGGTGATCGAGGCGGTGTTCGAGGACCTCGAGCTGAAGAGGGAGCTGCTGCGCGGCTTCGAGGCGGTGAACGGGGCCGGCATCTTCGCCTCCAACACCTCCTCCATCCCCATCGCCCGGATCGCCGAGGCCTCGGCCCACCCCGAGACGGTGCTGGGCATGCACTACTTCTCGCCGGTCGCGAGGATGCCGCTCCTCGAGGTGATCGTCACCGACCGCACCGCGCCGGAGGTGATCGCCACCGCGGTGGCGGTGGGGAAGCGGCAGAAGAAGACGGTGATCGTGGTCCGGGACGGCCCGGGCTTCTACACCAGCCGCATCCTGGTCCCCTACATGAACGAGGCGGCCCTGCTGCTGGTGGAGGGGGCGCGGGTGGAGGACGTGGACCGGGCCCTGGTCGACTTCGGCTTCCCGGTGGGGCCGGTGACCCTGCTCGACGAGGTGGGGTTGGACGTGGGCGAGAAGGTGGCCACGGTCCTGCACCAGGGCTTCGGCGAGCGGATGGCGCCGGCCGCCTCGCTCCACCAGGTGGTGGCGGCGGGGCGGCTGGGCCGGAAGAACGGGAAGGGCTTCTACACCTACGACGGGCGGCGCAAGCGGGTCGACCCGACCGTCTACGATCTCCTTCCCGGCGGCCGGGCCCGCAAGGCCTTCGCGCCGGCGGAGATCCAGGAGCGGGTGGCGCTCTCCATGGTGAACGAGGCGGTCCGCTGCCTCTCCGAGGGCATCGTGCGCAGCCCCCGCGACGGGGACGTGGGGGCAGTCTTCGGGCTGGGCTTCCCGCCCTTCCGCGGCGGGCCCTTTCGCTTCGCCGACGCCGCCGGGACGGGCGCGCTCCTCGACCGGGTCAAGGCCCTCGCCGATCGGTACGGCGCCCGGTTCGAGCCGGCGCCGCTCCTCGCCGAGCGGGGCGCGGCCGGCCGCCCCTTTCACGGCAGGTGACGCTACCGACCGTCCGCGAGGCCGGTGACGCTGGGTGAAGAGAGCGCCGTCCAGGCCCGCCGGAGGCGCCTCCTCGCCCGATCCCGGCGCGCCATGGCCGCGGGGCGCCGCTCACGGACGGTGGAGGCGGCGGCGCGCCCCACGTCCCTGACCCCTATGGGCGATCGATCGGATTTTCACCCTACATCACGGACGCTTGCATGGCATGAGCCCAAGGGTCCCGGAAGACCCGGTCCTCTCATGGTTGCGCGCAGCCTCGCAAGCGTTTCGCGTCCCGCGGGCGCGGGAGGAGGTGCGTGGGAGGTCGTCCGCGGCGCGCACGAAAAGTGCCATCGATTTCGGATGGTTCCTCGCCAGGTCCCGGGCCGTGCGGCGGAGCGCAGGCGGCGCCAGCTTTGCGCACCACCCAACCTCCGGGAATTCAGGACGATTCCAAACAATTGATGGCGGCATGTTGACGAAAGGGGCTGCGGCCATTTCCATGCGTCCAACCAGGCAGTTAGCAATTGTCGTCGCCAACAATTGCTGGAGATCAAATTCCAATGGAACCGACCTTCCTCAAGCGGACCGGCACGCTGCTGCTCGCCGGGCTCTTCGCGGCCGCGTGTGGCGGCAACAGCACGACCACGCTCACCGTGCCCGGCACGGTCAGCGGCAAGGTGACGAACGCCAGCAAGGCGGCCGTCGCCGGCGTCGTCGTCACCCCGAACCCGGCGAGCGTCCCGGCTGCGACCACCGACTCGAGCGGGAACTACAGCCTGCAGCTGCCCCCCGGCAACTTCTCGCTCACCTTCACCGCCGCCAACTACGAGCCGGCCACCGCCAGCGGCGTGTCCGTCTCGGCGGGCGCGACCACCACGGTGAACCAGCAGCTCTCGGCCAGCACGCTGGTGGTGACCGTGACCGTGCCGGACGCCCTGAAGAGCGGCGGCCCGGCCGGCTTCAGCACCACCGTCTCCGGCATCACCGCCTCGGCGGTGCTGGGCACCACGGACGTGACCTCCGCCTCGACCATCACCTGGGCGGTGACCGACTCCGATGGCGGCAGCGCGCCCGGCGGCGCGGCGCCCAGCCCGGCCACCGGGGCCACGACCAGCTTCCAGGTCGCCGACTTCGAGACCCTGCGGCAGGCCGCCAACGCCTGGCTCAACGCTCGCTACGGCACGACCGGGACCGACAACGCCTTCGACTACATCCAGGCGCCGGAGCGCGACCAGCTCCTCTCCATCGGGCCGCAGCAGCTCGACGCCCTGGCCTTCGTGGTCACCGCCACCGTCACCAACGGCGGCCGCACCAGCACCGGCAGCGCCACCATCGTGCCGGCGACCATCACCAGCGGCGTGAACGAGCTGCCGCTGGGCATGATGGCGATCGGCAACGCGCCCTCCACCCTGACGAGCTACTCCTGGACGCTGGGCTTCCTGCCCATGACGGCCACCGACGCGACCTTCACCGACGCGACCAGCCAGCTGCAGGGCGCGACCACCAAGAACCCGTACATCGTCCCCACCCAGGAGGGCGTGTACAAGCTCACCCAGGGCACGGACGCCCCCATCTACTTCCGCATCGCCACCTACCACGGTGCGCCCAGCGAGACCTCGACCGTCATCGACGGCACGTCCTGCGCCAGCTGCCACACCGGGACCCACGCGCTGACCGACAAGTTCACCGCCTGGTCGGGCTCGGCCCACGCCAACTACAACTGGCAGAACCCCATGGCCCCCCCCGAGTCGCTCTTCGAGTTCGGCCTGGACGGAGGGATCGGCCCGCACTACAGCGAGAGCTGCATCCAGTGCCACGTGGTCGGCTACAGCAAGGTGCCCACCGCCGTGAACGGCGGCTTCGACGACCGGGCCAAGGCCGAGGCCTGGAACTTCCCCACCCCCGCCCCCGGGAACTGGGCCGCCCTGCCGGCCGACCTGCAGGCGCTCGGCGCCATCGAGTGCGAGAGCTGCCACGGGCCGCTCGAGCCGACCGACCACTCGCAGCCCGAGGGGATCCCGGCCCTGTTCGCCCTGCCGCTCGCGCCGGTGGCCTCCATGAGCGCCGGCGTCTGCATGAACTGCCACGACGAGTTCCCCTTCCACGACATCGGCCCGCTCTGGAGCGCCTCGCCCCACGCGCAGACCGACCTGACCGCCGAGGCCACGGTGGAGAACCGCGGCACCACCGCCGCGCACTGCGGCCGCTGCCACGCCGGTGAGGGCTTCGTCGCCTACGTGGCCCAGCAGCAGCAGCCCACGGCGGGGGCCTGGGGGCTCATCGCCCGTCCGGCGGTGGGGACCAACGGCATCGCCGCCCTGACCGCGGCCAGCCTGTGCACGCCCGCCCCGCCCGCTGGCCAGGCCATCGACCCGAACTGCATCTGCGCGCAGACCGCCGACTACCAGGCGGCCGGGCTCCCCAAGCCCACCCCGCCGGCCTGCTACCACGACCCCACCTACTACGCCTACCTGAACGGCCTGGGCCTCAACAACGCCACCGTGCACTCGCAGACCTGCCAGACCTGCCACAACCCGCACACCACCACGCTGCGCGTGGACGACACCACGGGCGTCACCGCCGCCGGCTTCAGCGTCAGCGGCGCGGGCGCCGGCGCCCTGTGCATGGTCTGCCACAACACCCGCAACGGCGTGGTCTTCGCCGACAGCGCCGTCACCACCTGGTCGGCGCCCCACACGCCGTCGCAGGGCGACATCTTCGCCGGCCGGAACGCCTACTTCTTCGGGAAGGTGACCCCGTCCGGCTTCCCGGCCTCCACGGATCCGACCTACAACACCGCCATCCTCAACGCCTCCACCGACCTGCCCAACCTGGCGGTGCACGCCAAGGAGGTCCCCGACACCTGCGCCGGCTGCCACGTTTGGATCGTGCCGCCCGACGTGCAGGCCCAGTTCAGCCCGGCCTCCACCAACCACACCTTCCGGACCACCCCCGAGGTCTGTGCCCAGTGCCACGGCTCCGACCTCGCCGCCCAGGTGGCCTCGCAGGTGGACGGGAAGATGACCGACCTGGGCAACACGGTGGGCGTGCTCTTCATGAACCGGCTCAACGTGGGCGATCTGGACGCGGCCAAGTACGACACCCTGGCCGCCGACGGGACCATCAGCGACACCCCGACCGCCAGCGCGGTGACCATCGCCGCCGGGTCGGTCCAGAGCGTGGTGCTCTCGACGGTGCACGGGTCGCCGGCCCTGATCGTGACCCTGACCGACGGCACCGTGTTCGGGGCGGCCATCTCCAGCACCAGCGCCCCGACCTTCAAGAAGGGCGGCGCGCTGGTGTTCGGTGCGACCGGCGCCCTCACCCCCGCGCAGAAGACGGTGGCCTCCTGCGTCTACAACTACCTGTTCATCCAGGGCGGCGGCGCGCACGGCTACCACAACCCCGCCTACGTGAACGGGGTCCTGGACGCCACGCTGGCCCAGGCTGCGACGGTCTCGGCCCTCTAGGCCGGGATCCGCCAGACGAGCGGAAAAGGCCCCCGGCGCTCCGGCGCCGGGGGCCTTCGTCTGTCGGCCCGGAGGCGCCCCGCGCCGACATCCGCTAGGATCCCCCCGGATGAAGCTCCGGCACGTCCTGCTGCTCATCATCGGGTTCGTGTTCCTGCCCGCGGCGCTGCTCCTGGCGGTGGGAATCCTGGTGCTGGTCTACGGGAAGGTGCCGCGGGACTACCTCTTCGGCATCCTCATCCTCTCCTTCGTGGGCACCACGCTGGTGGGGGCCATCCTCACCACCCTGGTCATCTACCGCATCGCCCGGGTGGCGAAGCTCCAGACCGACTTCGTGAACAAGGTCTCCCACGAGCTGCGCACCCCGCTCACCTCCATCCGCATGTTCGTGGAGACGCTCCAGCTCGGCCGGCTCCAGGACCCCGACCGGCAGCGCGAAGCCCTGGAGATCGTGGCCGAGGAGACGGCGCGCCTCTCCGGCCTCATCAGCCGGCTGCTCGACTGGGCCCGGATGGAGTCGGGCCGCCGCACCTACCAGCTCTCCCGCCAGCCGGTGGCGCCCATCGTCGAGCTGGCCCTGGAGGCCCTGGAGCCGCAGCTCCTCCACCAGCCGGCCGAGGTGGTGCGCGAGCTGGCCCCCGACCTGCCGCCGGTGCTGGCCGACCGGGATGCCCTGGCCGAGGCCCTGCTCAACCTCCTCAACAACGCGCTCAAGTACACCGGCGCCCAGAAGCGGATCGTGGTCGGGGCCTCGGCCCAGGGGACGGGGGCGGTGGTCATCCGGGTCTCGGACAACGGGCCGGGGATCCCCTGGCGCGAGCAGAAGCGTATCTTCCAGAAGTTCTACCGGGCGCGCGACCCGCTCTCGCGCACCATCGACGGCACCGGCCTGGGGCTGGCCATGGTCAAGCACATCGTCAGTGCGCACGGCGGCAAGGTCACGGTGCGCAGCGAGGTCGGCCAGGGGGCGAGCTTCACCATCCTGCTGCCGGCGGCGGCCCCGGGCGCGGCGCCCGCCGGGTGAGGGAGGGACCGTGTCCGAGCGGATCCTGGTCATCGAGGACGACCCCTCCATCCTGCGGGGCCTGCAGCTCAACCTGGGGATGGAGGGCTACGCCGTCCGCTCGGCCATGGACGGCGAGACCGGCCTGGAGCTCGCCCGGACGGAGAAGCCCGACCTGCTGGTGGTGGACGTGATGCTGCCCCGCATGGACGGGCTCGCGGTGGTGCAGGAGGTGCGTCGCCTGGACCCGGACGTGCCCGTGCTCATCCTCTCCGCCAAGGGGCAGGAGACCGACAAGGTGGCCGGCCTGCGGCTCGGGGCCGACGACTACCTGGTGAAGCCCTTCGGCCTGAAGGAGCTCCTGGCCCGCATCGACGCGCTCCTGCGCCGGCGGCGGGCGCGGGGAGAGACCGGGCCCAGCCGGTCGGTGAAGCGGGCCGGGGTCCTGGAGGTGGACCTGGAGGCCCGCCGCGCCACGGTGGGCGGCAAGGCGCTCGAGCTCACCAGCCGCGAGTTCGACCTCCTCGCCTTCTTCCTCTGCCACCCCGACCGCGTCCACTCGCGCGAGCAGCTCCTCGAGGCGGTGTGGGGCTCGCGCTACTTCGGGACCGGCCGCACCGTGGACAACTTCGTGGCCCGCCTCCGCGCCCACATCGGCGACGACGCCGAGAACCCGCGCTACCTGGAGACGGTGCGGGGGGTGGGCTACCGGTTCAACCCGTAGGCTCCGCCGGCCGGCGCCAGGGCAGGAGCATGGGGACCCGGCTCCGGTAGGCCCGGTAGGGCTCGCCCAGCTGGGCCTGGAGATCCCGCTCCTCCAGCGCCGTCCCCAGGAGGATCCAGGCCGTCCAGAGGAGGTCGAAGAGGAGCCGGTCGGCGGTGAGCTCGGGGCTCGACCAGATGACGAGGAGGAAGCAGAGGTACTGGGGGTGGCGGACCCAGCGGTAGGGGCCGCGGACGTGGAAGGGCGGCGGCCGGGGGACGGCCCCGCGGAGGTGGGCCTCGATGGCCCGCGCGCCGAAGGGGTCGAAGCCGCGCAGCGACAGGGCCGCCCAGGCGGAGGCGAGGAGCGCCAGGGCCGAAAGGGCCGTCCCGGTCCACCGGGCCGGGCCGGTCACGGCGGCGAGCCGCGGCCCGGCGCGTTGCCAGAGGAGGATGACCGCGGCCAGCACCGCGCCCGAGGCCACCGAGTAGAGGGCGCCCAGCGCGTGGGAGGCCACGAGCCGCGAGAGCCGGGTGCGCACCCCCCTCCGGACCATCAGGCTGTGCTGCAGGAAGAAGGCCAGCGAGAGGGCACCGTCCCAGAGGAGCGCCGCCGGGCCGGAGAGGTGGAGGTCGGCCAGCGCCGGGCCGCGGTAGAAGCCGAAGAAGACGAAGAAGAGCAGCAGCGAGCTGCCGCCGATCACCCGGGTGAGGACGACGAGGACGCGGTCGCGCACGGGCATCCCCTCGAGGTCGGCGATCATACCGCCCCTGGCGCGCGCGGGCGGGCCGAGGGAGCATGGGGCGCATGGGTCGGGACGCCATCCCCTGGGACGACCTGCGCGGCCGCCCGCTGCTCGGCCCGCGGCCCGGCGCAGCGGGCGAGCCCGGCGCGGCGGAGCGCTGCCAACGCGTGCGCCGGGCCATGCTGGCCATGCAGCGGGCCCCCTGGGAGCAGGGCCTCGCCGCCCAGGCCTGCCTGGAGGAGGGAGAGGCCGAGCTGACGCTGCTCCTGGCCCGGGAGGCGGTCCTGCGGCAGGACGCGAAGGGCCGCCTCTCCCAGCTCGGCCCGGACCCGTGCGTCACGGACCCGGCCGCCGCCGGCGAGGCGGTGATCTTCGCGGCGCTCGAGACCGGGGAGCGGCGCCTGCAGGAGGGCGCGGAGCGGATGCTCGACTACCTCCTCTCCCGCGCGCCGCGCACGGCCGACGGCGTGCTCCTCCATCTCGAGCCCCGCCCCGAGGCCGAGCTGTGGATCGACTCGATGTACATGGCCCCCCCCTTCCTGGCGCTGGCCGGCCAGCCGGACGAGGCGCTGCGACAGGTCCGCGGCCTGCGCCGGCGCCTGTGGAGGGAGGGGTGCGGGCTCTTCGCGCACCGCTTCAGCGAGAGCCGGGGGCGCTTCGAGCGCGAGGCGGCCTGGGGGGTGGGCAACGGCTGGGCGGCGGCCGGGATGCTGCGGACGCTCCGCCACCTGCCCTCCGCGCGGCAGGCGGAACGGGAGGAGCTCGCGGCCATGGTCCGGGAGGTCCTGGCCGGGTGCCTGGCCCGCCGCCGCGCCGACGGCCTCTTCCACGACGTCCTCGACGACCCCAGCACCTTCGTGGAGACGAACCTCGCCCAGATGCTCGCCTGGACCATCTACCGCGGGGTCGAGGCCGGCGTGGTCCCCCGCCCGCTCCTGGCCGAGGCCGGGCGGATGCGGGCCGCGGTGCTGGCCCGGGTGGACCCCGCCGGGCTGGTGCAGGGCGTGTGCGGCTCGCCGCTCTTCGACCGGCCCGGGACCGCCGCCGAGGGCCAGGCCTTCTTCCTCATGATGGAGGCGGCGCGGCGCGCCTGCCCGACCTGAGCGGGGGAGGCGGCGGGGCCTCGAGCTCCCGGGCCAGCTCGACCACCGTCTCCCGGAAGCCCATCCGGGCGAAGGCCCCCAGGGCCAGGCGGTTCCGGGCCGCCACCTGGATCACCAGCCGCCCCTCGGCCCGGGCCGCGAAGGTGGCCGCGAGCGCCTCCACCAGCCGCCGGCCGAGCCCGCGCCGGCGCTCCCCCTTCTCCACCCACAGGTCCACGCCCACCGCGCACCGCTCGCGGAGGGTGTTCCAGTCGCGCCGCTCGATCCGCCCGTAGGCGTAGCCGACGGGCCGGCCGCGCCGGGCCGCCACCAGGATCGCCGCCCGCGGGTTCAGGAGCTCCTTGCCCAGCCACCAGGCGTAGCCGCGCTCGATGGGCTCCTCGGGGAGGAAGAAGCGGGCCGGGTCCATGCGGTGGTGCTCGCGGGCCAGCGCCGCGCCCATGCGGGCCAGCGCCGGGACGTCGGAGGCCCGGGCCTCGCGGAGCTCGGGCGCGGCCGCCGGGCGGCGGCTGCGGGTGGCGGTGCGGCGCGGGGCGGGCATGCCGCGCCAGTGTGCGCCAGGGGCCGGCGGCGCGCTACTCCGCCTCGATCCGGACCGGCAGGCCCATCTCGGCGTAGCCGCCGAACAGCTCCAGGACGTCCCGGTCGCGCAGCGCCAGGCAGCCCCAGGTCCAGTCCTGGAGGACGAAGCCCCCGGGGCGCCGCTCCCAGGCCGCGCTGCCGTGGATGCCCACCGCGCCGCCCAGCGCCGTCGCCTGGGGCGGGCAGCGGTCGCGGGCGGCGTGGGCGGCGAGGACCTGGCGCTCCACCGCGCGGCTCACCCGGCCGGCCGCGACCCCGGCGGCCGCGGCCGCGGGGGTGGGGTAGGCGAGGCCCAGGAAGCGGGTGAAGCGGCTGGCGCGGTTCTTGGCGCAGACGAAGAGATCGCCCTCGGGCGTCCGCATGTCGCCCTGCCTCTGCTTGTCGCCCACCGGCGAGGGGCCCAGCTCGACCAGGTAGCTCTTCACGATCGACTCGTCGGCGTAGAGGTCGAGCCGCCGCCGGGCCTTGTGGACCACGATGCGCCTCCGGAAGGTGCGCCGGCCGGTGCGCGCCCGCCAGGCGTCGAGGAGCTCGGAGAGCGGCTGGTCGAGGGTCGCCGCCGAGGCGCCGTCGTCGCCCGGGAAGGCCTGCCGCTCGGGCAGGAAGAGCGGCGTCGAGGCGGCGGCCGGGCCGGTGAGGCAGGCGAGGGCCAGGAGGGCCAGGCCCCGGGCCAGGGCCGGCGGGCTAGCCATGGGGGGCGGGGAGGCCGGTGAGGAAGCGCTCCAGGGCGTCGAGGTCGGGCGGCTTGGCCAGATGGGCGTCGAAGCCGGCCTCGGCGGCACGGGTGAGGTCCTCGGGCTGGGCGTACCCGGAGAGCGCCACGAGGCGGGTACCCCGGAGCGCCGCGTCGGCGCGGAAGGCGCGGGCCACCTCGTAGCCGTCCATGGCCGGGAGCCCGATGTCGCACAGGACCACGTCCGGCCGGGCCACGCGGGCCGAGGCCAGGCCGTCCGCCCCGCTCCGGGCCACTGCCACCACCTCGTGGCCCTGCAGCTCCAGCACCTCGCGCAGCGTCTCGCCCGCGTCCTCGTTGTCCTCGATCACCAGCACGCGCCGGCGGACCGTGGGCGAGGCGACGGCCTCGGGCGGGCTGGGCGCCGGGGCCGGAGGGGCGAGGGGGATGGCGACCTCGAACTCCGAGCCTCGCCCGGGGCCGTCGCTCCGCGCCTCGATGGAGCCCCGGTGCAGCTCCACCAGCCCCTTCACCAGCGCCAGGCCCAGGCCCAGCCCGCCCTCGCTCCGATCGAGGGTGGTGTCGGCCTGCATGAACGGCTGGAAGAGCCCGGCCCGCAGCTCCGGCGACATGCCCACGCCGTCGTCGGCCACCCGGATGACCGCGCGCCCGGCGCCGGGCGGGGCCTCCACCGCCACCCGGGTGTGGCCGCCGCGGGGCGTGAACTTGGCCGCGTTCTGGAGGAGGTTGCCGACGATCTGGGCCAGGCGCTGGGGGTCGGCCTCCACGGCGATGGGGTCGGGCGCCGGCGTGAACCGGAGATCGACCCCCCGTCCCTGGAAGAGGGAGCGGTGGTCCTCGACGGTGCGCCGGACGAGCTCGCCCAGCTCGAGCCGCTCGGAGCGGAGCTGGATCCGGTCGCGGGTGATTCGCGTGACGTCGAGCAGGTCGTCGACCAGGCGGGCGAGCTGCTCCACCTGCCGCTCGATCACCGTCTGGGCGCGCAGGGCCGGCTCGCTCCCCGGCGCCGCGCCGCGGAGGATCCGCACGCCGTTGCGGATGGGGGTGAGAGGGTTCCGCAGCTCATGGGAGAGCACCGCCAGGAAGGCGTTCTTGCGCCGATCGGCCTCGCGCAGCGCCTCCTCGGTGCGCCTTCGCTCGGTGACGTCGCGCACGATGTCGAAGGCCCTCCCGTCGGAATCGAAGGTCACCGAGCTGTAGTCGGCCTCGAGGCGGCTGCCGTCCTTGCGCACGAACTGGACGTCGGCGTGGACGTGGCCGGCCTCCCCCCGCCGCCGGAGCAGGGCGTCGAGGTCGGTGCCGGGGGCGAGGAGCCCGGCGCGGCCCACCCGGCAGATCTCCGCCTCCGGGCGGCCCAGGAGGGCCTGGGCGGCGGGGTTGGCGGCCACCAGGCTGCCGTCCGGGTCGCTGAGCAGGATGGCGTCGGTGGCGCTGGTGAAGAGGGCCTCGTAGCGCCGCTCGGTGGCGCGCAGGGCCAGCTCGACCGAGGCGCCCCAGGCGCGCGACTCGCGCAGGGCCGCCACGGCGGCCACGGCCAGGTAGACGCTCCCCAGGTAGCGGCCGGCGTGGTCCAGCCAGGCCAGCCAGCTCCACGCACCCGGGATGGCGCCGTCGGCCAGCCCCAGGGCCAGCAGCAGGAGCGCCAGCGCGTACCAGCGGACGAAGGCCGAGCCGCCCGGCCTCCTCTGGAGGGCGAGCAGCAGCGCGGCCAGGGCGAAGGCGGCGGCGGCGGAGAGCAGCACCCAGTGGCGGACGCCGTGGGCCTCGAGGAGGATGGGCGGCGCCCAGCCCTCGCGCGCCACCAGCGCGATGGAGGCGACCACCGCCAGGGCGGTCAGGTAGGAGGCCGGCACCCAGACCCCGGCCGCCCGGACCCTGCGCCGCCGCCTGACCGAGAGCGCAGCGCCGGCCAGGTGGCAGGCGGCCGAGGCGCAGGCGCACAGCCCGTGGACGACGGCTCCCGTGCCGGGGTGCTGGGCGTCGGCGGCCGAGGCGGCCAGGTCGCTCGTGCCCCACACGACCGCGCCGCAGCCGAGCAGCAGGAGGCCCAGGGTGCCGCGGACGATGAAGGCCCGGGCCACCAGGTCGGCGACGAACAGCGAGAGGATGGTGGAGAAGACGAAGTTCAGCGCCAGCAGCGTGCGCGGGGCCTCCAGGCCGGCCCCCGGTCCCAGGACCAGGGCCAGGAGCGAGGCCGCGGCCAGGAGAGGGATGGGCAGCCAGGCCCGCCGCCCCAGCCAGGTGACGGCGGTGGGGAGGCCCGGGATGGCCTCGGCGGCCGGGCGCGCCTCGGCGGCGGGGTGCCGGGCGGCGGAGCGGCGGGGGACCGATAGCGGATGTCGCTGCGGCGGAGGGTGCACGTCGGCGTCGTGGTCCGCGGCCCGGTAGGGCGGCCCGCGGGGAGGATCGTTCCTTAGCACGGCGCGTCGCGGGCGGGGGCCGGAGGCCTCCTCCCGAGGCCTACCCGCGGGGGGCGGCCGCGGGGCTCAGCCGAGGAGGGCGAAGGCGGCCAGGGCCAGGCCCAGGGCGCCCACCAGGAGGGAGCCGAGCCAGACCAGCCTGTTGCGCGTCAGCGCCGCCACGGCCCCCAGGGCGATGGAGACCTGGAAGAAGGCGACGGCGTTGGCGAAGCGGTGGTGCTGGTGCAACAGGTGGTCGGCCTCCTCCGAGCGCTGGTCCCGCTCCTTCTCCTTCTCGCGGGCCTTGGCCTCGATCTCCTTCTGCTCCTCGCCGTAGCGGGCCACCTTCTCCGCCGAGGCCGCCGGTGGCTCCTTGCCCGAGGCCAGGTAGCTGGCGGCGGTGGCCTCCTGGACGGCGGCCTTGACGCCCTTGGCCTGGTAGTAGGCCCACTGGTCGGAGGCCTCGGCCTGCAGCCGGGTGGCCTCGGTCTTGAGCACCAGGGCCTCGTTGACGGTCGCGCCCGCCCGCAGGGAGGCGATGGCCGCCAGCGCCGCCAGGAGCGCGGTGGTGAGGGCGATGGTGCGGAGGAACCCGCTCTCCTCCTTCTCCAGCTCCTCGTGGATGGCCTCGTGCAGCTTCTCGGTCTCGACCTCGGGGCCTTCGGGCATGGCCACCTCCCTCGAGGGCGCATCCTACCCGGACCCAGGGCCGGCGTGCGAGGCTCTGCCATGGACCAGATCTTCCTCCCCGAGGCGCACGTCGGCGCGCTGCTGCTCCGCGCCGTGGTGGTCTACTTCTTCCTCCTCGTCGCCCTGCGACTGGCCGGGCGGCGCGAGCTGGCCCAGATGACCACCTTCGACCTGGTGCTGCTCCTGATCCTCTCCAACGCCGTCCAGAACGCCATCAACGCCGGCGACAACTCCCTGGGCGGCGGGCTGGTGAGCGCCGTGGCGCTCCTCCTCCTCAACTGGGGGGTGGGCTTCGCCAGCTACCGCTGGCGCTGGGTGGAGCGGCTGCTCCAGGGGCGGCCGGCGCGGATCGTCACCGACGGCAAGGTCCACTTCGGCGAGCTGCGGCACGAGCTCATCACCCTGGCCGAGCTCCGCTCGGCCCTGCGCAAGCAGGGGGTGATGCGGATCGCCGACTGCGATCAGGTGGTCCTGGAGCCCGACGGCACCCTCTCGATCATCCGCCGTGGCGTCCCCCCGCCCTCGCCGGAGGCGCTGGCCCACCCCGCCGCGCGCTTCCGCGAGGCAGGCCAAGCGTGAGGGCGGCCGGACGGGCGCCCTGCCCTGCGGGTCGAGGATCCGCGTCCGCTACGGCACCACCGACTTGCAGGGCCCGGAGCACGAATCGCACAGCCCCTTCTTCTGGTAGAACATGATCACCTTGAAGTCGCCACCGGTGCTCTGGCACTTGCAGATCACCTTGTCGGTGGGGCAGTGCTTGGTCGGCGACCAGGTGCCTCCACCCCGGGTGCAGGTCCCCGGGGCCTGAGCGGCCGGCGAGTTCTTCCCGCCCCACTCCTCGAAGCAGTAGGTCATGACGTTGGGCACGGTGAGGGTGCAGCTGCCCAGGAAGTCTCCGGCCGCGGCGCTGGCGCAGGTGTCGGCGGCGCGGGCGCCGCCGCGGTCGACGGCCAGCAGGGCCAGGGTGGCCAGGGTGAGGGCGCTGAGGGTCGGTCGCATGTGCTCGGCTCCTCGGGGGAAGGTGGTGCAGGACTCTCCACCGGCATTGTGCACCCGGCCCGGGCGAACGGTGGCGGCGCCTTGCCGCGACCAGGCCCCCTCGATCGGTGGCCCGTCGGAAGAGGGTTGACAGCGAGGGCCCGGGGTCCCCGGCGGGCGCTCGCGGTCGGCGCCGTTCGCGTCGAGGGATCCCCCTCGGCGGCGGGGGCAGCGCCGGAGTGCCGGCGTCCCCACCTGCGAGGGCGGAGCGAGCCGTCACCCGGCGAGGGCGGATCCGGGTGCCGGACGAGGGGCGCCTCGAGCTGGGCTTGCCCCGGGGCCGTGGCGGCCCTATCTGGCGGTACCGCCATGACCGCGCTCGACGACCTCCTCGAGGCCAACCGCCGCGCCGTCCTCCCCGACGGCGACCCCGGGGGCTTCGTCGCCAACCGCCACCTGTGCGTCCTCACCTGCGTCGATCCGCGCCTCACCCGCTTCTTCCCGGGGGCGCTGGGGCTGGAGCGGGGGAACGCGGTGGCGGTCCGCGTGCCCGGTGCCTCGGTGCGGCCGGGCTCCGACGCGCTCCGGGCCCTGGCCGCCAGCGTCTACGTGAACGACTGCCAGGAGGTGCTGGTCCTCTGCCACACCGACTGCGGCGCGGCGCGGGTGAAGCCGGAGGAGCTCAGGCGGGCGCTCCGCGCGCGCGGCGTGCCCGAGGCGGAGGTGCCGGCGGACGTGGGCGCCTTCTTCGGTCTGGTGGCCGACGCGCGGCAGGCGGCGCTCGAGTCGGCCCGCGCCATCCGCGCCGCGCCCTACCTGCCCCCGGGGTTGCCGGTGCACGTGGGCGAGATCGACATCCGCACCGGGCGGGTCACGCTGCTCGAGCGCGGGTACGGCCTCCCGGGCCGCTGACCCTCACCCTCCGGCCACCCGCATCCCCACCCGCACCAGCCGGCAGGCGCGGGCTGCGGCGGCCTCGACCAGCGAGGGGGCATGGCGCATGGCCTCCTCGAGCGGCATGGGGCCGGGGACGATCCCGGCCAGCGCGTCCACCCCGAGGGCCAGCATCTCGTCGGCGCCCTCGCCCAGGCCGCCCGAGAGGCAGATCACCGGCACGCCGTGGCGCCGCGCCGCCGCGGCCACGCCCGCGGGCGCCTTGCCCATGGCGGTCTGGGCGTCGGTCCGGCCCTCGCCGGTGAGGACCAGGGAGGCGCCGCGCAGCAGCGCCTCGAAGCCCACGGCCTCGAGGACCACCCCCACGCCGGGCCGGAGCCGGGCCGGCGTGAAGAGGAGGAGCCCGGCCCCCAGACCGCCCGCCGCGCCCGCGCCGGGCAGGCGGGCCACGTCGCGCCCGGTGGCCCGTTCCGCCACCTCGGCGAAGCGCGCCAGGGCCCGGTCGAGCTCGGCCACCATCGCCGGGGTGGCGCCCTTCTGCGGGCCGTAGACGGCCGAGGCGCCGCGGGGGCCGGTGAGCGGGTTGTCGACGTCGCAGGCCACGAGGAGCTCCAGCCCCTCCAGGCGCGGGTCGGCGCCGGAGACGTCGACGCGGGCGAGCCGGACGAGCGCGGCACCGCCCTCGGGCAGCTCCTCCCCGGCCGCGTCGAGGAAGCGGATGCCCAGGGCCCGGGCCAGGCCGGCCCCGCCGTCGTTGGTGGCGCTGCCCCCGATGCCCAGCACCACCTTGCGGAAGCCGGCCTCCAGGGCGGCGCGGAGGAGCTCCCCGGTGCCGCGGCTGGTGGCGAGGCGCGGGTCGCGGCGGCCGGGGGGTACGAGCGGCAGGCCCGAGGCGGCCGCCGTCTCCACCACCGCGGTGGCGCCGTCGCCGAGGACGCCCCAGCGGGCCCGGACCGGCTCGCCCAGCGGGCCGGTCGCGGCCGCCTCGATCGTCCTCCCCCCGGTCGCGGTCACCAGGGCCTCGACGGTCCCCTCGCCGCCGTCGGCGATGGGGACGGTGCGGATCTCGGCCTCGGGGAAGACCGCCCGCACGCCCCGGGCCATGGCCTCGGCCACGGCGGTGGCCGAGGCGCTTCCCTTGAAGGAGTCGGGGGCGACCACGACGCGCATCGGTCGGCCCAGTCTACACCGGCCGGGTGGTCCCCGCCTCCACGTTGCCCGGCGGGGCGCTCCCGCGATCGACGGACACGTTCGGTGAACTCCGCGTCCGCGCGCCGGTGGTACGCTGTCTCCATGCGCCGGTCGGCCTCGGCGTCCCTCCCGGCCTTGCTCCTCGCCGGCGTCCTGGGGGCGAGCGCAGCGGGGTGCGCCGGCATGGTGCAGTTCCTCCGCGACCAGTCCGGCTTTCGCGACCCGGAGATCCGCCTGGCCTGCAAGGCGGCGCGGCCCGACCGGCCCAGCCCGGCGGGCGCCTCCCGGCGAACCGTCTCCCTGAGCGTGACCCCGGTGGAGATGCCGTACCTGGTGGGCGCGGTCATCAACGGGTTCAAGCCGGAGGTCGACGTGGTCCTCCGGGAGACCGCGCCGCACGTGGTGCTCCTCGCCGACGCCGCCGAGCTGCTCCGCCTCGAGGGGTACGTCGTGGCCGACGAGCCGGGGGCAACGTCCGTGGCGCTGGAGTTCCTGGCGCTCGAGGCCTGGCAGTGGCGGGAGAGCGTGCTGGAGCTGGTGCACCCGAGCCAGGCCGACGTGGAGGTGCAGGTGACCATCGTCGCCGGCGACGGGCAGGAGCGCTTCATCTGGATCCTCGGGGAGGGCTACGCCTCGGACCCCTGGGGCTGGCTGTCCACGGACCTGGAGAGGGCGCTCGACGATGCCTACTGCCAGGTGGTCGAGGAGCTGGGCGAGCTCTTCGCGTCGGAGGAGTTCCGGCGAGCGGTCGAGCCGGCGGCCCCGGTCACGGATCCCGCGGCGCCGGCGCAGGGTCCCCTCCTGCGCGTCCGCCCCGGCAGCCCCGGTGCCTAGCCGCGCCCGCCCCCGGCCGGCGGCACCGGCTGGTCGAGCGCCCAGTGCTTGCGGCAGAGCGAGGTGTAGCTCTCGTTGCCGCCGATGAGCACCTGCGGGCCTTGGCGCAGCACGTGCCCGTCGAGGATCCGGGCGTTCATGGTGGCCTTGCGGCCACACCAGCAGATGGTCTTGAGCTCCTCGATGGAGTCGGCCAGGGCGAGCAGCGCCGCCGAGCCGGGGAAGAGCTGGCCGCGGAAGTCGGCGCGCAGGCCGTAGCACACCACCGGGACGCCCAGGAAGTCGGCGACCTCGCACAGCTGCATCACCTGCTCGGGCAGGAGGAACTGTGCCTCGTCCACCAGCACGCAGTCGAGCCGCCCCCGGACCTCCCGGTCCCGCTCCACCAGCTCCCGCACCTGGGTGCCCGGCCGCACCAGGGCGTCCACCTGGACCGGGGCGATACCGATCCGGGGGGCCACCACGTTCTCCCCCTCCCGGTCGTCGAGATGGGGCTTGAGGAGGAGGGTGCGCTGGTGCCGCTCGTGGTAGTTGTGGCGGACCTGGAGCAGCTGGGTGCTCTTGCCCGCGTTCATGGCGCCGTAGCGGAAGTGGACCTTGGGCACGGGGAACCGCGCGGAGGGTACCATGCGTGAGCCACTCGGGGCAGCGATCGTCGGGACGGGGCTGGTGGCCGGCCTGCACCGCCGGGCCATCGGGGCGGCGGGCGGGATCCTCCGCGGGCTGGTCGGCTCGAGCCCGGAGCGCGGCCGGGAGGCGGCGGGGCGCTGGGGCGTCCCGGCTTACCCCGACCTCGAGGCGGCGCTGGCCGATCGGGCCGTGGACGTGGTCCACCTCTGCACGCCCAACGCCCTCCACCACGGGATGGCCAAGGCCGCGCTGCGGGCCGGCAAGCACCTGGTCTGCGAGAAGCCGCTGGCCACCACGCTGGCCGAGGCCACCGAGCTCGAGGCGCTGGCGCGTGCCTCGGCCCGGGTGGCCACCGTGCCCTTCGTCTATCGCTACCACCCGGTGGTGCGGGAGGCCCGGGCGCGGGTCCTGGGCGGCGAGCTCGGCCCGCTGCAGCTCATCCACGGCAGCTACCTCCAGGACTGGCTGCTCAGCCCGGCGGCCACCAACTGGCGGGTGGACGCGGCCCGGGGCGGCGCCTCGCGCGCCTTCGCCGACATCGGCTCGCACTGGTGCGACCTGGTGGAGTGGGTCACCGGCCAGCGCTTCACCTCGCTGGTGGCGGCGCTCCAGACGACGGTGGGCCGCCGCCCGGCCAGGAGCCTGCTCACCTTCGCCGCGGCCGACTCCTCCGGGCCGGAGGAGGTGCTCGTGCCGGTGTCGACCGAGGACGTGGCCGTGGTCCTGCTGCGCACCGGCGAGGGCACGCTCTGCACGGCGACCATCAGCCAGGTCTCGGCCGGGCGCAAGAACCGGCTCTGGTTCGAGATCGACGGAGCCCGCCGGAGCCTGGTGTTCGACCAGGAGGAGCCGGAGCGGCTCTGGATCGGGAGCGCGGAGGCGGTGGAGCTGCGGGTCAAGGACCCGACCCGGGGCTCGGCCGAGCAGCGGCGGCTGGCGGTCCTGCCCGCCGGGCTCACCCAGGGCTACCAGGAGTGCTTCGACGCCTTCGTGGGCGACACCTACGCCGCCATCGCCGGCGGCGCGCCGGAGGGGCTGCCCACCTTCACCGACGGGTTGCGGTCGGCGCAGGTGGTGGAGGCCGTGCTCCGCTCCGCGGCGCAGGGGGGCTGGGTGGCGGTCGCGGCGGCGCCGGCGCCCTGACTACCGGCCGCGCAGGTACTGGCGCGGCCAGGGGCCCTCCTGGCCCAGCGCCCGGGCGGCGCGCAGCGGGAAGTGGGGATCGCGCAGGAACTCGCGGGCCAGGAGCACCAGGTCGGCCTGCCCGCTACGGATCGCGTGGTCCGCCTGCTCGGGCGTGGTGATGAGGCCCACCGCGCCGGTGGCCATCCCGGCCTGGCGCCGGATCCGCTCGGCGAAGGCCGCCTGGTAGCCGGGCCCGGCCGGCACCCGCGCGTCCGGGACCAGGCCGCCGGAGGAGACGTCCACCAGGTCCACCCCCCGGGCGCGCAGGCTCCGCGCCAGCTCCACCGACTCCTCCACCGTCCAGCCCCCCTCCACCCAGTCGGTGGCCGAGAGGCGGACCAGGAGCGGCAGGGGCTCGGGCCACGCCGCCCGGACCGCCGAGGTCAGCTCGCCCAGGAACCGGATCCGGTTCTCGAAGCTCCCGCCGTAGCGGTCGGTGCGGCGGTTGGAGAGGGGCGAGAGGAACTCGTGTGCCAGGTAGCCATGCGCGGCGTGCAGCTCCACCACCTGGAACCCGGCCTCGAGGGCGCGGCGGGCGGCGGACACGAAGGCCGCCACCACCCCCCCGACGCCGGCGGCGTCGAGCTCCTCCGGGACGGGGTGGCCGGGGGCGAAGGCCAGCGGGCTGGGCCCGACCGGCGTCCAGCCACCCTCGGTGGCGGGCACCGGCGTGCCGCCCTCCCAGGGCGGGCGCACGCCGCCCTTGCGGCCGGCGTGGGCGAGCTGCACTCCGGCGGCGGCGCCCTGTCCCCGGATGAACCGGACGATGCGGGCCAGCGGCTCGACCTGCCCGTCCTCCCACAGCCCCAGGTCCGCGGGAGAGATCCGGCCCCGCGGCTCGACGGCGGTGGCCTCGGTGAGCACCAGCCCGGCCCCGCCGGCGGCGCGGGCCCCCAGGTGGACCAGGTGCCAGTCCCGGGCCCGGCCGTCGGGGCCGGCCGAGTACTGGCACATGGGCGAGACGGCCACGCGGTTGCGCAGGGTGAGCGATCGGAGGGGGAGCGGGGCGAAGAGATGGGTGGACATCAGGCGGGGCCCTCGGGGGCGTCGAGCCGATCCCGAACCTTGCGGAGCAGGTCGGCGGCGGTGAAGGGCTTGCGGAGGAGCCAGAGGTCCCTGCCGGAGACGTCGGGCGAGCTCGGCGCCCGGCCGGGGTAGCCGGACATGAACAGGACCCGGATGCCCGGCTGCAGGACGCGGAAGCGCTCGGCCACGGCCGCGCCGTCCATGGCCGGCAGGACCACGTCGGTGAGCAGGAGGTGGACGGGGCCGGCCCGGCGCTCCTGGAGCCGGAAGGCGTCCGGGCCGCTCGGCGCGGAGAGCACCGTGTAGCCGGCGGGCTCCAGCACCCGGTGGACCAGCCGGCGGACGCCGCCGTCGTCCTCCACCACCAGCACCGTCTCGCTGCCGCCGGACGGCTCGGCCTCGGTGGCGGCCTCGGCGGCGGCGGGGAGGGCCTGCCCCAGCGGCAGGTGGACGCGGAAGGCGGTGCCCTGGCCGAGCTGGCTGCGGACCTCGACGAAGCCGCCGGACTCCTTCACGATCCCGTAGACGGTGGAGAGGCCCAGCCCGGTGCCCTTGCCCGGCCCCTTGGTGGTGAAGAAGGGCTCGAAGATGTGGGGGAGCACGGCCGGGTCGATGCCCTGTCCGGTGTCCTTCACCTCCAGTACCACGTAGGCCCCGGGCCGCGCGTCGGGGTGGCCGCCGAGGTCCCCCTCGGCGAGGCGCGCGCTGCCGGTGGCGATCACCAGCTGGCCCCCGCGGGGCATGGCGTCCCGCGCGTTCACCACCAGGTTCATGAGCACCTGCTCGAGCTGGGCCGGGTCGGCCCGCACGTGGCCCAGGCCCGGGTCGAGCCGCAGCTCCAGCCGGACGTCCTCGCCGATGATCCGGCGCAGCATGCGCTCCAGCCCGACCACCACCGCGTTGGGGGAGAGCACGGTGGGCTTCAGGAACTGGCGGCGGCTGAAGGCCAGGAGCTGGCGGGTCAGGGCGGCCGCCCGGGCCCCCGCGGCCAGGACCTGCTCCAGGTCGTCGCGCCGCGGATCCTCGCTGCCGAGCTGGTCCACCACCAGCTCGGTGTAGCTGTTGATCACCGCCAGGATGTTGTTGAAGTCGTGGGCCACGCCGCCGGCGAGCTGGCCGACCGCCTCCAGCTTCTGGGAGAGGCGGAGCTGGGACTCGAGCCGCTTCCGCTCGCGGATGTCCCGCGTGCTGCACTGGATGACCCGCTGGCCGTCCAGGGCGTAGGCGGTGCTGACCAGGTCGACGCTGACCGCCTCCCCGTCGCGCGAGCGCAGCTCCAGGTCCTCGTGGCGCGCCTCGTCCCGGGTGCGGATGTCCTCGAAGGCGGCGGCGCAGGCGCTGTCGCCGGCGATGTCCAGCTCGGGCACGGTGCGCCCCACCACCTCCTCGCGGGCGAAGGCGACCAGGGACAGGAAGGCCGGGTTGGCGTCGAGGATCCGGCCGGTGGCGGCGTCGAAGACCAGGAGCCCGTCCTTGGAGGACTCGAACAGCCGCCGGTAGCGGGCCTCCGAGGCGCGCACCGCCTCCTCGGCCCGGCTGCGCGCCCGCCGATCGTCGGCCTCGGAAAGGGCCCGGCGGACGGCCGGCACCAGCCGGCCCAGCCGGTGCTTGAGGATGTAGTCGCTGGCCCCGGCCAGGAGGCTCTCCACGGCCGCGTCCTCGCCCAGGACGCCGGAGACGAGCAGGAAGGGGGTCCCGGGGCGGTGCGAGTGGACCAGGGAGAGGGCGGTGGCGCCGTCGAAGGAGGGCAGGGAGAAGTCGGAGAGGACGACGTCGAACTCCTCCCGGCACAGCGCCTCCTCGAAGGCCGCGCGCGTGTCCAGGCGGAGGATATCGGCGTCGAGCCCGCCGGCCCGGAGCGCGGCGGCCACCAGCTCCGCGTCCCGGGCGTCGTCCTCGAGGTGCAGGATACGGAGGGTCCGCTCCATGGCCGTCCCGCGGAGCGTCTCAGGCCGGCCCGCCGGCGCTGCCGGGGGGAGGCTGGTTGACCACGGCCCAGAACCGGCCCACCTGCTTGACCGCCTCGACGAACTGGCCGAACTGCACCGGCTTCACCACGAAGGCGTTCACCCCGAGGCGATAGGCCTCCTCCAGGTCGCGCGACTCGCGCGAGGAGGTGAGGACGACCAGGGGCACGGTGCGCAACCGCTCGTCCGACTTCACGGCCCGGATGACCTCGAGGCCGTCGACCTTGGGCATCTTGAGGTCGAGGAGGACCACCGCCGGGTGCCCCTCCGGGCGGGTGGCGAAGGGTCCGCGGCGGAACAGGTAGTCGAGGGCCTCCTCCCCGTCCCGGGCCACCGCGATCTCGTTGGCGAGGTGGTACTCGGCGAGCGCGGCGAGCGTGAGCTCGACGTCGCGGATGTCATCCTCGGCGAGGAGGATCCGAGCCAGCTCCGCCACCGCGCCACCTCCCCGTGCGGATCATAGCCGTCCGGCGCGGCCCGCGCGCGCCCCGCGGCCCCGCGCAGGGCGTCGGGGGGCGATCCGGCGCGGGCACCGAGCCGCGCCGGCGGGCCGGCCTCCGGTCGGGCCAGGCCGGCCCTCCTCAGCAGGCTTGGCCCGCGGGGATCTCCGCGGACTTCCAGCGGATCGGGCTTGACTTTCGCGCGAGGAGCGCAGCGGGCGCCCGCCCGAGGGGAGGGCCCGGGTCCGGGGCGCCCACCCCCTGCCTCCCCCGCCCATCTCCGCGAGGTCCGGGCGCATTCCGGTCGACGAGATCGCTTGCCTGGCTCCCTCCCAGACGGTAATCCTTCGCGCCACACCATGCCCTGGCTCGAACAGTCCGCGGCCGAGTCGCTCCTCTGGGCCATCATCCTCCTGCCCCTGGCCGGCGCCGCCGTGAACGGCCTGGCCGGGCGCCGGCTGGGGAAGGCGAACGTCACCCTCATCGCCATCGCGGCCATGGTGGGGGCGCTGATCGTCTCCTCGGTGGCCTTCTACCACGCGCTCTTCCTGCGGGTGCTCGTGCTCCGCGGCGGGCCGTGGTTCCAGGTGATCCAGGCCGACGGCCGGGCCCTGGTCTCGGTCGCCTGGGGGCTCCGGGTGGACGGGCTCTCGGCCACCATGATCATGGTGGTCACCGGGGTCGGCACCCTGATCCACATCTACTCGGCGTCCTACATGTCCCACGAGGACGAGGCCGGGTACGCCCGCTTCTTCGCCTACCTGAACCTGTTCGCGGCGGCCATGCTGACCCTGGTCCTGGCCGACTCGCTGGTGCTCACCTTCGTGGGGTGGGTGGGCGTGGGGCTCTGCAGCTACCTGCTCATCGGGTTCTGGTACACCGATCCGCAGAAGGCCTTCGCCGGGCGCAAGGCCTTCGTGGTGAACCGCATCGGCGACTTCGGGTTCCTCCTGGGCGTCTTCTCGCTCCTGGCCCTGTTCGGCACGACCCGCTACGAGGAGCTCCAGGCGCTGGCCCGGGGGATCCAGGGCTCGGCGCTGATCCCGGGCGGGCTCTTCGCCGGCTGGACCTACCAGCAGGCGCTGACCCTGGCCCTGCTCTGCCTGTTCCTGGGGGCCGCCGGGAAGAGCGCGCAGCTGCCCCTCTACGTCTGGCTCCCCGACGCCATGGCCGGCCCGACGCCGGTGTCCGCCCTCATCCACGCGGCGACGATGGTCACGGCCGGGGTGTACCTCTTCTGCCGGCTGAGCTTTTTGCTGGTCCTCTCGCCCACGGCGATGGCCTGGGTGGCGATGGTGGGGGCGCTCACCGCGGTGTGGGCCGCCCTCATCGCCTTCGCCCAGGACGACATCAAGAAGGTGCTCGCCTACTCCACGGTGTCCCAGCTGGGATTCATGTTCATGGGCGTCGGCGTGGGCGTCTTCTGGGCGGCGGCGCTGCACCTGGTGACGCACGCCTGCTTCAAGGCGTGCCTCTTCCTCGGGGCCGGCTCGGTGATGCACGGCAACGCCGAGGAGACCGACATCCAGCGGCTGGGCGGGCTGCGGAGGGAGATGCGCTGGACCTGGGCCACCTTCCTCGTCGCGACGCTCACCATCACCGGCATCCTGCCGC
>DATKMW010000021.1:0-5317 GCA_035541675.1 Anaeromyxobacter sp. | reverse complement strand
CGCGGCGCCGGGCATGTTCATGAACACCGACTTCGCGATGCTCATCGGCATGGTCTACACCTACCTGCCGTTCATGATCCTGCCGCTCTACGCCACCCTCTCCAAGATGGACCTGCGGCTGCTCGAGGCCGCCGCGGACCTGGGCGCCACCCCCTGGGTCGGCTTCTGGAAGATCACCGTCCCGCTCTCCAAGGCCGGGATCATCGCCGGCTCGATGCTGGTCTTCATCCCCTGCATCGGCGAGTACGTCATCCCCGACATGCTGGGCGGGCCGCAGTCGCTCATGATCGGCCGGGTCCTCTACGACGAGTTCTTCAGCAACAACGACTGGCCCATGGCCTCGAGCGTGGCGGTGGTGGTGATCCTGCTCATCCTCTTGCCGCTGGCCATCTTCAACAAGTACCAGGCCGAGGCCACCGAGGTGCGCAAGTGACCCTGGAACTGCTGCTGCACCGCTCGGGGCTCACCAGGGTGTTCGGCAAGGCCTGGCTCTGGGCCGGCTACCTGTTCCTCTACATCCCCATCGTGGCGCTGGTGTTCTACTCCTTCAACGCCTCGCCCCTGCCGGTGGTGTGGGCGGGCGCGTCCCTCCGCTGGTACCGCGCGCTCCCCCACGACCGCGAGCTGCTGGCCGGCGTGTGGCTCTCGCTCCGCATCGCCTTCTACTCCGCGTGGACCTCGGTGGTGCTGGGGTCGCTGGCCGGCTTCGCGCTCGTCAAGTACAAGCGCTTCCTGGGGCGCACCCTCTTCACCGGCATGGTCAACGCGCCGCTGGTGATGCCCGAGGTGATCATCGGCCTCTCGCTCCTGCTCATGGTGGTCAGCATGCGCCAGTTCTTCCCGGCGCAGGGGATGTTCACCATCTGGCTGGGGCACGTCATGCTGGGCATGTCCTACGCCACCGTGGTGATCCAGGCGCGGCTGCAGGATCTCAACCCCGAGCTGGAGGAGGCGGCCACCGACCTGGGAGCGCGGCCCATCCAGGTGTTCGTGCTGGTGACCCTGCCGCTCATCCTCAACGCGCTGATCTCGGCGTTCCTGCTCACCTTCACCCTGTCCCTGGACGACGTGGTCCTGGCCGCCTTCCTGTCCGGACCCGGCTCCACCACCTTGCCCCTGGTCATCTTCTCCCGGGCCCACCTGGGGATGAAGCCCGACATCAACGCGGTGGCCACCGTCATCATCGGCGTCGTCTCGGTGTTGGTGGTGACCGGCAGCTGGTTCGTCGTGCAGAGGGAGCGGCGCCGCGCGGCCGAGATCGCCGCCGCGCAGCGCGCCTGATCACGCGCCCAAGACCCCAACGGATCGACACCGAAAGGAGAGCGCACCATGAGGATCCTGACGCTCAGCATCTCCGCGCTGGCACTGGCCGGCGCCTTTCCGGCCCGGGCCGCCAACCCGGACCCCGAAACGGCCAAGGAGCTGAAGGCGCTCCAGGACCGGGTCACCGAGCTGGAGAAGCAGGTCCAGGCCCTGCCGCCGCCGGGGATGACGCCCGAGCAGCAGCAGGACTTCGGCCGCATCCAGGTCAAGGCCGAGTCGCTGGAGGACGGACGGGACGCCTCGGGCCTCAAGGGCTTCAAGGTCTCCGGCTGGATGGACCCGACCTACGTCTACAACGCCAACAAGGAGCGGGGCACCTTCCAGTTCCTGGTGCCGACCACCGCCGAGGGCTACTCCTACGACGATTCCTACTTCGGCACCGTCGCCCTGGACATCATCAAGGAGACCGAGAACGGGACCCGGTTCCACCTCGACCTCATCCCCAAGCGCGGCACCGGCGACTTCAACAACGGCAGCATCGTCAACGAGGCGTCGGTGTGGATCCCGCTCGGCGGCCTCTCCACCAAGCTCATCGCCGGGCAGGTCCCCGACTGGTCGGGCTACGAGTACCAGGCGCCCAACCAGAACCTGCTCGTCACCCACAACCTCCTCTTCGACTTCACCATCCCCTACTACTACACGGGCTTCGGCATCGAGCGCGTGACGCCACGGATCGATCTCAAGGTGATGGTGGCCAACTTCAACCAGAGCATCCGCCAGCTGGGCGAGCACATCCCCGCCCTGGTCTTCCGCGGTGACTACACGCCCAAGGGCACCGACTACTGGGGCTTCGGCTTCGCCGGGGCCCTGGGCTACAAGGACAACGCCCGCGCCTTCGTCGACTCCGGCTACGGCACGAACAGCAACGGCGTGGCCCTCGAGGCCGACGGGGTGACCCCGGTCTCGTCGAAGGACACCTTCTACTTCACCGGCGAGGTCGACGGCTGGTACACCCGCGGCGACGTGACCCTGAACGGCCACCTCACCTACGGCAGGCAGCGGGGCGCCGCCATCACCGCCGACCCGGACGGGCGGCTGCGGGACGCCTGGTGGTGGGGGGCCTCGGTCCTGGGCGCCTACAAGATCACCACCGTCCTGCAAGGGGTCGTGCGCGCCGACTTCATCTACGACGTGGCCAACGGAGGCGGCCTGCTCGACTGGGTGAGCTCCGACACCGCCAACGGCGTGGGCCCGGACCAGAACGGCGGCAACCCGGACCGGGGTGCCAACAAGTACGCCCTCACCCTGGGCCTCAACTACTCGCTCAGCGCCAACGTCACCCTCAAGGCCGAGTACCGGCTCGACGGCGCCACCGAGAACGTCTTCGGCAACAAGGACGCCCTGGCCGGCGGCTCGAACCCGCAGTACCGGAAGTTCAACTCGCTGGCGTCGGCGCAGGTCGTCTTCTTCTTCTGACGGCCGCCGTCCCCGAGCCCGGCGGGTGCACCAGCCGGGCTCGGGCCAGGCCCCTTCCGGGCCGGATGCCCTGGCACCAGGGCGGGGTGAAGGGCATGCCGCCGCGCATGGCCCGGGCATCGGCGCATGGCCGGGGGGCGGAACGAGCCCGCCGCTCCTGGCTCAAGCACTGGATTTCACGGGCTTACGGGGTGATGGAGCCCCTCCCCCGTACAGCCCTGGCGCGCCGGCACGGCTGGTGCTCTTGAAGCACAGGCCCCGAGCGAACCCGCAAGACCCGAGGCGAGATCCCATGGAACCCTCCACCCTGCTCTCCGACCGGGCCGCGCCCGCCCGCCGCGCCGCCGCCGAGACCACGGCCTCCCAGGGCGCAGACCAGCTCCTCGCCGCCCAGGCCGAGGCGCTGCGCTGGCTGGAGCGGATCCCGGCCCTGAACGCCCGGTACCGGGCCGGCCAGATCCACGTCCGGCTGCCGCCGCGCTTCTCGGCCCCGGGCCGGTCCCTGGACGAGCTCGTGCAGAGCGACCTTCCGGCCAGCCAGGCCGCCCTCGACGCCGCCTCCGACGGCCTCTTCTACGCGCTGCCGGTGGCCTTCGACCCGGCCGAGAGCGTGGGCCCGTACCTGGCCACCCTCGACCGCGACGCCGACGGCGAGCCCTATCGCTTCATGGACCTGGGGGCACTCATCGCCACCCAGCCGTTCGGCGAGAACGACCCGGCGCTGGTGGCCAGCGTCCTGGCCGGCCTCCCCTTCGTCGCCTCCCGCTACGCGCACTCCGAGTACCAGACGGTCCTCTCGCTCCGGCTCAAGGACGCGCTGCGCCGGATCGCTCCCCCGGGCACCCCGCGCTTCTTCGTGGTGAACACCGGCGCCGAGGCGGTGGAGAACGCCATCAAGGCGGTGCTCCTCAACCGGGTCAAGACCAGCCCGCCCGAGCCCGGCTCCGAGAGCGGCGGCGAGCGGCAGGGGTTCTTCATCGTCTCCTTCGAGGGCGCCTTCCACGGCCGCACCCTGGGGAGCCTGGCGGCCACCCACCGCAAGAAGGCGCGCCTGGGCTTCCCCACCTTCGACTGGCCGCACGTGCTCTTCCCGGTGGAGGACCCGCACTCCGCCTGGCGCACCCAGCGCCGCGACGAGAAGACCCTGGAGCAGATCTGGGTCCTCTTGGTCACCGGGCGCGCGCCCGGCGCGCCGCGCCCCATGGAGCAGTTCCGGCGCCAGCTCTCCGCCTGCGACGAGCTGCTGGGGCGGCTCCCCGAGGACCGCGGCGACTGGCCCGCGCTCGTCCAGCGGTTCGTGGAGGAGCAGCGTGCCCTGGTCGACCCGGCCGAGCTCCGGCGCGCGCAGCGGGTGGCCGGGGTGCTGGTCGAGCCCATCCAGGGGGAGGGCGGCCTCCGGCTGGCCTCGGCCTCCTTCTTCCGGCGGCTGCGGCTCCTCACCCGCATCTACGACGTGCCGCTCATGTTCGACGAGGTGCAGACGGGCTGGGGCGCCACCGGCCGGCTCTGGGCCCACGAGCTGTTCGACCTGCCCTGCCCGCCCGACGTGGTGATGTGGGCCAAGAAGGCCCAGAACGGCATCCTCTTCGTGAGCGAGGATCTGGCCACCTTCTTCCAGGAGGAGAAGAAGTTCAACACCACCTGGGAGGGCGACTCGGTGGGCATGCTCCGGCTCCTCGGCTACCTCGACCGGCTCGACCTGGAGCAGGTGCGCCGCACCGGAGCTCTGGCGCGCGAGGGCCTGGAGCGGCTGGCCCACGACTACAAGGGCTTCCTGCAGGGGGTGCGCGGGGCCGGGTGCCTGCTGGCCTTCGACGTGGTCCGCGCCGACTGGCGCGACTGGCTGCGCGACCGCGCCTTCCGCTACGGCCTGTTGATGCTGCCGGCGGGCGAGCGGACCCTGCGCTTCTACCCGCGCTACGACATGGAGCCGGCCGCCATCCAGGAGGCGCTGGAGCTGCTCCGGCGCGCGGTGGTCGACCTGCTCGGCACCGAGGCGCCAGCCGGCGCACGCCCCGGTCCCGAGGTGCGGGTGGGCACCCTCGACGTGCCCCCGGGCACGCTGCAGGTGGTGGACCTCTCCAGCGCCGAGGGCAAGGTCCTCCTCCCCGAGGTGAACGCGCTGGAGACGGCGCAGTACGGCCGCAAGGAGGGACGCGAGCCGCTGCTCCTCTACCCGCTGGAGGTCCTCGAGGCGACCCTGGGCCAAGCGCGGGCGGTGGGCGTCGGGCTCCTGGACCGCGTCTCCGGGCGGCTCCTGTCCTATGCCATCGGCAGCCCGCTCGAGAACCACAACGAGCTGGGCGTCCGCGAGGACACGAGCTTCGGCGACAACGACACCCTCTACCTCCAGGCCATGGCCGTCTCGCCGGCGCTCAAGAACCACGCCGAGGTCGAGGGGCTGGCGCTCGACGCCTTCCGGGTCCGGGCCCGGGCGGTCGGCTTCGCCGCCGTGTCCACGCTCATCGAGGCGCGGGTGCTCGAGACCGGGCCGGCCTGGATCCGGGCGGCCGCGGTGCTGGAGACGGTGGACGACTACCTGAAGTCCGGGGTGGCCTTCGTCTACCTGCGGGCGCCG
>DATKMW010000020.1:0-3668 GCA_035541675.1 Anaeromyxobacter sp. | reverse complement strand
CGGCTTCCGCGGCCTGGCCGCCTGCGGGGGCTTCTCCTACGGCGACGTGCTGGGGGCGGGCGAGGGCTGGGCCAAGTCGATCCTCTTCGACGCCCGGGCGCGCCGCGAGCTGGAGCGGTTCCTGGCGCGGCCGGACGCCTTCGCCCTGGGCGTCTGCAACGGGTGCCAGATGCTCTCCGCCCTGCACGAGCTCGTGCCCGGGGCCGAGGCCTGGCCCCGCTTCATCCGCAACCGCTCCGACCAGTTCGAGGCGCGGCTGTCGCTCGTGGAGGTCCTGGAGAGCCCCTCGGTGCTCCTGGCCGGGATGGCCGGCTCCAGGCTCCCCGTCGTGGTGGCCCACGGCGAGGGGCGGGCCGAGTTCGCCTCCCCGGCCCAAGGGCAGGCGCTGGGAGCCCGGGGGCTGGTGGCGGCGCGGTTCGTCGACCACCGCGGACGCCCGGCCGACCGCTACCCGGACAACCCCAACGGCTCGCCCGGGGGCATCACCGCGGTCACCACCCCCGACGGCCGGGTGACCATCCTCATGCCCCACCCCGAGCGCGCCTTCCGGACGGTCCAGCTCTCCTGGCGGCCGCCGGGATGGGGGGAGGAAGGGCCCTGGCTGCGGATCTTCCGGAACGCCCGCGCCTTCGTGGGCTAGGCAGCCGGGCCGGGCGCGCCGCCGCGTCGCTTGCCCGGCTGCCGCCGGCGTGCAAGAACAGCCGCATGGCCGGCTACCGCCTCGGGCTATACGAGAAATCGATGCCATGGCCGCTGGGCCTGGCCGAGAAGCTGCGCGCCACGGGGGCGGCCGGCTTCGACTTCCTGGAGCTGTCCATCGACGAGACCCCGGAGAAGCTGGCCCGGCTCGGGGCCGACGCCGCCACCCGTCGCGCCTGGGTGGAGGCCATGTTCGACACCGGGGTGCGGGTCGAGACCATGTGCCTGTCCGGCCACCGGCGCTTCCCCATCGGCAGCGCCGACGCCGAGGTGGCGCGCCGGGGGATGGAGATCATGGCCGACGCCGTGGGGCTGTCCGCGGACCTGGGCATCCGCGTCATCCAGCTGGCCGGCTACGACGTGTACTACTCCGAGTCGACCGACGACACCCGCCGGCGCTTCGCCGACAACCTGCTCCGGTGCGTGGAGCTGGCCGCGGCCCGCGGGGTGGTGTTGGCCTTCGAGACCATGGAGACGGAGTTCATGAACACGGTGGAGAAGGCCATGCGCCATGTCCGGCGGGTGGACTCCCCATGGCTCCAGCTCTACCCCGACGTCGGCAACATCACCAACGCCACGCACGCCGCCGGCACCTCCCCGCTCGACGACCTGCGGACCGGCCGGGGTCGGATCGCCGCGGTGCACCTGAAGGAGACCGTCCCCGGCAAGTTCCGGGAGATCCCCTTCGGCACGGGCCACGTCGACTTCGAGGGCTGCATCCGCGAGGCCCTGGCCATGGGGGTGCGCCTCTTCGTGGCCGAGCTGTGGGCCCCTGCCGACGGCGACTGGCGCGGGCCCATCGAGCGGGCCAGCGCCTTCCTCCGCCAGAAGTTTCCCGCCAGCTGAGGAGGTAACCATGCCCGCCTATTTCCTGGGAGTGGACAACGGAGGGACAGCCACCAAGGCGGTGGTCTTCGACGAACAGGGGAACGACCTGGCCGGCGCCTCGCGCAAGGTGCCCATGATCCTGCCGCAGCCCGGGTTCACCGAGCGCGACATGGAACTGCTCTGGAAGGCCAACTGCGAGGCCATGGCCGAGGCCATCGCCGCCTCGGGTGTCCCCGCATCGGCCATCCGCGGCGTGGCCCTCACCGGCCACGGCAAGGGGCTGTACCTGTGGGGAAAGGACCACAAGCCCGCCTACAACGGCATCGTCTCCACCGACTCCCGCGCCTGGGAGTATCCGGAGCGTTGGTACAAGGACGGGACCGCGGCGCGGGTATTCGAGCGGACCTTCCAGAGCATCCTCGCCTGCCAGCCGGTCTCGCTGCTCCGCTGGCTGGAGGACCACCGGCCCGGGGTGGTGGAGCGCACCCGCTGGATCTTCGAGGTCAAGGACTACGTCCGCTTCCGGCTGACCGGTGAGGCCTTCGCCGAGGTGACCGACTACTCCGGGTCGAACCTGATGGACCTGAGGACCGTCCGCTTCGAGAAGGACCTGCTGGCCGAGTTCGGCCTGGCCCACGTGCACGACAAGCTGCCGCCGGTGCGCTACTCGACCGAGCCCTGCGGCACGGTCAGCCCCGAGGCGGCCGCGGCCACCGGGCTCCTCCCGGGGACCCCGGTGGCGGGGGGCATGTTCGACATCGACGCCTGCGCGGTGGCGGTGGACGTCACCGACGAGCAGAACCTCTGCGTCATCGCCGGCACCTGGAGCATCAACGAGTTCATCTCCCGCAAGCCGGTGGTGAACCACTCGGTGATGATGAACTCGCTCTTCTGCCTCCCCGGCTACTACCTGGTGGAGGAGTGCAGCCCCACCTCGGCCGGCAACAACGAGTGGTTCACTCACCTCTTCCTCCAGGCGGAGAAGGACGCCGCCGCGGCCCGGGGCATCTCGGTCTTCGAGCTCACCAGCGAACTGGCGGCCCAGGTTCCGCCCGACGGCCAGCACATCGTCTTCCTCCCCTTCCTCTACGGTTCCAACTACGACCCCCAGGCGCGCGCCACCCTGGTGGGCCTCGACGCCTCGCACACCCGGCCCCAGGTGATTCGCGCCGTGCTGGAGGGGATCGCCTTCTGCCACCGGGTCCACGTGGAGAAGCTCCTCGCCAACCGGGAGCGGACCCGGGCGGTGCGCCTGGCGGGCGGGGCCGCCAACTCGAAGGTCTGGTCACAGATGTTCGCCGACGTGCTGGAGCTGCCGGTGGAGACCGTGGCCGCCCGGGAGCTCGGGACCCTGGGCGCGGCCATGGCCGCCGCCGTGGCCGGCGGCGTGTACAAGGACCTGGCCGATGCGGCCCGGCACATGGTGAAGATCGGCGCCCGGTACGAGCCGGACCCGGCCGCGTCCGCGGTCTACCGGCGCAAGTACGCCGCCTACCGCAAGGTGGAGGCGGCGCTGGCCGGCATCTGGAAGGACCTCTAGCTTCCCTTCCGCCTGGAGCGAGCCGGCGGCAGGACCCGCCCGCCCGGCCGGCGCGCCCCGCGCTCCGAAGGCCCTGGCCGACAGGGCCTTCCCCGAGGACGACGAGGCCGCCGCCAGGGACGTCCCGCCGCCTCCCACGCCCGGACCCCGGCGCGGCGACGCTGTACGGAGGTGTGGGACCGGCGAGCGGGCAAGAAGACGTTCACCAGCCCGCGAAGGGCGAAAGCGCTGCGTTCACCTTTCGTGACGACCTTCTGCCCCGGGCCGGGCAGGTCCAGTCCGGAAAGGGCCTGTTTCGGGCCGGCGCGGTCGTCCTATAGTCCCCGTCCTTTGCGGAGCGGCATCCTGTCACCCGCTCGGCCGACGAGGGAACCGAGGATGATCGCTCGCCGCTCCGTGCTCGCCGCCGCGCTCACCCTGGGCGCGCTCCTGGCCGCCTGCAGCGGCTCCGGCCCCAGGCTTCCCAACCTGACGCCGGCGGTCCACTCCTACTTCCCCGTCGCCAGCGGCGACCACGCCACCCTGGACTGCGCCGCCTGCCACAACGACCCGGCCACCTTCTCCAACTTCGACTGCGTCGGCTGCCACACCCACGACCAGA